>JAZKHQ010000051.1:0-18052 GCA_040385285.1 Pseudomonadota bacterium
AACTCTCGACCCCAACCTTGGCAAGGTTGTGCTCTACCACTGAGCTACGCCCGCATCTCAATCGAGAGCGGGGCCTATAGCGGAGGGCTGGCGAACCCCGCAAGTCCCTTTGCGGAAGATTCCGCAAATGCGCTCAAGCAGCGAGGCTCCGCGAGCCGAGCGTTAGCGCACCCCGCGCTCAGCGCGGGGCGAGCCGGATGGCTCCGTCCAACCTGATGCATTCGCCGTTGATGTAGACGTTCTCGGCCAGGTGCAGGGCTAGGGCGGCATAGTCGGCGGGCGTGCCGAGACGGCTGGGGAAGGGGATGGCGGCGGCCAGGGCGTCCTGAATCTTCTGGTCCATGCCGGCCATCATCGGCGTCCACATGATGCCGGGCAGGATGGTGTTCACCCGCACGCCTTCCTGGGCCAGGTCGCGCGCAGCGGGCAGGGTCATGGCGTAGACGCCGCCCTTGGACGCCGCATAGGCCGCCTGGCCGATCTGGCCGTCCTGGGCCGCCACCGACGCCGTATTGACGATCAGGCCGCGCTCGCCGTCCGCCATGGGCTCGGCCGTCACCATGCCCGCCGCCGACTGCGACAGGACGCGGAACGTGCCGAACAGGTTGATGCGCACGGTGCGCTCGAACGACGCCATGTCATGAGCGCGAATCTCGCCCGTGTCCTTTTTGCGGCTGACGGTCTTCTGGCCCGTGGCGATGCCGGCGCAGTTGACGGTCAGGCGCTCCTGGCCGTGCGCGGCGCGGGCCCTGGCGAAACCGGCGGCGACGTCCTCGTCGGAGGTCACGTCCACCTTGCAGAAGACCCCGCCGATCTCGGCGGCGATGCGCTGGCCCTCCTCCTCGTTCAGGTCGAACAGGGCGACCTTCACGCCCCGGGCCGCCAGGGCCCGCGCCGTGCCTTCGCCGAGACCGGAGGCGCCGCCCGTGACCACCGCCGCGATCGAACCGTCGAGTTTCATGGCCGGAGCCCCTATGTTGGATTGAACGAAGTGAATGTCGCGGGGATTTAGCGGTCATGTCCGCAAACGCCAAACCCATCCGGCCTGAAGACGCCATCGCCCCCGACAAGGCGCTGGTCCCCTCGGTGCAGAAGGTCAACGAGACACGCGTCCAGCGCGGCTTCTGGCCCAAGATCCGGCGCACGGCGGCGAAGATCCCCTTCGCCGGCCAGGTGCTGAGCGTTTACTACGCCGCCCGCGACCCGGAGACGCCGACAGCGGCCAAGGGGATCATGCTGGGCGCGCTGGCCTATTTCGTCCTGCCGGTGGACGCCATTCCCGACATCTTCGCCGGCATCGGCTTCACCGACGACGCAGCGGTGATCGCGGCGCTGCTGGCCACCCTGGGCGCCAACATCAAACGGCGGCACAAGGATGCGGCCAGGACCGCGCTCAAGCGCCTGAAGGACTAGGCTCCGGACTGGGGCGGCGGCTCGGTCCGCCACCAGCCGGTGACGGAATAGCGCGGCGCCCCCGCGAAGGGCGCGACCATCGACACGGCGTGGGCCTGGGGCACACGGAAGACGTTCAGGGTCCCGGCGGCGGGCACGAAGGTCTCGGTCACGTCCCCCGAGTCATCCTGGAACATCAGCAGACCGCCCCACTCCGCCCGCCAGGCCGGCGAGACGTTCAGCACATAGGCGTAGAGCCGCCCCGCGCCCTCATGCCGGTCGTCGTGGCCATTGAGGAAATGCCCGGGCAGGTAGCGGGTCGCCTGGGCGTCGACATAGGCGATGCGGTCGTCTCTGGTCAGCCGCCGGGCGAGGTCGAGGAACGCGGGCCCGTTCAACAGGTCGTGCAGGTCATACAACGCCTCGGGCGCCTTCAGCCCCATGGCCCGCGCGGGGCCGAGGCGCAGGCGGTCATAGATGAATTGGAAGCCGTCCGTGGCCTCCTCATGCGCCATGCCGATCAGGCGCATCTGCTCGGTTATCGGCTCGGATTCGAACACCGCCACCGGCACGTCGGCGTTGTAGGGATTGCGGATGGCCCTGTTCCAGACCATCGCCGGATCAGTCATGGCGGCGTGGACGCTCTCCACCCCCTCGATGACGCCCCCCTTCTTGAAGAAATTGGGCAAACGCACCCGCCCCGTCGCCGCCAGACGGGCGCGGGCCGCTTCCAGATCGGCGTCCGGGATCAACTGTCCACCGTGACGACGACCTTGCCCATCACCGTCCGGTCGCCCAGCGCCTGGATCGCCTCATGCGCCCGCTCAAGGGGGAAGGTGCGGCTGATGCGGGGCCTGATCTTCCCTTGCGCATACAGCCCCATCAGGTCGGCCATGTTGGCGGCGTGGGCCGCCGGATCGCGCATGACCGCCGCGCCCCAGAACACCCCGATCACCGACACCGACTTCAGCAGCGTCAGGTTCAGCGGCAGGGCCGGGATGCCGGCGGGGAAGCCGACCACCAGATAGCGGCCGTTCCAGTCCATGGCGCGCAACGCAGGCTCGCAATAGTCGCCGCCCACGGCGTCATAGACCACGTCAGCGCCGTCGCGGCCGCAGGCCAGCTTCAGCTCACCCGACAGTTCCTTCTGGGCCGCCTTGTCCATCGGTCCGGTCGGATAGATCAGGCCGTTGTCGGCCCCCAGCTCCAGCGCGAACTCAACCTTGTCGTTGGTGGATGCGGCGGCCACCACATGCGCGCCCATGGCCTTGCCCAGCTCGACGGCGGCGGCGCCCACGCCCCCGGCCGCGCCCAGCACCAGCAGGGTCTCGCCCGCCTTCAGCCCGGCCCGGTCCTTCAGGGCGTAGTAGCTGGTGCCGTAGGTCATGATGAGGCCCGCGGCCTCCTCGAAGCTCATGGCGTCGGGGATGGGGACCAGGGTCTCGGCCCGGACCGCCAGCCGCTCGACCATGCCGCCCCAGCCGGGCACGGCGATGACGCGGTCGCCCTTGCGGACGGTCTTCACGCCCTCGCCCACGGCCTCGACCACGCCCGCCACTTCGCCGCCGGGCGAGAAGGGCCGCTGCGGCTTGAACTGGTAGCGGTCCTCGATGATCAGGGTGTCGGGGAAGTTGACGCCCACGGCCCGGACCTCGATGACCACCTCGCCCTTCATCGGGGTGGGATCCAGCACCTCCTCGACCACCAGGGTTTCAGGGCCGCCGACGGCCTTGGACAGAACTGCGCGCATGGGGTGTTTCCGTTGGGGAAGGCGTGGCGCCGACCAATGCGAGAGGCTAAGCAGGCGCCGGCCCGATGCCAAGAGGCCGAACAAGTCCGGGAGACGACCATGGGCCGAACCGCCCTCATTCTGCACGGCGGCGCCGGGGCGCGGCGCGAGCGCAACTACGACCGCGAGGTCGTGCACATGCGCGAGGTCGTGCAGGCCATGAAGGCGCGGCTGGACGCCGGCGCGTCGGCGCTGGACGTGGTGGTCGAGGCCACGGTGATGCTGGAGGACTCAGGGCTCTATGTCGCCGGGCGCGGCGCCTCGCCGAACCTGGCCGGGGCCTATGAACTGGATGCCAGCCTGATGGACGGATCGACCCGCCGGGCTGGCGCCGTGGCGGCGTTGCAGGGCTTCCGCAATCCGGTCGTGGCGGCCCGCGCGGTGATGGACCGCACCCCCCACGTCATGCTGGCCGGCGAGGGCGCGGCCCTGTTTGCGCTGGATCAAGGGCTGGAGCCTGTCGGCGACGCGGCCGCCTGGTTCACCCAGGCCGGACAGGGTGAGGACAACCACCCGCCCGGAACCCTCAGCCACGGGACCGTCGGCTGCTGTGTGCTGGACAGCGAGGGTAGGCTCGCTGCGGCCACCTCGACCGCCGGGGTGTTCGGCAAGATGCCGGGCCGGGTCGGCGACACCCCGATTCCCGCCGCCGGAACCTGGGCAGACGGCCACGCCGCCGTCTCCGGCACCGGTCAGGGCGAGTATTTCATCCGCGTCGCCGCCTGCGCCCAGACGGCGTGGCGCGTCGCGGCGGGCCAGTCTCTGGCGGAAGCCTCGCGCGCCGTGATCGACGAGATCGGCGACCTTGGCGGCGACGGCGGCCTGATCGCGCTGGACCGGCAGGGGAACATCGCCGCCCCCTTCAACAGTCAGGGCATGAAGCGCGCCTGGCTGACCACGGATGGCGAGATCGGCGTGGAGGTCTTCGGGCGCTGACCGCGACCGCACACAGTCAGCCCAGAAAAACATAGCAAATTCAGTGTTCTGGCTGCGCAGAGAGCCTTTCGATCTGACGCTCCTGAAAAGGGTCGTATGCTGCCCTCCCGATCTTTGCTCGCCCCGACCGCCCGCGAAGCTCAACGACTTATCCGGACGGTCCGGACGGTCCGGACGGTGTTTTTCGAAGTCCGATGAGTCCGCTTCCCCGACATTACAGCACCGTAAGGTGCGTCCCCCTGCGGCCCTGATAGGGTCGGGCGGCCCGCCGTCCGGGCCCAGCAGGAACGCCGCCATGAAGACCCGCCTGATCGCCACCGCCGCCGTCGCCGCTCTTCTGTCGGGCGCGCCCGCCTGGGCCGACCCCGTCGCCTCGACGGCGCCCGTCGCGGCGCAACAGGGCGTCGCGGTGCCGCCGCTGGGCTTCGCCCACCGCACCCTGCCGAACGGGCTTCAGGTCTACAGCTCGCGCGACACCTCGACCTCCAACGTGACGGTCCAGGTCTGGTACCGCGTCGGCTCCAAGGACGATCCCGCCGGCCGCTCGGGCTTCGCCCACCTGTTCGAACACCTGATGTTCAAATCGACCGAGAACCTGCCGACCGAGACCTTCGACCGCCTGACCGAGGACGTGGGCGGGTTCAACAACGCATCCACCTGGGACGACTTCACCAACTACTATGAGGTGGTGCCCGCCAATCACCTGGAGCGGCTGATCTTCGCCGAGGCGGACCGCATGGGCTCGCTGGTCGTGGACGCCGACGTCTTCGCCTCCGAGCGCGACGTGGTGAAGGAGGAATACCGCCAGAGCTATCTGGCCAATCCCTACAACCGCTTCTTCGGCCTGTTCGCGCCCCAGACCATCTATGAGGACCACCCCTACCGCCGCCCCGGCATCGGCTCGATCGAGGAGCTGAACGCCGCCACCATCGAGGACGTGCGCCGCTTCCACGCCACCTACTACCGGCCCGACAATGCCGTGCTGATCGTGGCCGGCAACTTCGACCAGGCCCAGCTGGACGGCTGGATCAATCAATACTTCGGCGGCCTGACCAACCCGACGACCGCCCTGCCCGCCAACCATGTGGTCGAGGCCGAGCCGACCGGCCCGCGCGAGGCGACCTTCTACGGCGCCAACGTGCCGCTGCCCGTGGCGATGCTGGCCTGGCGCACGGTGCCGTACGGGGATGAAGACCGCGCCGCCCTGACCGTGCTGGACGGCATCCTGTCCACCGGCGAAAGCAGCCGCCTGTATCGCTCGCTGGTCTATGACAAGCAGATCGCGGCCCAGGCCTCGTCCAGCCCCGACTTCGCCCAGCAGGCCGGCAACATCACCGCCTACGCCATCATGGCCGAGGGCGAGACGGTCGATACGGGCCTCGCCGCCCTGCGCGCCGAGGTGGCCCGCTTCCGCGACGAACCGGTCACCGAGGCCGAGCTGACCGAAGCCAAAAACGAGCTGATCGCCGACATCCTGCGCAACCGCGAGGGGGTGGACGACCGCGCCAATGCCCTCGGCTTCGCCCTGATGTGGGACGGCGACGCCGCCGCCGCCGACCGCGAGGTCGCCGCCCTTCAGGCCGTGACCCCCGCCGACATCCAGCGCGTGGCCAATCGCTACCTGACCGAGCAGCGCATGATCACCATGCGCTACCTGCCCGCCGACGAGGCCCATCCGCCGTCCGAGCAGAACAAGGACGTCGACGCGCCCGTGCACATCGCCAGCCTCGCGCCGGCGGGCGAGCCGACCGTCCTGCTGCCGGAAGGCCAGCGGGCCTCGATCCCCGCCGCCGGTCCGGAAGGGACGCTGGCGACCCCGGCCATCGCTGACTTCCGCCTCGCCAACGGCCTGCGGGTTCTGGTCGCTCCGACCACCGGCGTGCCGCTGGTTTCGGCGCGCCTCAGCTTCGACGCCGGCACGCGCAATGACGGCGCCAAGCCCGGCCTCGCCACCATGACCGCCGGCCTGCTGACGCAAGGCACCGCCACCCGCACCGCGCCCCAGATCGCCGCCGAGATCGAGGGTCTGGGCGCCAATGTCGGCGCCGGCGCCGGGGTGGACTTCACCAACGTCTTCGCCAACGCCCCCGCCAACGTCTTCCCGCAGACCCTGGCCCTGATGGCCGACGTGGTGCGCAACCCGACCTTCGCGGCCGAGGAACTGGCGCGCCAGCAGGACCAGACGCTGGACGGCCTGCGCGTCGCCCTCAGCCAGCCCGGACAGATCGCCTCGCAGTCGGTCGGCCGCGTCATCTACGGCGCCGCCCCCTATGGCGCGCCCGGCGTCGGCACGGTGGCGTCTATCCCGGGCATCACCCGCGAGGACGTGGTCGGGTTCCATCAGGCGTTCTTCTCGCCGGAAGATGCTGTCCTGACCTTCTCGGGCGCCATCACGCCGGATCAGGCGCGCACCCTGGCGCAGCAGGCCTTCGGAGACTGGCAAGGCTCGGCAGTGTCAGCCGCGACCACTGCAGCCCATGCCGCGAATGATCGCTACGCAGGCGCCGTGCTCGCGCCGCGCGTCGTCGTCATCGACCAGCCGGGCGCCGGCCAGGCGGCGGTGGTCGCGGCCGTTCGTGGCGTCAGCCGCACCGACGCCGACTACTTCCCCCTGTCGCTGGGCAACACCCTGCTGGGCGGCGGCTACTCCTCGCGCCTGAACCAGGAGGTGCGGATCAAGCGCGGCCTCAGCTACGGCGCCGGCTCGAACCTCGGCGTCCGCGCCGACGAGGGCGTCTTCACCGCTTCGGCCCAGACCCGCAACGACGCCGTGCCCGCCGTGGCCGACCTGATCCTGTCCGAGATCGGCCGCATGGGGACCGAGCGCATCAGCGACGCCGAGCTGGGCCCGCGCCGCGCCGTCATGCTGGGCGGCTTCGGCCGCTCGCTGGAGACCGTGGACGGCCTCGGCGGCTTCGTCGCCAACCTCGCCCTCTATGACCTGCCGATGAGCGAGCTGGCGGCCTATGCCAGCAATGTCCGCGCCGTCACGCCGGAACAGATCCAGGCCGCCTTCGCCCGCCACCTGCCCGGCGCCGAGGCCAGCCTGGTCATCGTCGGCGACGCGGCCCAGTTCATCGAGGCGCTCAGGGCCAAATACCCGAACGTCGAGGTCATCCCTCTGAGCGCCCTCAACCTCGACAGCGCGACCTTGCGCTAGGCTGACAAACAAACGACCTGCGCCACCCGCAGATCGCGGCGCAGGTCGTCGGACAGCCGGCCGTAGTTGTCGACGGTGAAGACCTCGGTCAGGGTCGGCTCGTCCGCCCGCTGGATGCCCCGGATGGCGGGGCCGAAGGTGTCGGGCGCGGTGGTGTAGATGCGGCCCCGGCGCGGCGCCTCGGCGATGGTCACGCCGACGACCCGGCCCATGCGGTCCAGGGCCGGCGCGCCGGACAGGCCCGACAGGGTGCCGTCCAGACCGATGGTGCGCCCCACCTCGGCCCAGGCCAGAACCGGCTCGTCATGCGCGCCGCGTCCGCGCACCTTCAAGGTCTCGCGGCCCAGCAGGCGTGAGGTCACTTCGCCCGCGCGGCCCTGCGGGAAGCCGGGGTGATAGGCGCGCATGCCCCGGCGCAGGGGCTGGTTCACCGCCACCGGCACGGCGGACGGCCCGCCGCGCGTCAGCAGAACGGCGACGTCGGCCCGGGGCGCCAGCCGCACGTCGGCGGCCACGGCGCGGCCTCCGCCCACCACCAGGGCCGGACGGCGGCAGCCCTCGACCACATGCTTCGCCGTGACCCAGCGTCCCTCAGCGGCGATGGAGAAGGCGGTGCCCGAGACGGGCTGGAACGGCGTATCGGGCGCATTGACAGTCACCGCCGGGTCGAACGGCGTGACCGGTCCCAGCAGCGCCCCCTCGATCTCGTCGGGCGGGGGCGGCGCGGGCGGCGCGTCGGCGTTCTCGCGCTGAAGAAGCGATCCGGCGACTACGGCGGCTATCGCGCTCCCGTAGATCAGCCAGTCCGGAACCTTCATCGGCTCAGCCCGTCAGCGCGGCGGCGAGAATCAGGGCGGTGGCCAGCTTGGCCCCGACCAGCAGCACGGCGGCCGAAATCTCGCCGTCCTGGATGCGCTGCGGCAGGCCGGTCAGGACCATGTCCACGACGCGGAAGGCGAACAGCTGCAAAACGACAGTCGCCACGCCCCAGATGGCGATGTCGCGCACCGAGGTGGATACCGTCAGGCTGACCGCCAGCGGAATGGCCAGGCCGATCAGAACCCCGGCGAAGGCCACGGCCGCGGCGGAGTTGCCCTCGCGGATCAGGGCGATCTCTTTCCACGGCGTCAGCAGCGCATAGATGACAGCCCCAGCCAGCATCAGTCCCAGCGTCACCGCCAGATGCAGCACCATGACCGGAAAGCCGCTGGCGAAGGCCTGGACTTCGGCGCTCTGGAGGAGGTCGGTGAGGGTCGAGGAATCCATGGGTGCCCGATGGGGAAGGATGCGGAAATCCTTGCCCCATTCGCGCCGCATTCCGCAAGCGCCGCGGCGCCACACTCGGTGACCGAATGTAACGGCTCAGGCGGCCAGATCAGGCGGCTTGCGCGGCCTTGCGCAGCGCCGAGGCCCGCACCTTCTCGCTCTCGGACTTCAGCTGGCCGCAGGCGGCGAGGATATCGCGGCCGCGCGGGGTGCGGATCGGCGAGGCGTAGCCGGCCTTGTTCAGGATGGCCGCGAACCGCTCGATCGTCTTCCAGTCCGAGCACTCATAGTCCGTGCCGGGCCAGGGGTTGAACGGGATCAGGTTCACCTTTGATGGAATGCCTTCGATCAGCTTGAGCAGGGCGCGCGCTTCCTCGGGGCTGTCATTGACGCCTTTCAGCATGACGTATTCAAACGTCACCCGGCGGGCGTTGGAAATGCCGGGATATGCGCGGATGCCGGCCATCAGCTGGGCGAGGTCGTATTTCTTGTTCAGCGGCACCAGCACGTCGCGCAACGCATCGTTGGTGGCGTGCAGGCTGATCGCCAGCATGGCCTGGGTCCGGGTCCCCAGCGCGTCCAGTTGCGGGACGACGCCGCTGGTCGAGACCGTGATCCGGCGCCGCGACAGGGCGATGCCCTCGTTGTCGCTGATGATGTCGATGGCGTCGGCGACGTGGTCCAGATTGTAGAGCGGCTCGCCCATGCCCATGAAGACGATGTTCGACAGGCGGCGGTCTTCCTTGGGCGACGGCCATTCGTCCAGGTCGTCGCGGGCGACCTGGACCTGGGCCACGATCTCGGCGGCGGTCAGGTTGCGGACCAGCTTCTGCGTCCCCGTGTGGCAGAAGGTGCAGTTCAGGGTGCAGCCCACCTGCGACGACACGCACAGGGCGCCGGCGCGGCCGACGTCGGGGATGTAGACCGTCTCGATCTCGATGCCCGGGGCGGTGCGGATCAGCCACTTGCGGGTGCCGTCCTTGGACACCTGGCGCTCGACGATCTCCGGCCGGGCGAGGGTGAAGGCGGCGGCGAGTTTTTCCTGCGTATCCCGGGCGACATTGGTCATCCGCGAAAAGTCGGTGACGCCGTAGTGGTGGATCCAGCTCCACACCTGGCTGGCGCGCATCTTCGCCTTTTCCGGCGGGCAGATGTCGGCGTCGATCAGGGCCTGGCGCAGGCCCGTGCGGGTCAGACCCGACAGGTTGACCGGTGCGGCGGCGGCGGGCGTGGAGACGCGCGAGAGGTCGAGCGTGACGCTCAAGGGCTTGATCCTGAACTGAATGGAGGCCGCGCTTATAACAGAGATTGCGGCTTTTGTCCGCTCAGCCCCCAGGACTCAACCCCAGGGACCGTTCGGCGTCACCGGCACGCCGGTGCCCGCAGGGGCCGCCGTGACGGACGGCGCCCGGCGGCTCATCCCCATCTTCGCGCCCAGCTCCATCAGGGCGCGGACGCGGTTTCCCGTCGCCGGGTGGGTCGAGAACAGGTTGTCGGCCCCGCGCCCCGCCAGCGGGTTGATGATGAACAGCTGGCCCGAGGCCGGATTGCGCTCGGCGGTGACGTTGACGATGCGGTGGGCGTAGGCGTCGATCTTCTCCAGCGCCGAGGCCAGGGCGTTCGGATCATCGGCGATCTCGGCGCCGATGCGATCAGCCTCGTATTCGCGCGAACGGCTGATGGCCATCTGCACCAGACCGGCGGCCATGGGCGCGAGGATCATCAGGGCCAGCATGCCGAGAAAGCCGCCGGGCCGCTCGCGGTCCTCGCCGCCGCCGAAGAACATGGCGAAGTTGGCCAGCGCCGAGATCGCCCCCGCCACCGTCGCCGTGACCGTCATGGTCAGGGTGTCGCGGTTCTTCACATGGGCCAACTCGTGCGCCATCACGCCGCGGATCTCCTCGCGCGTCAGCATGTCCAGCAGGCCGGTGGTGGCGCAGACGGCGGCGTTGGCCGGATTGCGGCCGGTGGCGAAGGCGTTGGGCTGGTCGTTGGGGATGATGGCCACCACCGGGCGCGGCAGGCCCGCGCGGTCCGCCATCTCCAGCACATCGGCGACATAGGTCCGCACCACGGCGTTCGGGTGCGACCCGTCCACCGGCTGGGCGCGATACATCTTCAGCACGATCTTGTCGGCGTTCCAGTAGCTGAACAGGTTCATGCCGCCGGCGATGACCAGGGCGATCAGCATTCCGGCGGCCCCGCCGATCAGATAGCCGACCCCCATGAACAGGGCGGTCAGGGCGGCCAGCAGGATGAAGGTCTTGGCGTGGTTCATGACACTTCTTGGGGTCTCAATCGTAAGGACGGCGTGGCGCCGCGCTGTCGATCCATTATGTGAGGGGCAGGCCGCCCGGCCTCAAGAGAGACGCCCTGTGACCGATGAGCCCACCCCCGCTGACCAGACGGCGTCCGCCTTTAACGCGGACGTGCCCCACGCCACGCCCGAAAAGCCCCTGAGCGAGGCTGCGCGCCGCGCCCTGCTGGAGGCCGCCGAACGCCGCGCCGCCGAGGCCGGACAGGCCCTTCCGGTCGAGCACGGCGGGCCTCGCGGACCGGAGCCGACCCGCTACGGCGACTGGGAGAAGAAGGGCCTCGCGGTCGACTTCTGAATTTTCGAACGAACGGCCCCGCTTTGCGTTAACCTTTCGTTGACGATCTGGAGGCGGCCAATGCGGGCGACGGCGATCATCGGGGCGGCGGCCCTGCTCATGTTGGCGGCGGGCGCGGCCCAGGCCCAGACGGCTCCGCCGCCGTCTCGCGCTGTCTGGGGCGTCGCCGCCTATGGCCAGCCGGTCCATGGTCGCCCCTACGGCTATCCGCCGGGCTACGCCGGACCGGGCACGCCACTGTCGGAGATCGAGACCCAGGCCTATGTCCGCACCGGCGAGAACGCCGACGGCTACGCCCACTACGGCTACGGCGGCTACCCCTCGGCCTGGCGCTACGACGGCTACGGTCAGGGTTACGGCTACAGCCGGTATCGCGAGGATTACGCCTACCGCGACCGCGACCGCGGCCACCGCTACGGCGGGCAGCGCCGCGAGCGGGTGCGTCAGGGCTATCGCGACGAGTGGGGTTATCAGGACGACCGGCCGCCGACCGCGCGCGGCTACGGCCGCGACAGCTACCGGCATCGGGGCGATCACTACGACGGCTGCGGCTGTCCGGATGTCTATCTTTACGACCGCTGACCGCGCCTTTCGGGGGAAACGGCGCGTCGCCATTCCCCCCTGCGGTGCAACGTCGGCGCGTCGGACGTGAGCGGGCCTAGAAAGGTCTGTTGCTGAGGGAGGCGATGACTGTGAAACAGTGGCTTGCAGCGGCGCTCGGCGCCGGCCTTCTGATGGCGGGACCGGCTCTGGCCGGCGATCCCCGCAGCGGCGGACACGGCGGTGGCGGACATCATCCGCCCGCCCCGCCGCCCCCGGCCTGCTGCCATGGCGGCGGCAATGTGAACATCAACGTCAACGCCACTGCGAGCGCCTCGGCCTATGCGAGCGCGGGCGGTTACATCAACGCCCACGGCTATGACATGGGCGGCGGCGGCTATCGCGGCGGCGGCGGCGTGGTCTACACCGGCGGCGGCTACGGCGGCGACGCGGGCGTCGGCTACTACGGCGGCGGCGCGGTCTACGCCGAGATGCCCGCCGGTTGCGGCGCCCCGCCCAGCGCGCCCTTCGGCTATGCGGTGCGCGGCATGGGCCGGGACTACCGCAACGCCCCGGCTGTGCGGCCCGACGCCGGCTGTCCCGGCGGTGGAACGCCCCCGCCCTGCCAGAGCAGTTGCGACAGCCATGGCGGCGGCGGAAGCGGCTACAGCCAGAGCTACGAAGTCTATTACGAGGAACGCAGCGAGAGCGGCTCGTCCTGGACGCGTGAGGACCGCGGCGGCCGCTACGGCGACAGCCGCAGCCATGAGCAACAGGACCGCGGCGGCGGCTACCACCCCGCCCCGACCGACGGCTGGGTCTCCTACGGCTGCGGCTGCGGCTCGTCCGAGGGCGGCTCGCGCCCCTACGGGTATGACCACGACGGCGAAGCGGACCACCGCAGCGACGGCGACCATCGGCCGCCTCCGCCGCACTACGAGCCCGCGCCGCCCCCGGCCCAGCCGCCGCATCGCCCGCGTCAGGAATACCGCCAGGAGCCCGGCGAGCGCGGCTAGGGAGTGAGCGCATCCGCCGCCTTGACGGCGCCACGATCCGGGGCCTCCCTGTGCGCCTCGTGAAGCCCGGAGCGCCGATGTCCCGTCGTCCCCTGATCGCGGCCCTGCTGGCGGGCGTGGCCCTGGCGGCCTGCGCCTCGGCCCCGCCGCCGCCGCCGCCGCCCGGCGAGACCGGTCCGGCGCTGCGCGACTGGCGCGGGATCGTCACCTCCATCGACCGCGACCGCTACAGCCGCCGCGAGGCCGCCTGGGATCTGGCCCTGCAACAGGCGCGACGCCAGACCGGATCAGGCGACCTGAACAGTCTCGGCGACCTGATCGACCCGGACGCGGCGATGCGCGGCGTCGCGCCCCCGCCCGGCGCCTATCGCTGCCGCACGGTGAAGCTGGGTTCGCAGGGCGGCGAGGAGGGTCTCGGCTATGTCGTCTACGGCTGGTTCGCCTGCCGCATCGAACAGACGCCCAACGGCCTGAAGTTCGCCAAGGAGACGGGATCGCAGCGTCCATCCGGCCTGCTGTTCCCCGAGGACGACCGCCATATGGTCATGCTCGGCTCAATGGCCCTGGCGTCCGAGCCGCCCGCCAACTCCTACGGCCGGCTGCCCGACCGCGATCTGGTCGCCGTGCTGGAGCGGATCGGCGCACGCCGCTGGCGGCTGGTCATCCCCTGGCCCCAGAACGAGTCGAATCTGGACCTGATCGAGCTGATTCCGGCGAGCTGAGCGCCGCGCAAGAAAAAGCCCGCTGCGGGGGATACATCGCAGCGGGCTTTCTTTCGCTCTCTTACGGAGCGGACGTTTCCTCCCCGAAACGCCTCCGGTTTGCAGCGGCGAACCGCGCTTCCCGAGTGACCTGAAAAGACGCCAGGCGGCCGTTCAAGTCAATCAAAGGGCGGACGAAAACCGCGCGTTCCCCGACTGAACGTCGATAACTCACGCGCTCGTGTGTCAGATTCTCGACGAAGTGTCGATAATGCTGCGAACAGTGGCCACGAGGTCGGCGCGGGGGACCACGACCTGGCCCGGACGCTCGCTTTTCCAGGCGGCGTTGTCGGCGGTGGCGGCGGCGAGCGCTCGCCCCGCATCCAGATCCTTGATGGTCACCGTGCCCGCCGCGATCTCGTCCCCACCGAGGATGACGGCGGCGGGGGCGCCGCGCCGGTCGGCGTATTTCATCTGCGCCTTCATGCCCGCCCGGCCGAGATAGAGCTCGGTCGGCACCCCGGCGTTGCGCAGCTCGGCCACGGCGTCGAGATAGGCGCCCATGTCGTCGTCGGAGAAGACGATCACCACCACCGGGCCGCGCGTGACGTCACGGTCGCCCCGCCCCGCGGCCTTCAGCGCCGAGGCCAGGCGCGAAACGCCGAACGAGAAGCCGGTCGCGGGCACCGACTGGCCGGTGAAGCGCGCCACAAGATCATCGTAACGGCCGCCGCCGCCGATGGAGCCGAAGCGCACGGCCCGGCCCTTGTCGTCGACGGTGTCGAGCAGCAGCTCGGCCTCGAACACGGCGCCGGTGTAGTATTCCAGCCCGCGCACGATGGTGGGGTCGAATTTCACCGCGTCCTCGCCGACCTTCATGGCGCTCAGGGCCCGGTCGATGGCGGACAGCTCGGCGAGAGCCTGCCCGCCCACGGCCCCCAGCAGGCCGCTGTCGGCCAGCGTGTCGATGGTGGCGGACCGGCTGGCGTCGGCCTGGTGGAACATCAGGAACTGGCCGATCGCCTTGATCGCCCCGGCGGGCAGCTGCGCCCCCTTGGTGTAGTCGCCGGAATCGTCGAGGCGGCCCTCGCCCAGCAGATCGCGCACGCCCTGCCAGCCCAGCCGGTCGAACTTGTCCACGGCTCGGAGCGCAGTCAGGCGCTGGCCCGTGTCCATGACGCCGCTGGTCTCGAACAGGCCGTCGAACAGCTTGCGGTTCGAGACGCGGACGACCGCCTGCCCGGCTTCCAGACCGGCGGCGCGCAGGCCCTCGCCGGCCATGGCGATGATCTCGGCGTCGGCCTCCGGCCGGTCCGAGCCGACGGTGTCGGCGTCGCACTGTACGAACTCGCGGAAGCGGCCGGGGCCGGGCTTCTCGTTGCGCCAGACGGGGCCGTAGGCATAGCGGCGGAACGGCTTGGGCAGGGTCTCCCAGGTCTGGGCGGCATAGCGGGCCAGGGGCGCCGTGTGGTCGTAGCGCAGGGCGATCCACTGGTCGTCGTCGTCCTGAAGCGCCAGGACGCCTTCGTTCGGACGGTCCGTGTCGGGCAGGAATTTGCCCAGCGCATCGACGTATTCGAACGCAGGCGTCTCCAGCGGCTCGAAGCCCCAGCGCTCATAGACGGCCGAGACCCGCTCGATCAGCCGGCGCTCGGCGATCAGGTCGCGGCCGCGGCGGTCGCCGAACCCGCGCGGGCTGCGGGCTTCGGGGCGTATGGGCTCGGGAGAAGCGTCGTCGGTCATCCCGCGCGCTTACGCCATGGCGCTCATGCGCTCAAGCAGCGAGCGGCCAAGGCGCCATCACGCGCTCAAGCAGCGAGCCTCCGCGAGGCGAGCGATAGCGCCCTACTTCTTAAGAGGAATCATCCGCCCGTAGGTCAGGCAACGCCACAGCCACTCCAGCGGACCCATCCGGAACATGGACAGCCAGAGCGGCGACCAGATCAGTTGTGCGATCCAGATGCCGCCGACCGCCATCCACAGCTTGCCCGGGCCCCATTCGGGGTCGCCGAACAGGTGCAGGCCCCAGGGCATGTAGAACAGGCTGGTCATGATCAGGGTCTGGGTCAGGTAGTTGGTGAAGGCCATCTGGCCCACCGGCGCCAGTCGCGCGGTCAGGAACCGCAGGCCGAACTTCGTCATCAGGATCAGCATGCTGACATAGCCCAAGGTGATGACCCAGGCGAAGCTGCCAGCCACGCCCGACAGTCCGCCCGAAGGCGGCGTCGCATCACGCGCGACGTTGAAGTCCATCCAGTCATACCAGCCCAGCGCCGCCAGATTGGCCGCCCCCACGGCGAAGACCAGCAGATAGACCCAGGTCGGCGACTTGCCGATCAGGAAGCCCGACTTGAACAGACCGAGGCCCAGCATCATCAGGCCGCCGGTGACGGGGATCAGGAACAGGCTGGCGGTCTGAAGCATCAGCCAGGCCTTGGCGTTCTCGATCTGGGCGCCGGGCCAGCCGGACTGATAGGCGGCGATGACGCCCTGGAGACCTTCCTGGGTCATGGCGAAGGGGTTGCCGCCCTGTTGCTGGGCGGCGGCCTCGGCCGCCTCGCCGGCGAACATGGCCTGCATCATCATCATGGCCGCCGACACCAGGGCGAAGACCAGGTTGATCGACAGCCCGGTCCAGATCAGACGCTTCGGCGACCACGAGCGGAACAGCATCACGATCAGGCCGGTGTAGGCATAGTGCAGCAGGATGTCGCCGTACCAGAAGGCGAGCCCGTGGATCAGGCCGAACACCCCAAGCCAGAACAGGCGGCTGCGCAAAAGCTTGCCTCGCGCCTCGTCCGAGCGTTCGCCGCCGATCAGGAAGATCGACACCCCGAACAGCATGGAGAACAGCGAGCGGAACTTGTCCTGGAAGAAGACATCCATGACCCAGTGGCCGAGGATGTTGCCGGCGTCATGCGGATAGGGCGGGACGAGACCCTCGCTCATCTCCAGCGCTGCGGGCCAGGCGAAGGCCGCTGCATTGACCGCCAGAATGCCCAGGATCGCCCAGCCCCGGAGCATGTCCAGGGTGAAGATGCGGTCCTTGGCCTGCACAGGCCCGAGCGCGCTCGTGATGGTGCTGTCCGACATGTAAAGCCCCCTTTCCAGTCGAGGGGACATTGACCGCGAACGGGGCGGGCCGCAACTGCAAATTTGAGGGACTGGCCCTAGAGTTCGCCGGCGGCGTCTTCGTCGTCGCGCATCAGGCCCAGCCGGTCGCGGACCGACGCCGGGCGCGGCATGAAGGCGATGAAGGCGACACAAAGCCCGGCCCACAGGGCGTAGCTGACGCCCACCACGATGGCGACCGGCAGGCCCAGCACGCCGAAGATCAGGAGCGCCGTCTCGGTGAAACCGACGGCCTGGCCCACGCCGCCTCCCGGGCTGAACCAGCCGAGCATGGCGGTCAGCAGCGCCAGCACGCCCTCAAGCGCGCCCGCCAGAAGGCCGCCGTAGAACATGAAGCGCCAGATGACGCCCAGCCGCGTTTCGGGCCGTCCGGTGCGCTCGCGCTCCCTGGTCAGCCCCCACACGCCGGCGGACACGGCGATAAAGCCGAGCGCCAGCACGATCAGCCGCCAGTCCATGTCCAGGGCGGGCGTCCAGTTGGTCGCGGGCCACACGGGCAGGGTCAGGATCAGGGGCGGCCAGGCGGCGCCCAGGACGACCGCCAGCGGCACGGCGGCGGCGGACCGCCGCCAGACGACCGGGCGCTGGCCCGGCAGATCGGACACCGTGTCGAAGCGCCGCTTCACCGCGTGGGCGCCGGCGTCTCGCCGGAGTAATCATAGAAGCCGCGGCCCGACTTGCGCCCCAGCCATCCGGCCTCGACGTATTTCACCAGCAGCGGACAGGGCCGGTATTTGCTGTCGGCCAGCCCGTCGTAGAGCACGTTCATGATGGCCAGGACGACGTCCAGACCCATGAAGTCGGCCAGCTCCAGCGGCCCCATCGGATGGTTGGCGCCCAGCTTCAGCGCCTGGTCGATGGAAGCGACGTTGCCGACCCCCTCGTACAGGGTGAAGATCGCCTCGTTGATCATCGGCACCAGGATGCGGTTGACGATGAAGGCGGGGAAGTCCTCGGACTCGGTGGTGGTCTTGCCCAGGCTCTCGGCGAAGGCCACGGCGGCGTCGAAGGTCTCGGCCGAGGTGGCGATGCCGCGCACGATCTCGACCAGCTTCATCGCCGGCGCCGGCTTCATGAAATGCAGGCCGATGAAGCGCTCGGGCCGGTCGCTGGCCGAGGCCAGGCGGGTGATGGAGATGGACGAGGTGTTGGACGCCAGCAGGGTTCCGGCGGCCAGGTGCGGCGTCAGCTCGGCGAAGATGGCCTTCTTGACCGCCTCGTCCTCGATCGCCGCCTCGATGATCAGGTCGGCTTTGCCGGCTTCGGCCAGAGAGCCTTGCGCCTTGATGTGGCCCAGCGCCTTGTCGGCTCCGGCCTGATCGATCCCGCCGCGCGCCACGTGGCGGGCCAGGCTGGCGGCGATGACGGCGCGGGCGGCGTCGACCCGGGCCGGATCGCGATCGTAGAGGCCGACGTCATAGCCGCCCAGCGCCACCGTCTGGGCGATGCCTGCGCCCATCTGGCCCGCGCCGATGATGGCGACTGTCCTGATCGTGGTCATTCGGCTG
>JAZKHQ010000052.1:0-5432 GCA_040385285.1 Pseudomonadota bacterium
GACATCATCATCCGCAACGAAAAGCGGATGCTGCAGGAATCGGTCGACGCCCTGTTCGACAACGGCCGTCGCGGTCGCGTCATCACGGGCGCCAACAAGCGTCCGCTGAAGTCGCTGGCCGACATGCTGAAGGGCAAGCAGGGCCGCTTCCGCCAGAACCTTCTGGGCAAGCGCGTCGACTACTCGGGCCGTTCGGTCATCGTGGTCGGCCCCGAGCTGAAGCTGCACGAGTGCGGCCTGCCCAAGAAGATGGCGCTGGAGCTGTTCAAGCCGTTCATCTACGCGCGCCTGGACGCCAAGGGCCTGTCGGGCACCGTCAAGCAGTCCAAGAGGATGGTCGAGCGTGAGCAACCGCAGGTCTGGGACATCCTGGAAGAGGTCATCCGCGAGCACCCGGTTCTGTTGAACCGCGCGCCGACGCTTCACCGTCTGGGCATCCAGGCGTTCGAGCCGAAGCTGATCGAGGGCAAGGCCATCCAGCTGCACCCGCTGGTCTGCGCCGCCTTCAACGCCGACTTCGACGGCGACCAGATGGCCGTCCACGTGCCGCTCTCGCTGGAAGCCCAGCTTGAAGCCCGCGTGCTGATGATGTCGACCAACAACATCCTGTCGCCCGCCAACGGCAAGCCGATCATCGTGCCGTCGCAGGACATCGTCCTGGGCCTGTACTACCTGTCGCTGGTCAAGGAAGGCGAGAAGGGCGAGGGCAAGCTGTTCGCCAACGTCGGCGAAATCGACGCCGCGCTGGACGCCGGCGTGGTCACCCTGCACACCCGCATCAAGGCCCGCTGGACCGAGATGGACGCCGCCGGCGAGCTGATCACCAAGGTGATCGACACGACCCCGGGCCGGATGAAGCTGGGCGCCCTGCTGCCGCAGAACGCGAACGTCGGCTACCGCCTGCTCGAGAAGAACCTGACCAAGAAGGAAATCGGCAACCTGATCGATCAGGTCTATCGCCACTGCGGTCAGAAGGCGACGGTCATCTTCGCCGACCAGATGATGGGCCTGGGCTTCCGCGAGGCCGCCAAGGCGGGCATCTCGTTCGGCAAGGACGACATCGTCATTCCGAAGAAGAAGGAAGCGCTGGTCGCCGAGACCCGCAAGCTGGTCGAGGAATACGAGCAGCAGTACGCCGACGGCCTGATCACCAAGGGCGAGAAGTACAACAAGGTCGTCGACGCCTGGGCCAAGGCCACGGACCGGGTCGCCGACGAGATGATGGGCGAGATCGCGCAACCGCGCGTCCTGGCCTCGGGTCGTACGGCCGAGATCAACTCGGTCTACATGATGGCCAACTCCGGCGCCCGCGGTTCGCAGGCCCAGATGAAGCAGCTCGGCGGGATGCGCGGCCTGATGGCCAAGCCGTCCGGCGAGATCATCGAGACGCCGATCGTGTCGAACTTCAAGGAAGGCCTGACCGTCCTTGAGTACTTCAACTCCACCCACGGCGCGCGCAAGGGTCTGGCCGACACCGCGCTGAAGACCGCCAACTCGGGTTACCTGACCCGCCGTCTGGTGGACGTGGCGCAGGACTCGATCGTCACCGAGGACGACTGCGGCTCGACGCGGGGCATCACCCTGCGCGCCGTCGTCGAAGGCGGCGACGTGCTGGTTTCGCTGGGTCAACGCGTGCTCGGCCGTTACGCGGCTGAGGACATCAAGGAGCCGGGCGGCGACACCGTCCTGTTCCCCGCCGACACCTACCTGCAGGAAGAAGAAGTCGAGGTCATCGACAACGCCGGCGTGCAGGCCATCAAGGTCCGTTCGGCCCTGACCTGCGAGGCGGAAGCCGGCATCTGCGCCTACTGCTACGGGCGTGACCTGGCGCGCGGCACCAACGTCAACATCGGCGAAGCGGTAGGCGTCATCGCCGCCCAGTCGATCGGCGAGCCGGGCACCCAGCTGACCATGCGCACCTTCCACATCGGCGGCACGGCCCAGGTGGCGGAGACCTCGTTCTACGAGGCGACCAACCCCGGGACCGTCAAGATCACCGGCCCGACCGTCAAGGCGGCGCACGGCGATCTGGTGGCCATGAGCCGCAACGTGCTGGTGACCATCCTGGTCGACGGCAAGGATCGCGAAAGCCACAAGATCCCCTACGGCGCCCGCCTGCGGGTCACCGAAGGGGCCGAGGTCAAGCGCAGCCAGCGTCTGGCCGAGTGGGACCCCTACACCTCGCCCATCCTGACGGAAGTCGGCGGCACGATCCGGTTCGAGGATCTGGTCGAAGGCCTGTCGGTCCGCGAGGAAACCGACGAAGCGACGGGCATCGCCCAGCGCGTCGTCAGCGACTGGCGCGCCAGCCCGCGTGGAGCGGACCTGCGTCCGGCCATGGGCATCACCTCGGGCGAAGCCTACGCCAAGCTGGCCTCGGGCTCTGACGCCCGGTACCTGCTGCCGGTGGGCGCCGTTCTGTCGGTGTCCAACGGCGACGTGGTCAAGCCGGGCGAGATCATCGCCCGCGTCCCGACCGAAGGCGCCAAGACGCGCGACATCACCGGCGGTCTGCCGCGGGTGGCCGAGCTGTTCGAAGCCCGTCGTCCCAAGGACTGCGCGGTCATCGCCGAGATGGACGGCCGCGTCGAATTCGGACGCGACTACAAGAACAAGCGCCGCATCAAGATCACGCCTGAGCCGGATGCGGACGGCGTGCAGGGCGATGCGGTCGAGTTCCTGATCCCCAAGGGCAAGCACATCTCCGTCCACGACGGCGATCTGATCAACAAGGGCGACTACATCATCGACGGCAACCCGGATCCGCACGACCTGCTGCGCATCCAGGGCGTCGAGGCGCTGGCCGAGTATCTGGTGAACGAAGTGCAGGAGGTCTATCGACTGCAGGGCGTGCCGATCAACGACAAGCACATTGAGGTGATCGTCCGCCAGATGCTGCAGAAGGTCGAAGTCCTGGATTCGGGTGAGACCACCCTGATCCGCGGCGACACCGTCGAAGTCGCCGAAGCCGTGCTCGAGAACGCCAAGGTCGAGAAGCGCGGCGGCCGCATCGCCACCACGCAGCCGGTCCTGCTGGGCATCACCAAGGCGTCGCTGCAGACCCGCAGCTTCATCTCGGCGGCGTCGTTCCAGGAGACCACCCGCGTCCTCACCGACGCCTCGGTCAACGGCAAGGTCGATACGCTGGAAGGCCTGAAGGAGAACGTCATCGTCGGCCGGCTGATCCCGGCGGGCACCGGCGCCTACCTCCGCGCCCTGCAGAAGATCGCCAACGAGCGGGACGCCGAACTGACGTCCACGCGCGAAGCGGCGGTCGAGCCCCTGCCGGCCGATCTGGCCGCGGAGCTGGAGCACGTCGAGGGCTGATCGCCCGCGATGACGGAATGAATGAGGGCCGCCGGAGCAATCCGGCGGTCCTTTTTCTTGCGCTATCGCTCGCGCCGCGGGCGCTCGCTGCTTGAGCGCATGTTCCTTGCGCTATCGCTCGCGCCGCGGGCGCTCGCGCTTGAGCGCGGGCGGGCTTTTCATTCACTCGCGGGTGAGTATCGTGGCGGTCGGCACTGGAGATCGACCATGACGCTGACCCCCGACCTTCCCTCGTTCCGCCTGGACGGCAAGCGCGCGCTGGTCACCGGCGGCGGGCGAGGCATCGGCGCGGCGGGGGCGTGGGTCTTCGCCCAGGCGGGGGCGCAGGTGACCCTGTGCGCCCGCACCGCCGACGAGGTCGAGGCGGTGGCGCAGGACATCCGCGAGGCGGGCTTTCAGGCCGACGCCTTCACCCTGGATGTCACCGATACGGACGCGGTCGGCCGCGAGATCGCGGCGCGCGGGCCGTTCGACATCCTGCTGAACAACGCCGGCGCCAACCGCATCCGCACCATCACCGAGGTGACGGAGGAAGACTACGACGCCGTGCTGACCCTGAACCTCAAGGCCGCGCTGTTCGTGGCCCAGGCGGTGGCCAGGGGGCTGCTGGAGGCGAAGAAGCCCGGTTCGATAATCAATGTCTCGTCGCAGATGGGCCATGTGGGCGGGGCTGGCCGTTCGCTCTACAGCGCCTCGAAATGGGGGCTGGAGGGGATGACGCGCTGCATGGCCATCGATCTGGCGGCGCAGGGCATCCGGGTGAACACGATCTGCCCGACCTTCATCGACACGGCGCTGACGCGGCCGATCCTCGACATGCCCGGCACGCGCGAGCACGTGCTCAGCCGGATCAAGCTGGGGCGGCTGGGCCGGATGGACGAGCTGACGGGGCCGCTGCTGCTGCTGGCCTCGGACGCCTCCAGCCTGATGACGGGCAGTTCGGTGATGGTCGATGGCGGCTGGACCGCCGGATAGTCAGCGCGGCCCGTCGCGCTGGGGTGTGCGGATGTTCCGGGCCGAATCCGGCTGAAGCGACGGATCGATGTGCGATCCCGCGCAGCCCGCGCCGAAGTTGGATCCGGGGCAGTCGCCGGGGCCGACCACGCCTGTGCCGCCGGACAGTGGGCGGCGCCGGCGCTCATAGCTGTCCAGCGCGGCCGCGCCCTCGCGGGCGAAGCGGGCGTCGCGTTCGGGATTGTCGGTGCCGCTGATCGGGCGGGCCCGGCCCGCGCGCTCGTTGAAGCGGTCGTCGCACAGCTGCTGCTCGGCCGCGCTCATCCGGCCGGCGCGCATGTCGCAGCCGACAGGGCTGTTGCGCAGCGACCGCGCGACGGCGCCTGACGTGGTTTCGGGGGTGTAGCGCCACGGGTCCTCGGTCGCGCCCGCAGGGGCGCCGGGCACGGAAGGCGCGACGTGAGGATTGGGAACCTCGTCCTCCTCGTCCTCATCCCGGCGCAGGGTCGATGCGCGGCCGGATACGTTCGACGCGACCTCGATCCGCGCCGCCGACGCCGCCGCCGCGGCCGGGCGCGGACGGGGCGTTTCGTCGGGCAGCACGGGCCGGGGCTGGATGTCGAGCCAGACCAGCGATGGCTCGCTCCGCACGTCCTGAAGATGGAAGGTCTGCGAAGCGAGGGCCCCCAGCACCACCACGTGGGCGAGGATCGAAACGGCGATCAGCACCGGGCGGCGCCAGCGCACAGGCAGGCGCAGATCGGATATCGCCAGTTGCATTCGCCCTCCGCCCCGTTTGAGCCTGAAGCTGAACGGGAAACCGTGGCGAGTTGAGGGCCTCTACTCGCGCCTTAGCGCCTCAATCGGGTCCAGCTGCGCGGCGCGCCAGGCCGGATAGGCGCCGAACACCACCCCGACGAAGGTCGAGAAGCCCAGGGCCAGCGGCGCGGCCCAGGCGGGAATGGCCGCCGGCCAGTCGCCGAACTTCGACATCAGCAAGCCGCCCGCGACCCCGATGGCCAGACCGATCAGGCCGCCGAACAGGCTCAACGCGATCGACTCCAGCGCGAACTGGGTCAGGACATCGGACCGGCGCGCGCCGATGGCCATGCGCAGGCCGATCTCGCGCGTCCGCTCGGTCACCGACACCA
>JAZKHQ010000053.1:0-6551 GCA_040385285.1 Pseudomonadota bacterium
AAACCGACAGCAGAGGTGGCCTGATCATGGCATTGACCTATCGCGCCCTGGCGCTCCTCCTCAGCTACCCGACCGCCGACGTTCAGGCCGCGGCGCCGGCGATCATGGACACCATTCGCTCAGAAGGCATGGTCCCCGCTCCGATCGTGGGGGCGCTGGAAAAGCTGGTCCGCAAGCTGGAACGGGAGGACCTCTTCGACCTCCAGGAAGGCTTCGTTCACCTGTTCGACCGGACCCGGTCGCTGTCGCTCAACCTGTATGAGCACATTCACGGAGAGAGCCGCGACCGTGGACAGGCGATGGCGGCCCTGGTCGAACTGTACCGGTCCTACGGGCTGGAGCTGACGGCCGCCGAACTGCCCGATCACCTGCCGGTGTTCCTCGACTTCCTGTCGACCCTGCCGGAGGAGGAAGCCGCCTCCCTGCTCGGCGAGGGCGCGCACGTCCTCGCCGCCCTGACCGAGCGGCTGCACAAGCGCGAGAGCCCCTACCGGGCCGTGTTCGGGGCGTTGACGGCCATGACCGGCGCCGTGCCCGACTCCGACGCTGTCGCCGCCCTGATGCAGGAGCCCGATGACAACCCGGACGATCTGGAGGCGCTGGACAAGGCCTGGGAGGAGACCGCCGTCACCTTCGGTCCGTCCGACGCCGGCTGTCCGAAAGCCGACTCCATGCTCTCCGCCATGAACGCCGCCCCGCCCCCCGACAAGAGCCGCCGCGCCGGCGCGGCCGCCTGAGGATCGTCACATGGACCTGAATTTCATTGTCTTCGGGGTCTATCCCTATATCGCCATGGCGGTCCTGGTGATCGGCTCGGTGCTGCGCTTCGACCGCGAGCAGTTCACCTGGCGCACCGGCTCGTCCCAGCTTCTGCGGCGCAAGCAGTTGATGCTGGGCTCGGTGCTGTTCCACCTCGGAATCCTCGCCATCTTCGCCGGCCATTTCGTTGGACTTCTCACGCCGATCGCGGTGTGGGACTTCCTCGGCGTCAGCCATGGTTTCAAACAGATGCTGGCCATCGTCGCCGGCGGCGTGGCCGGCGCCGCCTGCCTCGTTGGCGGTCTCCTGCTGCTGCACAGACGCTTGTTTGATCCACGGATCCGCCAGACCTCCAGCTTCGGCGACACCGCCATCCTGGCCATCCTGCTGGCCCAGCTGTGTCTCGGCCTCGCCACCATTCCTCTGTCGCTGGGCCATCTCGATGGCCACGAGATGATCAAATTCATGACCTGGGCCCAGGGAATCTTCACCCTGAATCCGGCCAGCGCCGGCTTCGTCGCCGACGTCCACTGGATCTTCAAGGCGCACCTGACCCTCGGCCTGACCATCATGTTGATCTTCCCGTTTACGCGGCTGGTTCACATGCTTTCGGCCCCGGTCTGGTACCTGAATCGCCGCGGCTGGCAGCTGGTCCGCAGCAAGCGCCGGATGCCGGTCGCTCGTCGCGCCGGAGACCTGGGTCAATGAGCGCGGTCATCGTCATCGACGGGGTCGCACTCCCCGAACGCCTCGTCGCCGAGGAGGCCCAGAACCACCCCGCCGCGACCCCCGAAGCGGCGCGGATGGCGGCCGCCCATGCCCTGGCCATCAAGGCCCTGTTGCTGGATCGGGCGCACCAGCTCGGCCTGACGCCGCGGGCGGAGCAGGACGAGGACGGTCGCGAGGAGACGCCGGAGGAAGCCCTGGTCCGGGCCGTGCTGGACATCGAGATCGAGGTCGAGCGGCCCGGTGAGGCGGAATGTCAGCGGGTCTATGACAGCGCGCCGGAACGGTTTCGCACCCCGCCTCTGACCCAGGCCTCCCATATTCTGTTCGCACCCAAGGGCGACGACGAAGCCGCCTGGCGGGCGGCGCGCGACGCGGCCAGCGCGGCAATCGCCGAGCTGGCGTGGCATCCGCACCGGTTTGCGGACCTCGCGGAGACGCTCTCGGACTGCCCCTCCAAGGGCGTCGGCGGCTCCCTGGGACAGCTTTCACCCGGCGATCTCGCGACCGAGGTCGAGGCTGGATTGGACCTGTTGCAGGACGGCGAGACCGCGTCCGAACCTGTGCGATCGCGTTTCGGCTGGCATGTCCTGCGGCTGGACCGTCGCATCGAGGGCCGCCGGTTGCCTTTCGAACATGTCCTTCCCCGCATCGCCCTGCATCTTGAGAGCCGGGCTTGGACCGCGGCCGCAGCCCGCTATGTCTCCGGCCTCGCAGCCGAGGCCCGCGAATGTGGCGTGGCGCTCAGCGTAACCGAAGACGGCGGTCTCGCCCCCGGGGCTCTGTCCCTGGGCGACCTGCTGAACGACCAAGCCGCGGTCACCGCGCGACTTGAGGTTTGGCTGGACGAAGCCGACCCGGCGCTGGCCGTCCAGGCTCGCCAGACCGCCGCGACGGCCGGAGTCAGTCTGGCCGAGTTCGTACAGGGCGAAATTTCGGGCTTCATCCAGGGTGCCGACGACCAGGGCTGGACCCGCCTGATCTCGGCCGCCCAGGGCTCGGACGATCCGGCGCTGGCCTGCGTGCGGGCCATCCTGAAATCGAAACTGAAAGCGCCGGGGCGCTCCTACGCTCTCGTTCGGAGACATTGAGATGCCGACCGTCGGTCAAACGATCCTTCTGTCGCTTGCTGTGATGGCGGCACCGGCCATGGCAAGCGCACAGACTTCCGCCCCGCTCCCTTCTCCGGGTGCGGCCGTCGTCTCGACTCGATCGGGCGAAATCCTGTTCGAGAGCCGCCTGCGCTATGAGGGCGTCAGCCAGGACGGGCTCGACGACGCATTGGCGCTGACCGTGCGCGCCCGCCTCGGCTGGCAAAGTCCGGAACGGTCCGGGTTTCGTCTGCTGGTCGAGGGCGAGGCGGTCGGCGCGCTCATCGACAATTATAACGACACTATCCACGGTCCCCCGACCTATCCCGTGGTCGCCGATCCCGAGGCGTTCGAGCTCAACCGGCTACAGGTCGCCTGGACCGGCCTGCCGGGTACAGAGGTGGTCCTGGGTCGGCAACGCATCGTGCTCGACACAGCGCGGTTCGTCGGCAATGTCGGCTTCCGCCAGAACGAGCAGACCTTCGATGCGGTCAAGGTGACAACCCGTGCGTTCGAGCCGCTCACAGTCACCTATGCCTGGATCGACCGGGTCCATAGGGTGTTCGGCGACGACAGTCCCGTGGGCGAGTGGCGCTCGGACAGTCACCTCATCCATGTCGAGGCTCCCACCCCGGCGGGCAAGGTGACGGCCTATGGCTATCTGCTGGATTTCAGCAACGCCGCCGCCCAGTCCTCAGCGACCTGGGGCGCACGACTGGAGGGAAGCCGCGATCTGTCGCCGGATTGGTCGGCCCTCTACAGCGCCGAATACGCCCGCCAGTCCGAGTACGGGGCCAATCCCGCCCGGTTCGACCTGGACTATGGGCTGGTCTCGGTGGGCCTGAAGCGCGGTCCCTTCACCGCGATCCTCGCCCTCGAGCGCCTCGACGGAAATGGCGTCCAGGCGTTTCAGACCCCCTTGGCGACCCTGCACGCCTTCCAGGGCTGGGCCGATGTCTTTCTGACCACACCCAGAGACGGACTCCGCGACGTCTCCGTCACGGCGAGCTATGCGGTGGCTCATCCGCCCGTGGGCCGAAGCGGCGTTCTGACCGCCTCCTGGCGCGACGTTCACGATGCTGACGGCTCCGTGCGCTACGGCCAGGAACTCGATCTGTCGGCGCGGCTGGTGCTCGACAGCCATTGGGCGGTTGAACTCAAGAGCGCTCATTTCGACGGCGCTGCGCCCGCCTTCCCCGACCGGGACAAGGTCTGGGCCGCCCTCGACTATCGGTTCTAGGCCGATGACCGGGCAGAGAGCGAATGACCGATGAGCCAGAGTCCCGGGATCGAACCGCTGCCGCCAGAACTGATCCATGAACCGCTCAACTGGCTGTTCGCGGAACACTATCGTCATCGCCAGCTGTGCCAATTGATTGAACGGGTCGGCAACGCGACGGTCCTGCTGAGCGACGAGGCCCACGAGATACTGGCCTTCTTGCGCCATGACATGCCGCTGCACGTCATCGATGAGGAAGATGATCTGTTTCCACTGCTGCGGCGGCGCTGCCAGCCCGCCGACGAATTGGACTCGGTTCTGGGGGCGCTGTCGGCCGAGCACCACGATGACCTTCACCGGGCCCGCGCCCTCATCGCCGCGCTTGAACGGGCCCTCGCTGACGGCCGGGCTCCCGGTCAGGATCGGGAGAGCCGACTTCTTTTCACGGACTTTGCCTTGCATGAGCGCCGCCACATCGCTCTGGAGAACGCCGTGGTTCTGCCGATCGCCCGCCTTCGCCTGACCGCCGCGGACCTGAGATCGCTCAGCATCCGACTGGCGGCCCGCCGCGGCGTTCTGCTGGATCCTGAAGGCGATGAGGCGGCGTCATGATCGAGGCCCTGCTTCGCAACAACCTGGACTGGGCGGCCACCCGGACCCGGCTTGATCCCGGGTATTTTCGCCGGCTCTCAGAACAACAGGCGCCGGACTATCTGTGGATCGGTTGTTCCGACAGCCGGGTCCCGGCCAACGAGATCGTCGGCCTTCAACCCGGCGAACTGTTTGTCCATCGCAACGTCGCCAATCTCGCCCCGGCCCAGGACATGAACCTGCTAGCGGTGCTCCAGTTCGCCCTGGAGACGCTGAAGGTGCGCCACATCATCGTCTGCGGCCACTATGGGTGCGGCGGCGTGCGCGCCGTTCTGGACGGGCAGCGCCACGGAATCCTCGATCACTGGATGCAGCGGGTCCAGCGCCTCTGCGAAGACCATCACACCGATCTTGATGCCATCCAGGACCCGGAGACCCGGGTCAACTTCATCTGCGAAAAGAACGTCCTGGCCCAGGTTCGGTCCCTGTCCCGCAACCCTTTTGTCACCGACGCCTGGCGCCGGGGCCAGCCGTTGTCGATCCATGGCTGGATCTATTCCATTCGCGACGGTCTGGTCCGGGATCTGGAGACGACCGTCAGCGACGTCGGCGCAGCCGGGCGTCTGGTTGCGCCACCCCCACTTCCCGCGCGGGGTGCCGGTCCCCGTACGGCCTCGCGCCCGCCGGTTTCGCGTCGTCCCGGGGTGCGTTGAATGGGCCTGGTGGTGGCAATCCTCGCCGGCGGAGCCGGCCGGCGGATCGGTGGCGACAAGCCGCGCAGGCTGCTGGGTGGAGCCCGCCTGCTGGATCATGCCTTGACCCACGCGAGCTGCACGGCCGCCCCCTGCATCCTGGTCGCGCGCAGCCCCGAACAGGTTGACGGCTTCGCTGGGACGGTGGTGCTGGATGCACCGGGTATCGAGGGGCCGCTGGCAGGCCTGCTCTCGGCCTTATCCTGGGCCGCGGAGGCCGGCGCCGACCTGGTCCTGACCGTGCCCTGCGACATGCCCTTCCTGCCGGGCGACCTGCATCATCGGCTGGAGCAGGCCTTGACGCCAAACCTCGGAGTCGCCGTCGCCGCGAGCGACGGACGGCTCCATCCGGTCTGCGCCCTGTGGCGGACCGCCGTTGTGCCCACGCTGGTGCGACGGGCGGGCGAGGGGCAACTGTCCCTCCGCGGACTGGGCGAAGCCGTCGGCTGCGCCGTCGTGGACTGGCCCGTCGAGGGGGGCGATTCCTTCATCAACATCAACACCGCCGAAGACCTCGCCGCGGCGGAGGCAGCACTGACATGACGGCGCTGACGGAAGGGCAACTGGCCCATGCTTCGCGGAGTCTGCCGCGCTATACGAGCTATCCCACCGCTCTCGCCTTCCAGCCGGCTCCCGATGACGCCCTGACGAGACTGGCTGGGCGCAATCCAGCCGACCGACACCCTCTCGATCTACGTCCATGTTCCGTTCTGCGAACGTCTATGCTGGTACTGCGGCTGCCACACCAGCGTGCCGAACGGCTATGACCGGATCGCTGACTTTCTCGGTCACCTCGCGAGAGAGTTGGACCTGTGGTCCGACGCGACACCGCCGCACGCCGGCGCCGCCCATGTTCATTTCGGCGGCGGCAGTCCGAACTCGCTATCCCGCGACGACTTCTCCGGCCGGCTCTGTCAGCCCAAACGTAGGAGCACGGTAAGGCAGACGATCTAGTGCCGTCCGCATGGCCAAATCGACCAACCCGTTCCGCTATTTCGACAGCTCGTCCGAGGTGATCCGCCTGGTGGTGATGGCATCTGGACGAGGTCTACGTGACCCGAAGGGCGGCGTAGCCAATATCAACGGCCAGATGCACTACCTCTGGCGGGCCGTGGACCACGAGGGCGAGGTGCTGGAATTCTTCGCCAGCAAGACGCGGGACAAGCCGGCTGCGCTGAAGTTCATGAAGAAGCTGATGAAGCGCCATGGGCCGGCGAAGGTCATCACCACCGACGGCCTGCGCTCCTACAAGGCCGCCATGAAGGACCTCGGCAACGCTGAAAAAGCAGGAGGTCGGCCGCTGGGCCAACAACAGGGTCGAGAACTCACACCTGCCCTTCCGACGACGGGAAAGGGCGATGCTCCGCTTCCGGCAGATGAAGACGCTGCAGAAGTTCAGCTCCGTCCACGCCG
>JAZKHQ010000054.1:0-10333 GCA_040385285.1 Pseudomonadota bacterium
ACCTGAGCCTCAGCGTCATGAACCGCACCAATTTCTCGCGCGCCGACCTGCGTGACGTGGAGGCGTTCGGCGGGGTGTTCTCCAGCTCGAACTTCCGCGGCGCGGACCTGACCAACGCCAGCTTCGTCGGAGCCTATCTCGAAGGCGCGAATTTCTCGGGCGCGACGCTCAGCGGAACCAACCTGTCAGGCGCCCAGCTCGGCCGCGCCACCGGCCTGACCCAAGGCCAGTTGAACCGCGCCTGCGGCGACGAGGCGACGGTGCTGCCCGGCTCGCTGCACATTCCCGCCTGCTGAAGACCTTTTTCCTTACCGCGATTTAAGTAGGGTTTCCGGGCGCGCGACGGCATGACAGGGGCGTGAAACAGGTCCGTCGCATGAACCGTCGCCTTTCCACCCCGTTGGCCGCCCTCGCCGTTTTCGGCATGGCGGTTGCGGCTGCCCCGGCCTTCGCCGGCGACATCCCGCAGTTCGGGTGGCAGGACCGCGACACCCAGCGCGCGATGTCCCTGGGCGGATCGTGCATCCGCTGCGAACTGTCGGGCCGCGACCTGTCGGGCGCCACCTTCACCGCCGCGACCTTCACCTCGGCCACCTTCGTCGGCGCCAACCTGCGCGGCGCCGAGCTGGTGACCTCGAACTTCTCCAACTCCGACTTCACCCGCGCCGACCTGCAGGGCGCGGAGCTGGTGGGCAGCAACTTCTCGGGCTCGACCTTCACCGGCGCCGACATGAACGGCATGGACGCCACCGGCGCCGTATTCGTGCGCGCCAACATGGCCGGCGTCGATCTGTCGGACACGGACTTCAGCGGCGCCAACATGAACGGCGCGGTTCTGGTGCGCTCGAACCTCTCGGACACCGAGATGTTCGGCGTGACCCTGGCCAACGTCAGCGCCCGGTCGGCCAACTTCAGCGACAGCTCGTTGAACGCCTCGAACCTGGCCAACGGCGATTTCCGCTCGGCCTCGTTCCGCGACGCCAGCCTGGACGGCTCGCGCCTGTCGGGCGGCCAGTTCGCGGGATCCGACTTCAGCGGCGCCAGCATGAACCGCACCGATGTGCGCGGCGCCGACCTGACCGGCGCCCGCGGCCTGACCCAGGAACAGGTCGGCCGGGCCTGCGGCGATGGCAGCACGCGCCTGCCGCGCGGCCTGACAGCCCGCACCTGCCGCGGCATCACCGTGCGTATTTCACCGCCGACCCCGCCGGCGCCCCCGGCCCCGCCCCGGGTCCGTCACTTCGTGATGGCGGGCGGCGAGCACTAAACCGCCGCCACTTCCTGATCGCTAGGCCTTGAGCGGCATCGCCATGCGGATGTGCACGTCCTTCAGCTGGCGCTCGCCCGCCTCGGTCGGGGCGTTCATCAGCAAATCCTCGCCCTGCTGGTTAAGCGGGAAGGCGATGACCTCGCGGATGGCGGTCTGGTTGGCCAGCAGCATGACGATGCGGTCGATGCCCGGCGCCAGGCCCCCGTGCGGCGGCGCGCCATAGCGGAAGGCGTTCAGCATGCCGCCGAACTGGTCCTCGACGACCGAGGCGTCATAGCCGGCGATCTCGAAGGCCTTGAGCATGATCTCGGCCTTGTGGTTCCGGATCGCGCCCGAGCACAGCTCATAGCCGTTGCAGACGATGTCGTACTGATAGGCGCGGATGGTGAGCGGATCCTGCGTCTCCAGCGCCTCCAGCCCGCCCTGCGGCATCGAGAAGGGGTTGTGGCTGAAGTCGACTTTCTTCTCTTCCTCGGACCATTCGAACATCGGGAAGTCGACGATCCAGCAGAATTTGAACTGGTTCTCGTCGATCAGCTTCAGCTCCGTCGCGACGCGCGTGCGAGCCGACCCGGCGAACTTGGCGAACACCGACGGCAGGCCGGCGGCGAAGAAGGCGGCGTCGCCCTTGCCCAGGCCCAGCGCCGTCATCAGGGCGTCGGTGGCGTCGCCCAGGTTCTTGGCGATCGGGCCGCCCCAGGCGTTATTGTCGTCCGACCAGAAGATGTAGCCGAGGCCCGGCTGGCCTTCGCCCTGCGCCCAGCTGTTCATGCGGTCGCAGAAGGCGCGGCTGCCGCCGGTCGGCGCCGGGATGGCCCAGACGGCGTTCTTTTCGTCAGCGGCGAGGATCTTGTTGAACAGGCCGAACCCGCCGTCGCGGAAGTGATCGGACACGTCCTGCATCCTGATCGGGTTGCGGGTGTCCGGCTTGTCGGTGCCGTACCACTTCATGGACTGTTCGTAGGTCAGGCGCTCGAAGCCCTTGTGCGCGAGGGTCTGGCCGAAGTCGTTGGTGAAGGTCTGGTCGCCGTCGATGGGCGACACCGGCTTGCCGTCCGCGAACTCCTCGAACACGCCGTGCATGACGGGTTCGATCGCCGCGAAAACATCCTCTTGTGTGACGAAGCTCATCTCGACGTCGAGCTGATAGAACTCCAGCGAGCGGTCCGCACGCAGGTCCTCATCACGGAAGCAGGGGGCGATCTGGAAGTAACGGTCGAAGCCGGAGACCATCAGCAGCTGCTTGAACTGCTGCGGCGCCTGCGGCAGGGCGTAGAACTTGCCGGGGTGCAGGCGGCTGGGCACAAGGAAGTCGCGCGCGCCCTCGGGACTCGAGGCCGTCAGGATCGGGGTCTGGTACTCCAGGAAGCCCTGATCGACCATGCGGCGGCGGATCGAGGAGATCACCTTCGAGCGCAGGACGATGTTCTTGTGCAGGGTCTCGCGGCGCAGATCGAGGTAGCGGTGCTTGAGACGCAGCTCCTCGGGATATTCCGGCTCGCCGAAGACCGGCAGCGGCAGTTCGGCGGCCTCGGACAGAACCTCGACGCCGGTGACACGGATCTCGATCTCGCCGGTCGGGAGGCTTGCATTGATCACCGAGGCGTCGCGGGCCACGACCTCGCCGTCCACGCGGATCACGCTCTCGGCGCGCAGGCGCTCCACGGCCTCGAAGCCCGGCGTCTCCGGGTGCAGCACCAGCTGGGTCAGGCCGTAGTGGTCGCGCAGGTCGATGAACAGCAGGCCGCCGTGGTCGCGCTTGCGGTGAACCCATCCCGACAGGCGGACATCGGCGCCCGCGTCGCTCGAACGGAGGGCGCCGCAGGTGTGGGATCGGTAGGCGTGCATGGTCGGTTCGTCTTGGATTTCAGGCCGCGAGGGGCGCAATTCGGGAGGGGCGGAAGGGCGCATCATCGCCCCGGAAAGTCAAGGTCGGCAGGCTGTTGCGGGCCGACGCGAACCGTCCCATCTGGACTGTATGGACACGCCCGGAGCCGCCGCATGCGCCTGATCCCCGCCATTCTCGCCATCGCCCTGGCCCTGCTGGTCGCCAGCGAGACGCCCGGTCATGCCCAGACGCCTCCGGATCTGAACGGAACATGGGTCTGGACGGTCGAGGGACGGCCGGTGCTGCGCCTCGAGATCGGCGAAGGCCCCGACGGGCGGATCACGCTCACGCGCCCGGGCTCAATCCAGATGGCGCAGGCCGGCGGGCTGAATGGCGTGAGCGGCCCGGTGAGGACCGACACCCTGACGATGACCCGCGAAGGCGACACGCTGCGGCTGGTCGCTGAGCCGCCCGGTGCGCCCGGCCCGCGACGGGAATATGTCGTGCGCCGGATTGATGACGACCGGCTGGCGTTCAGCTTTGTGGGCGGCCCGTCAATGACGCCGCTGGTCCTGCATCATCCCCATGACGCCACAACCGTGCTGACCGACTGGGGCGGCGACCGAATCTATGGCGGCTCAGCCCTGACGCCGTCCGAGCCGTCCAATGCCGAGCTCAAGGCCTTGTTCGACGCGGATCAGGCGGCTCGCGCCGACGGGCCGAACACCGACTGGAGCATCGTCATGGGTCAGGATCGGGAGCGGCGGGCGCAGACGCGGGCGATGCTGGACGCCGGCGGCGTGCGCACCGGCGACGACTTCTTCCACGCCGCCTTCATATTTCAGCACGGAGAAGCATCTGACGACTATCTGCTGGCCCATGCGCTGGCTGTGACGGCCGTGTCCAGGGGGCGCGCTGACGCCGCTTGGATCGCGGCGGCGACGCTGGACCGATATCTCCAGAACATCGGCCAGCCCCAAGTTTACGGCACCCAGTTCCAGATTCCCCATGACGACGGACCCGTGACCCAGGGGCCCTACAACCGCGCCCTGATCCCTGACGCGGCCCGCATCGCCGTCGGCGTGCCTGATCTCGCCGGTCAGGACGAACAGCGCGCGGCCTATGAAGCCCGGCGCGATAAGTAAGCCGTCCACAGCCCCGTCGGACCTTTGCACGGCCGCGTTCGGCGGACGTCTGCGTTCGACGCAGCGCCTGCTATAACCCCCCCATGCCGCCGCACCCTGAAAACCAGCTGAGGCTGCCCCTGCAGCGCGACCTGCCAGCGGCGGAGGCGGGCTTCGTCGTGTCCGATTGCAACCGGGCCGCCGAGGCGATGCTCGCGGGCTGGCCCAATGCGGTCGGCGGCGTCCTGGCCCTGTGCGGCCCGGCCGGCAGCGGCAAGAGCCATCTTGCGCGCTCGTGGGCCGAGCGGGTCGGCGCTCTGCCGCTGGACGGCGCCGAGGCCGCCCTGGCGGATCCGCTGGAGCTGGAGGGGCGGCCCGTGCTGCTCGACCGGGCCCAGGACACGGACGACGAGACCCTGTTCCACCTCATCAACCTGGCCCATGCCCCGGGCAGCGCCCTGCTGCTGGTTTCACGCTCGGCCCCGACGGCGTGGAAGGTCGATCTGCCCGACCTGCGCTCGCGTCTCGACGCCGTCGTCACCGTGCCGCTGGAGACGCCGGACGACGCCGTGATGGCCGCCATCCTCGCCGCCCGCTTCGCCGAGCGCAGCATCGCCGCGCCGCGCGACGCCATCGACTATCTGGTCAAACGCATCGATCGTTCGGCCGAGGCGGCGGCGGTGGTCGTGGATCGGCTGGACGCCCTGCACCGGCCCGTGACCCGCGCGCTGGCGCGGCAGGTTCTGGAAGAAAACGGCGCCCTGTTCGACTGATCGCGCCGACGAGGTTGCAGCGGTCACCCACACGCGCCAGAACCGGTTCATGAGCGACGACGCCGCGATCCGAGAAAAGACCCCTGCGTCCCAGGCCGCCGCCCTGGAGGACGTCCCGACCTCGCGTGCGCCGCAGCTGGAGCTGTCCGAGGCGCTGATGGCCTCGCCGCAGCGGTTCTTCAACCGCGAGCTGTCGTGGCTGGCCTTCAACGCCCGCGTGCTGGAGGAGGCGGCCAACCCCGACCACCCGCTGCTGGAGCGGGTTCGGTTCCTGTCGATCTCGGCCAACAACCTGGATGAGTTCTTCATGACCCGGGTGGCCGGCCTGAAGGGCCAGGTGCGCGAGCGGGTGCGGGTGGTTTCGCCCGACGGTCTGAGTCCGGCCGAGGCGCTGCAACGGGTCAATGAAGCCGCAGGCAGCCTGATGGCCGAACAGCAGAAGCGCTGGCGCAAGCTGCGCAGGGCCATGACGGCGGCGGGCATCGAGGTGGTCGACGGCGACCGCACCACCCGCACCGAGCGCGAACGGCTGGAGCCCGAGTTCCTGAGCCAGTTGTTCGCCATCCTGACGCCGATGGCCATCGACCCGGCCCACCCCTTCCCCTTCCTGCCCAACCTCGGCTTCTCGCTGGCGCTGAAGCTGCGCCGGCGCAGCGACAACCGGCTGCTCTACGCCCTGGTCCCCGTGCCGACCCAGGTGAAGCGGTTCTGGCCCCTGGCCACCGACGGCCGGTCGAAGAAGGGGCTGAAGCGGTTCGTGACGCTGGAAAGCGTGCTGCTGCTGTTCATCGAACACCTGTTCCCCGGCTGCGACGTGCTGGAGCGCGGCGTGTTCCGCCTGATCCGCGATTCGGACATCGAGATCGAGGAAGAGGCCGAGGATCTGGTGATGGAGTTCGAGGAGGCGCTGAAGCAGCGCCGCCTTGGCTCGGTCGTGCGCATCAAGATCGAGGCGTCCATGCCCGCCGACCTGCGCGCCTTCATCGTCAATGAGCTGGACGCCCAGCCGCAGGACGTGGTGCTGGTCGACGGCATGCTGGGTCTGGCCCAGCTGTCGGAGCTGATCCCCGGGGGGCATCCGGACCAGAAATTCCCCGGCTACGAGCCCCGCTACCCCGAGCGGGTGCGCGACAACGGCGGCGACATCTTCGCGGCGGTGCGCGAGAAAGACCTGCTGATCCACCATCCGTTCGAGAGCTTCGACGTGGTGGTGCAGTTCCTGCGTCAGGCCGCGCGCGACCCCAACGTCATCGCCATCAAGCAGACCCTGTACCGCACGTCCAAGGACAGCCCCATCGTCGCGGCCCTGATCGAGGCGGCCGAGAACGGCAAGAACGTCACCGCCCTGATCGAGATCAAGGCGCGCTTTGATGAGGAGGCCAACCTGCGCTGGGCCCGGGCCATGGAGCGGGCCGGCGTCCACGTCGTGTTCGGCTTCGTGGAGTGGAAAACCCACGCCAAGCTCAGCGTCGTCGTGCGCCGCGAGGGCGACGGACTGAAGACCTACTGCCACTTCGGCACCGGCAATTATCATCCGGTGACGGCCAAGGTTTACACCGACCTGTCGCTGTTCAGCTGCGATCCCGTGCTGGCCCGCGATGCCGGGCGGGTGTTCAACTACATCACCGGCTATGCGGCGCCCGACGAGCTTGAGGCGCTGGTGGTGTCGCCGCTGAACATGAAGTCGACGCTGCTGGGCCTGATCGGCAAGGAGATGTCGGCCGCCGCCAAGGGCAAGCCCGCCGCCATCTGGGCCAAGATGAACGCCCTGGTCGATCCTGAGATCATCGACGCCCTGTACCGCGCCAGCCAGTGGGGCGTGCGCATCGAGCTGGTCATCCGAGGCATCTGCTGCCTGCGTCCGGGGGTGAAGGGCCTGTCGGAGAATATCCGGGTCAAGTCGATCGTCGGCCGCTTCCTTGAGCACAGCCGCATCGTCGCCTTCGCCAACGGCCGCGACCTGCCGCACGACAAGGCGAAACTCTACATCTCGTCGGCCGACTGGATGCCGCGCAACCTCGACCGGCGGGTCGAGCTGATGACGCCGGTGCTGAACGCCACCGTCCACGACCAGGTGCTGGACCAGATCATGGTCGCCAGCCTTCTGGACGACGCCCAGAGCTGGGTGCTGGACTCCGACGGCCGCTATCAGCGGGTCGCCCCGGCGGACCCGGAGCATCCGTTCTCGGCCCACAAATACTTCATGACCAACCCCAGCCTGTCGGGCCGGGGCCGCAAGGTGAAGACCCTGCCCCGCGCCCTGCGCTACGAACGACCGCGCAAGTGACGGACGTCGCCCCGCCGCGGGAGATCGCGGTCATCGACATCGGCTCCAACTCGGTGCGTCTGGTCCTCTATCGGCTCGAGGGCCGCGCCGTCTGGACCGTGCTCAACGAGAAGGTGCTCGCGGGGCTGGGCCGCGATCTGGCCGCCACGGGCCATCTGTCGCCCGAGGGCGCGGCGGCGGCGCTCCTCGCCCTGAAACGCTTCGCCGCGGTGATCGAGGGCGTGAGGCCCGAACGCACCTTCGTCGCCGCCACGGCCGCCGTACGCGACGCTGAGGACGGCCAGACCTTCTGCGACACGGTCGCCGCCGAGACCGGCCTGATCGTGCGCGTCCTGTCGGGCGAGGAAGAGGCGCGGTATTCGGCGCTGGGCGTGCTGGCCGGCGCGCCCGGCGCACGGGGCGTGGCCGCCGACATGGGCGGGGCCAGCATGGAGCTGACGCGCATCGGCGACGAGGGGGTGGCGGACGGCGTCACCCTGCCGCTCGGTCCGTTTTCGCTGGCGGATCCCAAGGGGTTCGAAGCCGACAGGCTGCGCGGCGTCATCGGCAAGCGGCTGAAGCCTCTGTCGGACACCTACAGGAGCGACACCCTGCACGCCGTCGGCGGCGCCTGGCGCAGTCTGGCGCAGCTGCACATGGCCATGTCGGACTATCCGCTGAAGATCGTGCATCAGTATGCGATGTCGGCGGCGGACGCCCGCGACGTCGCCGGCTTCGTGGCGCGCCAGTCGAAGCAGTCGCTGGACAAGATGCCGGGCGTCAGCAGGAAGCGCGCCGAGACCCTGCCCTACGCCGCCCTGGTGCTTGAAGGACTGATCGACCGGCTGGCGCTCAAACGGGTCAGCTTCTCGGCCTGGGGCGTGCGCGAAGGCCTGCTGTTCGAGGCGCTGGACGGGGAAGAGGTGCGTCAGGACCCTCTGCTGGCCGGCGCGGGCGCCCTCGGCTCCCGGCAAGGCGTGTCGCCCACGCTGGCAGGCGCGCTGACCGCCTGGATCACGCCGGTCACCGACGCCCTGCCCCCGGCCTTCGGACGTGAGCGCGACGCGGTGCTGGCCGCCGCCGCCTGCAAATTCGCCGATCTCGGCGCGCGACTGCACCCGGACCATCGGGTGGAGCTGGTGTTCGATCAGGTGCTGCGCGCGCCGATCCCGGGCCAGACCCACGCCGAGCGCGCCTTCCTGGCCAGCGCCCTGAACGCCCGCTATGGCGGCGGCGCGGCGACGCCGGAGCCGGACACGGTCACGCGCCTGCTGGACGAGGATCAACGCAGCGCGGCGCGGGTGCTGGGGCTGGCGATCCGGCTGGGCTGCGACCTGTCAGGCCGCTCGGCGCATCTGCTGGCCAACGCCTGGGCCCGCGTCGAAGGCGGAACGCTGAAGCTCGGCGCGGCGTCGGGCTACGCCGACCTGTTGCTGGGCGAACAGTCGCGGCGGCGGGCCAAGGCCCTGGCCGACGCCATGGGATTGAAGCTCGACATGGGCCGCGGCGCCGAGGCAGTCTGAGTCCACTTCAGGAGGGACATGACATGGCGGTGACCGGTATCGGCGGGCTCTTCTTCCGCTGCAAGGATCCGAAGGCCCAGGCGGCCTGGTATCTGGAACACCTCGGCGTCGGCGCGCCCGAGGGCGTCTGGATCTGGAACCAGCAGGCGGGGCCAACGGTGTTCTCGCCGTTCAAGGCCGACAGCGATTACTTCCCCGCTGAAAAGCAGTGGATGATCAACTTCCGCGTCGACGACCTCGACGGCCTGATGGCCAGCCTCAAGGCCGCCGGCATCGAGGTGATCACCAAGCCCGAATGGGACGCCATGCCCGAGGTGGGCCGCTTCGCCCGCATCAGCGACCCCGAAGGCAACCAGATCGAGCTGTGGCAGCCGGCGGCGGCTGCCTAGTCAGCCTCGATCTCCACCACCTCGACCCGCGCCCCGTTCAGCACCAGCGCGATCTCGCCGCGCTTGAGCTTCAGCGCGTCCTCGCCGAACAGCTGTCGGCGCCAGCCCTTCAGGGCGTCGATGTCGGCCTCGTCGTCCAGCGCGATCTTCTCCAGGTCGGCGACATTGGCGATCAGCTTGGTCGCCACGCCGGCGTTGTCGCTCTTGGCCTTCAGCAGCACCTTCAGCAGCTCGACCACCGACGGCGGGGCCGGCTGGTTGTGCGACGGGCGCTCCAGCTTGGGCGCGTGGGCCTCCGGATCCTCCAGCACGCGCTTCAGCTCGGCCGACAGTTCGATGCCGAGGCGTGAGCCGCCGAAGCCCTTGGGCACGGAGCGCAGCTGGTTGAAGGCTTCCGGGCTGGTCGGGGCCTGGGCCGCGATCTCGTCGATGGCCTCGTCCTTCAGGATGCGGCCACGCGGCTGGTCGCGCTCCTGCGCCGCGCGCTCGCGCCAGCGGGCGGTGGCGACGAAGGCGGCGAGGTATTTGGCCGAGAACTTCTTCGGTTTCAGCCGCTTCCAGGCCTTTTCCGGATCAGTGTCATAGAGGGCGGGGTCGGTCAGGTCGCCCATCTCGGCCATCACCCAGTCCAGCCGCCCGTCCTTCTGCAAGCGGTCGCGCAGCTTGGGATACAGCGCCGCCAGATGGGTCACGTCGCCCAGCGCATAGACCAGTTGAGCCTCCGACAGCGGCCGGCGCGCCCAGTCGGTGAAGCGGCTGCCCTTGTCGACTTCCTGACGCAGCATCTGACGCACCAGCGCCTCGTACGACACCTGATCGCCGAAGCCGGCGGCCATGGCGGCCACCTGGGTGTCGAACATCGGCTTGGGCATGGCGCCCAGCTTCACGAAGATCTCCACGTCCTGACGGGCGGCGTGGAACACCTTCAGGATCGATTCGTCGCGCATCAGGTCCAGGAAGGGCGTCATATCGAGCCCCTCGGCCAGCGGATCGATGATCGCGGCGTCCGTCGGCGAGGCGGCCTGGATCAGGCACAGCTTCGGCCAATAGGTCGTCTCCCGCATGAACTCGGTGTCGACCGTGATGAAGGGCTGGTTGGCGAGGAGGGCGCAGAACTCGCGCAGCACCTCGGTGGTGGTGATCGGCGTCATTCGGATGCT
>JAZKHQ010000055.1:0-18400 GCA_040385285.1 Pseudomonadota bacterium
CTTGCCAAGGTTGGGGTCGAGAGTTCGAATCTCTTCGCCCGCTCCAGTCGAAACCCTAAAGAGCTCGGCTTCGGCCGGGCTTTTTTGCTTTTGGCGCCATGGGCCGCCGAGTTTGCCAAGGGTTGGGGTCGAGAGTTCGAATCTCTTCGCCCGCTCCAGTCGAACCCTTTCTTGCTTTCTGCGTGCCGTGCGGCTTGGATTTCGTCTGGCGAGGAGAGGAAGCGGCATGGCCAAGCTCGTGTTCGGAATGAACCAGTCCCTGGACGGCTACGTCGATCACACGGAGTTCGCGCCGGACCCCGTGCTGTTCCGCCACTTCATCAAGGAGGCCGAGGGCCAGACGGGCAGCCTCTACGGCCGACGGATGTATGAGATCATGCGCTACTGGGACGACGAGCAACCCGAATGGGGCGCCGACGAGCGCGCCTTTGCGGCGGCATGGCGGAAGCAGCCGAAATGGGTCGCCTCCCGCACGCTGAAGTCCGTCGGCCCCAACGCCACGCTTGTCGGAGACGACCTCGAGGGCGCGATCCGCGCGCTGAAGGCGGAGCATGAGGGCGAGATCGAGATCGCCGGCCCCAACCTGGCGCGGGGTGTCACCGAGCTCGGGCTGATCGACGAATACCGCATCTATCTGCATCCGGTCGTGCTGGGTCACGGCGCGCCCTATTTCGCCGGTCCCCGGCCGCCGCTGCGCCTGACGGGTCACGACCGGATCGGCGACGTGGTGCGGCTGACCTACGTTCCCGCCTGAACCGAACCCGTCAGGTTCGGGGCATTGCTCCGAACGCCCGGCTGATCCAACCTTTGTCATCCGAGGGCTGGGACGGGCTGAATGACGCAATTCGACAAGACCAGCGCCGCCGTGAGGCCGGTGGAGACCCAGCGGCTGGACGCCTTCGTTGACGCCTCCTTCGCCTTCGCCGTGTCGCTGCTGATCATCGCCGGGGCCGAGCCGCTGAACGACTTCGGCGATCTGGTGCGGGCCATGGGCCGCATCCCGGCCTTCGCCGCCGGCTTCGGTCTGGTGGTGATGTTCTGGCTGGGGCACCGCAATTTCGGGCGCCTGTCACCGATCCGGGACAGCTGGTCCGCGACCATCAGCCTGGCCATCGTCTTCACCATCCTGATCTATGTCTTCCCCCTGCGCCTGCTGACCGAGGCGGGGATGAACTATTTCTCGCGCGGCTATCTGCCAGGCGCGGGCCTGATCGACAGCTTCGACCACCTGCGTTTCATCTACACCATCTACGGGATCGGCTTCGCCTTCCTGAGCTGGCTGTATTTCCTGCTGTTCGGCCATGCGCTGAAGCGCGGGGCGGTGTGCGGCCTCGCCGAGGACGACCGGGACGAGGCGGAGGAATCGCGCAACATCTGGGGCGTCATCGCCGGCGTCGGCCTGATGTCCGCGGCCAGCGCCTGGATCATCCCCATGTCGGTCGCGCCATGGGTTCCCGGCTTCGCCTACTGGCTGATCCCCTTCGGCCTGTATCTGGCCAACCTGTTCCAGCGCCGCCGCAGCGGCCGGGGTCTGCTGGGCCGCAAGAAGCAGCCGCCCCCCGCCGCCCTGTCCTGAACGGCTTCATGGCTGTCGCATGACGCTTCGTCCGGAGCGGGATCAAGCGTCATTCCCGCGTCAGCGATCCTGCAACGGCTCTTCGTAAAACCGTCGTCCCGGCTTTGCCGTGAGGCGGTATCGGCGGCCCCGATCGGCGCATGGCGAAATGTCGCCCGCCGTACATCGGGGGATACTGCAATGAAGCTGAAGCTGTTCGCCGGGGCCGCCTTCGCGCCGCTCCTTCTCGCCGGGGCCGTCTGCGCCCAGGAAGCCCCGCGCAACGCGCCGGAAACCGCCGTCGACGAGGTCATCGTCACCGGCGAGCCGGTCATGCGCAACCGCACCGACGACGTGGCGCCGACCCTGTCGTACGACTTGGAATACTTCCAGCGCTTCGAGCCGCTGACCGTCGGCGACGCCCTGAAGCGCGTGCCCTCGGTCGCCTTCCTGTCGGACGTGCTGGAATCGGACGGCGTGCGCCTGCGCGGCCTCGACCCGGGCTACACCCAGATCCTGATCAACGGCGAGCGCGTGCCCGGCGCGGGCGTGGACCGCTCGTTCTTCGTCGACCGCATCCCTGCCGAGCTGATCGAGCGCATCGAGGTCGTCCGTTCGTCCTCGGCCAACCGTTCGGGCGACGCGGTGGCCGGCGCCATCAACATCGTGCTGCGTGACGCCCTGTCGCTGGACGGCGGCTACGTCCGCCTTGGCGCCCAGAACTGGAGCGACAGCGAATACGGCCGCTGGGGCGGGACCTTCGGCGCTGTCTGGGGCGGCCAGTTCGGTCCCGGCCGCCTGCTGGTTGGCGCCAACGTGCAGGACCGCCGCAACCCCAAGGACAAGTACAGCGTCCGCTATGACGAGCCGGGCGGCACGATCCAGAACACCGAGGTCCAGACCGACGTGCGCGACGGCACCGACTATTCGGCCAACGCCTCCTATCTGGTCGACGTCGGCGGGGGCGAACTGCGCCTGTCGGGCGCCTTCGTGCGCACCGACCGCTATCAGGACGAGGACTCGATCGAATATGTCAGCGGCATCGAGGACACCGCCCACCTGAGCACGGTCAACGACAACGACCTGGACATCCGCACCGACAACCTGTCGCTGGGCGCCCGCTACGAGCACGAGATGTTCGGCGGCGAGACCACGTTCAAACTCGGCTTCGCCTCGATCGACGACGACCAGTACGAGTTCGAGGGCGAGTCGGAATATCTGCGCGACGCCAACCCGTTCCCGGAAGAGGACCGCTACACCCTCGACTCGACCCAGGTGAACATCAAGGACGAGGAGGTTTCGGGCGCCATCGAGCACCAGCGCGACCTGTCCAACGGCGTTGAACTGGAGTTCGGCGTGCAATGGAACCAGAAGGATCGTGACAGCTACATCGCCGAGACGCCGCGCATCCGCTTCACCGTGCCGAACGCGCCGACGCCGCGTCCGGCGGTGCCCGCCTTCGGCGCTTTCGTGCCGGTCCCGGGCGGCGACGCCGTGATCGAGGAGACCCGCATCGATCCCTACGTCATGCTGTCGGGTGAAACCGGCGCCGTGAAGTGGGAAGCGGGCCTGCGCTATGAGACCACCGACACCACCATCACCGATTTCACGGTGGCCTCGGCGGACCAGGTGAACGAGAGCGAGTATGACTTCCTGCTGCCGTCGGCGAGCCTGCGCATCGCCCTGTCGGAGGACGACCGTCTCATCGCCTCGGTGGCCCGCACCGTGCGCCGTCCGAACTTCGATCACCTGTCGCCCGCGACCCTGGAGGAAGAGTTCGGCGACAGCGACTTCGTCGGCAACCCGAACCTACAGCCGGAATCGGCCTGGGGCGCGGACGTCGGCTTCGAGCACCGCATCGGCCGCCGCGGCGTGGTGGGCGTCAACGCCTTCTACCGCAGCATCAGCGACCTGATCGAGGAGACAAACACCGGCGCCGAGGGTTCGGCCGGCCCGGGCACCTTCATCTACACCGTCGATAACGTCGGCGACGGCGAGGTCTGGGGTCTGGAGTTCGACCTGTCGACGCCGCTGGACTTCATCGGCATGGAAACCACGGGCGTGTTCCTGAACTACTCGTGGCTGGACTCGTCGATCGACGACTTCATGGGCGAGCGCCGCTTCAACGACCAGTCGGACTATGTGCTGAACGTGGGCTTCACCCACGACATTCCGACCTGGCAGGCCGCCTTCGGGGCCACCTACCGCAAGCAGGGCGACGCCGAGAGCCGCGTCCTGGCCGAGGAGGTGGTCACCACCTACGGCGGCGACCTGGAGGTGTTCGTCGAGAAGCAGCTGGCCTCGAACGTGGTCATCCGCCTGACCGGCTCGAACCTGCTCGACTCGTCCAAGGACGAGACCTTCGACAAGTTCGGCTCCATCGCCGACCAGATCAGCCGCAGCTATGACGAGTACGAGCTGGAAACCGAATCCGCCGGACCGGTCTATCAGCTGGTGATGCGCGTCGCCTTCTGAGGCCTGCGCTGACTGAAACGGGAAGGGCCGGGCGGCGACGTCCGGCCCTTTTCCGTTTCCGTCGCTGGATCGTGACCCGCGCATGCTGGACCGGGGGGCGGGGGCGGGCTAGTCGCCTTGGAGGCGATCCCGGCGCGGGCCGGTTCGCCTTTTGCAACACATGCCGGACGGGCGCAGCGCATGCGCCGGAATGGGACACCGAGGCGGCGAATGTTTCTGGAAGGCGAGGTCAATTGGGTGCTGTGGCTGGCGGTCATCGCCGGGGTCAGCGCGCTCGTGGCCATCTGTTCGCTGGTCTACGCCTTCACCCACCGCGGCAAGCACGTCTCGACCACCAGCGAGCTGGACCTGATCCAGAAGGTCGCCGAGGCCGCCGACCGGCGCCTGTTCGAGACCCTGAACGCCGTGCCCGTGGCCCTGGTCGAGACCGACCGGCAGGGCAAGTTCACCTTCGCCAACCGCGCCGCCAACCAGTTGCTGGGGCGGCGTGACGCCGAGCTCATCGGCCTGAGGTTCCACTCGGCCACCTGGGGCATCACCTATCCCGACGGGCGGCCCGTGCCGCCGGACCTGCTGCCCAGCGCGCGGGCCCTGCGCGGCCAGACGGTCAAGGGCTTCCAGCACCTGCTGGCCAACCCGGCCACGCGCCGCAAGATGACCGTCTCGGTCACCGCCATGCCGATCGAGAACGAGCGCGGCGAGATCACCGGCTCAATCGCCGCCATCGTCGAGACCGAAGGCCTGACGACGCCCGAGGTGTTCCCGCAAGAGGCCGCGCCCGCCCCTGAACCCGCCGCCGCGCCGGGCGATGATCTGACGCGCCGGGTGTTCGAGGCCGCCGCCAGCGCCCTGGTCGTGGTGGGGGCCGACGGCGGGGTCCGCGAGGCCAATGTCACCGCCCTGGCCGTTCTGGGCCGCTCGGACGGCGTGGTCGGCGGCGATTTCGGCGCCCTTTTCCTGGACGAGGACGAGCGCGAGGCCGGTCTTGAGGCCGTGCGCGCCGCGATGGCCGCCCCTGCCGGTTCAGCCGAACCCTTGACGACCCGCCGCGGCGTGCAGTGGCGCATGCTGCCGCTCGCCGACGCCGAGGGCCGGATCGACGCCCTGCTGCTGGCCGGTGAGCGGGCTTCGGAAGAAGCTGCGCTGGTCGAGGATGAGCCCGTCGAGGCGGCGGCGGTCGAGGCCGCCCGCGACGAGGAGATGGAGATGTTGCGCCAGACGGCCGACGCCGCCCTGGCCCAGGCCGCCGAGGCGCGCGCCGCCGCCGAGGCCGCCAACGCCGCCGCGCGTCAGGCCGAGGCCGACGCCCGCGCCGAGGTCGAGGGCGCGCGCCGCATGGAGAGCGTCGGTCGCCTGACCGGCGGGGTGGCCCAGGACTTCAACGCCCTGCTGGCGGTCATGACCAGCGCGCTGGACTTGATGCTGAAACAGGCGGACGACCCGCAGCGGGTGCGCCGTCTGGGCGAGGCGGCGCTGGCCGCCGGACAACGCGGCGAGGTGCTGACGCGGCGTCTGACCGCCTTCAGCCAGGGCGAGGACGGCCATCCGGTTCAGATCATGGACGCCGGCGTGCTGTTGAAATCCATGGAGACGCGCCTGAGGGCGCTGGCCGGCCCCGGGATCGATTTGATGATCGAAGGCCCCGCCGAAGAGGCCCCGGCCCGCATCGACCCCGTCGCCTTCGAGGGCGCGGTCAAGGCGCTGGTCAGGAACGCCATCGAGGCCGTGGACGGCAAGGGTTCCGTCGCCGTGCGGCTGGAGACCCTGATGGAGGGCGGCTTGCGGCTCAGCGTCCGCGACACCGGCCCGGGGCTGGACCGCGAGCTGGCCACCCGGGCGCTGGAGCCCTTCTTCACCACCAAGCCCGAAGCTTCGGGGCTGGGCCTGTCGCAGGCCCACGCCTTCGCCCGCCAGTCCGGCGGCAAGCTGTCGATCGACAGCCTGCCGGGCGAAGGCGCCGAGGTGGCGATCACGCTTCCGCTGGCCGCCTGAACTCCGGCTAGCCCGGTTCGTTGAAGCAGGTGTAGGGTGGTTAACAACCCCGGAGGCTCCCCATGAAGATCCTGCGTTTCGTCCTCGTGCTGGCGGTGCTCGGCTACGCCGGCTGGCTGGCCTGGCCCTTCATCGCCCCCTTCTTCGAGGGCGCGTCGCCCGACGCGGCGGCCATGCGCGCCGGCGCCGAGGCCGAGATGGGCGGCGGCCTGCCGGTCGCCGTGCTGTGGATCGGGGCCGTAGGCCTGTATCTGATCGCCGCGGCCCTGCTGGGGTCCGGCAATCCGAAGGCGGCCATCGCCTATTTCCTCGGCTTCATCGCCGATGCGGTGCTGCGTCTGGCCATCGACAGAGGCAGCGCGGGCTCGGGCGACATCGCAGCCCGCTCGACCGAACTGGCGCCGTCAGCCGTGACCGGCGCGGGGATCGACCCGACCTGGCTGATCCTGGGCGTGCTGGTGGTCGTGGGCCTGTTGATCTTCGTCGTCAGCCGCCGCAGGCGGTCGACACGCACGCCCGGCCAGCTGTCCTTTTGACCGAGACCGGTTGATTCCGGCGGCTGACGGCCTAGGTTCCGCCCGCGCCTCCCCCGCGCCCGGACAGATAGAGGATTCCATGGCCGACGCCGCAGCCCCCGCTTCCTATGACGTGGTCATCATCGGGGGCGGCCCGGGCGGCTACAACGCCGCCATCCGCGCCGGGCAGCTGGGCCTGAAGGCCGCCTGCATCGAGATGCGCGACACCCTGGGCGGCACCTGCCTGAACGTCGGCTGCATGCCGTCCAAGGCTCTGCTCCATGCGTCGGAGCTGTTCGAACAGGCGGGGAGCGAGTTTTCAAAGCTGGGCATCGAGGTCGGAACCCCGACCCTGAACCTGCCGCAGATGATGGCCCAGAAGGCCGAGAGCGTGGACGCCCTGACCAAGGGCATCGCCTTCCTGTTCAAGAAGAACAAGGTCGACTGGATCAAGGGCCGCGGCCGCATCGCCGGGCCGAATTCGCAAGGAGGGGGTCAGGTCGAGGTCGAGGCCGCCGACGGGTCCAAGACCGTGCTGGCCGCGAAGAACATCGTCATCGCCACAGGCTCCGAGCCGACCCCGCTGCCAGGCGTCGCCTTCGAGGCCGGCAAGGTGGTGGATTCCACCGGCGCCCTGTCCCTGTCCGCCGTGCCGAAGCATCTGATCGTCGTCGGAGCGGGCATTATCGGGCTGGAGCTCGGCTCGGTCTGGCGCCGTCTGGGGGCCCAGGTGACGGTGGTCGAATATCTGCCGCGCATCACGCCGGGCATGGATTCCGAGGTGGCCAAGGCCTTCCAGCGAGCCCTGACCAAACAGGGCATGACCTTCAAGCTGGGATCCAAGGTCACGGCGGCGAAATCCGGCAAGGACGGCGTCGAGCTGACCGTCGAGCCGGCCGAGGGCGGCGCAGCCGAAACCCTGAAGGGCGACGTGGTTCTGGTCGCCATCGGCAGGCGTCCGTACACGCAAGGGCTGGGGCTGGAGACCGTCGGCGTCACCCCGGACAAGCGCGGCTTCGTCGACAACCACCACTTCCAGACCTCGGCGCCGGGCGTCTGGGTCATCGGGGACGTCACCCACGGCCCGATGCTGGCCCACAAGGCCGAGGAGGATGCAGTCGCCGTGATCGAGCTGATCGCCGGCAAGGCCGGGCACGTCGATTACGATCTGGTGCCGAGCGTCGTCTACACCGCCCCCGAGGTCGCCTGGGTCGGCAAGACGGAGGATCAGTTGAAGACGGATGGCGTAGCCTACAAGGTCGGCAAATTCCCGTTCAGCGCCAACAGCCGGGCCAAGATCAACCACGAGACCGACGGCTTCGTGAAGGTGCTGGCCGACGCGGCGACGGACAAGGTTCTGGGCGTCCACATCTTCGGGCCCCAGGCCGGCGAGATGATCGGCGAGGCCTGCATCACCATGGCCTTCGGCGGCGCGTCGGAAGACATCGCCCGCACCTGCCACCCCCACCCGACCCGCTCCGAAGCCGTCAAGCAGGCGGCCATGGGCGTCGAAGGCTGGACGATGCAGGCGTGATCCCGAAAAGTGTGAGCGGTTTTCGGATCAGATCACGCCAAGAATAACGGCTTAACTGCGCCTCAGTCCGCTCAGGGCGATGCGAGAGCGGCCGAAGTCGAGCATCACGCGGCGGAAGCGGAACAGGATGTCGGCGCCGATGAGCAGCGCGGGCCGGTCCATCAGCTCCAGCGCCTCGAAGGCGTGCAGGTCGGCGAAGAGCAGGGGCGTGTCGCCCAGGCTCTGGTTGGCGATGACCAGGTCCGGCGCGATCCCGGCGCGGGCGGTCAGCACCTGACCCGTGACGCCATAGACCTCGATGCGCTCGCCCGCGGTCGTGTCCTGCCCCACGGCGCGCAGCAGGGCCGTATTGCCGATCGAATACTGCGCCCCGCTGTCGACGAAGACCGAGATCGGCTGCCCGCCCGCCACCGCATTCGACAGGATCAGCTGCCCGAAACGGCCCCTCGCCGCAGGACGCCCTTCGCGCCGCAACCGCGACGGAGTGGAGAAGGCGTTGCTGCGCTCGAAGACGTCGGGCCCCGAGGGCGCCAGCCGCACGCTGCGCCGGGCCAGGTCGAAACTGAGCCGGAAGCGCGACAGGATGTCGAGCCCGATCAGCCCGTCGGCGGCCAGCGCGGCGCGCGGGAAAACCGGCGCGGTCAGGTCGCTGAACTGGCGTCCGCCGATGCTCATCCGTGCGAGATGCACCGTCGGGGTGAGCTCGGCGGAGGTTATGCCGTGCACCAGCACCGGCGGCCCCGGCAGCAGGCCGAGCCGGGCCGCAAGATCGTCGCTGAGGACCGTGCGGCCCGCGCCGGTGTCGATGACGAAACTCAGGGGTCGTCCGCCGTTGACGGAGACATCCAGCGCCAGGCGGGTGACGAGATTGGTCAGGAGGCGGGGCGTCTCCCCGGCGTCCTGGGGCGCGGCCACGGCGGTCGTCGCCATGCCCGCAAGGCCGGCGATCAGGACGCGACGGTCGATGTTCAAGGCCATTCGCCGCCTCCCCCGAGGTCGCCTCAGTCCACCTTAGGCCCGAGGATGCGCCGCCGCATAGGCGCCCAGCAGCCGCGCCGCGTCGACGCCGGTGTATTTCTGGGTCGTGGACAGGCTGGCGTGGCCCAGAAGCTCCTGGATCGAGCGCAGATCGGCCCCGGCCCCCAGCAGGTGGGTGGCGAAGCTGTGGCGCAGGGCGTGGGGCGTGGCCGAGGCGGGCAGGCCGAGTCGGCCGCGCAGCCGCTGCACTGTCGCCTGGACGTGGCGGGGGCTGAGCGGCCCGCCACGCCGCGCCCGGAACAACGGCTGATCCGCCTCCAGCACGAAGGGCTGCAGCGCCAGATAGGCCTCCGTCGCCACGCGCACGGCGGGCAGAACGGGCGCCATCCGCGTCTTGCCGCCCTTGCCGGTGATGCGCAGGGCCTCGGGGAAGGGCGCGTCCGACCGCAGCAGGGACATGGCCTCGGAAATGCGCAGGCCGCAGCCATAGAGCAGGCTCAGCACCGCCCGGTCGCGGGCGGCTTCCCACGGCTCGGCGTCGGGGTCGGCCTCGGGCTCCAGCAACATGCCGCGCGCCTGATCCTCGGTCACGGGACGGGGCAGGGACGCCTTGACCCGGGGCCCGCGCACCAGAGCCAGCTGCGGCGCGGGCGTGCCGAGACGGCGGTCGAGAAAGGCGTGGAAGCCGCGAATGGCCGACAGGGTCTGGCTCAGCGACCGCGCCGCCAGCGGATGGTCCCCGCTGCGGCGCTCGGCCAGATGCGCGCGCACCTCGGCGGCGGTGACGGTTCCCATATCGGCCAGCGACTGGGCGCCGCCGCGATGCTTCTGCAGAAAGGCGAGATACAGCCGCCCGATGTGGCCATAGGCCTCCAGCGTGCGGGGCGACAGACGGCGCTCGTGCGCCAGATGCTCAAGCCAGGCCGCCAGCGCCTGGTCGGCGGTCATCCCATCACCGGCCATCGCTCGCCCATGCGCTCGACCACGCGGGTGACGAAGGCCGCCAGTTCACAGCCCATTTCCGGCGTGAAGCCGTCGGGCTCGGGCGAGCCGAAGGCGCAGAGGGCGTGGCGGGGCTCCTCCGAGCCGGGGAACATCAGGGCCATGCGGATCAGGGCGATGGATTTCACCTCCTCCTCCGCCGCGCCGAACAGGTTCAGGCCGTCGAACACCGGACCCAGCCAGTGCAGCCCGTTCTGGCCCAGCAGGCCGTCGACGCCGCCGACCTCCAGCACGCGCCAGCCGAAAGGCACGCCGCCGGATTTCTCCACCGCGATGGCGGCGCCGGCGAGACCGAAGCGGCCCTGTGCGGCCGCATCCAGACGGCGGGCCAGATCGGAGTGGTTGCGGGCCTCCATCAGGTCCAGTGCGGCGACATGGGTCTGGGTCTGGGCGGCGAAATTGGCGCGGGCGATCAGCTCGATCTGGCGCCGCGCGCCCGCCTCGCGCTCGGCCACGGCCTCGAGCCGGGTCAGGGCCGCCGCGCCGAATTCGACCACGTTCGGGCCGGTCGAGCGCAGGCCCAGCTCCTCCAGCAGGGATCGGTCGCCTGCCAGGTGCTCGGGATTGGCGTGCAGCCACTCGCGCACGCGCGGCCAATGCAGGCCGTCGTCGGTCGGGATCGCGTCGAAAAGGTCAGGGGAGCCGGTCACCAACGCCCCTCCAAGGGCCAAGCCTACAGAATCGACTGACCGGTCTTGCCCCAGTCCGCCAGGAAGGCATCAAGCCCCTTGTCGGTTAAGGGGTGTTTGACGAGGGCGCGGAAGGTGTCGGCGGGAATGGTCGCCGCATCGGCGCCGGCGATGGCCGCGGCGCTGACGTGGGTCGGGTTACGCAGGGACGCGGCCAGGATCTGGGTCTCGAAGCCGTGCACGTCATAGAGGACGCGGATTTCCTCCAGAAGAGCGATGCCATCGGCGCCGTGGTCCTCCAGCCGGCCGACGAAGGGCGAGATGAAGGTGGCGCCGGCCTTGGCCGCCAGCATGGCCTGGGCGGCGCTGAAGCACAGCGTCACATTGGTCTTGATCCCCTTGTCCGAGAAGGCGCGCGCGGCGCGCAGCCCGTCCCAGGTCAGGGGCAGCTTCACCACCACGTTCGGGGCGATGGCGGCCAGCTTGTCACCCTCCTTGACCATGGTCTCGAAGTCGGTCGCCACGGCCTCGGCCGAGATCGGCCCCTCGACCAGGGCGCAGATTTCAGCGATGACCTCGGCGATGTTGCGACCGGATTTGGCGATCAGCGAGGGATTGGTGGTGACGCCGTCCACCATGCCGGTGGGGACCATGTCCCGGATGACGGCGACGTCGGCTGTGTCGAGAAAGAGTTTCATGCCCGGGTTGATAGCCCAACTCTTGAGGAAGGCGCGAGACCTTTCCCTTCCCCCCTTGCGGGGGAAGGTGGGCGGCGGAGCCGCTCGGATGGGGGGGTTGTCGGCGGTGGACGGGCCTTGCGGCGATTGTCAGAGCCTCGACGGCGAAGGACGGAAGCTCACACCCCCCATCCGTCTCGCTGCGCGATCCACCTTCCCCCGCAAGGGGGGAAGGACTTGAGGGTCGCCAGCGTCCTCATTCCCCTGCCGGTGCCCGAGGCCTTCGACTACGAGGTCCCGGAAGGGCTGGACGTCGTACGCGGCGATCAGGTGGCCGTGCCGCTGGGGCCGCGCCTGATGCGGGGCATTGTGTCCGAGGCGCGCGAGACCACGGGCACGAACCGGCGGCTGAAGGCCATCGACCATGTGCTGGACGATCCGCCCCTGCCGGAACGCACCGTGGATTTCGTCGAATGGGCCGCCCGCTGGACCCTGTCAGCGCCGGGCGAGATGGCGGCGACGGCGCTGAAGGGCCTGCGCGCGCCGCGGCCCCGGCCCGAGCGGCGAGTACGGCGTGTGGGGGATCGGCAGCCCGGCCGGCCCACGGCGGCGCGGACGGCTGTGCTCTCGGCGCTGGGAGAGCGGTCGATGTCGGGACCGGATCTGGCGCGCGCGGCGGGGGTGTCGTCCGGCGTGGTGAAGGGCCTGCTGGATGAGGGCATCCTGGAAGTGATCGAGATCGAGGCGGTCGCCGCGTTCGATCCACCCGATCCCGACCACGCCCCGGCGGCGCTGAATGCGGACCAGGCGGCGGCGGCGGACGCCATTGCGAAAGGCGTCGAGGGCCGGAGCTTCGCCCCCTTCCTGCTCGACGGGGTCACAGGCTCGGGCAAGACCGAGGCCTATCTGGAGGCGGCGGCGCGGGCGCTGAAGGCCGACCCGGCGGCGCAGATCCTGATCCTGCTGCCCGAGATCGCCCTGACCCAGGCCCTGATCGCGCGCATCACCGCCCGTTTCGGCTCGACCCCCGCCGAATGGCATTCGGGGGTCGCCCCGCCGCGACGCCGCCAGGTGTGGGAGGCCGTGGCCGCCGGGCGCTGCAACATCGTGGTCGGCGCGCGATCGGCCCTGTTCCTGCCGTTCGTGAACCTGCGCCTGCTGGTGGTGGACGAGGAGCACGACGGCTCGTTCAAGCAGGAAGAGGGCTTGATCTATCACGGCCGCGACCTCGCCGTGGCCCGCGCGCGAATCGAGGGCGCGGCGGTGGTGCTGGCCTCGGCCACCCCGTCGCTGGAGACCCTGCTGAACGCACAATCCGGCCGCTACGGCTGGCTGAAGCTGGAGGCGCGGCACGGGGCGGCGGTCCTGCCGGACATCCGCCTGCTGGACCTGCGCGAGAGCCCGCCCGACCCCCAGACCTGGCTGTCGCAGCCGTTGCGCGAGGCTATCGGCGAGACGCTGCTGCGGGGCGAACAGACGCTGCTGTTCCTGAACCGCCGAGGCTACGCCCCGGTGGTCCTGTGCCGGGTCTGCGGCCACCGCATGACGGCGCCGGACACCGACAGCTGGCTGGTCGAGCATCGCTACACGGGACGGCTGGTCTGCCACCTGACCGGCTTCAGCATGGCGCGGCCCAAGGTCTGCCCGGCCTGCGGCGCGGTCGATTCGCTGGTCTCGGTCGGCCCCGGCGTCGAGCGGGTCGAGGAGGAGGTGCGCCAGCTGTTTCCCGAAGCGCGCACGGCGGTGTTCAGCTCCGACACCGCGCCCGACGCCAAATCGGCCCGCGCCCTGATCCAGTCGATGGTCGATGGCGAGATCGACATCCTCGTCGCCACCCAAGCGGCGGCCAAGGGGCACAACTTCCCGAAGTTGACGCTGGTGGGCGTGGTGGACGCCGATCTCGGCCTGCGCGGCGGCGACCTGCGGGCGGCGGAACGCACCTATCAGCTGTTGAGCCAGGCGACCGGCCGGGCGGGCCGCTCGGACAAGCCCGGCCGCGCCATCCTGCAGACCTGGACGCCCGAGCATCCGGTGCTTCAGGCGCTGGAGGCGGGCGACCGCGACGCCTTCGTCGCCGCCGAGATGGCCGAGCGCGAGGCCGCCTCCCTGCCCCCGCACGGGCGGCTCGCGGCCATCATCCTGTCGAGCGAGAACGCAGCGGCCGTAGAGAAGGTCGCCGCCGATCTGGCGGCCGCCATCCCCAACGCCGAACGGCTGGAGGTCTACGGCCCCGCCGACGCGCCGCTGGCGCTGGTGCGCGGACGGCGGCGCAAGCGGCTGCTGGTCCGGGCGGACCGCGATGTGGACCTGCAGGGCTTCCTGCGCGCCTGGCTGGCGCGGGTGAAGGTTCCGGGATCGGTGCGGCTATCTGTGGATGTCGATCCCTATAGCTTTTTGTAGGCGCTAACGCGCGGCCCGCGGGGCCTCGCTGCTTGAGCGCGTCAGACCCCCGGCTCGGCCGTCTCGCGCTTGTTCAGGGCGGCCTGGGCGGCGTCGTGCGCCGCCGCCTTCCTCGCCGAGGCCGCGCGGCCCATCATGTTCAGCCCCTCGACCAGGCCCGAGAAAGCCATGGCGGCGTAGATGTAGCCCTTGGGCACATGGACGCCGAAGCCGTCGGCGATCAGCACCGTGCCGATCATCAGGAGGAAGCCCAGCGCCAGCATGACGATGGTGGGGTTCTTCTCGATGAAGTTCGCCAGCGGGTCAGAGGCCAGCAGCATAACGGCCACGGCGATGACCACGGCGACCATCATGATCGGCACGTGATCGGTCATGCCGACAGCGGTGAGGATCGAGTCCACCGAGAAAACCAGGTCCAGCAGGATGATCTGGAAAATGGCGGCGCCGGCGTTGTTGATCACCGCGTTCTTGGCGTCCATCACGTCGTGGGTGGGAGCCGGATCGACGGTGTGGTGGATCTCCTTGGTCGCCTTCCACACCAGGAACAGGCCCCCGGCGATCAGGATCAGGTCACGCCAGCTGAAGGCGGTCTCGAACATCGGCTCGCCGTGCTCGCCCATCGGGCCGACGATGCCGATATCGAACACCGGCTGGGTCAGGGCGACGATGAAGCCGATGGCGCCCAGCAGCGCCAGCCTCATGATGAGGGCCAGCGAGATGCCGATGCGGCGCACGCGCCGGCGGTCCTTCTCGGGCAGCTTGTTCGACAGGATCGAGATGAAGACCAGATTGTCGATCCCCAACACCACTTCCATGATGACCAATGTCACGAGCGCCGCCCAGGCGGCGGGGTCGGTCAGAAGGTGAGCGATTGAGTCGAACATGGCGGCGATGATCCTGAAACGTCTGGCCCGAACGCCCTTCTAGCGGCGCCGTTGCAGGTGCGGCAATGCGGCACGGTGTGCCGTCCGGCTTCGGTTGCGGGGCGGGGGGATGAGTGCTATCAGGCGCCCGGCTTAACCGAGGGACGTGTCGCAAGGCGCGTCCCCGGCGTGCTTTCTTCAAGCATTTGAAGCCTTTGGCCGGAGCGAATGTTCGCCGCCGGCCGCGACCCAAACGCTTTGATCGCGGACGATAGAGTGGCTGACGATTTCAGGACGACGGAAGTCGGCGAGCGCTATGCATTGGCGCTGTTCGACCTCGCTGACGAAACAGGCGCGCTGGAGGCCGTGCGTGCGGACCTGCGGTCGCTGAAAAGCGCCTGGGGCGAGAGCGCGGACCTGCGCCGTCTGGCCACCTCGCCGGTGATCGCCGCCGAGGACCAGTCAAAAGGTCTGGCCGCCATCGCCGACAAGGCGAAATTCCACGCCACCACGAAGAAATTCCTCGGCCTGCTGGCCCAGAACGGCCGCGCCCGCGACCTGGCGTCCGTGATCGCCGGTTTCGATCTGCTGTATGCCAAGAAGACCGGCGTCGTCGCCGCCGAGGTGGTTTCCGCCGCCCCGCTGAGCGCCGCCCAGATGAAATCCATCCAGTCCGCCCTGCGCACGTCGCTGGGCAAGGATCCGGAAATGTCCGCCCGCGTCGATCCGTCGATCCTGGGCGGCCTGAAGGTCAAGGTGGGGTCGAAGCTGTTCGACGGCTCCCTCAAGACCAAACTCGACCAGATGAAGTTCGCACTGAAGCGGGCCTGACCCGCTTCAGCACTAAAATGTAGCGGGCCTGCGGGCGCGCTGAACGAAGACGAAGAAACAGAGAGCCTGTCATGGACATCCGCGCCGCTGAAATCTCGGCCATCCTGAAGTCGCAGATCGCCAATTTCGGCGTCGAGGCTGACGTCTCCGACGTCGGCCAGGTGCTGTCGGTCGGCGACGGCATCGCGCGCATCCACGGTCTGGACAACGTCCAGGCCGGCGAGATGGTCGAGTTCCCCAAGGCCGGCGTGAAGGGCATGGCCCTGAACCTCGAGCGCGACAATGTCGGCGCCGTGATCTTCGGCCAGGACAACCAGATCGCCGAGGGCGACGAAGTCCGGCGCCTGGGCGAGATCGTGGACGTGCCGGTCGGCAAGGGTCTGCTGGGCCGCGTCGTCAACCCGCTGGGCGAACCGATCGACGGCAAGGGCCCGATCAAGTTCACCGAGCGCCGCCGCGTGGACGTGAAGGCGCCGGGCATCATCCCGCGGAAGTCGGTTCATGAGCCGATGCAGACCGGCCTGAAGGCCATCGACACCCTGATCCCGATCGGCCGCGGCCAGCGCGAGCTGATCATCGGCGACCGTCAGGTCGGCAAGACCGCCGTCGCCATCGACACCATCCTGAACCAGAAGTCGGTCAACGCCACGACCGACGAGAGCGCCAAGCTCTATTGCATCTACGTCGCCATCGGCCAGAAGCGCTCGACCGTCGCCCAGATCGTCAAGACGCTCGAGGAAGCCGGCGCGCTGGAATACACCATTGTCGTGGCCGCCACGGCGTCGGAGCCGGCTCCGCTGCAGTTCCTGGCCCCGTTCGCCGGCACGGCCATGGGCGAGTATTTCCGCGACAACGGCATGCACGGCCTGATCGTCTATGACGACCTGTCGAAGCAGGCCGTGGCCTATCGCCAGATGTCCCTGCTGCTGCGCCGCCCGCCGGGCCGCGAAGCCTATCCGGGCGACGTCTTCTACCTGCACAGCCGCCTGCTGGAACGCTCGGCCAAGCTGAACGCCGACTACGGCTCGGGCTCGCTGACCGCCCTGCCGCTGATCGAGACCCAGGCCAATGACGTGTCGGCCTACATCCCCACCAATGTGATCTCGATCACCGACGGCCAGATCTTCCTGGAGTCGGACCTTTTCTACCAGGGCATCCGCCCGGCCGTGAACGTCGGCATCTCGGTGTCGCGCGTGGGCTCCTCGGCCCAGACCAAGGCGATGAAGAAGGTCGCCGGCACCATCAAGGGCGAGCTGGCGCAGTATCGCGAGATGGCCGCCTTCGCCAAGTTCGGCTCGGATCTGGACGCCTCGACCCAGAAGCTGCTGGCCCGCGGCGCCCGCCTGACGGAGCTGCTGAAGCAGCCGCAGTACAGCCCGCTGACCATGGAAGAGCAGGTCGTGTCCGTCTACGCCGGCACGCGCGGCTATCTGGACGGCATCGCGGTGGCCGACATCGGCCGTTTCGAAAGCGAGCTGCTGGCCCGCATCAAGTCGTCGAACGCCGGCCTGCTGGAAGGCATCCGCACCAAGAAGGACCTGACCGCCGAGCTCGAAGCCGAGCTGAAGGGCGTTCTGGAAGCCTTCGTGAAGACCTTCGCCTGAGCCCCCTGAGAGCGAGAGAGTAGCGCCGGATGGCCAGCCTCAAGGAAATGCGCAATCGGATCGGAAGCGTGAAGTCCACGCAGAAGATCACGAAGGCCCTGAACATGGTCGCCGCGGCCAAGCTGAAGCGCGCCCAGGATCAGGCTGAAAGCGCCCGCCCCTATGCCAGGAAGATGGCTGCGGTCATCGCCAACCTGGCCGCCGGCGTCAGCGGCGACGGCGCGCCCAAGCTGCTGGCCGGCACGGGCAAGGACCAGAAGCACCTGATCGTCGTCGCCACCGGCGACAAGGGTCTGGCGGGCGGTTTCAACACCAACGTCATCCGGGCGGCGCGCGAGCGCATCAACACCCTGATCGCGTCGGGCAAGGACGTCCGCATCGTCGCCGTGGGCCGCAAGTCCCGCGACGGCCTGAGCCGCCTGTACGGCGACAAGCTGGTCCGCACCTTCGAGATGAGCGACCACAAGGTCATCGGCATGCCGGCGGCGGAGCCCATCGCGACCCTGATCGCGGAAGAGTTCGAGGCCGGAAACGCCGACGTCGTGACCCTGTTCTACAGCCGCTTCCAGTCGGTCATCTCGCAGGTCGCCACGCCGCGCCAGCTGGTCCCGGCTGAGGTCGCTGCGGGCGCCGAGCCGATCAACCTGAACGGCGCGACCTATGAGTATGAGCCGTCGGAGGAGGAAATCCTCGAGACCCTCCTGCCGCGCAACATCACGACCCAGATCCTGGCCGCGCTCTACGAGAACCAGGCCAGCTTCTTCGCCGCCCAGATGGGCGCGATGGACAGCGCCACCCGCAACGCGGGCGACCTCATCAGCAGCCTGACCCTGCAATACAACCGCAAGCGCCAGGCCCAGATCACCACCGAACTGATCGAGATCATCGCCGGCGCCGAAGCCCTCTGATCTCGCCTCCCCCTACGCCACGACACGACTTTCCGAACGGAACGAACCGATGACCGACACGATCAAGAAACCCGCCGCCAAGAAGGCCGCCGCGCCCAAGGCTCCGAAAGCCGCTGCCGCCGCGACCGGCAACGCCGCCTACACCGCCGGCACCGGCAAGGGCCGCATCGCCCAGGTCATCGGCGCCGTCGTCGACGTCGAGTTCGAGGGCCAGCTGCCGGCCATCCTGAACGCGCTGGAAACCCAGAACATCGACCAGAAGACGGGCGAGCCCTTCACCCTGGTTCTCGAAGTCGCCCAGCACCTGGGTGAGAACATGGTCCGCACCATCTCGATGGACACCACCGAGGGTCTGACCCGCGGTCAGGCCGTGATCGACACCGGCACCTCGATCCTGGCGCCGGTCGGCCCGGGCACGCTCGGCCGCATCATGAACG
>JAZKHQ010000056.1:0-44244 GCA_040385285.1 Pseudomonadota bacterium
GCAGTTCATGGGCGAGAAGTTCGGCCGCGACAACATCTGGGAAGGCCACCTGGCCTCGGAACTCTGGACTACCCAGACCGAGGTCCGCGCCGTCCTCGACGAGCAGCAGGCTCCGCTGTCCAAGGTGCTGAACCTCAAGGTCGGCGACACCCTGATGCTGAACGTGACGCCGGATTCCGACATCTCGATCCGCGCGGGTTCGATCCCTCTGACCACCGGCAAGATGGGCCGCAAGGGCCAGCACATCGCCGTGCGTGTCGAGGAGCCCATCAATATCGAGGCCGCCCAGCGGTTGTCGAAGGGGAAGCGCTGACATGACCGGCATCGTTCTCGACGCCATCCTGATGCTGCTGCTGGTCGCCGCCCTCGGCTACGGTGTGCGGCTGGAGAAGAAGCTGCGCACCCTGCGCGACGGCCAGCTGGCCTTCGCCGGCGCTGTGGCGGAGCTGAACCAGGCCGCCGGCCGAGCCGAGGCGGCGCTCGCCTCGCTCCGCGAAGCCAGCCAGGAGACCGACATGCTGCACGACCGCATCGTCAAGGCGCGCGAGGTCAAGCAGCAGCTGGAAGTCCTGATGGTCCGCGCCCCTGTCCGGGAAGCCGCCCCGGCGCCTGTCCCTGTCGCACCCGCCGCTCCCGTTCCGGCGCCGGCTCCCGTCGTCGATGACGAAGCCGGCGATCGCGCCCGGCGCATGGCCAGCCTGCTTGAACGCATCGGCGGCGCCGCCGAACAGGCGCCGCGCGAAAACGTCGAACGTCTCGCGCCGGTGCTCCAGGCGCTCGCCGCTAACCAGGCTGCTCAACAGAGCCTAAACCGCGCCCGGCGCAGTCTCGACACCGACCTGTTCGCCGCCTGACCGTCTGTAGGATTTCATGAGCAAGCTGCCGCGCCTCCTGCCCCTCATCGCCATCGCCATCGGCGGGGTCGTGGCCGTGCGCGCCATCGGCATTGCTCCGGGCTTGTTCTCCGGCGCCGTGGCCTGGGCCGAGGAGGCCGTGCCGGCGGAAGGTCAGGCCGCGCCGCCCAAGGCCGCGCCCGCTGTCTGCGCCCTGACGCCCGAGCAACTGGCCGAACAGGCGGGCATGTCGCCCGCAGAGATGCGCGTGATCCAGTCGCTGAAGGAGCGACGCGGCGAGCTCGACATCCGCGACAACGACTTCGCCACCATGCTGCCCCTGATGGCCGCCGCCGAGGAGAAGCTGGACGAGCGCATCAAGGCGCTCGAGGCTGTCCGCGCCGAGGTCCAGGTGCTGCTGGGCCAAGTGGACGAGAAGGAAAAGGCCGAGATCGACCGCCTCGTCGCCGTCTATTCGGCCATGCGCCCCAAGGATGCGGCCGCCGTCTTCACGACCCTCAGCGACGACGTGCGCCTGCCGGTCGCCGCCGCCATGCGGCCCCGCTCGCTGGCCGCCGTCATGGCCCAGATGCCGCCCTCCGCAGCACGGGAACTGACCGAGAAGCTGGCCCGCCGCTTCGAGGCCCAGCAGCGCGCCGCCGCCCAGGCCGTGGCCGCCGCTGACACCGCCACGGGGGCCGCCACGACGCCGCCGGCCCAGACCGCCGCCGCACCCGCGACGATTGCGCCCGCACCGACCCAGGCAGCGACGCAGCCCGCAGCAGCGCCTCAACGTCCGCGCCCGACGACGACCCGTCCGGCCAACCGGCCCGCGAACCGCCCGGCGGCCCAGCCCACGCGTCCGCCCGCCGGCTCGGCGGCCGCCACGGCCCAGACGCCGCCCGCCACGCCCCCCGCGCAGACCCCCCAGTCGCCGCGCCAGTCGGTGCAATAGGCCGACAGGGCTTCCGGCCCGCGCCGCCCTCGGCTAAACGCGCTCCACCTCTTCGCTTCAGGCGCCAGTTCCCATGTCCGACACCCTTCCCGATCGTCTGTCCGTCGATCCCGACAGCCCGTTCCACGACGCCGAGATACTGGCCCGTGACATCGGCGTCCGCTTCAAGGGCGAGGACAAGACCAACGTCGAGGAATACTGCGTCTCCGAGGGCTGGGTCCGTCTGGCCGTCGGCAAGGGCGTCGACCGCCGCGGCAAGGCCCTGACCGTGAAACTGCAAGGCCTGGTCGAGCCCTACTTCAAGCAGGGCTGAGGCCCTTTCGGCGGCGGCTTTGCAGGGCTAGGGTTCGCGCCTTCGCCCCTGAGTCTGGAGACGCCGTCTTGTCCCTGTCGATCCGCACCATCGCCGCCAAATCGCTCAGGGGGGGCGCTTTCGCGCTCGGCCTCATAGCCACGCCGGTCCTGGCCCAGGACGCGGCGACCGTCTCCCGCGCCGAGCAGGTCCGCGATCGCGCCATGGCGGGAAACATCGCGCTCGACTACGTCACCCAGCTGACAACCCGTTTCGGCCCGCGCCCGGCCGGTTCGCCCTCGGAACAGGCCGCCGCCGCCTGGGCCGCCGACTACATGCGCGCCCATGGCTTCCAGAACGTCCGCATCGAAAGTTTCCCCCTGATCGGCTGGGAGCGGGGCGAAGAGAGCGGCTCCATCGTCGGCGCCAACCCGCAACGCCTGTCGGTCGCCGCGCTGGGCCACTCGCCCGGCACGCTCGCCGGCGGGGTCGAGGCCGAGGTGGTCCGCTTCACCTCCATGGAGGCGCTCCAGGCCGCGCCGGACGCCGCCGTGCGCGGCAAGATCGTCTACATCGACCTCGGCCAGATGCACCCCATGCAGGACGGCTCGGGTTACGGACCCCAGACCCGCGTGCGCGGCGCGGGACCCGGCGTGGCGGCGGCCAAGGGGGCGGCGGCCTTCATCATGCGTTCCGTCGGTTCCGATTATGACCGTCTGCCGCACACCGGCACCACCCGCTATGTCGACGGCAAGCCGACCCTGCCGGCCTTCGCGCTTGCCGCGCCCGACGCGGATCAGGTCAGCCGCCTGATCGCCATGGGCCAGACGGTGCGCATCCATCTATCCTCCACCGCCCACACCTATGAGACCACGTCCCAGAACGTGATGGGCGACATCGTCGGCCGCACCCGCCCGAACGAGGTCATCGTGCTGGGCTCGCACATGGACAGCTGGGACCTCGGCACCGGGGCCATCGACGACGGCGCGGGCGGGGCGATCACCCTCGGCGCGGCCAGGGCCATCGCCGACTCCGGCCGCCGCCCGGCCCGCACCATCCGCGTGGTCCTCTATGGGTCCGAGGAAGTGGCCCAGCCCACGGACGCCACCGGCGACGGCGGCGGGGCCTATGTCCGCGCTCGCGGCCCCGAAGCGGTCGAACAGCATATCCTCGCCGGCGAAAGCGACTTCGGCGCCGACCGCGTCTATGCCGTGCGCCTTCCGCCGGGCGCCCAGGGAACCGACTTCCAGCGCGCGGCCACCCAGGTGCTCTATCCCATCGGTGTCCTGGCTTCAGCGACGCCCGAGCGGAACGGCGGCGCCGACGTCGGGCCGCTGGCCGCCGCGGGCGTGCCGGTCTTCACCTTGGCCCAGGACGGCACGCGCTATTTCGACCTTCACCACACCGCCAACGACACCCTGGATAAGATCGACCCGGCCCAGCTGAACCAGAATGTCGCCGCCTGGGCCGCGCTGGTCTGGCTGGTGGCGGACTCGGACGTCGACTTCCGGGCGATGCGCCCGGCTCCGGCTGCGGGGAACTGACGACCGCCGCGAGCGTGGCGAAACTGGTAGACGCAACGGACTTAAAATCCGTCGACTTCGGTCATGCGGGTTCGACCCCCGCCGCTCGCACCAGCATTGTTTCAAGGCGTAACTTCGTGTTTCGCGCGGCGAACCGGTCTTAACCGCTACGTGTTTCCTCGTCACAAAAGGCCGACCACTTCGGAGCCACGATGAACAGAGCCCGGCGCGCCCGGATCGTTGCGACCCTCGGCCCCGCCAGCCGGGCGCCGGGAACCGTCAAGGCCTTGGCCGAGGCGGGCGTGGACGTGTTCCGCCTGAACTTCAGCCATGGCTCACATGAGGATCACGCCGCCGCGCTGAAGGCCGTGCGCGGCGCCGAAATCGCCCTGCAACGGCCCCTCGGCGTGCTGGCCGACCTGCAGGGGCCCAAGCTGCGCCTTGGCAAGTTCGCCGACACCGAAATCTCGGTGAAGCCCGGTCATGTGATGCGCTTCGATCTCGACCCCACGCCCGGCGACGCCACCCGCGTGCAGATGCCGCATCCGGAAATCTTCAAGGCCCTGCGCACCGGCATGTCACTGTTGCTCGACGACGGACGCGTGCGGCTGAAGGTCGGCGAGCGCACCGACGACTGGGCCGACGTCACCGTTATCAGCGGCTCCAAGCTCAGCGACCGCAAGGGCGTGGCGGTGCCGGAGGCGGTCATCCCCGTCTCGGCCCTGACACCCAAGGACCGCGAGGACCTCGCCTTCGCCCTGCGCATCGGAGTCGACTGGGTGGCGCTCAGCTTTGTCCAGAAGGCCGAGGACATGGCCGAGCTGAAGCAGCTGGTGAAGGGCCGCGCCGCCTGCCTCGCCAAGATCGAAAAACCCCAGGCCCTGGCCCAGCTCGACAGCATTCTCGACTACTGCGACGGCGTCATGGTCGCGCGCGGCGACCTCGGCGTGGAGCTCGAGCCGGAAGAAGTCCCCGTCGCCCAGAAGCAGATCATCCGCGCCGCCCGCCAGCGCGGCGTGCCGGTCATCGTCGCCACCCAGATGCTGGAGTCCATGACCACCGCGCCCGCGCCGACCCGCGCCGAGGCCTCGGACGTCGCCAATGCGGTCTATGAGGGCGCCGACGCCTTGATGCTGTCGGCCGAGACGGCGTCCGGCGACTATCCGATGGAATCCGTCGCCATCATGAACCGCATCATGGAGCGGGTTGAGCAGGACCCCCTGTGGCCCAGCCTGATGGACGCCGAACACGCCGGCATGGACGACTTCGACGCCGACGCGCTGGTCGCTGCCGCGCGCAAGGCCGCCGAGGCCCAGTCCACCGCCTGCGTTGTCGTCTTCACCACCTTGGGCGGCACCGCTCGGCGCATGTCGCGCGAACGCCCGCTACAGCCCATCCTGGCCCTGACGCCCAAGCCGGAGACGGCCCGCCGCCTCGCCCTCGTCTGGGGCCTGGAGACCCGCCTCGGCCGCGAGCCCGCTTCGCTGGAAGACGTCACCGACGACGCCGTGAACAGCGCCGTGAAATACGGCCTCGCCGAACCCGGCCAGCGCATCCTCATCCTCGCGGGCACGCCGTTTGGAGCGCCGGGGGCGGCGAACCTGCTGCGCCTCGCCCATGCGCCCCAGGCCCCGAAGAAGCGGAAGTAGCGTCACCCAATTGCCGGGCTGACCGAACACCCCCACTCTGCGCCGCGATGATCAAATACATCGGCTCCAAACGCGCGTTGCTCGGCCATGTCACTGGCGCCGTGCGTGACGTGCTGCCGGACGGCGGGACGGTATGCGACCTGTTCTCCGGCTCGGCCCGGGTCGGCCATGCGCTGAAGGGGCAGGGGTTCTCCGTCTGGTCCAACGACCACAACGCCTACGCCCACACCCTCGCGACCGCCTATGTCCAGGCCGACCGCGACCGCTGGCTGGCCCCCGCCGAAACAATCCTCATCGAACTGCGAACGCTGAAGCCCGAGGCCGGCTGGTTCACCAAGGCCTTCTGCGAGGACGCCCGCTATTTCCACCCCGACAACGGCGCCCGCATCGACGTCATGCGCGCCCGCATCGAGGCCATGGGACTGGAGCCTGAGCTGAAGGCCGTCGTCCTCGTCGCCCTGATGGAGGCCGCTGACCGGGTGGATTCCACCGCCGGCGTCCAGATGGCTTACATGAAGCAATGGGCGTCGCGGGCGTTGAAACCGCTGGAGCTGCGCATGCCCGACATCCTGCCGGGACCGGGGCGCGCCACCCATGCCGATGCGGTTCAGATCGCGCCCGAGATCGAGGCTGATCTCGTCTATCTCGACCCGCCCTACAACCAGCACTCCTACCTCGGGAACTACCACGTCTGGGAAAGCCTGGTGCTGTGGGACAAACCCGAGACCTACGGCATCGCCAACAAGCGCATCGACGTCCGCACGCGAAAGAGCGCCTTCAACAGCCGCCCCGGCATCGGCCCGGCGCTGCAGGCGGTGGTCGAAGGGCTGAAGGCGCCGAACCTGATCGTGTCCTTCAACGACGAGGGCTATCTCAACCGCGCCCAACTGGTCGAGATGCTGTCGGCCCGCGGTCATGTCCAGGTCATGGAGATCGCCCGCCCCCGCTACGTCGGCGCCCGCATCGGCATCCACAATCCCAAGGGCGAGAAGGTCGGCGCGGTCGGCCGCCTGCGCAACGTCGAGCTCCTGTTCATCGTCACCGACAAGCCGGTGGATTTAGCTGTAGCGGCTTAATTTCCCTTCTCCTCTCCGGGGGAGAAGGTGGGCCGCGATAGCGGCTCGGATGAGGGGGATGTCGGCTTCAGGCTGGCCTTCAGGCAATAAGCGCGCTTGCACAGCCCTCATCCGTCTCGCTCCGCGAGCCACCTTCTCCCCCGAGGGGAGAAGGAACATCTTCGGACCTAAGCCCGTTACCGCACACATGGAACCGCTGGCCCACAGTCATGTCCGACCGTCCCGCCGTCTCGCCATCAAGGCCTATGAGACCGTGGACGCCTTTGACGCCCTCGCCTGGCGGCCGCCTTCGCCCCGTCGTTACGAGGCGCCGGCCAACGATATGGTCGACGTCCCATCCTTCATGGACGAGCTGAAGGCCATGCCAGCCTGGGTTGTTCCGGTCACCGGCGCCGTCATCGCCGCCGTGATGGGCATGCTGCTGGGCGGCTGGCTGGCGGTCTAGGCTTCCAGCAGCGCCCGGATCGGCGCCCAGCTGCGGCGGTGGGCGGGGCAGGGGCCCAGGGTCCTGAGCGCCTCCTGATGCACCGGGGCGTTGTAGCCCTTGTGGCCCGCGAAGCCGTAGCCGGGGTATTCCGCATCAAGCTCGACCATCAGCCGGTCCCGCGCCGTCTTGGCCAGGATCGACGCCGCCGCGATCGACAGGCTCAGACCATCCCCGCCGACAACCGTCTGCACGTAGCACGGCAGCTTGAAGCGATAGTTGCCGTCCACCAGCGCGGCCACGGGCGCGACCTGCAAGGCCTCGATCGCCCGGCACATGGCCAGGCCCGTGGCGTGCAGGATGTTCAGTTCCTCGATCTCCTCGACCGAGGCGAACCCGACGCCCCAGGCGACGGCCTTGGCCTTGATCTCGATCTCCAGCGTCTCGCGCGCCTTGTGGGTCAGCACCTTGGAATCGTCGATGCCGGACGGCACGCGGCGCGGGTTCAGGATCACCGCCGCCGCCGACACCGGCCCGGCCCAGGGTCCGCGCCCGGCCTCGTCCACGCCGCACACCGGCCCGCCGGCCGCCTTGGCCGCCAGTTTTTCCAGCGTCAGGGTGGGGATCGTCTTCGTCACTTGCCGCCCATAGCCCGGACTTCCTCCTCGCGGAAGCAGGTCACGACATGGTCATTGACCATGCCCACAGCCTGCATGAAGGCATACACAATCACCGGCCCGCAGAAGGTGAAGCCGCGCTTCTTCAGCGCCCTGGCCATAGCCTCGCTCTCGGGGCTCTGGGTCGGATGGGCGCCGGGCGTCAGGCGGCTCTGGATCGGCGCGCCGCCGACGAACGACCACAGCCATGCGCTGAAGTCCTCACCGCTGTCGCGCATCTCCAGCCAGATCCGCGCGCCCTTGATCGCCGCATTGATCTTGGCCCGCGAGCGGATGATCCTCGCATCGCCCAGCAACCGCTCGATGTCCGCCTCGCCGTAGGCCGCGATGACCTCGGGATCGAACCCGTCAAAGGCGTCGCGCATCCCCTCGCGCTTCCTCAGGATGGTGATCCACGCCAGCCCCGCCTGGAACCCGTCCAGCACCAGCTTCTCCCACAGGGCGCGGGTGTCATACTCCGGCACGCCCCACTCGGTGTCGTGATAGGCGACATACAGCGGGTCGGTCCCGCACCAGGTGCAGCGGTGGAGTGAGTCGGACATGGAGGGAGGGTAGCGGATCGGCCACGAAAAAGGGCCGCGCCCGAAAGCGCGGCCACCGCCGTCAAATCGATCGGCCGATCAGCCGGCGGTGTAGCGGTATTAAGGTGATCTGGCAGGCTTTTGTGCAGTAGCGGACCACCACGTCGCCGTCGGTCTTGTGGCGCGCCGACAAACTTGGATCAGACATGCTTCCCACACACCGAAACCGCAATCCCATACGGATATGGACCGAGTCTGTTCTTGAGTTGGATAACGGCGTGATGTAGAAACTCTATTCCTTATCGAGGTTGGGACAGCCCGCCGCTCTCAAGCAGGATCGAAGAAGAATGTTAGTATCTCTTTTTGCCGGTCTACTGATGAGTACGGCGATCCCGGTCGCGCAGGAATGCCGCACGTACAGCCTATACTTTAATTCCGGTGTTAGTGACCTCGTCGGCCCCCCGTTGTACGTCGGAGAGGACATGGATCGGTCAGCGCAAAACCGGTTGAATGAGATCGCTAAATATGTCGAGGATCAGGCACTGGTCCGATCGGGGTTACGGATCGCTATTGTCGGTCATACAGATCGTGATGAGTTTGAACGCGGATTTACTCGACTCGACAATGAACGCGCACAAGTAGTTGCTTCTGCAATCAGGCGAGTGGCAGGTCGTGATGCAATAGTTAACTCGCAAGGTGTCGATGCAACTGCTCCTGCCCGGTCGGGCGCCGCGAGCAACCCTCTAAATCGCCGCGTATCAATAGAGATCTGCTAGACTCGCTGCGTTGTGTAAGGCGGTGTGTGCAAAGTGAATTCCCAAGTCACCTGATCGCTGATTCAAAGCTGTTCTTTGTGGAGTGCGATAGTTCAGCGGGCGCTGAAACTCGTCGAACCCCGGTCAGCCCACCTCCGCAAACGCCCTCACCGGGAACGTCCCGAACTCCTTCACCTTCGGCGGGGCGGCGGTGAAGCGGAAGCCGGCGGGCGGCAGCAGCTCCAGCCCGCGCATGTGCTCGCAGATCGGGATGCCGGCCCCCAACAGCAGGGTGTGCGCCGGCCGCAGCCGCGTGCGGGTATCGTCGATGTTGTGCGAGTCGATGCCGACCAGCGCGGCGCCAGCCTGCACCAGAAACGCCGCCGCCGCCTCGGTCAGGAAGGGGTGGTCCTCGAAATAGGCGTCGGTCCGCCAGTGCCGCGCCCAGCCGGTGTGGACCAGCACCGCCTTGCCCTTCAGGTCCAACCCGGCGAACCGGTCGGCGTCCACCGCCTGCAAACCCTGCGCATCGACCAGCATCCCCGGCAGTCCCGCGACCCGCTCCAGCCCCACGTCGGCCAGGTCCTCGCCGTCGGCGTAGCGGTGGAACGGCGTGTCCAGATACGTGCCGGTGTTGCCGACCATCTCGATCCGCCCGATCTGGAACTCGGTCCCGCCGTCATAGGCCCCGCGCGACGCCTCGCGGCTCAGATGGTCGCAGATCAGCGGCGCGGGCAGACCCTTGTAGGTCACCATCCCGTCCTCGATCGTGTGGCTGAGGTCGATCAGCGGCATGGCGGCTCCTGGAATCCGGCGCGCAGAATGGCCCGCACCGTCACGTCTGGAAAGGGTTGGCGCAGACCCGCGATATGGCACAAGGTTCGGTGAGAGGCGGGAGAACACCACCATGTTGAATCGCATCATCGCTGCGCTGCTGCTGGCCCTGACGCTCGGGTTCAGCGCGCCCGCCATGGCCCAGGACCCGCAGGCCGTCTCGCTGGAGGCCGTGGCCGCCGCGATGGACGCCGGCGACCTCGACGCCCTGCGCGCCGCCGCCGCCGATGCGGAACTGTTGAACCAGCTGCGCGCCCTCGACCCCGACCTGCTGATCGAGTTCCAGCTGGCCCTCGCCGACGCCTTCGCCGAAGCGGGGCTGAAGGGCGAGGCCATCGACGCCTATCAACAGGCGCTGATCTCCATTCTGACCTTCCGGGGCCAGGGCGACATCTCCATGGCCGAGCCGATGACGGCCGTCGCCCGCCTGACCGACGATCCCGAGATCAAGGCGCAATGGCTGCTCAGCGCCTGGGACATCCGCGAGGGCGTGCTGGGCGTCGGCAACCCGAACCTCCAGCCGTGGCGCGACGAGCTGAACACCGCCCGCCTTGCCGCCGGCCTCGATCCCCTCGGCACCCGCGGCTCTCCGGACGAGGGTGAGGTCAATTTCGATCTGGTCAATGTCTGGTACGCCACCCACCGCGAACAGACCCGCCGCACCGCCCCCGCCGACATCTATGGCGGCCGTCGCGGACGCCTCAGCTACGGCGTCGCCGAGGTCAGCGTGCCCCGCGACCGCGAACAGGGCGAAATCCCCCTGCCGTCGATCTGGAGCCTGGAGTTCCGGCCCGACCCGAACAAGCACATGATTCTGAACCGCGTCACGCCCGTCGCCGACCGCGCCGCCTTCTTCGCCGACGTCTCCGGCGCGGTGGGGCGCAGCGGGCGCAAGGAAGTCTTCGTCTTCATCCACGGCTACAACACCAGCTTCGAGGGGGCCGCCATCCGCACGGCCCAGCTGGCGGTGGACATGAACCTCGACGGCGCGCCAATCCTCTATTCCTGGCCATCGCAGGCGTCGCTGCTGGGCTACGGCGCGGACACCCGCACCGTAGCCGATGCCGCCCTGCTGGACGAGGTCGCCGACTTCCTCCAGGCCGTGGCCGAGCAGACGGGGGCGGAGAAGGTCCACCTCGTCGCCCACTCCATGGGCAACCGCGTGCTGGTCCGCGCGCTCGACCGGCTGGCCGCCCGCCGTCCGGGAGCCGAACCCCTGTTCGACGAGGCCGTCCTGGCCGCCCCCGACGTGGGCGTGGACGAGTTCGCTGAAACCTGGCCCCGCATCGGTGTCACGGCCCAGCGCTTCACCCTCTATGCGTCCCAGCGCGACCGCGCGCTGCAGATTTCCGACATGATCAACGGCATGGCCCGCGTCGGCGACGCCCGTCGCATCGTCGTGCGGGAGGGCTTGCAGACCGTCGACACCACCGCCGCGTCCGGCGGCCTGCTGGGCCACGACGACTTCGCCGGCAGCGCCCTGGCCGACTTCCGCGGCGTGGTGTGGCTGTCCCTCGCGCCGGACCGCCGCTGCGTGCTGGAAAGCGCCGAGTCGGAGGGCCAACGCTACTGGACCTTCGGCGGCGGCTGTCCGGAGCAGGAGTTCGACGAGGCCACCGAATACGTCCGCGCCACCGGCTCCATCGATCAGGCCCTCGCCAAGATCGAGGATGACCTGTCCAAGGCGGCCGCAGCCGTCCGCGACAGCCTGCTGCGCAAACGGGCCAGGCTGGCGGCGATGTTCGGGTCGTAACTACTTCCCTTCTCCCCTCCGGGGGAGAAGGTGGGCCGCGATAGCGGCTCGGATGAGGGGGATGCCTGATAACAGGCTGACTTTCTGATGATGAGCGAGCTTCAAGAGCCCCCTCATCCGTCTCGCTTCGCGAGCCACCTTCTCCCCCGAGGGGAGAAGGACGCTATTATGCCACCCACCCCGGCCGCTTCACCTCCACTGCCTGCCCGTCCACGGTCAGCGCCCCGTCGATCCTGTCCAGCCGCAGCAGGGCGATGGCTCCGCCGTCGCGTCCGCTCCGCACCTCGCCGGCGCGAAGTTCGCCGTTCAGCACCTCGGCCCCGAAGGCCGGCGCCGGGCCGTCGAACGTGATCGGCAGCATCCGGTTCTTGATCGCCCCGCGACGCCACATGCGCGAGGTGGTCTCCTGGCCGATGAAGCAGCCCTTGTGGAAGTCGACGCCGTTTAGCAGGTCGAAATTGGCCTCGATCGGATAGGTCGTGTCCATCGGCGCATCCGCCGCCGGATCGGGTGCGCCGACGCTCAGCCGGTGCGCCTGATACGCGGCCTCGTCGGCGTTTGCCTCAGCCGCGCCGTACCGCCGCCCGCCCAGCCTAGACAGTCGCGGATCAGCCGTGAAACCCTCCATGTCCGCGCCCCACGTCGCGAACACCGGCTCATCCAGCGCCTCGACCGTCACATCCGCCCGCAGCCGGTACATCGACAGTCGTTGCATCAGCGCCTCGCGCCGCTCCGCCGCCACGTCCAGCACCACCGCCCCGTCCTCACCCCACAGGAACAGGTCGAACAGCAGCCGCCCCGGCGGCGACAGCAAGGCCCCGAACCTGAGTTCGCCCGGCGCCAGCGTCTCCACATCCTGCGTCAGCAGATTGTGCAGGAACGGCCGCGCATCCGGCCCCGCTACCCGGATCAGGGCGCGGCTGTCGAGGCGGGCGATGGAAGTGGCCATGGCCACTAGATAGGGCCGACCTTCGCGTGATGCACGAGACAGAATCCGTATACGGTCCACCAATGCTGGGGCGTTTTCCGATCCTCTATGTGGCCGAGGCCGATCCGGAGCTGGCCGTCATGTCGTCCGGCGTGCTGGCCTATCTGGTCGAGGTCATGCCCCAGGCGAACTTCGTCGTGGTCGGTTCGCCCGCCAGCGCGCCCCTGTTCGCCGACACCCCGCGCCTGACCAGGCTGCTGGTGCTGGACAAGGAAAGCCGCCTCGACTGGATCAAGCTGTGGGATCAGGTGCGCCATACCAAATGGGGCCTGGTCGTCGACATGCGCGGCTCATCACTGGTCGACCGGCTGAAGCGGACCAAGCGGGCGGTGCGAGGCAAGGATGCGCCCGGCGTCCACCATGTCGAAGCCGCCGCCCGCGCCCTGATGCTGGACGAAACCCCGCCGCCCCGCCTTTTCACCGGCGACGAGACCGAGGCCGCGGTCGCCGCCCTGATCCCAGCGGGGGAAGGACCTATTCTCGCCGTCGGCCCCGGCGCCGACTGGGTCGGCAAGCAATGGCCGCCCGACCGCTTCGTCAAGGTCGCCGCCGCCCTGATGGCCGAGGACGGCCCCATGGCGGGCGGGCGTCTGATGCTCGTGGGTTCCGACACCGACCGCGAGGCGATCCAGACCGTCCGCTCGGCCGTGCCCCGCAACCGCATGATCGAGCTGCACGGCAAGCTGACCCCGCTCCAGACCGTGGCCGCCCTGCGCCGCGCAGACCTCTACATCGGCAACGACAGCCTCTGGACCCAGCTGGCCGTCGCCGCCGGCGTGCCGACCCTCGCCGCCTTTGGTCCTTCCGACGAGGAAGTGCGCGGCCCCTGGGGCGGAGTCACCGTGCGCGGCCCGCGAAGTCTCGACGAGTTCCGCGCGTTGGACCCCAACCTGAACCAGCAGCTGAACCACATGATCGACGTCCCCGCTGACCGCGTGCTGAAAGCCGCCCGGACCATGCTGGCCTCCCGGGCCGACAGCGGCGTATAGGGGCTTATGACCCAGACCTACGATGTCATCGTCCGCGGCGGCGAGGTGGCCAATCACGCCGGGCGCGGCATGGCCGATGTCGGCGTGCGCGACGGCCGCATCGCCTTCGTCGGCGACCTGTCGCAGGCGTCGTCGGGCGAGACCATCGACGCCCGCGGCCTGACCGTCCTGCCCGGCGTCATCGACACCCAGGTCCATTTCCGCGAGCCGGGGCTGGAGTGGAAGGAAGACCTCGAGACCGGCTCCCGCGCCGCCGCGCTGGGTGGGGTCACCGCCGTGTTCGAGATGCCGAACACCGAGCCGACCACCACCGACCCCGACGCCCTGGCCGACAAGCTGGCCCGCGCCCGCGACCGCATGTGGACCGACCACGCCTTCTACGTCGGCGGCACCCACGGCAACGCGAAATTCCTCGGCGAGCTGGAACGCCTGCCCGGCTGCTGCGGCGTGAAGGTGTTCATGGGCGCCTCGACCGGCACGCTTCTGGTCGCCGACGATGACGGGGTGCGCGAGGTCCTGCGCCATGTGAAGCGGCGCGCCACCTTCCATTCTGAAGACGAGTACCGCCTGGTCGAGCGCCGCCCGCTGGCCCGCCCCGGCGACTGGACCAGCCACCCCGAGGTCCGCGACGCCGAGAGCGCGATCGTGTCCACCCGGCGGCTGGTCAAGCTGGCGCGCGAGACCGGCGCCCGCATTCACGTGCTTCATGTGACGACTCAGGAAGAGATCGAATTCCTGTCCTACAACAAGGATGTGGCCACTGTTGAGGTCACGCCCCAGCACCTGACCCTGACCGCCCCCGACGCCTATGAGCGGCTGAAGGGCCTGGCCCAGATGAACCCGCCGATCCGCGACGCCGGGCATGTCGCCGGCCTGTGGCGCGGCATCGAGCATGGGGTCGCCGACGTGCTCGGCTCGGACCACGCGCCGCATACGCTGGAGGAGAAGGCCCGGCCCTATCCCGCCTCGCCGTCGGGCATGCCGGGGGTGCAGACGCTGGTGCCGGTCATGCTGACCCATGTGGCCGAGGGCCGCCTGAGCCTCGAACGCTTCATCGACCTGACCAGCCATGGGGCTCAGCGCGTCTTCGGCATCGCCGGCAAGGGCCGGATGGCCGAGGGCTATGATGCCGACCTGACGCTGGTGGACCTGAAGGCGAAGCGGACCCTGACCCACGCCGCCATGGCCAGCCGCTGCGGCTGGACCCCCTTTGACGGCATGGAGACCACCGGCTGGCCCGTCGCCACCGTCATCCGTGGCCGTCAGGTCATGCGCGACGACCAGCTGATCGACACGGCCCGCGGCCGCCCCGTCCGCTTCCAGGAAACGCTTTAGCGCCCCAGCCGGCTCAGCAGGTCGTCGCGGTAGGTCCGGCTGACCACCAGCTCGGCCCCGCTGGTCAGGGTCAGCTTCCACGACCCGTCCGACAGGGACTGCGCCGTCTGAACCCGCGCCAGATTGACCAGCGTCGATCGGTGGCTGCGGGCGAAGACGGCGGGGTCGAGCCGGCCTTCCAGCGCCCGCATCGTCTCGCGCAGCAGGCCCTCACGCTCCCCCCAGTGGACGACGACATAGTTGCCGGCGGCGGCAAACCATTCGACGTCGGCGAGATCCACCGGCGCCTTGCGCGACCCCGTCATGACCATCAGCCGCTGCGGCGTCTCGGCCTTCGCGGCGGTCCGCGCGGCTTCCAGCGCGGCGGCCAGATCCCGCTCCAGTGCCTCGGCCCTCTGCCGCGCCTCCACTGCCCGCTGCCGATGCGCCGCCGCGAAGCCCACGGCCACGATGGCGGTGTAGAGCAGGATGGCGACCGGCAGTCGCCACAGCGCCCGTTCGGCCCAGCCCCCCATGTCCGCGCCGCGATAGCTCAGGTCTATCCAGGTCGTGCTCAACGCCGCCAGCGGGACCAGCACCAGCATCGCCGCCGTCGTGGCGCCGAACGCCCGTCCGCCCGCGCCGAACCTCCCGAGGATCAGCGCCACAACGCCCGCGACCGGCAGCCACAGGCCGTAGATCGAACCCTGCCAGACCAGCGAGGTCGTCAGGTCCGCGCCCGTATCCGCCCGCACGAACCATGCGGCGCAAACGGTGGTCACGACCCAGGCATAGGCGGTGAACCCCCAGACCCAGGCCGCCGTCGGCACGGCCCTCAGGCGGGCGCGCATGCGGTCCGCCGCCGGCGCTTGCGCAGGATCAGCACGGTCACCCAGATGACCGCCAGGGGCTGTAGCGTCAGGCTGGGCCAGAGCTGGCTCCATGGGCTGGGAAGGAAGGTCAGGAAGTTGCCGGAGAAGGCGGCCAGCACCGCCCCATACGCGCCCAGCATCTTCACCAGATGCTCGTAGGTCCAGAGGTTTGGCGAGAAGGGCCAGTCCATCGGCCTCGCGAACCGCCACAGGTCCCATCCGCCATAGACCAGCGCCCCGTAGGCCAACGCCGTCGAAACCGCCGCCGGGCCGTTGTTCGTTCCGGTCACGACCTGAATCAGCACGAACAGCCCGATGCCCACGACCGCCAGGGTCACGATCCAGTCCAGCGGTCTCGCCCTGTCCCGTGCCGTCAGGTCCGGGCGCTTGCGCCCCAGCACCCGAACGCCCGAGAACAACGCCATGCTCGCCGTCGCCGACAGGGCGAGATTGTAGCTGCTGAAGTGCAGGGCGGTCATGACCCAGGCCCCCGCCAGCAGTGTCGTCATCAGGGCCACGAACACCCGCCCGGCCCAGCGGTGCGCGGTGGAGCCCTTCTTCGTCAGAATAGGCGCAAGCCCCGCCGCCACGGCCGCGAAGCCACAGGCGATATGAAGGGCGCGGGTCGGTTCGAACACATCAGTCATGCTCCGACCCTGACGCGCCGATCCCCGCGCTGTCGCCGGCGCGGGGATCAGTTACGGCCCCGAGGGACGAACGGCGGTCAGCGCGTCAGGATGAAATCCGCCACGTCCTCCACCACCCCGGGCGCGAGCGGCAGGGTCGGATCGCCATAGGTCGCGGCGTTGGCGGCCCGGTCGGTTGGAGCGGTCTTCAGCACGTGATTGACCCCCTCCCAGATCACCAGGGTTGCATCGGGCTGGGCCGCCTTCAGCGCCTCGGCGTCGGCCACGCGGGTCTGGAAGTCGGTCGAGCCATGGCCGACGAACAGCGGACCGTCATAGAGGTTGGCCAGCACCTGCGGGTCCAGGGCGAACCACGAGATGATGTAGGGCTGGACCGACGGGCGGAACAGGCTCTCCAGCCCCGGCACGTTGTCGGTCATCCGGCCGGCCACCAGTTCGTCGATGGCGTGCAACGCCTGTCCCAGCAGGGGCTCGGGCACGCCGGCCTGAAGCTGTTCCCTCAGCACCACGGGGGCGGACCGCCCGGCGCCCGACAGGGACACCACGCCGCAGACCGTCTCATTGTCCTGCGCGGCCGCCAGCGCTATCAGCGATCCCTCGCTGTGGCCGATCAGCCAGACGCAGGGCTTGCCTGTCAGCCTCGCCGTCTCGGCGGCCCAGGCGCGGGCGTCGTCCACCAGCATCCCGAACCGCAGCTCGCTCTCGGACACCCCCGCGGCGAAGCTGGCTCCGATGCCGCGCTTGTCATAACGCACCGTGGCGATGCCGTGGCTGGCCAATCCTTCCGCGAGAAGGCGGTAGCTCCCTGCGGTGAGGCCGAGCTGTGGCGCGTTGCCATTGCGGTCCGTGGGGCCAGACCCGGCGATGATCAGGGCGGCGGCGCGTGTCTCGCCATCGGGTGTCAGCATCGTGCCGAGGATCGGCGCCGGCTGGGCGGGCAGGGCGACGGCGGTTTCGCTCTGGCCAGACAGGCTCAGGACGGCGGCAAGGGCGAGGCTCAGCATGTCGGGTCTCCGCTAGGGGTTCGAAACGATCAGAAAGGTTGCCGGTCCGGATCGGCGCGCCACACGCGCCAGCTCTCGAACACAGACCAGACGGCGGCGATCAGCACGCCCGCGCCCAGCGCCTGATAGCCCAGAGGCTGCGGCGCCAGCGGCGAAGCGGCCAGTCCGGCGAGGCCCAGCAGGAAATACAGCCGCCCGGCCAGGCGGTTCGACCGCTCCCAGGCCAGCTTGCTCTTGTAGCTCCAGGGCGTACGCACCCCGACGAAGGGATTGGCGCCGACCCGGCCCAGAAAGGCGCCGATCACCAGGAACAGCAGGCTCATTCCCGCCATCGGCGCGGCGCTGCCCATGTCCGTGACGCCGCCAAGGGTCGAGGATCCGGCGAACAGGGCGACCCCGGTCAGGGCGATCAGCACCACCGTCTGCGACATCCGCAGACCGCGCCGCCGCGTGGAATCTTCCGCGCGGCCCGCCGCCATTCCCATGCCGCCAGCAATCAGTAGGGTCAGGAAGCCGAGGGCGAGGATGGCGCCGCCGACCAGCTCTCGCGTGCCCCAGCCGTCGGCCTGACCGTCGGCGCCCCAGTGAATGGGCATCAGGCTCGTCGGCCCGGCGACGAAGACCGCCACCCCGACCCCGCCCATCAGGACGCTGAGCAACACGGTCGCCATGTCGGCGGCGGAGGCCTGTTTGCGGGCGGTCATGACTTGTCTCCAGTCTCGTCTGCCGGCCGGGCGCCGGTCATCTGCATCAGGAAGGCGATGGCTTCCTCCACCGCCGAGATCTCCAGCCGGTAGCGGATCGAGGCGCCCTCCCGCTCGGGCGAAACCAGTCCCGCCTCCTTCAGCGCATTCAGATGGCCGGTGATCGTCGGCCAGCTCATGTCGAAGGCGGCGGCGATGTCGCCGGACGCGAGGGGGCCCTTGCGCAGCATCTCGATGATGCGTCGCCGGACCGGGTGGGACAGGGCTTTGAACAGGGTGTTCATAGCCAGAACGCTAATTAGGGAAAATCCTAAGTGCAAGCGTTATTTTGGCGACTGCCTAAGCGACTGGATCTAGATCGAGAAACTGACCCCGCAGCCGCAGCTGCTGGCCGCGTTCGGGTTCCGCACCACAAACTGGGCGCCGGACAGGTCATCGACAAAGGCGATCTCGGAGCCCTTGAGGAAGGGCAGGGACACCGGGTCCACCAAGGCGGCCTGGCCATCCGCCTCGATGCGGATGTCGTCGGCGTCGCCGCCCTCGACCAGCTCGAACCGGTACTGAAAGCCTGAGCAGCCACCGCCGTCCACGGCGACGCGCAGCAACACCGGCTTGCCGTCGGCCTCGCCCAGAACCGCCAGCCGCCGGGCGGCGCTGTCGGACAGGGTCAGGCCGTGTCCGGTGCGGGACGCGGTCTCGATCTGGAAGGGGCTGGATTGGACGGTGCTCACAGGGGTCTATATGAGGCGCAGGCGGGCGTTCCGAAAGCCCCGCGCAGCATTGAAGCCGGATTGCGTTGAGCCAGACCGACCGCCGCCTGTCCTCCTATGCCGAAGATGTGGCCGCCAGCCGTGGCCGCCGCTTCCCCGAGGACGTCAGCCGCACCCGCACCGCCTTCGCCCGCGACCGCGACCGCATCATCCACTGCACCGCCTTCCGCCGCCTGAAGGAGAAGACCCAGGTCTTCGTGGCGCACGAGGGCGATCACTACCGCACCCGCCTGACCCACAGCCTGGAGGTGGCCCAGATCGCGCGGTCCCTGGCCCACGCGCTGAAGCTGGACACGGATCTCGCCGAAACCGTCGCCCTGGCCCACGACCTGGGCCATCCGCCGTTCGGCCACGCGGGCGAGGACGAGCTGCAGGCCCAGATGGCCGACTACGGCGGCTTCGACCACAACGTCCAGACCTTCCGCGTGGTGACCAGGCTGGAGGAGCGCTATCCCCGCTTCGACGGACTGAACCTCAGCTGGGAGACGGTCGAGGGGGTCATCAAGCACAACGGGCCGGTCAGCCACCGCCTCGACGAGCCGGCCTGGCGCGCCATCTCGGATTATGCTGACGGCTGGGATCTGCGGCTCGACGGCTTCGCCTCGCTGGAGGCCCAGTGCGCGGCCATCGCCGACGACATCGCCTACAACAACCACGACGTGGACGACGGGGTGCAGGCGGGCCTGTTCAGCCTCGACGACCTGGCAGAGGTCCCCCTGATCGGGCCGATCCTGAAGGGCACGCGCGCCGACTGGCCTGACTGCGGCGAGCGGATGATCCGGCTTGAGGCCGTGCGCCGAATGATCGGGGCCATGGTCGAGGACGTTCTGGCCGAGACCGAGCGCCGACTGGCGGCCGACGACATCCGGTCCAACGAGGACGTGCGCACGGCGAAGCGGGCGCTGGTGGGCTTCTCCAACGACATGCTGGAAGAGCTCGGCGTGCTGCGCCAGTTCCTGTTCACCCGCATGTACCGCCACTACCGCGTCAACCGCATGCGCAGCCAGGCGCGGCGAATCCTCAGCGAGATGTTCCAGTTGTTCATGAGCGAACCGGGGGTCATGCCGCCGGAATGGTCGGCCAAGGCCGAGACCCGTGATCCTGTGAAGCGCGCCCGCGCCGTCTGCGACTACATCGCCGGCATGACTGATCGCTACGCCATCGAGGAGCACAGGAAGCTGTTCAGCCTCGAAGTCGCCCTCGATCTGTGATTCGAATGCAGCTCCGGGCGGGGTAGGATGACGTCCCGACGCGTCGATTCGCGCCGGGCCATGAGGTAAGGCGCGCGACCATGTCCCACGAAGATCCCTATCGCCCCGACCGTGACCGCGGCGCCTATACGCCTCCGACCGACGACGACCTGCCCTTCCGGCGCCAGGGCGGCGGACCGCGCAACACGGGCGGCGGTGGCAAGGCGCCGCCGGTGACCCTGATCGTCAGCGCGGGCGTGCTGCTGGTGCTGATCATCGCCGTGGTGCTGTTCTACCGCTCGGGCCTCCGCTCCTCGACCGACGCCCCGCCGGCGGTGGGGACGCCTGTGGGCCAGTTGAAGGTCGAGGCGCCGATCGACGCCCAGCCCATCGACCCGGCCGAGGGCGTCGACGTCTATGACCGCGGCGCCGCCCCCGGAACCGAGGCCCCGACCTTCGTGCCGCCCCCGGAAGCGGTGCAGCCGCGCCCGACCACGCCCGCCGCGACGACGCCCGTTCGTCCCGCGCCCGTCACCACCACGCCGCCTGCGGCCAAGACCGAGACTACGCCCGCCCCGACCCGCACGGTCGCCGGCGTCCAGATCGGCGCCTTCTCGACCCCCGGCATCGCCGACCGCGAATACGCCGCCATCGTCGGCCGCTACCCGCAACTGACGGGCGGCGCGGCGAAGCGGGTGCAGGAGGTGACGGCCTCCAACGGCTCGACCGTCTACCGCACCACTGTCACCGGCATCAGCGCCGAGGACGCCCGAGCCCTGTGCGGGGCCATCCGCGCCTCGGGCGGCGACTGCATCGTCCGGTGACCACGGCTGCGATCTACGGCTGCTCCGGGCTTCGGCTCACGGACGAGGAACGCACCTTCTTCGCCGAGGAAAAGCCGTGGGGATTCATTCTATTCCGGCGGAATGTGGAGAGTCCGGATCAGGTATTGAGGCTGACGTCCGACCTCCGCGACGCCGTGGGTTGGCATGCACCGGTGCTGGTCGACCAGGAGGGCGGACGGGTTCAGCGCCTCGGCCCCCCGCACTGGTCGAAATATCCGCCCGCCGAGGCGTTTCTGAAGGCCGTCAATGATCCGCTGGCGGCGCGTGAACTGGCCCGTCTGGGCGGCCGACTGATGGCGCATGACCTGCGGGCGGTCGGAATCAACATTGATTGCGCCCCGGTGCTGGACGTGCCGACGCCCGGCGCCCACGACATCATCGGCGACCGCGCCTATGCGCAGGATCCGGCGACCGTGGCGCAGATCGGCCGCGCGGTGGCGGAGGGTCTGCTGGCGGGCGGCGTCCTGCCGGTCATCAAGCACATGCCGGGACACGGCCGCGCCTTCGCCGACAGCCACAAGGAGCTGCCGACGGTCCACGCGGACCTCGCCGCCTTGGACCAGTGGGACTTCGCCCCGTTCAGGGCGCTGTCGGACATGCCCATCGGCATGACCGCGCACATCGTCTTCACCGCCATCGACAAAAAGCGGCCTGCGACCCAGTCGAAGAAGGCGATCCGGCTGATCCGCGAGACCCTGGGGTTTGGCGGCCTGCTGTTGTCCGACGACCTGTGCATGAACGCGCTCAAGGGGACGCTGACGGAGCGGGCGGAGACGTCGCTGAAGGCTGGATGCGACCTCGTCATCCACTGGACGGGCGACATGGGCGAGATGCGCCAGGTCGCCGAGGGCGTCGGCAGGCTGAGAGGCGGGGCGAAGCGGCGGGCCGACGCCGCGCTGGCCCGCATCGTCCACACGCCGGAGCCCCTGGATGTGCATGAGGCCCGCGATCGTTTCGACGCCCTGCTGAGCGGCCGGCTGGAGGCGGCGCAGGGCCCGGATGTGGGGGAGGCGCAGACTCCGGCCTCAAGTAGCGCGAAGCGCGCCAGGCCCGCGTCATGACCGACGCCTTCCAGCCCAACCTCGACTTCTCGGCCGCCGAACAGGCTGACGCCCGCGAAGCCTTCGTCGTCGACCTCGACGGCTATGAAGGCCCGCTGCACGTCCTGCTGGCGCTGGCCCGGACGCAGAAGGTCGACCTGCTGAAGCTGTCGATCACGACGCTGGCGGAACAGTATCTGGCCTTCGTGCATGAGGCGCGGCGGCGCAACTTCTCGCTGGCGGCGGACTATCTCGTGATGGCGTCGTGGCTGGCCTATCTGAAGTCGCGGCTGCTGCTGCCGCGCACCGAGAAGGGCAAGGGCGAGGAGCCGCCGGCCGAACAGATGGCGGCCATGCTCGCCTTCCGCCTGCAGAAGCTGGAGGCGATGCGCAAGGCGTCCGAGGCCCTGATGGCCCGGCCCCAGTTGCGCCGCGACGTCTTCACCCGCGGCGATCCGGAGGCGACGGTGATCATCCCGTCCGACCGCATCGACGCCAGTCTGTACGAACTGATGAGCGCCTATGTGGTCCAGCGCCGCCGCGAGGAGGCCCGCCATTACGCCCCCGGCCAGCGGGTCGAGGCCTTCGCCCTGGAGGCCGCCCGCGACTGGCTGCGCGAGATCCTGCCGCGCATGGAGGGCTGGACGCCGCTCAGCCGCATCGCTCCCGAGCGCGACGGGGATGAAGGCCCGACCCAGTCCAGCTATACGGCGTCCACCCTGTCGGCCAGTCTGGAGCTGGTGAAGGAAGGCGCCATGGACGTGCGCCAGTCCTCCGCCTTCGCCGAGCTGTTCCTGAAACGCCGCGCTCAGGGCCAACCGCTGGAGCTGAATCCTTGAGCCTGCAATTCGCCCCCGATGAGGCCGAGATGGAGCGCCGGGTCGAGGCCCTGCTGTTCGCCGCCGCCGGGCCGCTGTCGGCCGCCGAGATCGCGCGCCGCCTGCCGGAAGGCGCCGACGTGGGCCGGGCTCTGGCCGGCCTGCGCGCCCGTTACGAAGGGCGCGGCGTCGAGCTGGAGATCGTCGCCGACCGCTGGCGTTTCCGCACCGCGCCGGACCTCAGTTTCATGATGACGGAGGAGCGCGAGGAGCCGCGCCGCCTGTCGAAGGCGGGCCTCGAGACCCTGGCCATCATCGCCTACCACCAGCCCTGCACCCGCGCCGAGATCGAGAGCGTGCGCGGCGTGTCCCTGTCGAAGGGGACGCTCGACCTGCTGCTGGAGATGGGCTTCGTGCGCCTGCGCGGACGCCGCCGCACGCCGGGCCGCCCGGTCACCTACGGCACCACCGACAAGTTCCTCGAACACTTCGGCCTCGCCAGCATCCACGACATGCCGGGCGTGGCGGAGATGAAGGCCGCGGGCCTGCTGGACCTGTCGCTGCCCGCCGGCTTCGAGGTGCCTGACCCCGGCCGCGTCGGCGAGGACGAGGAAGACCCCCTGTTCCCCGGCGACGAGGACAGCCCCGAGTTCGCCCAGGACTTCGTGGGGGAGACCTAGGCCCCGAGGATCCAGCCCTCTTCGCTCTCCACCTGCGCCACCAGCGCATCGCTGGCGCCCCTGGGCGGTGCGAAGGCCTTCGCCAGATCGCCCTTGTCGTCCATGGCGGCGAAGTGTTCGGCCGTGACGCGCACCTGGGCCTGATCCTTGAACTCGCCGGCCTGCGGCTTCGCATCGAACATCGACGGCCAGACCTCGACCACCAGCGCCGACAGCGGCTCGACGTCGGCCGTGTCCAGAGCGCGCCAGCCGGTGCCGAACGGCCAGACGGCGCCCGACGGGCCGAGCGTCTCCAGCAGACGGCGCACGGCCGGGATGCCCACCAGAGTCTGGCCGCCCACGGCGCCCGCCCCATGCATCTGCCACACGCTCTTGGGCTGCAGCTTGCCCTTGCGGGCCGCGTCTTCCGTCGCGCGGAATTCGGGAATATCGGCGCCCGCGCCTGCTGGCGGCTTGGTCGTCGTCAGCCAGCGCTGCGCCTGCTTCGCCGGTGCGCCCCACAGGGGCCAGGCGCTGTCGGTCATCAACCGGTTCATCTTGGCCGCGACCTGATAGCGGTTGTTGGTGTTGTCGGCCTTGTCCACCACGTTCGCCGCGATGAATTTCCACATCGCGGACCAGGCCGGGCTGTCCTTCAGCCCCAGCCGCGCGGCCGTGCCCACGGGGTAGCCCAGGTTGAAGTCGAAGCCTACCAGCACCCGGTCGCCGCGCTTGCGGTGATCCGCCAGCAGGCTGTTCAGCAACGCTTCGCCCTCGGCGCGCGTCGCCACGTTGTGGGTCTCGGAATACAGGCGGAAGCGCACGTCGCGCTTGGCCACGCCGATCCACAGCGACTGGTCGCCGAGCTTCTTGGTCTCGGCGGCGGTCCAGTCAGCGATGATGTAGGCGTCGAACAGGCGGGCCACGGGGGCTCCTTGGAACTCGGATACGGAAGGATGCGGGGTTCTAGCCCCGGACGCGGCCCGCTGGAAGGGTCAGCCCTTCAACAAGGCTTCCAGATGCGACAGCCAGCGACGGCCGAGGCGCAGGGCCTCCGCCGGGGACCCTGTCTGCGCCGCTCCGGCGGCGTTCCAAAGATCCAGTTCGAACTCGGGGTGGCGGGCGTCGGCGAACAGCAGGCGCAGCACCACCTGATCGGCGTCCGGCGCCAGCACATCCAGCGCCTTCCGGGGTTCTCCCCGCCGGATGCGGGCCAGCACGTGGCCATCGACGATGATCTCGCCGCCCTCGATCTCTTCAAACGCATAGACCAGTCCGTGGGCTCCGCGGTTCCACAGCACCGCCACCTGGCCGCCGTCGAAATCCAGCCCGGCGGCGCGCCCCTCGGCGGGGGACATGGCCTCGGCCTCCGGCGCAACGCCGAGCGCCTTCAACAGGGCGCGGCGCAGGCGGCGTTCCGGCTCCATCCACCAGGCCAGCCCTAGTGCACCCGTGGTCAGGAGCGCGGCCCCCAGCGCGACCAGCAGGAACAGCCTGACCGCCTCGCCCATGCGTCAGTCCTCGATCTCGACGACGACCGGCACGTGGTCCGAGGGCTTCTCCATGTCGCGGGCGTCCCGGTGCGTCTCGACGCCCCGGAAGCGGTCGGCGGCCTGGGGCGACAGCAGGGCGAAGTCGATGCGGATGCCGTGGTCCCGCTGCCAGGCGCCCGCCTGATAGTCCCAGAAGGTGAAGGTCCCCGGCGGCTGCTTGCCCAGTTCGCCCGCATCGGCATAGCCGAGATAACGCAGCGCCCGGAACGCAGCCTGGCTCTCCGGCTTGAACAGGGCGTCGCCGACCCAGGCCGCGGGATTCTTGGCGTCTTCCGGCGTCGGAATGACGTTGTAGTCGCCGCACAGGGCCACCGGCTCCTCAAGCACCAGAAGGTCGCGGGCGTGGGCGTGCAACCGCCCGAACCAGTCCAGCTTGTAGGCGAACTTCGGCGTCTCAACCGGGTTGCCGTTCGGCAGATAGATCGACGCTACCCGCACTGGGCGCGGCGCCTCGATCAGGGCCTCGATGTAGCGCGACTGGACGGCCTCGGCCTCGACGCCCGAGCTGTCGATGCCCGGCAGACCGCGCCGCACGTCGCTCATCGGATATTTCGAGAGCAGGGCCACGCCGTTGTAGCTCTTCTGGCCGTGGGTCTCGACGTTGTAGCCGAGGCTCTCAAAGGCCTCGCGTGGGAAGTTCTCATCGACGCACTTGATCTCCTGGAAGCAGGCGACGTCGGGCCGGGCCGCCTCCAGCCAGGCCAGCACAGTCGGCAGGCGGGCGTTGACGGAGTTCACGTTCCAGGTGGCGATGCGCATGACGCAGACGCTAAAGCGCGTCGGCCCAAAGAAAAAGCCCGCGACTCCGATGCGGAGACGCGGGCTGATCCTCAGCCGCCGGAGCGGGCTTTACTCGGTGGGCGCGGCGGCTGGAGCCGCCGTCGTCAGGGTGCAGCCCCCGGCGATCGCGGCGGTGGCGGGATCGGCGCAGGCATGGGTCCGCTTGACGGCGCCGGCGGTGTCGATCCGGACCATGTAGCCGGGGCCGCCCGCGCACTTCAGTTCATAGACGGCCAGACGCTGGCCATCGATGCCGACCTTGCGGACCTGCTCGACGCCGCAGCCGGCGGCTTCGGTGCTGGCCAGCATGGGAGCCCAGGCCGAGTTGGATTCCGCGTCGGTGGTGAAGCGGCAACGCTCGCCTTCGATCTTCAGGTCCCAGCAGGGCAGGACCTGCCACGGGGCCGAGGCGTTCTCCTTCTCGATCCAGTAGCCGTCAGCGTTGGCGCAGCCGACTTCATAGCGGCCCACCGCGGTCGCCATGCCGGCGTCGATCTGGCAGGAAACGCCGGCTTCCCGCGCATAGGCGGTGATGACCGCGAGGGGGTTCTGGTTGGCGGGCATCGAGCATTGCAGGCCCACTTCGGCGGCCGGGTCGCGCTCGCGCGCCATGGCGGCGCCGCCGGCCAGGGCGACGCAGTCGCTCGCCGTGGGCGGGGCGGTGTTGATCAGGATGTAGCCGGGGCCGCTGGCGCAGGCGACTTCATAGACATTGCCGCCTTCGGGACGGGCCCCCATCAGGGTGGCCTCGGTGACTTGGCAGCCGACGTTCAGACCGGTGGCGATCGCCTGGGCGGCGACGCGGTTTTCCTCGGGGGAGGGCGCCGCGCCGCGACGGCCCTGGTTCTGCTGGCGTCCACCGCCGACACGGCCGGGCAGCACGCGGTCGGCGTTGACGACCCCGCTGGCCCGGTCGGACTCGTTGCCGTAGGCGTTGCCACGGTCGGTCGGGTTTTCGGATTGCGCCGCGGCGCCGGTGGCGACGGCGAGCAGGGCGAATGCCGCGCCGACGGCGGCGATGAACTTGGTCTTGAACACGGGAAAGAGGCTCCTGGGCCGGTACGGTTGGCGAAGCCTTGGCGGGCGATCGCGGCGGGGTCAAGGCAGGACACGTGCCGGAATGTGAACTGAGCGCTGGACGGCGCCGGGGCGATCCGCTCTAACGGTGACCGTTGCGATTGGAGACGGACTTGGCCGACGGCGCCCCCAGCGTGAACCAGGACGGCAAGCGGCTGGACAGCCGCGGCCTGACCTATCCGCTCGGCCCGCCGCCGGGATCGGGCGAGGCGGTTCAGGCCGCGCCGGGCGTGCTGTGGCTGCGCCTGCCCCTGCCGATGGCGCTGGATCACATCAATGTCTACGCGATCGAGGACGGCGGCGGCTGGACCCTGATCGACACGGGCCTGCAGACCGACGCGTCGAAAGAAGCCTGGGATCTGGCCTTGGCTGGCCCGCTGGGCGGACGACCGGTCAAGCGCATCATCTGCACCCACATGCACCCCGACCACATCGGCCTGGCGGGCTGGCTGTGCGAGCGGTTCGACGCGCCCCTGACCATGACGCGGCTGGAGTATGTGACCGCGCGGATGCTTCTGGCCGACACCGGCCAGCCGGCGCCGGAGAACGGTGCGCGATTCTACCGCGCCGCTGGCTGGAACGACGCGCAGATCGAGCGCTACCGCACGACCTTCGGCCAGTTCGGCCGGGCCGTCGCGGCCATGCCGACCACCTATGACCGGATGCGAGAGGGCGATGTCATCCGCATCGGCGACAGCGACTGGCGCGTTGTGGTCGGTGAGGGCCACAGCCCCGAACACGCCTGCCTGTGGCGCGAGGCCGACGACGTGGTGCTGGGCGGCGACCAGATCCTGCCGCGCATCTCGTCAAACGTCTCGATCTGGCCGACCGAGCCGATGGCCGACCCGTTGGGCGACTGGCTGACGTCGCTGGAGCGGATGAAGGGCGTGCTGCCCGAGGACGCGCTGGTCTTGCCATCGCATGGGGAGCCGTTCATCGGCGTGCGCACCCGTCTGGACGCGCTCATCAAGGGCCACAACACCGGGCTGACGCGGCTGGAGCGGACCCTGAAGACGCCGAGCCGGGCCATCGATGTCTTCGGCGCCCTGTTTGCCCGGCCGGTGGGCGAGGGGCTGATGGGCATGGCGACGGGCGAAAGCCTGGCGCATCTGAACTATCTTGAGCGTCAGGGCCGGGCCCTACGCGACCGCGACGCTGACGGCGTCGACTGGTGGACGGCCATCGAACAGGGAGACGAGGCGTGAGCGACCATATCCAGACGGACCTTCAGGACGGCGTCCTGACCGTCACCCTGAACCGGGCTGACAAGAAGAACGCCATAACCCAGGCCATGTATGCGGCCCTGGCCGACGCGACCGAGCGCACGCGCACCGACGACGCCATCCGCGTGATCCTGTTCCGTAGCGAGGGCGACAGCTTCTCGGCCGGCAATGACATCGCCGACTTCATCGCCCTGGGCTCCCAGACCAGCGGAAATCTGGTCGAAATGGGCGTGTTCCGCTTCCTCAAGGCCTTGGCGGACCTCGACAAGCCGGCGGTGGCGGCGGTGCGCGGCCGGGCCGTGGGCATCGGCCTGACGCTGTTGCTTCACTGCGACATGGTGGTGGTGGCCGAGGACGCGCTGTTGTCCGTGCCGTTCGTCAATCTGGCCCTGGCCCCCGAAGCCGCGTCGTCGATGCTGTTGCCGGCGGTGCTGGGCCATCAGCGGGCGTTCGAGCTGTTCGCCCTGGGCGAAGCCATCGACGGCAAGACGGCCCTGGCCTGGGGCCTCGCCAACCGGGCGGTCGCGGCGGCTGAAGTCGATGCGACGGCGCAGGGTCTGGCGGCCAAGCTGGCGGCCCGCGCGCCCAATTCCATCCGAAAGACCAAGGCCCTGATGCGCGACGCCGAGCAGATGTGGAGCCTGATGCGGCGCGAGAGCGAGGCCTTCGGCAGCCAGATGCGCAGCCCCGAGGCGATGGAGGCCTTCATGGCGTTCAGCCAGAAGCGCGCGCCGGATTTTTCGAAGATCGGTTGATCCGCCGGGGCGTTACGCCTACTTGCGCCCGCCCATGACCGTATCCGCTTCCCCCCTTCCGCCGCTTCGCATCGAGGCCGAACACCCGTCCGACGCCGCGTCGGTCGATGCCCTGGTGCTGGCCGCCTTCGGCCCCGGCCGTTTCGCCAAGACGGCCGAGCGGCTGCGCGAGCGGGCGACCCTGGCCGCCGGCTTCGTGGCCCGCGAGGGCGGACGGGTGATCGGTTCGGTGCGGCTTTGGAACGTGAGGGTGGGCGAAACGCCCGCCCTGTTTCTCGGCCCCATCGCCGTGGACGCCGCCGCTCGCCGGGCAGGGCTAGGCGCCGATCTGGTTCAGGCCTGCGTCGATCATGCGCGGGCCACCGGCGCGTCGGGCGTGCTGCTGGTCGGTGATCCCCCCTATTTCGGCCGCTTCGGCTTCGTGGCGGCGCCGGACGTGCGGCTGCCCGGTCCGGTCGATCCGCGGCGGCTGCTGTGGCTGCCGCTGGGTGTTGAGACAGTCTCTGGGTTGGTGGTCGCCACATAATTTCCTTCTCCCCTCGGGGGAGAAGATGGCTTGCGAAGCGAGACGGTTGAGGTGGCTGGTTCAGCTCGCTCATCGTCAGAAAGTCAGCCTGTCGTCAGGCATCCCCCTCATCCGAGCCGCTACGCCGCCCACCTTCTCCCCCGGAGGGGAGAAGGACTGTTTGTAGCTTCCCGCACCTCGCCCTAAGTCTCCGTCCATGATCGATCTGTCGCAGGTGATCGCGAAGGGGCTGGCGGGGGTGGAGCCTTCCGCCCGCGGCCTGCCGCCCGTGCATCTGTGGCATCCCGAGCATTGCGGCGAGATCGACATCGTCATCCGGCGCGACGGCCTGTGGATGCATGAGGGGTCGCCCATCGGCCGGGCCGAACTGGTGCGACTGTTTTCCACTGTCCTGCGGCTGGATCCGGATGGTTATCATCTGGTCACGCCGGTCGAGAAGCTGAAGATCACGGTCGAGGACTTGCCGTTCCGCGCCGTGTCGGTGAACCGCGAGGGCGAGGCGCTGATCTTCACCACCGATGTCGGCGACCGGGTCGAGGCGGGGCCGGAGCATCCGATCGAGGTCGAGACAGATCCGGCGACCGGCGAGCCCGCGCCGCGCGTTCACGTCCGCGCCGACCTTTGGGCGCGCATCGCCCGGCCGGTCTTCTATGAACTGGTCGAGGGAGCGGCGCTGGAGGGGACGCAGATGTCAGTCGTTTCGAACGGGCGCCGCTTCATGCTGGGATCGGTCACGTGAGCCTCGAGACCCTGCGGGAGCGGCTGACCGGGCGGCTGACGCCGGTCGGCGACTGGACGCCGACCCTCGACGCGCATCGCTCGGACTTCGACCTCAATCCCGACCTGACGCGGCCGACGCGCGAGCTGCGGCCCGCCGCCGTGCTGATCGCGGTCATCGCCCGGCCCGAGGGGGCGACGGTGCTGCTGACCCGCCGCGCCGATAGTCTAACGAGCCACACGGGCCAGATCGCCTTCCCCGGCGGGCGGCTGGACGCGGGCGAGACGGCGTTGGATGCGGCCCTGCGCGAGGCGCGGGAGGAGGTGGCGCTGGCCTCCGAGGCCGTCGAGGTGCTGGGCCTCGGCGATCCCTATGAGAGCGGAAGCGGCTTTCTGATCACGCCGGTCATCGGTTGGCTGACGGAACCGCCGATGACGAGGCCGTCGCCGGACGAGGTGGCCGAGGTGTTCGAGGCACCGTGGGACTTCCTGATGGATGTCGCCAACCATCGCCGCGACTTCCTGGAGCCCGAGCCGGGCCTGCGCCGCTGGTTCTGGGCCATGCCGTGGGAGGACCGATATATCTGGGGCGTGACAGCCGGGATTCTGCGCGCGCTGCGGGACAGGCTATACGGGAACGAGGCGTCGCAAGGGGCGGCGGTGGCGGAGGACGCGGCATGACCGCACGGCTTGAGGGGGAACCCTGGCTGACCGCGCCGGCGACCGTCCAGGTCATGGATGCGCTGGAGGTAGCGGGGGGACCGGACTGCGCCCGTTTCGTCGGCGGCTGCGTCCGCAACAGCCTGATGGACCAGCCGGTCGACGACATCGACATCGCCACCCGATTGCTCCCCGCCGATGTGATCAAGGCGGTTGAGACCGCGGGCCTGCGCGCCGTGCCGACGGGCATTGAGCACGGCACGGTGACGGCGGTGGCCGGCGGCCGGGGTTTCGAGATCACCACTCTTCGCCGCGACGTCTCGACGGACGGCCGTAATGCCACGGTCGCCTTCACCGACGACTGGTGCGAGGACGCGGCGCGGCGCGACTTTCGCATCAACGCTCTCTACGCCGACCGGGCGGGCGAAATCTTCGATCCGACGGGGCAGGGGCTGGCCGATGCGCTGGCGGGGCGGGTCGTCTTCGTCGGCGCGCCCGAGCGGCGGATCGAGGAAGACTACCTGCGCATCCTGCGCTTTTTCCGCTTCTACGCCTGGTATGGTCGCGGCTGGCCCAGCGCCGCGGCGGTCGAGGCGTGCGCGGCGCTGGCGCCCGGCATGATCCGGCTGTCGGCCGAGCGGGTGTCCAAGGAGCTGCTGAAGCTGCTGGCCGCGCCCGATCCGGCGACGGCGGTGCGCACCATGGGCGGCGCCGGCGTCCTGGCCCAGGTTCTGCCCGAGGCCCACACGCTGGAGATCTTCCTGCCGATGGTGGTGCTCAGCAACGACCCCACGCTGCGTCTGTCAGCCCTGCTGCCGCCCGATCCGGAGACAGTCGATGCGGCGGGGCAACGGCTGCGCCTGCCGAACGCCATGCGGGCGCGGCTGGTCCTCGCGGCGGGCCCGCCCGTGTCGCTGGAGATGACGGACCGCGAGGCGCGGGCTCTCATCTACCGCCTCGGCGCCCAGACCTTCCGCGACCGGGTCATGCGCGCCCGCGCAGTCGGCCCGGAGGCGGGCGGGGACGCCACCGGCGACCTGCTGGCCCTGGCGGATCAGTGGACCCCGCCGCGTCTGCCGGTCGGAGGTCGTGAGCTGGCGAAATTGGGCGTCGAGCCGGGCCCCGAGACGGGCCGACTGCTGAAGGCGTTCGAGGACGGCTGGATCGCCGACGACTTCCCCGTGACCGGCCACGAGGACCGGCTGAAGGCCCTGGTCAGCGCGCCGCGCGGGTGATTTCGGTCACCACCGGCCGGTGGTCGGACCCGTTGGGCTCGCCCAGGCGGCGGCTGACAAAGGCGAGGTCGGGCGAACGCCACACCTGATCGATGGCGACCCCCAGCGCCGACGGCGCCGCAGTGGGCCAGGTTCCCGGCCAGGCCGGCGCGGGCGTCAGGCCGATGTCCGTCTGGATCTGCCGGCCGATGCGGGCGCTGGAGACGGCGTTGAAGTCCCCGGCCACGATGACCGGTCCGTTCAGGCCTTTCACGATCTTCTCGAGCGCGGCCACCTGATTGATCTGGCCCCACTGGAACTGGAACGGCCAGGGGCGTGTCAGGTGCGTGGCGACGATGTTCAGCGGCCCCCAGGGCGTCTCCACCACGCCCGCGAGGGCATGGATGCCCTGCACCCCCGGCACCCACTGCTTCATCGGCAGGCGGGAAGCCATGACCGTCCGGGCCACGCCGGTGTTGTGACGCGCCGGCAGGGTGGCGATGCGGTTGGGATATCCGGCCAGGATTTCATCGATGCGTTCCGCGGGCTCGCGGCCCAGTTCGATCAGCACCACGACGTCCGCGTCGGCGGCGACGATCGAGCGGCGGATCGCGTCGGTGTCGTTGTTCAGATAGTAGACGTTGGCGGAATAGAGCCGCACCGTCCTGGCGGCCGGGTCCGGCGTCCCCATCGGGGCGGTCCACTGCGGCCAGACGGCCAGCAGCGACAGGGCCGCGACGCCCACCGCCCCCACCGCCGACATGTTCTTCTTCAGCAGGATCAGCGTGACCGCGAACGACAGCGACAGTATGAAGGCCGGGGCCGTGAACTGGGCCATCACGTCCGGCCAGCGGTGGTCGATGCCGCTCAGCGCCGCCAGTCCCGGCAGGGACAGCCCGAACAGGGCGCCGGTGATGGCCAGCAGCATCATGATGCGCAGCAGCTTCGTCACGCCTTGCCTTTCATGGTGAACGCTGTTCGAGATGGGGCGTTAGGACCGCGCGCTTTGGGAGCATCGCATGGCCAGACGAAGTCTGCGGGATATCGAGAAAATCTGGTCCAATGTCGAGGGCGTCAAGAAGCTCTCCGACCGGGTCATCGGCATCGGCCCGTTCGGGGTCGGGATGGACGGCCTGCTGACCTGGGTTCCGGTCGTGGGCACGGCCTACAGCGTGATCGTGGCCGGCTGGCTGATGATCCAGGGCATGCAGGCGCGCGCCACGCCGTCGACCCTGCTGCGCATGGCCGGATACCTCGGTTTCGACTCGGCCACGACCCTGGTCGGCGAGGCCATTCCCTTCGCCCCCGACGTGGTCGACTTCTTCTTCCAGGGCCACCTGATGGCGGCCAAGGCGCTGCAGAAGGACATCGAAAGCACCCACTGGGTCGAGGCCAGCGAGCGCGAGGCCAAGGCCGCCGGCGACCATGACGGCCATCTCGAAGCGATGCGCAGCCAGAAGAAACGCCGCATCGTCTATCTGCACGACTGAGCGCAAGCAGCTTGACGGTTGGCCCCCGCGCCCGGCTTAGTGGCGTGGCATGAGCTATTCGATGACCCGCGAAGAACTGGCCCTCGCCATTGGCCGTACGGCCCAAGGCGACCGCGCGGCGTTCCGCACGGTCTATGAAGCGACGTCCGCGAAACTGTTGGGCGTGTGCCTGCGTATCTTGGCCGACCGACAACTGGCCGAGGACGTCTTGCAGGACACCTATCTCACCGTCTGGCGAAAGGCCGAGAGCTTCGATGCGTCTCGGGCGAGCCCGATCACCTGGCTGGTGACGATCGCGCGCAACCGCTCGATCGACCGGCTGCGCTCAGGCAAGCCGGTGCGCTTCGCCGCCCCGGTCGAGGCGGCCCACGAACTGCCTGACAGCGCGCCGCTGGCTGATGACCTGCTTGAGAAGGGCGACGACGCCCGCCGGCTGACCACCTGCCTTGACGAGTTGGACGAGAAGGCCGCGCGCTGCATCCGCACCGCCTTCTTCGAGGGCGTGACATACGACGTGCTGGCCGAGCGTGAGGGCACGCCGCTCGGCACGATGAAGAGCTGGATCCGGCGGGGGCTGCAACGGCTGAAGGCCTGCCTCGAACGATGAGCGACATCGACCCGGACACCCCCGACATCCTCGCCGGCGAACTGGCGCTGCGTGTCCTTTCGCCCGCGGACGAGGCCGCCGCCCGGGCGCGCGAGGCCAGCGACCCTGCCTTCGCCGCCCATGTCGACGCCTGGAATGAGCGGCTGGCCGCCTTTGTCGACGAGGTCGCGCCGGTGGCGCCCTCGCCGCAGGTGTGGCCGCGCATCGAGGCGGGAACAACGGCAAAGGCCGCCAATGACAACGACCGCGTCACCTTCTGGCGCCGCTGGGCCGTGGGCTCGACCGGGCTGCTGGCCGCCAGCGTCGCTGCGCTCGCAATCATGGCGGTCCAGCCCGAACCGACGCCAGTCGCGCCGCCGGCGCCTGTCGCGGCCGCCGGCGTGGTCAAGGTTGCGACCCTGACCCTCAGCGACGGCGACGCCCCGGCCATGACCCTGGTCTATGACGCCGCCAGCGGGAACCTCTACATCGCCCCGACCGACAAGATGGCCGGCGACACGCGCGTGCCGCACCTGTGGCTGGTCATGCCCGGCGAGGGCGGCGTCCAGTTGGTGGGCGCCATCGATGGCAGCGAGGCCTCGCGCCATCACCTGTCGGGCGCCCTGCCGGACATGGCGGGCCACGCTGTCCAGGTCGCCGTGTCGATGGAGGCCCCCGGCCATACGCCGGCGCCCCAGAAGCCTGACGGCCCTGTGGTCGCCAGCGGCGAGATGCAGATCCTCTGATCCGGCTGCATCCGGATTTCATGTAACGGCGTAGCTGCTGCGACGGGGCCGGGACAACGCCCAATAGCCCGCCCGTCCGGCAGGGAGGCTTCCAGCCCTTCCCATCGGCCTCCCTGCCACCTCGGGCGCCTGAACGCGCCTATTTCCAGCGGCGAACCACTGCATAATCAGTCGATTGCGCCGATTGATCCCCGCTGAACGCGCCCGGGCCCCCGACGCGCGGACACTGGTCTCCGGATTTGAACGGAGACTTTCCCATGAGCGACGACAACGGCGCGCGCCTGACACTGCCCTATCTGGCCGCCGGCCAGATGCAGAAGCACGTGACCCTGAACGAGGCCCTGACCCGCCTCGACGCCCTGGTGCAGGCGGCGGTGATCAGCCGCATGACGGCGGCTCAACCCGCCGATCCCGAAGACGGCGACCTCTACATCCTGCCTGACGGCGCCGAAGGCGGGGCTTGGGACGGCCGGCCGGAAGGCGCGCTGATGCGGTTCGAGGCCGGGGGCTGGATCGTCGTTCCGGCGCCAGACGGCATGGTCGCCGTGGTGCTGGACGCCGGCGAACTGGTCGTGCGGCACGAGGGCGGCTGGCGCCTCCTCGGAGACCTTCTGGGCGAGGTGCAGCAGCTGACCCGCCTGGGCCTCGGCGCGACCGCCGACGCGGACAATCCCTTTGCCGCGAAGCTGAACAAGGCGCTGTGGACGGCGCTGGAGACCGGCGATGGCGGCGACGGCGACCTGCGGCTGACGCTGAACAAGCAGGGCGCGGCAGACGTCCTGTCGCTGCTGTTCCAGAGCGGCTACGGGGGCCGGGCCGAACTGGGCCTGATCGGTGACGATGACCTCAGGCTCAAGGTCAGCGGCGACGGCTCGACCTGGCATGAGGCCCTGTCGGTGGACCGCGCCACAGGCCGGGTGACAGCCGCACTCGGGGTCCTGCGCAGCGAGGACACGATCCTGACCGCCGACGGCTCGTGGACTGCGCCCGTGTGGGCCAGACGGGTCGAGGTCCTGTGCGTCGGCGCCGGCGGTGGCGGCGGCGGCGGTCAGTTCGGCGCGGCCGGCACAGACCGCTTCGGCGGCGGCGGCGGCGGTGCTGGCGGTGTCAGCCTGGCCGTCTGGCCGGCTGAGGCCCTGACCGGCGCCCTGACCGTCACGGTCGGCGCGGGCGGTTTCGGCGGCGCCTCCAGCACGGCGGGCCAGTCCGGCGAGGCGTCGGGCTTGATCCTCGGCGGCGTGACCCTGTTGACCGGCGCGGGCGGGCAGGGCGGCTCGGCCACGGGCGCGGGCGGCGCGGGCGGGATCGGCGTTCCCATTTCCAACAGCGGCGGGGCATCGCTACTGGCGGCGACCGGCCAGACGGGCGGCGCAGTGAGCCATCCGCTCGCGGCCGCCGGTGGCGGCGGCGGCGGCGCTCTGGATTCTTCCAACACGGCTCGGCACGGCGGACCGGGCGGTGATGGCGGCGTGCTGGCCGTGACGTCCGGTGGCGGCTCCGGCGGAAGCGGCGCGGGCGGCGACGGAGTTGCGGCCGCCGACCTCGATCTCGGCTGGACCGGCGGCGGCGGCGGTGGCGGCGGAGCTTCAGTCGCAGGCACGGGCCATCCGGGCGGCGACGGTGGGATCCATGGCGCGGGCGGCGGCGGCGGCGGCGCGGGGCTCAGCGCGGGCGGAGCCGGCGGCGACGGCTCTGGCGGCCTCGTCATCCTGAGGGCCATCGGATGAGCGCGCCCTGGCCCCGCGGCGCCGTGCCGACGCCTGTCCTCGACCTCGAGACCTGGGACGCGCCCGATCACCTGACCGACGACGACTGCCTGACCGAGACCGGCGCGGACCAGCGCCGGCGCAACGTCGACTTCGATCTGGAGCATGACAATGACTGAACCGATGCCCGAGGCGCGCTGGCTGTGGCGCCGCCTCTATGTCTTCGCCCTGACGTTCGGGGTGTGGCTGCTGCTGGGGCGGGCGGTGATGCGCGCCTCGGCCGAGAGCCTGCCGCGCCTGACCGAGGGGCTGATGCAGCTACAGGCCCTGACGCTGGTGCTCTACCTCGTTGCGCCGACGACGCAGCAGATCGCGGCCCTGCTGGCGAACCTGAAGCTGCGGCTGGAAGGCGGCGCATGAGCTTCTCCCTCTCCGCCCGCTCGCGCGCCGAGTTGAAGGGCGTGCATCCCGATCTGGTCGCGGTGGTGGAGCGCGCCATCGCCCTGACGGCCCAGGACTTTTGCGTCCACGACGGGGTTCGCACACTGGAACAACAGAAGGCGCTGGTCCGCGCCGGGGCGTCCCGGACCCTGAACAGCCGCCACTTGATCCGCCCTGACGGCTTCGGCCACGCGGTCGATCTGGTCCCATGGATCGGCGGCAAGCCGCGCTGGGAGTGGAAGCCGATCTATCTGATCGCGGTAGCGGTGCGCCGCGCCGCGGTCGAACAGGGCGTGGCGCTGATCTGGGGCGGCGTGTGGGACCGGCGTCTGGCCGACCTGCCGGAGACGGCCACGGGGCTGGAGGCGTCGGTGCGCGCCTACACCGCCCGCCATCCCGGCCCCGACTTCATCGACGGCCCGCATTTCGAGCTGGGGTCATGATCCGGCTGCTTCTCGCGGCCCTGGCGGCGGCGCTTGTCCTCGCCGGCGTCCAGACCTGGCGCATCGACCGACTGAAGTTTGAGTCCGCCGTGCTGAAGACCGAGGCCCACGCCGCAGAGGTCTGGCGGGTTCAGGCCCGCGACGACGCCCAGACCGCCGCCGACCGCTGCCTCGACCGGGTCGCCGCCTCCCGCCTGTCCGCCCAACGCATCGAAACGATCATAGAGAGACCCGTCCATGTCGATCCCCAAGGCTGCCCTGTGCGCGAGCTTGTGCCTGCTGACCAGCTGCGCGACGCCCTCCAGCCCCGAGCCTCTGCCGAGTGAGTGCGTGACGGTGCAGCGGGCGCCGCCGTTGCCGGAGGGGGCGGGGATCGTGCAGCCGGCCACCGAAGAGGAACGGTCGGCGACCCGGCTGTTCCTCAACTGGGTGGCTGAGGTCGTCAGTGTCGGCGAGCTGAACGCGGAGCGGGCGGAGCAGGGGCGGCGTGCCTGCCATTCCTGAACCTTCGGCACTTCCTGCCCACCCACCGGCAAAATCTGCCGGTACGACCGCGTGACCCGGCAAATCTTGCCGGGGTCGAAGCGTGGTTAAGCAGACCTAACGTAGCAAAATCAATGCCTTGAGTTTTGGCCCCGTTTTGCGGCGCTGGCCCCGTCCTTGCCTCTGTGAGGACCGAGCAAAACGCTCCCGGCAGCCAAAATGGCGTCGGACACCTTGAAACAAGGACTTTCGTCATGGCGCTGAACAGCGTGAACACGAACGTTGGGGCGATGATCGCCCTGCAGAACCTGCAAGTCACGAACGACGAACTTTCGCAGGTCCAATCCCGCATCAACACCGGCAAGAAGGTCTCGTCGGCCAAAGACAACGGCGCTGTCTGGGCCATCGCCCAGAATCAACGCGCTGAAATCGGCGCGCTGAACGCGGTCAAGGACAGCCTCCAACGCGGCCAGTCGGCCACGGACGTGGCCGTCGCCGCCGGTGAATCCGTCTCGGATCTGCTCCTGCAGCTGAAGGAAAAGGCCCTGTCCGCCACGGACAGCTCGCTGACGACTTCCGCCCGCAAGGCTCTGAACGAAGACTTCAAGTCGATCCGTGACCAGATCGCTACGGTCGTTTCGAACGCCAGCTTCAACGGCGTCAACCTGATCAACAACTCGACCGGCACGGCTGGCTTCAAGGCCCTGTCGAACGCGTCGGGTTCGACCATCAAGGTTGCTCCGGAAAACCTGTCGCTCGGCGGCGCCAACGTGACTGTCGCCGCGGCGACCACGATCGGCACCGCGACCCTGGCCAACACCGCTCTGGGTCTGGTCAACGCCTCGATCAACAACGTGTCGGCTTCGCTGGCCCGTCTCGGCACCGGCTCCAAGTCGCTGGGCACCCACCTGAACTTCGTCTCCAAGCTCCAGGACACCCTGGAAGCCGGCGTCGGCAACCTGGTGGACGCCGATCTGGCCAAGGAAAGCGCTCGCCTCCAGGCGCTGCAGACCAAGCAACAGCTCGGCGTGCAGGCCCTGTCGATCGCCAACTCTTCGACTTCGACCCTGCTCGGCCTGTTCCGCTAAGGAACGCGTGGAAGGGCGGGAGCTTCGGCTCCCGCCCAACCGCTCCGGGCGTAATCGTTCAGGAGCGCCGGTAGAAACCGGCGACAGGAGACATGCAAAGCAATGCCAAGATAGCCCCGGTTCCCGCCGTGGTCGTCGCCCCCAGCGGATCAGCCGCCGGCGGCGATTTTTCGCAATCCAAGGCCGCCCAGGACGCCGAACGCGCCGCGCGTTACCGCCTGGTCATCGAGGAGGGCTCCCGGCCGGGCGCCTTTGTTTACAAGACCCTGGATCGCGTGACCGGCGAAGTGGTCCGCCAGCTCCCTCGCGAGCAGATCGTGAAGATGATGGAAGCCGGCGAATACGCATCCGGCGCGGTGATCGACACCAGCGCCTGACGGAACCGACGAACGTAAGGCCATGCCGCGCAGGAGCGATCCGCGCGGTTAAAGCACGTGGTGAACACGCGTTAACCATACACATACGAATCGTGACCTAGCCTGACCGGGCATCCTTTCAGGGCCCGATACAGATGACCAACAGCGTCCACACCAATAACGCCGCGTCGATTGCGCTTCAGAATCTGACGCGCACCAATGACCGGCTTTCGGACGTCCAGGGGCGGGTCTCGACGGGCCTGAAGGTCCAGGGCGCCAAGGACAACGCCGCAATATGGGCCATCGCCCAGGGCCAGCGGGCCGACGTGGGCGCACTGAGCGCCGTCAAGCAGAGCCTGGACAGGGCCACCTCCATCGCCGACGTCGCCCTGTCGGCCGGCGAGTCGATCTCGGACCTGCTGAACCAACTCAAGGAAAAGGTCACCGCCGCCAAGGACGAGTCGCTCAAGACCCAGTCGCGCCAGTTGCTGAACGCCGACTTCAAGGCGCTGCTGAAGGCCATCGGCTCGGCGGTCCAGAACTCCAGCTTCGACGGCGGCAATATCCTGAACGGCTCGCTGACCAACGGCATCAAGTTCCTGGCCAACGCCGACGCCTCGTCCTCGATCACCCTGTCGGCCAAGAACCTTTCGCTCGGCGGCGCCATCATCGAGCTGTCGATGTCGGACAGCCTGCTGACCCTCACGGGCGCGACCCAGGCCCTGACCCGGCTGGACGATTCCATCACCCAGTTGAACGCCGCGCTGGGCGAGATCGGCGCCCAGGCCAAGCAGATCGAAGCGCACAACGGCTTCGTCACCAAGCTGATGGACACGCTGGAATCCGGCATCGGCAATCTGGTCGATGCGGATCTGGCCAAGGAAAGCGCGCGGCTTCAGGCCCTGCAGGTCCAGCAGCAGCTGGGCGCACAGGCGCTCTCGATCGCGAACCAGTCGCCGCAGATCATCCTGTCGCTGTTCCAGTAAGGGCGGTCAGCCCATCCGGCGGACGGAATGGCCGATGGTCACCGGCGCCGGACGGCGTCGGTGGTGCTGGGCTTTCGGGCCCAGGCCATACAGCGAAAGAAATGAAAGCAAGGCGGCACGCAAGGCTGACATGGCGTCGCTCCTGACTATCCGACGTCATTAACGATTGTCGCCAATCGTTGTTCCGAAGCCGGACGTTAAGCGTTCGTTACGCCGATTCGGGCATGGTGCGCGCTGGAGCGAACCGTGATCGACAACGGCTACCTGCTAGGTCTGTACGGCGGAACCTCGACAAGCCTCGGCGTGTCGAACGCGCTGACGGCTGCGGCCAAGAAAAAGCAGCCGACGCCCCCATGGGATTCCAAGGCTGTCGTCCCGCAGGCGGACGCCATGGTCCGGGCCGCGCTCGGCGGCCGGCGCCTGATCGACGAGAGCACCGCCAATGTCGATCTGAACACGGCCACGGCCGACTACCGCAAGCTGTTCGCCCTGTATCAAGGGCTTGAGACACTGAACGCCCTGGCGAACCGGGCGTCGGTGAAGAGCATCAGTTCGAGCGAGCAAGCGCTGTTGGCCAAGCGCTTCGCCTCTGGCCTGAGCGAGATCGGCTCGTACCTGACGACGGCGAAGCTGGAGGACGTGCGGCTGGTGCAGGGGGTTTCGACCTCGATCAGCAAGTCGACCGCCGCCCTGACCCGCGACAGCGCCGTGTCGCTGTCCGGCGTCATCCACGAGGGGGCGGCAGACGGGGTTGTCGCCGCCTTCCAGGGCGATGTGGCCTTCGACATCAAGATTTCGCGCGGCACGCTGGGCACAACCACGGTCGGCGTCGATCTGGCCGAGATGGGCGTGACGCCGCGGACCATCGGCAATGTCACCAACTACATCAACGGCAAGCTGCAGGCGGCGGGGCTGGATACGCGCATCGGCCGCGAGCAGATCAAGGCCGAGCCGCGCACGATGACAGTCAACGGCAAGACCGTAACCCTGCCGGCCGGCGCGGACCGGTGGGCGCTGGCCATCCGCGGCGTCTCCACCGAGACGGTCAGCTTCGTCCCGGCTGAAACCGCTGACGCCGTCTATGTCACCCAAGCTGTAGGGGCGGGCAATCAGCTGCTGAAGTTCCAGACCGACACCGGCGGAACCGCCGACGCCGCAAGCGCCCGGATCGGCGAGACCTTCTGGGTCGATGGCCGCGCCTCCCAGACCGCGCTGCCCGAGGGGGTGAAAGCCATCCGCGCCAGCGCCACGGCGCCCGACGGTTCGGTCTGGATCGTCGCCGACATCGACGCCGGGCCGGGCAACCAGCCGATCAAGGGCCAGCAGGACGTGGCCCTGATGAAATACGACCCGGCGGGCCGTCTGGTCTCGACCCGCGCCATCGGCGCCGCCTCGACCGCCAGCGGCTACGCCATCTCCGTGGATACGGACGGCAAGGTGGCGGTGGCGGGCTCGGTCACCGGCGCGCTCGAACCGGGCCAGAGCGGCGACGTGGCCACCGAGGTGGACAGCTTCGTCACCGTCTTCGACGCCAAGGGCCAGGAGCTGTGGACCCAGCGGCGCGGCGCCCGCGCGGCAGACGAGGCGACCTCGGTGTCCTTCGGCGCCAATGGAGCCGTCTATGTCGGCGGCAGGGCTAAATCGGCCATTCCGGGCGGGACGACGGTCGGCGGCTGGGACGGCTATGTCCAGGGCTTCAACGCGACCCAGCCCTATCCCGGCGCCGCCTACACCGTGAAAAACGCGGGCGTCAGCCAGTTCGGCACGACAGGCGAGGACAGCGTTCAATCCGTCACGGTCGATGGCTCGAACCTCTATTCCGCAGGCGTCGAGAACGGTCGCCTGATCGTCCGCCGCTTCACGCTGGGACCCACCGGCTCTGCGACCCTGGCCTCCAGCCGTGATCTCGGCGTCGCCAGCGGCGAGGTGGCGGGCGTTTCCGTCTCCGGCGGCCGGGTGATCGTCAGCGGCACGACCCGCAACGCCGCGCTGGACGTCGGCACGATCACCAACGCCCACGCCGGGGGCACGGACGCCTTCGTCATCGCGCTGGAAGGCGACCTGACCGCCTCGGCCAACGACCGTCTGACCTATGTCGGCGGCGCGGGCGACGACACGGCGGCGGACGTGAAGGTCCAGAACGGCAAGGTCTGGCTGACCGGGGTCGCCAACCGTCCTGAGGACGCCAAGGACAAGGATCCGACCCAGGGTTATCTGTCCCGCATCGACCCCCTGACCGGCGCCGTGGAGTGGACCCGCACCTGGTCCGGCGACGGCGACAAGGCCGCGCCCCTGACCCTGGCCGTGGCGTCGGGCGGGGCCAGCGTGCTGGACCGCCTGGGCCTGCCCAAGGGGGAGGTCACACAGGTGGATTCCAAGAAGCTGGTGGACGCCACCTCGCTGCGCGCCGGAGACCGCTTCTTCGTTTCACCGGCCGGCGGCGGGCGTCAGATCGCGGTGACCATCGAGGCGCGCGACACCCTGCAAACCCTGGCTCGCAAGATCGAGCAGGCCTCGAACATGAAGCTGAAGGTCACGATCAAGGCCGAGACCGCCGCCCTGGCCGAGGGCACGCAGGGACAGAACGCGCTTCAGGCCGGGCTGCAGCGCCTGTCGATCGCCGCGCGCGACGGCAAGGTCGGCGCGGTGATCAGCGCGGGCGAGCCGGGCCGGGACGCGCTCGCGGGCCTGGGTCTGTCCGCCGGCTTCGTTGGCGCGACCGCCACGACGGGCGAGATGAAGACCTTCGGCCTCGACCTGCCGAAGACCCTGGCCCTGACCAACGCCGACACGATCAAGACGGCGGGCGAGCGTCTTCAGGCGGCGATGAAGGCGGTGCGCGACGCCTACCGCTCGCTGGCGCCCGTGTCGCCGACGGCCGCAGCGACCGGCTCGGCCCCCGCCTATCTGACGGCGCAGCTGGCCAACTATCAGGCGGCGCTGGCGCGGCTGGGCGGATAGCGTGGGTAGGCGGCTGCTTCGCGGTTGACGCCACGGGGCGCAACGGGGTTATTGGGGCGATAGCCTCGAAGAGCTCCCCATGAACGACAAACGCATCATCATCGCCGTCGGCGCCGCTCTGGCGGTCCTCGTCGCGGTGATCCTGGCCCTGGTGTTCAGCGGCGGCAACAACGCGGCGCCTTCTGCCCCTGAGCCTGAAGCCGGCGACCTGACCGTCGATCTCACCGATGTCGGCCCAATGGAGCCGACGCGCGAGCTGCGCTGCTATGTGAACGGCCAGTTCGTGGGCATGGCGACCCTTGCGGTCTGCGCCCAGCGCAACGGCCTGGCCACGGATGCCCTCGATGTGGGTCTGGATGAAACCGGGGCCCTGGTCGCCACGCCCACCGCCTCGCTGGCCCCGCCGCCGGCCCTGCCGCCGGTGGAGCTGACGGCCGTCGATCCGACGCCGATGCCGGTCGAACCCAGCCAGCCCTCCGCCGGCCCTGCGCCTCAGCCTGCTTCCGGCAGCCCCTGCCTGCGCCACAGCGGCTATGAATGGCGCACCGTCTCGGCGGGAACCAGCCTGAACGCCTGCGTTCAGCAGCTGTACGCCGGCACCTGCGTGCGTCCGGGCGAGGCGCTCTACGGCCGCTGGGGCGATGTGACCCTGCGCCTGGTGCCGCGCCGGGTCGAACAATCGAACGACAACAACCGCTTCCGCGCCCTGTACGACCAGGATCGCCAGTGCCAGTTCCCCGGACTCAACTAATGAGCGCTCAACTGATGAAGGCCGCTGCCGTTCTCGCCCTCGGGGGCGCCGTCATCGCGCTCGGCGCCTGCGATACGGCCGTGAAGGCTCCGATGGATCCGGGCGTCTGCTATTCCGTCACCCCGGCCGAGGACGGCAAGAGCGCGCCCGCGTTCAACGTCGTGGCCCGCGACCAGCCTCAGCTGGAATACTGCGCCGCACGGCTGGAGGAGATGCGGGTGCGTTTCCTGCGCATGGGCGGCACCAACCGCGACATCATCGGGGCCTATCAGGGCCAGTTCCTCTTCCTTGACCCCGCGGGCGTGAAGGTGGGCAAAACCCTGACGGGCAGCCGCTTCTTCTTCCTGGCCCGGACCGGCGACGGCCGCCTGGCGGTGCCGGGCGTGATCCAGCGCGATGTCGACGGCCGCCCGGTGGCGGTGATCGAGCCTGATCCGGCCAAGGTCGCGGTCAACTAGAACAAAGCTGGAACATCTGGCGCTGGTCTGCTATTCCGGCGCGGCAACAATAAGAACAAGGAGCTCGGCGATGGCGGGCAGCGTCAACAAGGTCATTCTGGTCGGCAACCTG
>JAZKHQ010000057.1:0-11158 GCA_040385285.1 Pseudomonadota bacterium
ACCGGCGTCTCGATCTCCACCGGCTCCAGCGGCAGGTCGCGGGTGACCTCGTAGCAAAGCAGGGTCGAGATCTCGCGCAGCAGCCGCCGGAACTGCGCCGTCGATGTGTCCTTGTTCCGCATCAGGGTCAGCTTGTGCTGCACCAGCGGATGCGAAACGACCGTCACGCCCTTCATCGAAGGCTCTCCCATCAGAATACAGTCCCGTCGCTGACGATGTTGAGCGGCGGGCCGCCCCCGTCTCGTCGTTCCGCCGCCGCACGCCGTCCGGCCGCCCATGTGCCGCCCTCCAGCACGCTGGCCAGCGGCATGGCCTCGGCCGTCACGCCCAGCTCAGCCCGCACCAGCGGCGCGATCCTGTCCAGCAGGGCCACCGTCATCGCGCGCCAGCCGACCACCAGAGGATCGCTGACCGGCCAGGCCTTGGCCGCATCCGCCGGATCGCGCAGGCTCAGCACGCCCAGGTCCATGAACAGCCCGCCGTTGCGGTATTCCGCCAGCCCGGTCAGGCCGTCGAGGTCCGTGACGGTCAGCCCCGCCTCCTGCAGCGGCTCGACCAGCGAATAGCTGAGCCACTGGGACAGCTTGTGGATTGGGACCAGGCCGTCGGTGGCGTCGCCGCGCTTCATCGCCGGATGGCGCCAGCAGTCGCCCAGATCGATGCCGCCGAGCATCAGCCGGTCCTGCCAGATCGGCCCGAAGGCCTTCAGCAGCAGCTCCAGGATCGCCCGAGCGGGCAGGCGGTCGTTCTCATCCGCCTGATCGAACAGCACATCGGCCAGCCCGCCGGGTCGGGGCCCGTCCTCCAGTTCGAACAGGTCCGGCTCGGCCAGACACTGTCGCCCCAGCCGCCGCAACAATGCCGCGCGGCCTTCCAGCCCCAGCAGCGGGTTCTTGTCCGAAACCTGGAAACCCTTGGCCAGATCCTCCGCCGACAGCAGGGTCAGGGCCACCGCATCCACCCGCCACGGATCATCGGGAGTGGACGAAAACGCCCCGGCCTCGAACATCCGCAAGCTCGCGATGGCCAGCCCCTCGGACCGGGTCAGTGTCTTGCCCGTCCCCGCGTCGCGATAGGCCCAGCCGGGGCCGGAGCCGGCGTCCAGCAGCACCGAGACGATGGCCAGATCGAACTCCGTCCGCGCCCGCGTGGCCGCGTCGGGCCAGTCTATGCTGTCGGCGACCGGCCCCCACAGGTCCACGCCGTCCACGGCGAAATGCCGCCAGCGCGCATGGAACGGCACCGCCAGCGACGGATACTGGTCCCGGATCACCGCCGCGACATAGGCCGCCGTGGACGGCAGCCGGTCCAGATCGACGGTCCAGTGATCGAGCTTTCCCTCGACGCCGAGGGCCAGCATCTCATGCGCCCGTTCGCGGACGGCGGCGGGGGTCAGAAGGCCGCGCGCGGCCTCCGCTTCAGAACTTGCCAAGGTCGCGGCCCACCACGCGGGTCAGGTCTTCGGCGGTCGGCGGGGCGTCCGGCGTGTAATATCCGGCGGCCTTTTTGGCCTCCATCTCCACCGAGGCGTCGTCGGGCACCAGGCCGTCGGGGATCGGCACCCGCTCGCCGATCTCGATGCCCGATCCAGCGAGGGCGTCGTACTTCATGTTCGACATGGAGACGAAGCGGTCGATGCGCGTGATCCCCAGCCAGTGCAGCACGTCGGGCATCAGCTGCTGGAACCGCGCGTCCTGCACCCCGGCCACACACTCCGTGCGCTCGAAATAGGTCGCCGCCTGGTCGCCGCCCGGCTGGCGCTTGCGCGCGTTGTAGACCAGGAACTTCGTCACCTCGCCCAGCGCCCGGCCTTCCTTGCGGTTATAGGCGATGAGCCCTGCGCCGCCGTTCTGCGCCTCGCGGATGCACTCCTCGATGCCGTGGGTCAGATAGGGGCGGCAGGTGCATATGTCGGAGCCGAACACGTCGGACCCATTGCATTCGTCATGCACGCGGCAGGTCAGGCGGTAGCTGGGGTCCGCGACCTTCTCCGGATCGCCGAAGATATACAGGGTGATGCCCCCGATCGGCGGCAGGAACACCTTGATGTCGGGCCGGGTGACGAGGTCGGCGTACATCCCGCCCGTTTCCTCGAACAGAGTCCGGCGCAGGTCTGTCTCCGAAACGCCGAAGCGCTCGGCAATGCCGGGCAGGTACCAGACCGGATCCACCGCCGCCTTGGTCACGGCCACGTCACGGCTGTCGTGGACGATGGTCCCGTCGATCTCCAGCCGGCCCGCGTCGATGGCCTGGCTGATTTCGGGCAGGGTCAGGCGCGCCTTGGTGATGGCGATGGTCGGGCGGATGTCGAGGCCGTCAGAGATCTGGTCCTTGAACACCTCGGCGACCATGTGACCCCAGGGGTCCAGCGAGACGATCTTCTTGGGATCCATCCACTGGCCGAACGGGCCGACGGGCGAGACGGGATAGGTGTCGGTCAGGTCCGGCCGCGTCTGGCCGCTCATGGCCCCCGACGAAATCGCCAGCGCGCGGTACAGCGAATAGGCCCCGCCATGGGCGCCGATGGCGTTGCGCTCGCTCCCTGCGTTGGCGCCGCCCAGGATCGGCCCGCGCTCGGCGGCTGTCGGCGCGCCCCACTGGATCGGAAATCGGGTCGTGGCTCCCCCGCCGGGGTGGGAGTTCAGGCGGACATGGCCGCTGCGGTTCGATGGCATTCGTACTTGGTCCTCAGGGGAACCGCGCAGTCAGACACCAACCGCGAAGGTTGTCCAGCATGCAGACGCCCGACCGGGAGTTCGCGTCCCGGTCGGGCGATCCGCCGTCAGGCGGCCCAGGGGTCCGCCTGGTCGTGCGTGCCGTGCGCGGCGCCGACATCGACAGCGCCGAAGTCATCCTGGGCTTCGAGCAGCATGGCCATACGCAGATCAAGGCCGGCATGGGCGGTGACATCCTCCGGCGCCCAGTCGAAGACGCCTGACGATCCCGGCAGAACCTCGCGGCGCACCTCGCCGTCCAGCGTCGCCGTGTCGAGCATGAAGCCGTCTTCGATCAGCCCGGGGAGGATCAGGCGCCCGTCCGCATCCGTCATGTCGCCGCCGACGCCGTCCGGCCCGGCCTTCACGCCGCCATTGACCGTCGGGAACACCTGGGCGTCGTCTTCGTGGACCTTGCCCGACGGCGCGTCGTCATTGGCCGGCGGCAAGATCTGCGGGCCGTCTTCCTTGGCGTAGAGGCCCGCCTGAGCGGTCTCGGAGCCCTCACTCATATCGATGCAGGGCACGCCGCCCAGGAAGGTGTCACGCGTCAGGGCGATGTGCTCGTCGCTTTCGGAGAAGTGGAACAGCACCTCGCCGCGGGCCATGCCGCCTTCCAGCGCCGCGGTCCAGGTGGCGACGCCCTGCGCGTCTCCATCGCGGTTCAGGCACAGCTGATACATCAGTTCGACGAACTCGCGGTTGTTCAGCGACCCGTAGGTCGAGAGGAACTCCGGCGCGGTGGCGAAGGCCTGGGCGATGTCCTGCAGGTCCATGCCGCCGCCCAGCGCATTGCGCCAGGTCGCCAGACCTTCCTGATCGGGCAGGCGGTCGAAGGTGGCGTCATAGAGCCGCGCGATTTGCAGGGTCAGGTCGTCTGCGACCCAAAGGCCGTCGTCGAGCCGGCTCTGCATGAGGTCCTTGTGCTCGCCGCTCTCCGAGAACTCGACCAGCAGCTGGGCCCGCGTCATGCCGCCGGCCAGGGCGTTGACCCAGGTCTCGATGCCGGGCGCATCGCCGGTGCGGTTCAGGGCGAAGACATACAGCTGCTCGACATACTGGCGGTCGGTCAGACTGCCGAAGCGGCTCTGGAACTCTGACGAGTTGACGAACTCGTTGGCCAGGGCGGTCAGGCTCATGCCGCCTTCCACCGCGTCCAGCAGGGCCTCGAAGCCGGACTGATCCGGCGCGCGGTCCAGCGCGGCGTCATACAGGCGCATGACCTGCGCCGCCTGGCTGTCGCGGGCGAAGGTCAGGCGGCCGTCGGTGAAGGCCAGATCCTCGACCCCGGTCAGGGTGTCGGAACCGTCCGCGCCGACCACGGCGTGAGCGTCGGCCTCATAGGCGCGGCGCACGCCCGAATAACCGGCGATGTCGTAGCCGTCGCCACCGTCGATCTGGTCGTCGCCCGCGCCGCCGATGATGATGTCGTTGCCGGCGCCGGCGTTCAGGACGTCATCGCCGTCCATCCCCTGCAGGATGTCGGCGCCACCTGAGGAGCTCAGCTCATTGGCTGCGTTATTGCCGGTCAGCAGGTCGTCACCCTCGCCGCTGACGGCGCGCTCGATCACCACGCCGTTGGCGATGGTGAAGCCGCCGAAGATGCCCCAGGCATATGACACGCGTCCGCCGCCGCCTTCCTCGTATTGCAGGGTCGCGGGCCGCAGGTCGATCACCGCATCAGCCGAGCCGACATAGCGGATCTCGTCATCGCCGCCGCCGTCCCAGATGCAGGAATAGAAGGTTCCGATCTCGTTGACGTCCTTGATCACATACAGGTCGTCGCCGGTCGCATACTCTTCGTTGACCCCGTACTTGTCCTGGATCACGGCGATGTCGAGCGCGGCGAGGGTGCCCATCCAGCCGAAGTGATCGACCTCGGTCCCGGTGATCCCGCCCGAGCGCGGCCCGCCGTAGGGCGAGCTCTGCCAGCCGTCGTTGTAGGACATGATGGTGAAGACCTGCTGGCTCAGGCCGAAGTCGCCCAGCTGGCCGCCGATGGCGCCCTCGACCGGGTCCTCGCTCGGCTCGGCGCCGCGCATGACGCTGGAATGGCCGCCGTTGTCGTGCGGGTGCGCCATGCCGTGGCCGTGGCCGAGCTCGTGCAGCAGGGTGGGGAAGTAGAAGCCGCCCTGGGCCACGCCTTCCTCTGTCCAGCGCACGTCGCCGGTGTTGATCTCCATCTGACCGGCGTTGTTCTCGCCCGGAGGGCTCATGCGGCCCAGCAGGCTGGCGCCGACGCCAGGCGTGCCTTCGTAGGTGATGATCTTGATGTCCGCCTGGGCGCGGTCATAGACACGCACATAGACGATGTCGGCGACGGACTCGTAGATGTCCCAGGCGCGCTCGAAGGCGTCCATCTCCCACTGCTGCATGCCTTGGGCGACGATGGTGTCGGTCGTGCCCACCGTCGTCGGATCGTCGCTGATGAAGATGTCGCCCAGCTCGGCGTAGTAGTAGGTGATGACGTTCTTGCCGACGATGCCGTAGGCGTTGTTGGAGATCGGCGCGCCGCCGTTCTCGACGCCGTTGTCGCTGCGCGTGCCGTTGTCGCCGTCGGGATTGCGCGATGTGCGGTTGAACTGCGTGCCCCAGTCGATCGAGTGCAGCGGGCTGTCGGACGAATAGAACGGCCGGTAGGCGGTGGGGTCGTCGGTGACCGCCGCGACGGAGATTTCATAGTCGCCGATGAAGTCGCCGGTCGTTCCGTTGGCGGCCTCCTGATCGAACGCGCGGGCATTGATGTAGTAGGTGCCCGTGTCCAGGGCAGTGAAGGTCAGGACCGCGTCCAGTCCACCCACCGGGTCGTTACCGCCGCCGTCCGCGGTGAGCAGCAGGGTTCCCGTGGCGCTGTAGAGTTCAAGGAACGAGTCGGCCAGCGGTGTCAGCGTCGGGCCGCCCACGACCATCGACATGCTGATGGCGTAGGTCTGTCCCGCTTCGAAATGAACGGCGAAGAAGTCCTGGTCGCCGATGGTGTCGATGGTCGAAACGACCGGCGCGGCGCCGACCGTCAGAGTGGCCGTCGTGCTCCGGTCGTCGGCGATGGTGTCGATCAGGGACTGCGGCCCGGTCGTGATCGTGGGAGCGGCCTGGGGGCCAGCGCCGCGGACGAAGGCGGTCGTCAGCAGCGCGGATGACGGCAGCACCAGCGGCGCGACGGAAAAGCCATGGTCTCCGCGCGCCAGTTGCAGGTCGGGCAGTGCTTCGATGGCGTGCCGTTTGGGCGCCGGCGCGGCGTCAAAGCCGTCCATCGTGTTCACATACGTCCGCTTCGCCCGGGAAATCGCAGCCATCTAACCCTCCTGTGGTGAGACGGCGCGACGCGCCGCCCTCGAAAATGCACAACGAGCGGGATCACGGATTTCATCCGGTCCCAGGTCATCCCGCAAAAGCGGCACGACCGTCCGACCGGTGGCGGGATGGTTCCTGAGGCGGAAACATTGACCGAGCAGCGATCTTCGACAGGCGCTAACCGTCGGATCGCGTTGATGGTTCCCCAGGGTAAATCGAGACGAGCCTGACGGCTTCAGTCCATCGTCAGATGATCGACAATCAATTTGGCGGCCGCCTCCGCGCTCATGGCGGTGGTGTCGATGATGATCTCGGCGGCCTCGGGCGCCTCGTAGGGGCTGTCGATTCCGGTGAAGTTCTTCAGCCGGCCGGCGCGGGCCTTCTTGTAGAGGCCTTTCACGTCGCGCTGCTCGGCGACGGCCAGCGGCGTGTCGATGAAGACCTCGATGAAGTCGCCGTCGGGCATCAGGTCGCGGGCCATGCGGCGCTCGGCGCGGAAGGGCGAGATGAAGGCGGTGATGACGATCAGCCCGGCGTCGGCCATCAGGCGCGCCACCTCGGCCACGCGGCGGATGTTCTCGACCCGGTCCTCCTCGGTGAAGCCGAGATCGCGGTTCAGACCGTGGCGGACGTTGTCGCCGTCCAGCAGATAGCTGGGGCGGCCGAGCGCATGCAGGCGGCGGTCCACCAGATTGGCGATGGTCGACTTGCCGGCGCCCGACAGGCCGGTCAGCCAGATCACGCGCCCGCGCTGGCCCATGACCGTGGCGCGGGCGGCGCGGTCCACGTCGATGGTCTGCCAGTGGATGTTGTCGGCGCGGCGCAGCGCGAAGTTGATCATCCCGGCTCCGACCGTGCGGTTGGTGATCCGGTCGATCAGGATGAAGCCGCCCAGATCGCGGCTGTCGCGATAGGCCTCGAACGGGACGCCCTGGTCCAGCGACAGGTTGCAGACGGCGATGTCGTTGAGGTCCAGCCGCTTGGCCGCCAGCTTCTCCAGCGTGTTGACGTTGACCCGGTGCTTCAGGTCGGTGACGCGGGCGGTGACGGTGCGGGCGCCGATCTTGAGCCAGTAGGTGCGGCCCGGCGGCATGGGCTCGGCGTCCATCCAGACGATCGTGGCGTCGAACTGGTCGGCGACCTCGCAGGGGGCGTCGGCGGCACAGAGGACATCGCCGCGCGCCACATCGACGTGGTCGGCCAGGGTCAGGGTCACGGATTGACCGGCGACGGCTTCGGACAGGCCGGCGGGATGGACGACGATGCGCTCGACCCGGCTCTCGCGGCCCGAGGGCAGGACGCGCACGCGGTCGCCGGGACGCACGGACCCGGCGGTTATCAGGCCCGCATAACCGCGGAAATCCTGATCCGGACGGCTGACCGACTGGACCGGCATGCGGAAGGGACGGTCTGTGCGCTCGGCCTCGGTCTCGACTGCATCCAGCCACTCGATCAGGGTCGGGCCGTCGTGCCAGGGCGTCTGACCGCTGCGCGAGGCGACATTGTCGCCGGTCAGGGCCGACAGGGGGATGGCGGCGACATCCTCGAACCCGAGGCGCTCCGCGAAGGCGCGGTAGTCGGCGACGATGGCGTCGAAGGCGGCGCGGTCCCAGCCGATCAGGTCCATCTTGTTGACCGCCAGCACCACCCGGCGGATGCCCAGCAGCGAGACCAGATAGCTGTGCCGCCGCGTCTGCGTCAGCACGCCCTTGCGCGCATCAATCAGGATGACGGCGGCGTCGGCGGTCGAGGCGCCGGTGACCATGTTGCGCGTGTACTGCTCATGCCCCGGTGTGTCGGCGACGATGAATTTGCGCTTCGCCGTGGCGAAGTAGCGGTAGGCCACGTCGATGGTGATGCCTTGTTCCCGCTCGGCGGACAGGCCGTCCACCAGCAGGGCGAAGTCGATGGCGTCCCCCTGCGTGCCCACCCGCTTCGAGTCCGCCGCCAGTGCGGCCATCTGATCGTCGGGCACGGCGCGGCTGTCGTGCAGCAGGCGGCCGATCAGGGTCGACTTGCCGTCATCGACGGAGCCGCAGGTGATGAAACGCAGAAGCGTCGTAGGAGCAGCCATCAGAAATAGCCCTCCTGCTTCTTCTTCTCCATCGAGGCGGACTGGTCGTGGTCGATCATCCGGCCCTGGCGCTCGGAGGTCGTCGCCAGTTCCATTTCGCGAATGACGGCGTCCAGGGTGTCGGCCTCGCTCTCGACCGCGCCGGTCAGGGGATAGCAGCCGAGGGTGCGGAAACGGACGCGGCGCATCTGGGGCGTCTCGCCGGGACGCAGCGGCAGGCGGTCGTCATCCACGAGGATCAGGGCGCCGTCACGCTCGACCACCTGCCGTTCGGCGGCGAGATAAAGCGGCACGACCGGGATGCCTTCCTGCTGGATGTATCGCCACACATCCAACTCGGTCCAGTTGGAGATCGGGAAGACGCGCAGAGTCTCACCCGGCGCGATGCGGGTGTTGTAGAGCCGCCAGAGCTCGGGCCGCTGGCTGCGCGGATCCCAGCGATGGCCGTGCGAGCGGACGGAGACGATGCGCTCCTTGGCGCGGGACTTCTCCTCGTCGCGCCGGGCGCCGCCGAAGGCCGCGGTGAAGCCGTAGTGGTCCAGCGCCTGCTTAAGCCCCTCGGTCTTCCAGACGTCGGTGTGAACCGCCGAGCCGTGATCGAAGGGGTTGATGCCCTGCGCGACCGCATCGGGATTGGTCCAGACATGGATGTCGAAGCCGTACTCGGCGGCCATCCGCTCGCGCATCTCGTACATGGCCCGGAACTTCCAGGTCGTGTCGACATGCAGCAGCGGGAAGGGCGGCGGCGCGGGCCAGAAGGCCTTCCTCGCCAGATGCAGCAGGACGGCGGAGTCCTTGCCGATCGAATACAGCATGACCGGGCGTTCGCTCTCGGCCGCCACCTCGCGCAGGATGTGGATGCTCTCGGCCTCGAGCTGGGCCAGATGCGTCAGGGGGGCGGTCATGTGGTCGCCTTCCTCCAGACACGGCAGCGAAGCGCCAGTGTAGAGAGGTTCGGGGGTGCAGGTGAAGGGCAGAACGTCGGCCTTCTCCCCTCGGGGGAGAAGGAAGAAATTTTACCGCCTCGCTGTCCCGTCACGCCCCTCGACCAGCGCCCGGACTTCGGCCAGATCGGTCATGGCGTTGTCGCCGGGTGTGGTCATGGCCAGCGCGCCGTGGGCGGCGCCGTAGTCGACGGCGGCCTGCGGGCCGAGGTCGTTCAGCAAGGCCCAGGCGAGGCCCGAGACAAAGCCGTCGCCGCCGCCGACCCTGTCAAGAATTTGCATGCCGTCACGCCGGGCCGAGGCGTAGCGCTGGCCGTCCGCCCACAGGACGCCGGCCCAGTCGTTGCGGGTGGCCGTCGTGGCGTTCCTCATTGTCGCGGCGAGAACACGGACGTTGGGATGATCTTTCGCCACACGCGCGGCGAGGTGGTCGAAGGGGGCGCTGTCCATCGGATCGGCGCGGTCGGAGCCTTCGAGCTTCAGGCCGAGACAGGAGGCGAAGGCGCGCTCGTCGCCGATGACCACGTCGGCCAGACCGATGATTTCGCCGTTCACGCGCCGGGCGGCGTCGGGGTCCGGGTGCGCCTCCCACAGACTGGCGCGGTAGTTGAGGTCATAGGAGACGACGACGCCGTGCCGTTTCGCGGCGTGGACAGCGGCCAGCGCCGTCTCGGCGGTCGAGGCGGACAGGGCGGCGAAGATCCCGCCGGTGTGCAGCCAGCGCACGCCTTCCGTCCCGAACAGGGCGTCCCAATCCACCTCGTCCGGACGCATCTGCGAGGCGGCGGAGTTGGCGCGGTCGGACAGGCCCACGGGCGAGCGGGCGTCAAAGCCGCGCTCGGTGAAGTTCAGCCCCATCCGGGTGTTGCGGCCGATGCTGTCGGCGTCGCGCCACAGGATGTGCGACGCATCCACCCCGCCCTGACGGATCAGGCCGGCGCACAGCTCGCCCAGGTCATTGCGGGGCAGGGCGGTGACCGCGCTGGTGCGCAGGTCGAAGGTCGAGGCCAGACCGCGCGCGACATTGTATTCGCCGCCGCCCTCCCAGACCTGGAACGACCGGCTGTTCCGGACCCGGCCCTCGCCCGGATCGAACCGCAGCATGACCTCGCCCAGGGCGACGCAGTCCCAGCGGCAATCCCGGGCCGGGCGGATGGCTAGGAGCGGTTCGGTCATTTCAGCAGGGTGGGCAACCACAGCGACAGCGCCGGCAAGAAGGTGACCAGCATAAGGACGGCGGTGCAAGCCAGATAGAAGGGCCAGATCGAGCGCAGCGACTGGGTCATCGGAATGCGCGCGATGGCGCTGCCGACGAACAGCACCGACCCCACCGGCGGCGTGATCAGGCCGATGCCGCAGTTGAGCAGCAGAATCACCCCGAACTGCACCGGATCCACGCCGTATGCCTTGGCCAGCGGCAGGAAGATGGGCGTGCAGATGATGATCAGCGGCGCCATGTCCATGAAGGTGCCGAGCAGCAGCAGGATCAGGTTGATCATCAGCAGCACAAGGATCGGGTTGTCGGTGATGCTTTGCAGCAGGCTGACCATCGCGGTCGGGACCTGCAGATAGGCCATCAGCCAGCCAAAGGCCCCGGCGCAGCCGATGATGAACAGCACCGCACCAGATGTGCGCGCCGCGCCCTTGCAGGCGGCCTTGAAGTCCGCCCACTTCATGTGGCGGTAGACCAGGCCGGTGACGATGACGGCGTAGACCACGGCGATCGAGGCGCTCTCCACCGCCGTGAAGACGCCCGCCCGGATGCCGCCGAAGATGATGCCGACCAGCAAGAGGCCAGGAATGGCGGCGACGAAGCGGCGGGCCACGGCGCCGAAGCCGGGGAAGGGCTCGGCCGCGTATCCCCGCCTGCGGGCCATGACATAGGCCGTAACCATCAACGATATGGCCAGCAGCAGGGCCGGGATGATGCCCGCCGCGAACAGGTCAGAGATCGAAACCCCGCCGCCGGCCGAGGCCGAATACAGGATCATGTTGTGCGACGGCGGCACCAGCAGCGCCACCAGCGCCGCCGAGATGGTGACGTTGACGGCGTAGTCGCTGTCATAGCCGCGCTTCTGCATCTGCGGGATCATGGTGCCGCCGATGGCCGAGACGTCGGCGATGGCGCTGCC
>JAZKHQ010000058.1:0-4969 GCA_040385285.1 Pseudomonadota bacterium
GCCGCGTCCTGGATCATCCGCTCGTCGTCGGTCAGCCGGCCCGACAGGTCCAGCGGGTCGTCCCAGCGGAAGGTCTTCTGAGCGGCGGTTCCGTCGGCCATGTGGTCATTCCCCGGATGGTCTTTCGCGGGCGCGGCGATCGGCCCCCTGTTCTGGCGCGCGGTTTAGTCCAGAATGACCCGGTCGGGTAGAGGCAGCGCCCGATGCCGGTTATGATGGGGCCCATGATCCGCACGATGCACCGCCTGTTCGTCGAACACCCCCGCGAGGTGGACGAGAGCTATCTGCACCACATGGCCGCCTCGTCGCGGTTCGGCTTCCGCCTGCTGAAGCTGGCCGGCTGCGCCTTCCTGCATGCGCTCGTGCCCGGGGTGCACAAGGCGACGGTGTCGAAAGCCGTCTGCTGCATGGCGGAGGAGATGGACGGCCGCGCCCGCGAGGCCCGCGAGTGCCGCATGCGCGACGCGGGCGTCTGGGATCCGGGTCTCTAGGAGATCGGCCCGGCCTTCTCTGGCATCATCTGGACACTGAAACGGCAGCCACTGTCGTCGTTCCGCGATGAGCAGATGCATTCGGGCGACATGGGATCGTGGAACACGACAATCCCTTCTCGGGTCAGGCCCGCCTGGAGAAGCGCATGCAGTGGGAAGGTGTAAAGCACGCCCGCGATATAGCCGCTCATGAATTCGCAGAGCGACTTCTCGGGCTCTCTGAAATCCTGACCGGCGACGAGGAAGCTGTGTCGAAGAACAATCTGGACAGGACGGCCCGGCTGTATGTCGCCGGCGAGCTCGAAACTGCCGAATCCGGCGTTTGAATCGTATTTGAACCAGACGAAAACCAGACTTCTGAAATCGTTCCTGCTGGTCATTTTGGGGGAGTTGACGACCGCCCCGAAGGCCTTTCCACAACTGAAACCAAGGGCGCGTAGCCGTTCCTTGTCATCGATCGCCGCCAATATCTTCTGGAGCGTTGTATTGTTGAGCAGAACATTGCGCGGCGAATTCGCTGCATCACCCGCGGTCGTGTTGATCAGAATCCCGTCGTATTCCTTGTATTCCAGAAGGCGAACGGCATCTGCGCCAAACGAGAAGACATTGCTTTTCAGCTCTTCCCTGTAGCGGTTCATCAACTTCCAGTTCGCCTTCGTGAACCCCACGATCGAATAGGTCAGGAAACTGAAAGCCAGGCCGATGGCCGTAATCAACACCTGCTGGGGCCAATCGCCGATGGCCGCGTCACGTAGCACGACGTAGTCGGGTGAAAGCGTCTGACGTCCGTCAAGCATTCCGGAAATCGTCGCCGAAACGAAGACGCCGTTATCCAGAAACCACAAAAGCGCCGCGACACCGATCGACACGATCAATGGTGCGACGGAAATTGCCCAGCTGAGACGAGGCTCGCGTTCTTCCTGATAGTTCACACACCCTCCCCCCGGCGGCTGTTAAAACACTCTTAGGTAGTCCTGAGGCTCAGGGCAACATCGCTAGCGATACGCCTGGTTCATGCGCTAGGAACAGGCATGACCCAGGAAACTTCCGGCCCGCTTTCCGGCGTTCGCGTCCTCGACCTCAGCCGCGTGCTGGCGGGGCCGTGGGCGACGCAGATGCTGGCCGATCTGGGGGCCGAGGTCATCAAGATCGAGCGGCCGGGCGTCGGCGACGACACCCGGATGTGGGGGCCGCCGTTCACGAAGAAGGCCGACGGATCGCGCGGCGACGCCGCCTATTTCCTGTGCGCCAACCGGGGCAAGAAGTCGGTCGAGCTGGACATGGCGACGCCGGAGGGCGCAGCCCTCGTGCGCGAGCTGGCGAAGACCTGCGACGTGGTGGTCGAGAACTTCAAGACCGGCGGCCTGAAGAAATACGGGCTGGATCACGCTTCCCTGTTGGCCATCAACCCGCGTCTGGTCTGTTGCTCCATCACGGGCTTCGGCCAGGACGGGCCGGACGCCCACCGCGCCGGCTACGACTACATGATCCAGGCCATGGGCGGGCTGATGTCCATCACCGGCCAGCCCGACGGCGCGCCAGGCGCCGAGCCGATGAAGGTGGGTGTCGCGGTCGTGGACCTGTTCACCGGCCTCTATGCGTCGAACGCCATTCTCGCCGCCCTGCTGCACGCCCGCGCCACCGGCGAGGGCCAGGCCATAGACATCGCCCTGTTCGACGTCCAGGCGGCCATGCTGGCCAATCAGGCGACCAACTATTTCGTATCGGGCAAGGCGCCGACGCGGATGGGCAACGCCCACCCCAACCTCGCGCCCTACCAGCCCTTTCCGTGCACGGACGGCATGGTGGTCATCGCCGTCGGAAACGACGGCCAGTTCCGGGCGCTGTGTGGCGCTCTCGGCGTCGCCGCCATGGGGACTGAGGCCCGCTTCTCGACCAACGCCGCCCGTGTCGAACACCGCGCCGCCCTGACCGCAGACCTGTCCGCCCTGACCGCCGGCCATTCCATGAAGGCGCTGATGGGTCTGCTGGAGGCGGAGGGCGTGCCCTGCGGTCCCGTCAACACGGTGGATCAGGTCTTCGACGAGCCGCAGGCGAAGCATCGCGGCCTCGTCGTCGAACAGACCCGCCCCGACCTGACCGGCCCCGTCCGCACCGTCGCCAGCCCTATCCGCATGTCGAAGACGCCGGTCGCCTACGACCTGCCGCCGCCGGCGTTGGGGGCGGATACGGAGGCTGTGCTGGGATCGCTGCCTAAGGCCGATTGATCAGAAGTAAGGGGACGGCCCAAGCAGGCCGCTGCCAACCAACCATACGAGCCCCAGGCTGGTTGTCAGCAGCGCGACGAGAAATCCCAAACCGATCACGTGAATGATCCTCAGCCGTCGAGGCCGCGATACACCCCAAGCCACGCCGCCCACCGCGACGAAAAGGGTCAGGATGGACGCCAGAGTCCACGCGCGCGTATGCGGCGTCTCGGTGACCGGGTCGCCGTCATCGCTGGCGAATTCGCCGCCAGATGCTCGCGCCAGCAGGTCACGCGCCATGTCGGCTTGAGACCCCGCGCCCATCAGCCGTATGCCGATGGCACGCTGGCCCATGGGATCGACGGTCATCTGAAACCGCTCGGCCACCAGAACCTCGACGCCATGCGATGCTAGGAAAGCTGCGGCGAGTTCAGCCTCATACACATCATTGAAACGGACGATTTCGACCAGCGCCATCGCCCGTGTCCCTACAGGTCCAGCAACGTCCGCTGCGGGTCTTCCAGCAATTCCTTGACGCGGACCAGGAAGGTCACGGCTTCCTTGCCGTCGACGATGCGGTGGTCGTAGCTGAGGGCCAGGTACATCATCGGGCGGATCACGACCTGACCGTTCACGGCCATCGGGCGCTGGACGATGTTGTGCATGCCCAGGATGCCCGACTGGGGCGCGTTCAGGATCGGCGTCGACATCAGCGAGCCGTAGGTGCCGCCGTTGGTGATGGTGAAGGTGCCGCCCTGCAGCTGGTCCAGGGTCAGGTTCCCGTCACGGGCATCCTTGCCCAGCGCCGCGATGCCCTTCTCGATTCCCGCCAGCGACAGGGCGTCGGCGTCCCGCAGGACCGGCACGACCAGCCCCTTCTCGGTGCCGACGGCGACGCCGATGTCATAGTGGTTCTTGTAGATGATGTCCGTGCCGTCGATCTCGGCGTTGACCGCCGGGATCTCCTTCAGGGCGGCGACGATAGCCTTGGTGAAGAAGCTCATGAAGCCGAGCTTGACGCCGTGGCGCTTCTCGAAGGCGTCCTTGTACTGGGTCCGCAGGGCCATGACGTTGGTCATGTCCACCTCGTTGAAGGTGGTCAGCTGGGCGGCGGTGTTCTGCGATTCCTTCAGCCGGCGCGCGATGGTCTGGCGCAGGCGGGTCATCTTCACCCGCTCCTCGCGCGGACCGATAGCGCGGGGCGCGGCGGGAGCGGCCGGAGCCGGAGTGGGCGCAGCGGCGGCGGGCGCCGGGGCGGCGTTGATGGCGGCCCCAATCGCGGCCAGGGCATCACCCTTGGTGATGTTGCCCTTCGGCCCCGTCGGCGTGATCGTCTTCGGGTCGAGGTTGTTCTCGGCCACCACGCGGGCGACGGCGGGCGACAGGGTCGGGTCCGCAGAGACCTGGGCCGAGCCGCTGTTGGCCGAAGCCGCAGGGGCCGGAGCGGCGGCGGGCGCGTCGCCTGAGGCCGCTCCGGAAGACGCGATGCTGCCGATGGTCTGGCCCGGCGTCACGGTCGAACCGGCGTCGGCGGTGATGGTCAGGACGCCGGCGGCGGGCGCCGAGACCTCCACGGCCACCTTGTCGGTCTCGATCTCGACCAGGAGTTCGTCCTTGGCGACCGTGTCGCCCGATTTCTTCAGCCAGGCCCCCATCGTGCCCTCGGCGACGCTCTCGCCCATGGTCGGGACGGGGATGGCGACGGTGGGCGCCGTGGCCGGAGCGGCGGGCGCAGCCGCCTTCGGGGCCTCAGCCTTGGGCGCTTCGGCAGCGGGAGCCGCAGCGGCCTTGGGCGCCTCCGCCTTGGCCGGCGCCGCAGCGGCGGCCCCTTCGCTCACCACGCCCAGGACCGTGCCCGGCACGACCGTGTCACCCTCGCCCGCCTTGATCTCGGCCAGCACGCCGTCGACGGGGGACACGACCTCCAGCGAAACCTTGTCGGTCTCCAGCTCGACCAGAAGCTCGTCCTTGCGGACGGCGTCGCCCGCCTTCTTGGTCCATTTGGCGATGGTCGCCTCGGACACGGATTCACCGAGGGCGGGGGTCAGGATGTCGGCCATGGGGGATCAGGCTTTCGTGCGTAAGGGTGTCAGGCGAAGGCGTCGGTGAGGAAGGCGTCGAGTTCTTTCAGGTGGCGGCTCATCTGGCCCGCGGCGGTGGAGGCCGAGGCCGGGCGGCCGACGTAGCGGGCGCGTTTGGCCTTCACACTCATCCTGTCGAGCGTCAGCTCCAGCCACGGATCGACGAAGGTCCAGCCGCCCATGTTCTTGG
>JAZKHQ010000059.1:0-7775 GCA_040385285.1 Pseudomonadota bacterium
CGCTGCATCCTGTTCGACGACATCGTCGATTCCGGCGGCACCCTGGTGAACGCGGCTTCAGCCCTGATGGACCGCGGCGCGTCCGAGGTCTCGGCCTACATCAGCCACGGCGTCCTGTCCGGACCGGCGGTCCAGCGCGTCGCCGACGGTCCCTTGAAAGAGTTGGTCATCACCGACTCCATCGAAGCGCCTGACGAAGTTTTGAACTGCTCGAAAATCCGAAGGGTTTCAGTGGCGCCCCTCATCGGTGAAGCTATCCGGCGGATCGCCAACGAAGAATCGGTCTCCAAGCTCTTCGATTAACGTCGATTCGGGGTCGGAAAACTCCGTTTGCTGCCCTATAAGGCCCGGTAGTTCCGGCGCCTGCGTGGCGCCTTGCGTCCACGTGGGGAATATCCGCCGATGTCTCTGGGTCAATCGCGCCGTGGTCTGGCGCTCGCCGCCGCCGCCGTCGCCGCCGTTCTCGCCAGCTGCTCCACGCCGGAGCCCGCGCCTGCTCCGGCTCCGCCGCCGCCGCCGCCGCCGCCGCCGCCCGCGCTCAGCCTGAACGACGGCGTGGCCCAGGCCGCCTCGATCTACGTCACCTTCATCCGCGACGTCGGCACCATCCAGGCCGGCTTCCAGGACGCCGAGGCCGTCCAGGCCGCCATCCGCCGCGGCGCCGCCTATGAACCGGCCCAGCTGTCGCGCGGCCTGATCGCCTACGGCTCGATCCTGGCGCTGCAGTCGCCGGAATATGTCGCCGGGGTCCGCAGCTTCGCCAATGACCCGGCCCAGCGCCAGCAGGTCATCAACAGCATCATCGCCGATCCCGCCTACGCCGCGACCCTGCCGGGCGCCGACGCCGCCGCCGGGCTGATCATCGCCACCGTGGGCCAGGACATCGCCGCCCTCACCGCCATCGCCGACGCGGTGGAGCAGGACGCCTACACCATCCAGGAGCGCCGCGACCCGCGCCGCCGTTGGGCCACCACCCACATCACCAACCGCGAGGCCCGGCTGGAGGGCGCCAAGACCCTGTCAGCGCGCCAGATGCTGCCCTCGGCCGAGGAATCGGCCCGCCTGTTCGCCGCCGCCAACACCGGCTCGGGCCTGGGCGTCACCGGCCGCCAAGCTGCGCCCTACACCCCCGCCGTGGTCAACTCGCTGGCCATCGCGGCGCTCGCGGCGCTCGGCGCGGGCGGCGACGGCGGCCGCGCCCAGACCGAAGCCCTGACGGTCGAGGCCGACAGCGAGTTCTGCTTCAGCATGTCCAAGCTGAACCTGTTCCAGTGCCTGGCGGCCTCGCGCCCCAGCTATGAGGACATGTTCTGCCTCGGCCGCCACATCGTGCGCGACCTGGCCACCTGCTCGGCCCGGACCACGGTTCCGGTCACGCGCGCCCCGTCCAGCGACCACGCCGAGGTCCCCGGTCAAAGCGATGTCGCCGCCGAGGCGGCCGCCGCCTCGGTCAGCGCGGTGCGCGGATCAAACTGACGACGCAATCCGTGGGCTAGTGCGGTTGCACAATCAGGCTTTGGCGTGTAATAGCCCGCGCTCTTGAATTCAGGGTCATTGACCCCGCCCCGCGGGCCGAGACGGCAGCGGGGCGATTTACGTTATTGAGGCGAGCCCGATGGCCGAGATCATTCTGAACGTTGACGTCCGCGAAGGCACCGGCACCGGCGGCGCGCGCGCCGCGCGTCGCTCGGGCGCTGTCCCCGGCATCCTGTACGGCGGCGGCAAGGCCCCGGTGGCCATCTCGGTCAACGAGAAGGACTTCCGCAAGAACCTGTACACCGGCAAGCTGCTGGGCCACCTGGTGACCCTGAAGTACGGCTCCGAGACCCAGCCGGTCATCGCCAAGGACGTGCAGTTCGACCCGGTGTCGGACCGCCCGCTGCACTTCGACCTGATGCGCGTCGACGCCGACCAGACCATCAAGATCGAAGTGCCCGTGCACTTCATCAACCAGGACCAGTGCGAAGCCTTCCGTCAGGGCGGCTCGCTGGAAATCGTCCGTCACTCGGTCGAGATCTCGGTCCGCGCCGACCACATCCCGGAAGACCTGGTCGTCGATCTGGCCGGCCACAAGCTGGGCGACACCATCCGTTTCTCCGACATCAAGCTGCCGGAAGGCGTCACCGCCACCATCGTCGACCGCGACTTCATGATCGCCTCGATCAAGACCTCCTCGGCCGCCATCTCGGCCGCCCATGACGAGGCCCAGGACGCGGAAGTGGCTGAAGCCGCCGCCGAGGTTCACGCGACCGAGCAGGCTGAAGAAGCCGCGGCCGCCGCCGAAGCGGAAAAGTCGGAAGACTGATCCCTTCGACAATCGATACGGAAGACCCCGCCCGGCTCGCCGCGGCGGGGTTTTTCTTGCGCGCCATGCCGGGACGGGCGATCAGAACGCCATGATCATCATCGCCGGCCTCGGCAATCCCGGGCCCAAATACCAGAACAACCGGCACAACATCGGCTTCATGGCGGCCGACGAGATCGCGCGCCGCTGGCGATTCGGGGCCGAGCGCGCCAAGTTCCAGTCGATCGTGTCCGAGGGCGAGATCGACACCCCCGGCGGGCCGGCGAAGGCCCTGCTGATGAAGCCCCAGACCTATATGAACGAGAGCGGCCGCGCGGTCGGCGAGGCGGCCCGCTTCTACAAGGTCACGCCCGACCGGGTCATCGTCTTTCACGACGAGATCGACCTCGCCCCCGGCCGTTTCCGCATGAAGAAGGGCGGCGGCGCGGCAGGCCAGAACGGCGTCCGCTCGCTCATCAGCCAGCTCGGCCCCGACTTCCGCCGCGCCCGCATGGGCATCGGCCATCCGGGCGAGCCGCAGCTGGTGCACGGCTATGTCCTGGCCGACTTCCACAAGGCCGAGCAGCCGTGGCTGAACGCCCTGTTGAGCGCCTGCGCTGACGCCCTGCCTTTCGCGGCGGCGGGGGATGACGAGCGGTATCAGGCGGAGGTCCTGCGGCTGGCCCCGGCGCCGAAGTTCAGCCCTCGGCAGGCCGCCCGCGGGGAATAGGATCAGCCCAGCGTCCGCGCCTTCGCCACAGCCGCGTTGATAGCGGCGGAGGCTGCCGCCACCTCCCCCATGGCCTTCAGCCCCGCCTCGGTGGTGCCGCCGGGCGAGGCGATGCGGGCGATCAGGTCGGCCAGCGGCGCGCCTGTCTCGGCCCCTGCCCCGGCGGATCGCAAGGCGCCTCGCGCCAGCCGCGCCGCCGCATCCGCATCCAGCCCCTCGGCCTCACCGGCCCGGGCCAGGGCCTCGACGAACGCATAGATAAAGGCCGGCGCCGACCCCGCCACCGCCGTCGCCGCGTCGATCAGCGCCTCGTCGGTCAGATCGACCGTGTCGGCCATAGGGTCGAACAGGGCGTGCGCCACGGCCCGGGCCGCCGGGTCCGTGGCCCAGACCGCCGCCACGCCCCTCGCCTGCGCCACCGCCGTCGTCGGCATGACCCGCGCGATGGACCGGCCGCCGAACACCTCCGCCAGCGCAGCCGTCCCCACGCCCGCCATGACCGAGATCACGGTCGCATCCGCCGCCTGAGTCTCCAGAGAAGCCGCCGCCGTTCGCCACAGGGCCGGCTTCACCGCCAGCACCACGCACCCGGCCTCGGCCAGCGCCTCGCCTGATGGATTGATCCGCGCCCCGCGCGCCCGCGCAGCCTCGGCGGCAGGCTTTTTCGACGGGGTCAGGATGATCAGGCGGTCCGGATCGACCGCGCCGGTCGACAGCCAGCCCTCCAGCATGGCCGAACCCAGCCTGCCGCAGCCGACAAGGACCACGGGCCGCACGGTCAGGCCGTGCCGATGGTCTCGAACAGGCAGGCGTCGATCGCCTCCTGGGGCTTCTTGGCGCCGCGGATCATGAAGTCGAAGGCGGGATAGTAGCGGTCCGCCGCCTCCACCGCCGCATCGATCATCGAGGCCGCCTGGGCCAGGGTCGGGCGCTCGCCGTGCGGCAGGGCCAGCGAATGGCGGAAGACGATGTCGCCGTCCTCGGGCCAGATTTCGAAATGGCCCATCCAGGTGCGCTGGTTGATCAGGGCGATCATCTCATAGGCGGCGGGCTTGCGGCCCCGCTTCACCTGCAGGTCCAGCGAGCAGCACAGCTGCAGGCAGTCGCCCTCGGGCCGCCAGGCGAACCACAGCTCGTAGTCCTTCCAGTCGCCGGCCAGGGCGAAGGCCAGATCCCCCTCGATCGTGCGGTCGAACGGCAGGTTTTCGGCGTTCAGGACGTGCTCGACCACATCGAGCGGGTCGAACGGGATATCGACTTCTTCGGGGCGTGCAGCGTCCATCAATCGATTCCGGTTCGGGGGCCGCGCGAGTCGCGCCCCTTGTTAAGACCGTAGGCGGGTTCGCAGATTCGGCTCAACCGGCTGCGTCCTTGGGGGGAACCGGACCTGTGGACGTTCCCTTTTCAGGCTTCTTGCGTCCGCTTTCGGAAGGTTTGTCACCCTTCAGGGCGGCGATCTCGGCCCGCAGCGCCGCCACCTCGGCCCGGACGGCGTCGAATTCGTCGCGGCGGACCAAATCCAGTTCAGCCACCATGCGGTCCGTCTGGGCGCGGAAAGCCGTCTTCGCCTCCTCGCCCGCCGCCTGGGCCAGACCCATGGCGCCGGTGGTCAGCTTGGCGAACTCGTCCAGAATGGGGTTCTTGGTCTGCATCGGGGTTCCAAATCAGCTGGAGGACAGGGTCGGCCCGTTATGGTGAACGAAACCTTTCCGGCGAACGCATGGCGACCGCAATTCCGCTCATCTTCCTGCCGAAAAATCGGGGACGACGACGGCGCCGCTTGCTAAACCACGGCCACATCCACGCGTTCAGGAGGCTCCGTGCCCTTTCCCGAGTTCGATCCGGTCCTGATCCATCTGGGTCCCCTGCCCATCCGCTGGTACGCCCTGGCCTATGTGGCCGGCATCATCCTGGGCTGGTGGTATGCGTCGCGGCTGGCGAAGAACAACGCCCTTTGGGCGCCCGGCAAGTCCCCGGCCACCACAGCCCAGCTCGACGATCTGGTGCTGTGGATCACGCTCGGCATCATCCTCGGCGGCCGCTTCGGCTACGCCCTGTTCTACAAGCCCGCCCTCTACGCCCAGCTGTTCACCGGCGACGGCTGGGGCGAGCGGCTTGAGCTGTTCCAGCTGTGGACCGGCGGCATGTCCTTCCACGGCGGCTTCCTCGGCGTGGCCATCGCCATCATGTGGTTCGCCTGGAAGCAGAAAGCCCGCCTGCTCAGCCTCGGCGATCTGATCGCACCGGTCGTGCCGCTCGGCCTGGGCTTCGGCCGGCTGGCCAACTTCATCAACGGCGAGCTGTGGGGCCGTCCCACCGACGTGCCCTGGGCCATACGCTTCTGCAACGCGCAGATCGAGCGGCTGTATGGCTTCTGCCCCGCCGGCGACGTGCCCCGCCACCCCAGCCAGCTGTATGAGGCCGGGCTCGAGGGCATCCTGCTGTTCGGCGTCCTGTGGCTGGCCGTATGGAAATGGCGGCTGCTGGCCAAGCCGGGCTATGTCACCGGCCTGTTCCTGTTCGGCTATGGCATGATCCGGGCGTCGCTGGAGAACGTGCGCCAGCCGGACGTGGGGCTGGATCACCTGCCGCTGGGCCTGACCATGGGCATGATCCTGTCGGTCCCGATGATTGTGATCGGCGCCTGGCTGGTGTGGCGGGCCTGGAGCCGCCCGCCCGTCGCGGCATGACCCCTCTCAAGGACCGGCTGGCGCGCGAGATCGCCCTGACCGGACCGATGACCGTGGCCGACTATGTCACGCGCTGCCTGCATGATCCGCGCGGCGGCTACTACGCCACGCGCCCCGCGCTGGGCGCGACCGGCGACTTCATCACCGCGCCCATGATCAGCCAGATGTTCGGCGAACTGATCGGCCTGTGGGCGGCCGAGGTCTGGAACCGGCTGGGCGCGCCCGAGCGGGTGCGGCTGGTCGAGGTCGGCCCCGGCGACGGCGCCCTGATGGCCGATGCGCTCCGCGCCGCTCGCGTGGCCCCGGGCTTCCTGGAAGCCGTCGATCTGGTCCTGATCGAGCCCAGCGCGCCGCTCAGAGCCGTGCAGGCGCGGATGCTGGCGGAAGCCGACGTCCACCCCCGCTGGGTCTCGGGCCTCAACAGCGTCGAAACCGACGCCCCGGTGATCCTGATCGCCAATGAGGTGCTGGACTGCCTGCCCGCCCGCCAGTTCGTGAAGACTGAGGACGGCTGGGCCGAACGCCGCGTGGGGGTGACCGATGACGGCGAGCTGGTGTTTGGCCTCGTGGCCATCACCGGGGGCTTCACCCGCCCGGCCTTCACCGTCGAACCGGGCCAGACCGTCGAAATCTCGGAACAACAGGCCGCCTTCGGCCGCGACCTCGGCGCCCTGGTCAAGTCGGCCTCCGGCGCAGCCCTGCTGATCGACTACGGCCGCGCCGCGCCCGAGGCCGGCGATACGCTGCAGGCTCTGCGCCGGCACCAGAAGGTCGATCCCATGGCCGATCCCGGCGAGGCCGACCTGACCCAGTGGGCCGACTTCCCCACCGTGCTGGAGGCGGCCCTGCGCTCCGGCGCCGACGTCACCGGCTGCATGGGCCAGGGCGAGTTCCTGCATCTGCTGGGCATCGAGGCCCGCGCCGACAGGCTGAAGGCCGGCCGCCCCGACGCCGCCCCCGTCATCGACCGTCAGCTGGAACGCCTGACTGCGGACGACCAGATGGGGACCCTGTTCAAGGTCGCGGGCGTCTTCTCGCCCAAGTCGCTGATCGTGCCGGGGTTCGAGGCGTGACCGCCCTCGACCCCATCACCCATCCCCTGCTGGAGCGCGCCGGCGTCCGGCACGGCTTCTTCACTCGCGCGGGCGGCGTCTCGACCGGTCTCTATAAAGGCCTCAACACCGGCGTGGGCTCGAACGACGACCCCGCCGCCGTGGCCGAGAACCGCCGCCGCATGGCCGGGTGGTTCGGGCGGGGCGCCGACGACATCGCCGCCTGCTTCCAGATTCATTCCGCCGTCTGCCGCGTGGCCGAGGCCGGCTGGCGCGGCGACCGGCCCGAGGGCGACTCGGTGGTCACCGCCAGCCCTGGCGTGGTCTGCGGCGTCCTGACCGCCGACTGCGCTCCCGTGCTGTTCGCGGACGCCGAAGCCGGCGTCATCGGCGCGGCCCATGCGGGCTGGAAGGGGGCGCTGGGCGGCATCATCCACTCGACCGTTTCGGCCATGCAGGCCAACGGGGCCGATCCCCGCCGCATCGTCGCCGTCGTCGGCCCCACAATCGCCCAGGCCAGCTATGAGGTCGGCGCCGACTATCAGGAACGGTTCGAGCACCACGATCCGGGCGCCGGCCGCTTCTTCGCCCCCGGCGAGGCGCCTGACAAACGCCTGTTCGACCTGCCCGGCTTTGTCCTGTGGCGTCTGGAGCAGGCCGGCGTCAGCGAAGCCGCCTGGACCGGCCACGACACGCGCACGGATGCCACGCGGTTCTATTCCAACCGCCGGGCGTATCTGAACGGAGAGCCCGACTTCGGCCGGCTGATGAGCGCGATCAGCCTCGGCTGATCAGCCCGCCATCGCCAGGTCGGGCGTGCGCGTCACTTCGCGCCAGGCCTGCGGATTGGCCAGCAGTTCGCGGACCAGCAGGTTGTTGATCTGGTGCCCGGCCTTGAAACCTTCGTAGCGGCCCAACAGGGGCGCGCCGAGGACGTACAGGTCGCCGATGGCGTCCAGCGCCTTGTGCTTCACGAACTCGCGGTCCATGCGCAGGCCGCCGGGGTTCAGGATCTGGTC
>JAZKHQ010000060.1:0-6708 GCA_040385285.1 Pseudomonadota bacterium
TGGTGATGTCCGTGCCCTTCAGCCATTCGTCGTCGAACAGGGCCTCGTGCATGCACGGGCCGTCGGGGAAGGCCGGGCTCATCAGGTCCGACAGGCGGGCCTTGATGTAGTTGGCGTTCAGCACCGCGTCCTCGGCGACCTGACGCAGGCCGTCCGAGCCGTGGCTCATCATGTAGCTGAGCGCGCGCACATACATGCCCATCTGGCCCTGGAAGGCGCACAGGCGGCCGAAGGCTTGCACCGCCTCGTCCTCCTCGCGCTCGACCAGACGATAGCCGCCCCCTTCGCCCGGCAGGCCGTCGTGGACGACCCACGGGGCCGGAGCGAACGGCGCCAGGGCTTCCGACAGCACCACCGGTCCCGCCCCCGGCCCGCCGCCGCCGTGGGGCGTCGAGAAGGTCTTGTGCAGGTTGATGTGCATGGCGTCGACGCCCAGATCGCCCGGGCGCACCCGGCCGACGATGGCGTTGAAGTTGGCCCCGTCGCAGTAAAAATACGCGCCCGCCGCATGCGTCAGGCGGCTGATCTCGAGAATGTCGCGCTCGAACAGGCCGCAGGTGTTGGGGTTGGTCACCATGATGGCGGCGACATCGTCGCCCAGCTTGGCGGCCAGGTCGGCCACGTCCACGCGGCCGTCGTCGGTCTGGGCCACCTCGACGACGGTGTAGCCGACGAAGGCGGCCGTAGCCGGGTTTGTGCCGTGGGCGGACGTCGGGACAAGCACCTTGCGGCGCTTCTCATGCTGGCCGGACGCCTCGTGCGCGGCGCGGATGGCCATAAGGCCGCACAGCTCGCCGTGCGCGCCCGCCTTGGGCGACAGCGCCACCGCCGGCATGCCGGTCAGGGTCTTCAGCCAGTGCGCCAGGGTGTCCATCAGCTCCAGCGCGCCCTGCACCGTCGACTGCGGCTGCAAGGGGTGGATGTCGGCGAAGCCCGGCAGGCGCGCCATCTTCTCGTTCAGGCGCGGGTTGTGCTTCATCGTGCACGAACCCAGCGGATAGATGGCCAGGTCGATCGCGTGGTTCTTCTGGCTCAGCCGCACATAGTGGCGCATGGCCTCGGGCTCGCTCAGACCCGGCAGGCCGATGGGATCGCGGCGGACCAGCCCGCCCAGATCGCCGCCGTCCGTCTTCGGCTCGGGCAGGTCGACGCCGGTCTTTCCCCAGCCGTCGCTCTCGAAGATCAGGTGCTCGTCCTGCAGCAGGCCGCGCCCGCCCGTCAGGGTCGCAGGCTTGGAGGTCACGGCGTTGGGGGCGGTCGGGCGGCCGACGGTGTTCATGGTGCTCATGGTCAGGCTCCCAGGATCTTGGTCAGCGATTTGGCGAGGATCTGGATGTCCGCGTCCAACGTCGTCTCGGTCGCGGCGACCAGCAGCACGTCGTCCATGCCGGCCTCGGGGGCCAGGCGGCTGTAGGGCACGCCGGCCAGGATGTGGTGCTGGGCCAGTTGCTCCACCACCTCGGCCGCGGGTTTGGGCAGCCGCACGGCGAACTCGTTGAAGAAGCGGGTGGTCAGTATCTCGACCCCCGGAATGGCCGCCAGCGCATCCCGAGTCGCCAGCGCCTTCTCGTGGTTCAGCAGGGCCAGCTTGCGTAAGCCGGTTTCGCCCAGCAGGCTCATGTGGATGGTGAAGGCCAGGGTGCAGAGGCCGGAGTTGGTGCAGATGTTCGACGTCGCCTTGTCGCGGCGGATGTGCTGTTCGCGCGTCGACAGGGTCAGGACGAAGCCGCGCTCGCCGTCGGCGTCCACGGTCTCGCCGGTCAGGCGGCCCGGCATCTGGCGGGTCAGCTTGTCGCGGGTGGCGAACAGCCCGACGTAAGGGCCGCCGAAGTTCAGGGCGTTGCCGATCGACTGGCCCTCGGCCGCGACGATATCGGCCCCCATCTCGCCCGGCGATTTCAGCAGACCCATCGACACGGCCTCGGTCACCACGACGATCAGCAGGGCGCCGGCGGCGTGGGCGGCCTCGGCGATCCTGGTCACGTCGGTCGCCGTGCCGAACACGTTCGGGGTCTGGACGACGACGCAGGCGGTGTCCGGCCCGATCCGGGCGATCACATCGGCCTCGGCGTCTACGGCGGCAGGCAGAACTTCCGTCTCCACGCCGACCGCATGAACCACCGTCTCGGTTGCCTTGACGTAGTGCGGGTGCACCCCGCCCGAGATCACCGCCCTGTTGCGGCGCGTCGCGCGCGTGGCCATCAGCACGCCCTCGGCCATGGCGGTCGAGCCGTCGTAGAGCGACGCGTTGGCGACCTCCATCCCGGTCAGGTTCGCGACCTGGGTCTGGAACTCGTACAGGTATTGCAGCGTGCCCTGGGCTATCTCGGGCTGATAGGGCGTGTAGCTGGTCAGGAACTCCGACCGCTGGATGATGTGGTCCACCGTCGCCGGCACATGGTGACGATAGGCCCCGGCCCCGCAGAAGAACGGCACCGATCCCGCCGCCGCGTTCCGCGCCGCCATGGCGCCGAGCGCGCGCTCGACCTCCAGCTCACCCGCCACGCGCGGCAGGTCGACGAACCCCTCGCGCCGCGCCGCCTGGGGCACGTCCACGAACAGGTCGTCGATGGATTTCGCGCCGATGGCGGCGAGCATCGCCGTGCGGTCGTCGGGGGTCAGGGGGAGATAGCGCATGGTCGGGCTTTCCGGGGGAGGGTCAGCGGGGCTCGACGCGAACGTCGGCGCGGATGGAATGGGCGATGTAGCATTCGTCATGCGCCCGGTGGTGGCACTCGGCGACGACGGCGGGATCCGCCACGCCTTCGACCGTCAGGCGAGGACGAAGCGTGACGGTCGAGATGTAGAGCTTGCCCGCCTCATTGGGCGTCATCACGCCCTCGGCCTCGTCCTCATAGTGGGTGACGACGAGTCCCTTCTGCCGGGCGAAGGCCAGGAAGAAGAGCATGTGGCAGGCAGAGACGGCGGCGACGAGCGCTTCTTCCGGATCGACGGCCGCGGGGTCCGATCCCGGCACGGGCGGCGCCGACGAGCCGCGCACAACCGCCCCGCCGTCGAAACGCCACTCATGCGCACGACTGTAACGGCCGGACTTGTGGCTCTCGGCGTCAGAGCTCCAGGCGACGACGGCGGTGTAGCGGTGGTCCATGCGGCTCAGAGGGTCTTCAGGTAAGCGTCGTACGCCGCCTGATCCATCAGGCCCTCGAGCGCCGCGACGTCCGAGACCTTGATCTTCGCGAACCAGCCCTCGCCTTCCGGATCGGCGTTGACGGTTTCCGGCGCGGTGGCCAGGGCCGCGTTGCCCTCGATCACCTCGCCCGTGACCGGCGCATAGACGTCAGACGCCGCCTTCACGCTCTCGACCACGGCGAAGCTGTCGCCCTTGCTGACCGACTTGCCGGCGTCCGGCGTCTCGACGAACACCACGTCGCCCAGGGCGTCAGCGGCGTGCTTGCTGATGCCGACCGTGGCGACATCACCGTCCAGCCGAACCCACTCGTGATCCTTGGTGTAGTGCATCTCAGTTCTCCGGAAAGCCATCAGGCGGACTTGGGTTTGCGATAATAGCGTTGGGCGACGAACGGGGTGGCGACAACCTCAGCTTCCTGGCGACGCCCTCTCACCTCCACCACCAACTGCGTTCCCAGTTCTGATGCGGACGGCAGCACGTAAGCCATCGCGATATTAGCGCCGAGCGTTGGTGACGGACCGCCCGATGTAACGTCGCCAACCGCGGCGGTCGAAGTCTCTCCGACCCGGTAAACCAATGCGCCTTCGCGGGCGGGCGCGCCGCCGGCGGCCAGCTTCAGACCAACCCGCACCCGCGTCGGGCCGTCAGCAAGTTCTTTCAGGATGCGGCTTGCACCGTTGAAGTCCGCGCGCTCCTTGCGCGATTTCGACAGGGCAAAGGTGAGGGCGGCCTCGACCGGGCTAGTGGTCTCATCAATGTCATGCCCATGCAGCGGCAAGCCGGCCTCAAGCCGCAGGCTGTCGCGCGCCCCCAGGCCGATCGGCTTGACCCGGGCGTCCTTCAGGATGGTGTTCCAGATGCGCTCGGCGTCGGCGTTCGGAACAGAAATCTCGTAGCCGTCCTCGCCGGTGTAGCCCGAGCGCGAGATGTAGCAATCGACCCCGAACAGCATCAGCCGCGCGCAGTCCATGAAGCCGAACTCGGCCAGCACCGGCTCATGCGCCGCCATGACCTCGGCCGCTTCCGGTCCCTGGATGGCGATCAGCGAGCGGTCGGCCAGCACCGTCAGCTTCGCGTCCCCCGCCAGATTGGCCTGCAGGAAGGCGAAGTCGGCGTCCTTGTTGCCGGCGTTGACCACGACATAGAGGCCGTCATGGTCGGGCTTGCCGGCCATCAGGTCGTCCATGATCCCGCCATCGGCGTTCAGCAGCAGGCTGTATTTCTGCCGTCCCGCCTTCAGGATCTCGTAGTCGCCGGGCACGAAGCGCTGGAACTGCGTGACCGCGTCGGCGCCGGTGATCTTGCACTGGCCCATGTGCGACACGTCGAACAGGCCGGCGTGCTCGCGGGTCCAGCGGTGCTCGGCCAGCACGCCCTCGTACTGAACCGGCATGTCATAGCCGCCGAAACCGACCATGCGCGCCCCCGCGGCCCGGTGCGCGGCGTTCAGGGATGTGGTCTTCAGCGTTTCATCGGTCATCGTCAGACTTTCACGGTCGCGTGTTGCAGCGGAAGCTCCGCCGTCCTCGCGCCCCCGCTGTCCTGAAGCCTGAGAGATTCCGGCCCGTCAGGACCTTGCTCCGTCGGCGCGCCAATCGGCGACTTTCCAGCGTCCGTAGCTGTCGCGGTCCGTTTGCCTGAGCGTTTCCGGGGCGGTTGCGCCTTCGGCCTCGGGTCCGGTTTTACGGCCCGATCTCTCCCGCGAGAGCGTCAGAGGTAAGGCCCCGACTCCGGCGCGAAGTCAAGCGCCGCCGGGGCAGGACAAGTGGGGACTCGTCCGCAAAAGCAAAACGGCCCCGGAGTTTCCTCCGGGGCCGTCATCTTTGCTGGGCCTATGCTCGCCTCGCGGAGGCTCGCTGCTTGAGGCCCTATGTCAGAAGATCGATCAGGCGATGATCTTTGCGACGACGCCAGCGCCGACGGTGCGGCCGCCTTCGCGGATGGCGAAGCGGAGCTTCTCTTCCATGGCGATGGGGGTGATCAGCTCGACGTTCAGCTCGGCGTTGTCGCCGGGCATGATCATCTCGACGCCTTCCTTCAGGTGCACGATGCCGGTCACGTCCGTGGTGCGGAAGTAGAACTGCGGGCGGTAGTTGGTGAAGAACGGCGTGTGACGGCCGCCTTCTTCCTTGGTCAGGATGTAGGCCTCGGCCAGGAACTTGGTGTGCGGGGTGATCGAACCCGGCTTGCACAGGACCTGGCCGCGCTCGACGTCTTCACGCTTGGTGCCGCGCAGCAGCACGCCGACGTTGTCGCCGGCCTGGCCTTGGTCCAGCAGCTTGCGGAACATCTCGACGCCCGTGCAGGTCGTCTTCTGGACCGGACGGATGCCGACGATCTCGACTTCCTCGCCGACCTTGACGATGCCGCGCTCGACGCGACCCGTCACCACGGTGCCGCGGCCCGAGATCGAGAACACGTCTTCCACCGGCATCAGGAACGGCAGATCGACCGGACGCTCCGGCTGCGGGATGTATTCGTCGACCGTCTTCATCAGCGCCAGGATCGACTGCTCGCCGATCTCCGGGTTCACGCCGTCGGTCGCGGCCTTGGCCGAACCCGCCGTGATCGGAATGTCGTCGCCCGGGAACTGGTACGACGAAAGCAGCTCGCGCACTTCCATCTCCACCAGCTCCAGCAGCTCGGCGTCGTCGACCAGGTCGACCTTGTTCATGTAGACGACCAGCGCCGGCACGCCGACCTGACGGGCCAGCAGGATGTGCTCGCGGGTCTGCGGCATCGGGCCGTCAGCGGCCGAAACCACCAGGATCGCGCCGTCCATCTGCGCCGCGCCCGTGATCATGTTCTTCACATAGTCGGCGTGGCCCGGGCAGTCGACGTGGGCGTAGTGACGGTTGGCCGTCTCGTATTCCACGTGCGCCGTGTTGATCGTGATGCCGCGCGCCTTCTCTTCCGGCGCAGCGTCGATGTCGGCGTAGTTCATCGCCTTCGCGCCGCCGGCCTTCGCCAGCGTCATCGTGATCGCCGCCGTCAGCGTCGTCTTGCCGTGGTCAACGTGACCAATCGTGCCGATGTTGCAGTGCGGCTTGTTACGTTCGAACTTTTCCTTGGCCATGGCCAAACTCCTGATGGCCCGGGTTGAGGGGCGCTGGGTGCTATCAAAAACCTGGAGCGGGTAGACGGAATCGAACCGACATATTCAGCTTGGAAGGCTGCTGTATTACCATTATACTATACCCGCACGGAAACCACGGCAGTCTCTTGTTTTTGCAAGAGAACTTCCGCAGAGATCCTCAGTGGAAACCCGGATCGGCCGTCTCGAAAGCGCGTGGTGGGGGAAGCAGGACTCGAACCTGCGAAGCTTACGCAGGGGATTTACAGTCCCCCCCCTTTGCCGCTCGGGACATTCCCCCAAACGCGCTTTTTCGAACCGTCGGACCGATGCATCGCCGACCTTTCGGTCGATGAGGCAACAAAAGCTCTCGGTGTCCCGCGTCGCCTGAGATAGGAGGGGCGCCAGACCCGAGAGCCCTCTGGGGCTCCAAATCGGAGGGCGTCTTATAGTGGCGAGAAATCCAGAACGCAACGACCGGAAA
>JAZKHQ010000061.1:0-9029 GCA_040385285.1 Pseudomonadota bacterium
CTGCCTTCCGGCCCTGACCAGGTTGGCGAAGCCTTCGCCCGCGATCTCCAAGGCCTATATCGCGATTTCGGCTCGCCCGCGCAAGCGGCGCCGCGCTAATAGGACGCTCATGTCCCTTCCCGTGATCAACACCTTCGCCGGCAACCCCCTCGACCGGGCGGGCGACAGGCGCGAGGACCCGGCGTGGCTGGCTGAACAGGCGGCCAATCCGGAGGCGCTGGCGCTCGCCATCTGGAACGGCGGGCCGCTGATCGAGGATCATCCCGAAGGTCCGCGTCTGGCGTGGCTGAACCTGCCGCACGCCCGCGCCCTGTCGCCGGGCCACGAGGTCTTCCTCGGTCTGTGGAAGGACGCGCCGGTGTTCGCGGTGGAACTGGAGGGGTCGGATCCCGCGCAAGCTCTGCTGGGCGGCCTCGGCGCCTTTCACGACATGCGCAGCGCCGCGGCCATGCTGTCCGGACCCGAGGCGGCGATGGCTGGCGGGGCCAAATCCCTGTTCGACTGGCGGCGGCGGCACGGCTTCTGTTCCGCCTGCGGTCAGATGTCGAACAACGTCTGCGGCGGCTGGAAACGCATCTGCCCGGCCTGTTCGACCGAGCATTTTCCGCGCGTCGATCCGGTGACGATCATGCTGCCCATCTATCGCGGCGGACCTGAGCCGATCTGCCTGCTGGGCCGTCAGGCGGTCTGGCCGGAGGGGCGGATGTCGGCGCTGGCGGGCTTTCTAGAGCCCGGCGAGACCATCGAGGAGGCCTGCGCCCGCGAGATCGCGGAGGAAGCGGGCCTGACGGTGACGGCGGTGCGCTATCACTCCAGCCAGCCCTGGCCGTTTCCGTCCCAGCTGATGATCGGCCTGATCGCCGAGGTGTCGGACGATCAGGCGACGCCCGACCAGACCGAGCTGGAGTCCGTCGCCTGGCTGACCCGGGCGGAGGCGAAGGCCGTGCTGGCCGGAACGCACCCGACCATCAAGGCCCCCGCCCCGATCGCCATCGCCCGGACCCTGATTCAGGCCTGGGTCGATGGCTTCGAGCCTGATCAGCCCGCGTCGTAGACCTTGACGCCGTAGTTGCAGCGCGTGCCGCAGACGGCCATCAGCACCGTGATCTGGTGAACGCCCGTCTCGGTGGCCTGGAAGACCACCACCGGGGTGTCGTCCGCCTCGACATCCGAGCCCATGACGGCCCCGTTGCTGCCGGCGTAGACGCCCAGGTCGAGGTCGCTGCAGCCTTCGTCACAGACGCCGACGACGGCGTAGCTGTGGCCCGACACGGCGTTGAAGGTGTGATCCGCCGTCGTCTCCTTGGGCAGGATGCCGCGCGAGTTCGAGATGACGGGCAGACCCTTGACGACGTCCGCCTCCAGATTGGCGAACAGGGCGTCGACGAGAGCGACGCCGGTCAGGTTGGACTGGGCGACGGCCGCGCCGCCTCCCGCCAGAACGAGGGCGGCGGCGATAGCGATGGATTTCAACATGATCTTTGTTTCCGAGGTTCAGGCCGCCACCGTCTCACCGATCACGGGTTCCCGCAAATGACGAAACCCGACGATCGCATCAGGCCAGGGCGCGTGCGGCTTCCAGGTCACTGGGATTGTCGACCGAAAGAGGCGCTTCGGGGATGACCGCGGCCCAGATCTGCAGTCCCATCTCCAGCGCCCGCAGCTGCTCCAGCTTCTCGCGCTTCTCCAGCGGCGACGGGCGCGCGGCGCAGAACCGCATCAGCGCCTCGCGCCGATAGCCGTAGAGGCCGATGTGGCGCCACACGGGCGCGTCGCCATACAGGGTCGAGCGGGTGAAGTAGAGCGCCCGGCCCACGCCCGAACCCTCCGGCAGGGCCAGCACCGCCTTGACCACATCGGGGTTGGAGCGATCCGAGGCGTCGGCTTCGGGCGCGACCAGGGTGGCGATGTCGCACTCGGGCCGGGCGGCCAGCACCTCGGCGCAGACGCGGGCCAGGCCGGGATCGGCGAAGGGCATGTCGCCCTGCAGGTTAATGACCGCGTCGTGCCGGCCTTCGGGGTCCAGGGTCTCGACGGCGGCGCGGATGCGGTCCGAACCGCTGGGCAGGTCGGGATCGGTCAGGACGGCGCGCCCGCCCGCGGCCTCGACCGCCGCCACGATCTCGCGGTCTCCGGCGGCCACGGCGACGGGCAGGCCGGAGGCCGAGGCCCGCTCCCAGGCCCGCACGATCATGGGCGTTCCGCCGATGTCGGCCAGGGGCTTGCCGGGCAGGCGCGTCGCGGCCATCCGGGCGGGGATCAGGACCAGGGGATTCATGCCGTTCGGGCTCCTGCGACGACCCGGCCGCGTCGGGCCGGTTGCGAAGGCGGCGCTAGCGTGTAAGAGACGCCCACGCAAACGATAATGCCCGCGTCGTCAGTGCGGCAGGGCCTCCAGCGACGGGATGCGACGACGCGATGAGCGGCGATCTGAAACTCAACAAGATCATGGGCGCGGCCCTGGGCACGGTTTTCGTGATCCTGGTCGTGCAGAACGTCTCGGGGATGATCTACAAGTCCGAGACCCCCGAGAAGATGGGCTACCACGTCGAGGCGGCGGTGGAAGCCGAGGGCGGCGCCGAAGCCGTCCTGCCGCCGGATTGGGGCACCGTCCTGGCGACCGCCGATCTGGCCGCCGGTGAAGCCGCCTTCGCGCGCTGCCAGGCCTGCCACAACAACGCCGCGGGCGGCGCCGACGGCATCGGCCCGAACCTGTTCGGGGTCGTGGGCGGCCCGGTCATGCACCGCGCCGGCTTCGCCTATTCCGCCGCGATTACGGCCCACAAGGCCGAGGCGCCGACCTGGGGCTATGACCAGCTCGACCAGTTCCTGACCGCCCCCGGCCGCTACATCCCGGGCACCAAGATGTCCTTCGCCGGCATCCGCGACACCCAGACCCGCGTGAACCTGATCGCCTATCTGCGCTCGCAGGGCTCGGGCGGCTTCGCCATCCCCGCCCCCGATCCGGCGCGTCAGCCGGGCGCCGCCGCGCCGGCCGAGGCTCCGGTCGAGGGCGCCGCCGCAGGGGCCGAGGCCACCGCTCCCGCCGCCACGGTTGAAGGCGTCGCGACGACCCAGGCCTCGCCCGCCGCGCCGGCGGCCGCGACCAGCGCCCCGGCGAACCACTGATTTCAGGCGCAACCTGATTCGGAAAAGGCGGCTCGCAAGGGCCGCCTTTTTCTCGGCCCGCCCCCATCTAACCCTAAAAACACCGTCCGGATCGTCCGGATCGTCCGGCAAGATCATGCTGCAGCCAAATCCTCGGCAAGGCTGTAATCCTCGCACGAATCCGGACCGGCGGGCGTCCGCGAGCCATCCCTCAGGGCAAAACCCTGGAATGTCTGATCAATTCCTTCGAAACTGCGCGCGTTCCGTGCTGCCGGCAGCCCTTGGCGATCAAACCCGGCGGAACACCGGCGCGTCGAAGCCGTCAGCGCGGCAGCGGGCGTCCACATCGGCGAACGGCTCGATCACCACCCCGCCCCTGTCGCCCGAGGCGTGCAGCACACGCTCGCTGTCCAGCATGAAGCCCGAATGGCCGGTCCAGCCGGCGCCGCCGGTTCCATGCAGCCAGACCGCCAGATCGCCGCGCGCCGCCTCGGCCCGCGAGACACCCCGGCCCAGTTCCGCCTGCTGGTCCGCATAGCGGGGTCCGGCGCGGCCACAGGCGTAGAGCGCCTGCTGCACCAGTCCGGCGCAGTCGGTGGCGACCGTCGAGCGGGCGCCCAGCGCATGGGCCACGCCCAGCAGCCGCTCGGCCACGGCGACCGGATCGTTTTCAAAATCCCCGACCGGAACGGTCTCGGCGGCGACGCTTTCGCCCGCCGCGACTAGCGCATTCAACGGCCACTCGCCGCCCGTCGAGATCACCCGGCGTTCCACATCCCGCGATCCCGCCGCCAGATCAGGCGCCCCCATCCAGCCGACCACGCCGTCGCGGCGCGCCCGCCCCCAGACACGATCGCCCGCACGGTCCAGAACGTCGAAGATTTCGCCGTGCAGAAGCTGGTCGATGCGTGTCGCGCCCGCGCCCGGACCGTCGAAGATGTCGGCGACCGGCGCCCGGCCATGCATGACCTCGGGCGCGCGATAGGCGTCCGCGCGCACCAGTCCCTCCAGCGCCAGTTCGGCGAGGTCGGGCCGGGCCAGAACGGTCCGGGGGTCGAAGAGTTCGGCGTCTGCGGTCAAACCAGGGCTCGTCCGATTGAGCCGCTGTCCTAACTGACGAAGCCGAAATTCCTGTTAACGCGGATACCGCGCCTTGAGCATCGCGTAGCAGGCGCGCAGGCCCTGCGCCTCGCCGCCCTCGGGCCAGCCGGGGCGGTTCCGGGGGTTCCAGGCGAAGATGTCCATGTGCGCCCAGGCGCCGGTGGTCGGTGCGAACTTCTGCAGGAACAGGGCGGCGGTCACCGAGCCGCCCTGCGCCCAGGCGGCGGAATCATTCTTCACATCGGCCAGTTCGCTGTCGATCGAAGCTCGGTATCCGGCCCACAGCGGCATCCGCCACAGGGGGTCGCGCACGGTCTCCGCCGCCGCCAGCAGGTCCGCCGCCAGCGCCGCATCGTCGGTGTAGAGCGGCGGTAGTTCCGGTCCCAGCGCGACCCGCGCCGCACCGGTCAGGGTGGCGAAATCCAGCGTCAGATCCGGCGCATGCTCCCCTGCCCGCGCCAGGGCGTCGGCCAGGATCAGGCGTCCCTCGGCGTCCGTGTTGCCGATCTCGATGGTCAGGCCCTTGCGGCTCGACAGGATGTCCCCCGGCCGGAAGGCGTCGGCGCTGACCGCGTTCTCGACGGCGGCCACCAGCACCACCAGCCGAACCGGCAGGTCCGCCTGCATCACCAGCCGCGCCAGCGCCAGCGCATGGGCCGATCCGCCCATGTCCTTCTTCATGTTGCGCATGCCGGCGGCGGCCTTCAGGTCCAGCCCGCCCGTGTCGAACACCACCCCCTTGCCCACCAGCGCCACCAGCGGCAGGGCCGTCTGGTCCAGCTTCCAGCCGATCTCGATGATCCGGGGCGCCCGCTCCGCCGTGGCGGCCCTACCCACGGCGTGGATGGCGGGATAATTCTCTTCCAGCAGGGCTTCGCCGGTCGTGACCGCCAGCGTCGCGCCGTGGGCCTGGGCGATCTCGCGCGCGATGCTCTCGATCTGGCGCGGGCCCATGTCGGCGGCGGGGGTGTCGACCATTTCGCGGGCCAGGGCGCAGGCGGCCGCGATGCGCGACGCCTCCGTCACATCAAGGCCCTCCGGCGCGACCAGCCGGGGCCGCTCGCGCTCGGGCCGGGCCTTGTAGCGATCGAACACATAGGTCCCGAGCAGGAAGGCCAGCGCCGCCGCCTTCGCGTCCTCCGGCTCAGCCTCCAGGCGATAGACGCCGGTAGGCAGCCGTCCGGCCAGTCCGCGCGCGCTCACGGGGTCGAAGGTCTCGCCGGCGCCGGCCAGCACATGATCCAGCCGCCCATCGGCGCCCGGAACCAGCACCAGCTGGCCCGGCTTGCCCCTGAAGCCGTTCAGCGCGGCCCAGCTCGCCGCCCCGTCCGCGATCTTGCCCTTGGGCCCGACGAAGCGGACGGGGACGGCGCCGGCGGCCTCCGACGCATCGGCGGGGACCAGATCGGGATGCAGGTCGGACATCGGGAGCCTTTCCGGCGGATTAACGAATGCTTGATGCGCAGGGACGATTCTGGGTTCGCCCTTATGCTTCGGACCCGTCCCATGTCGCGCACCGCCGCCGCCGCCGCAACCGTGATCGCCGTCCTGCTCGCCGGCGTCGCCATGCCCGCCCTGGCCCAGACCGCGCCGGAAGCGCGCGTCGTCCCCGGGGCCGAGCCTGCCCGCACCCGCGCCGACGAGGCCACCCGCGCCGCCTATGAGCGCCGTGATGCGCTCAGCCGCTCGGTCTTCTGGGCCAATGAGCAGCAGGCCGACCCCATGGACCCGGTCGCAGGGGTCAAGTTGTCAGCGGCGCTCCGCGAGCTCGGCCGTTTCGACGCCGCCGCCGAAGCCGCCCAGAACACCCTGCTGGTCCAGCCCGAGAATACCGAGGCCATGCTGGAGCTGGGCCGCGCCCACTGGGCCCGCGGTCAGGCCTTCTACGGCATCGCGGCGCTGGAGAAGGCGCGCGACCTGACGCCGGGCGACTGGAGACCCTGGTCTCTGCTGGGCGCCGCCTATGAGCAGGTGCGCCGACACGACGACGCCGAGGCCGCCTGGCGGCAAGCGCTGGCGATCTCCCCCGACAACCCCGCCGTCCTGACCAACATGGCCATGGCGCAAGTTTCGGCCAACGACCTGCCAGGGGCCGAGAGCCTGCTGCGCCGAGCCACCGCGCAGGGCGGCGCGACCATGCAGATGCGGCTGAACCTCGCGCTGGTGCTGGGTCTGCAAGGCAAGACCGGCGAGGCCGAGGCCCTGCTGCGCCGCGACCTGCCGCCGGAACAGGCCGACCGCAACCTGCAATGGCTGCGCGACCGCACGGAGCAGGCCTCGACCGCCGGCCGCACCTGGGGCTCGCTGCAGTAGCCTGTTCCTCCCTCGCGCATCGGGGGAGGGGGACCGCGCGCAGCGTGGTGGAGGGGGCGGCCCCATTCACCGGCGCCTGAACTTGCCCCCTCCACCGCTTCGCGGTCCCCCTCCCCCGTTTCGCTGCGCTTCACGGGGGAGGATTGAGCGCCTATGTTCCCACCATGATCGACGAGCTCTACAGCGCGCGCATCCTGACGCTGGCGGCGAACCTGCCGCACAGCGGCCGCCTGCCTGCGCCGCATGGCACCGGCGAGCGCGTGGCCAAGCTGTGCGGCTCGAAGGCCATCGTCGACGTCACGCTGGATGACGCAGGTCGGGTCGCCGCCTTCGCCCAGGACGTGAAGGCCTGCGCCCTGGGCCAGGCCGCCGCTGGGGTGCTGGGCGAGGCCGTCATCGGCGCCTCGGCCGACGAGCTTCAGATCGCCCGCGACGCCATGTCGGCCATGCTGAAGTCCGGCGGTGGGGGTCCCGAGGGCCGTTTCGAAGGCCTGCGCGCCCTGAAACAGGTTGCCGACTATCCGGCCCGACACGCCTCCACCATGGTCGCCATCGAGGCCACGCTGGACGCCGTGAAGCAGGCCCTCGCCCGCAAACAGCCCGACACGCGAACTAGTCTCGCCGGCGCCGCATAGACGCGCCGGCTGAGATGAACCTCTACGAACGCGGCGTCCGCGCGGCCCACAGGGGCTACAAGCTGACGCTGTCCCCCCTGATCGGTCAGTCGTGCCGCTTCCTGCCGACCTGTTCCGACTACGGCCGCGACGCGCTGATCCAGCACGGGCCGATAAGGGGGGGATGGCTCACCGTGCGCAGGCTCTGTAAATGCCATCCCTTCGGTGGGTCCGGGTATGATCCCGTCCCGGCGCCGCCCAAAAAGTCAGACTGATGATCGAACTCAAATTTCCCGACGGCGCCAGCCGACAGTATCCCGCCGACGCCACGGGCCGTGACGTCGCGGCCTCCATCTCGCCGTCGCTGGCCAAGCGCGCGGCGCTGGTCGCGCTGAACGGCGAGCAGCGCGATCTCGACCGCCCGCTGGGCGGCTCCGGCGACTTCAAGCTGATCATGCGCGACGACGCCGAGGCGCTGGAGACTATCCGCCACGACGCCGCCCACGTGCTGGCCCAGGCCGTGCAGGAGCTGTTCCCCGGCACCCAGGTGACCATCGGGCCGAACGTCGAGGACGGCTTCTACTACGACTTCCACCGCGACGAGCCCTTCTCGACGGACGACTTCGCGAAGATCGAGAAGCGCATGGCCGAGATCGTCGATCGCGACGAAAGGCTGGTGCGTCAGGTCTGGGACCGCGACGAGGCCATCAAGCTGTTCGAGGCCAAGGGCGAGACCTTCAAGGCCGAGCTGATCCGCGACCTCCCGGCGGACGAGACGATCACGACCTACGCCACGGGCGATTGGGTCGACCTGTGCCGCGGACCGCACTTCCCCTCGACCAAATTCGTGGGCAAGGCCTTCAAGCTGACCAAGCTGGCCGGCGCCTACTGGCGCGGCGACCACCGCAATCCGCAGCTGCAGCGCATCTACGCCACCGCCTGGGCCAGTCAGGCGGACCTCGACGCCTATCTGCTGCGCGTCGAGGAGGCGGAGAAGCGCGACCACCGCCGCATCGGCCGGGCGATGGAGCTCTTCCACATGCAGGAAGAGGGCCGGGGCATGGTCTTCTGGCACCCCAAGGGCTGGATCCTGTGGCGCGTGCTGGAGGCCTATATGCGCCGCCGCCTGGACGCCGCCGGCTACGTCGAGGTCAAGACGCCCCAGGTTCTGGACCGCAAATTCTGGGAACAGAGCGGCCACTGGGACAAGTACCGGCCCAACATGTTCGTCTGCGAGACGGTCGAGGGCGAGACCCTCAGCCTCAAGCCCATGAACTGCCCCGGCCACGTGCAGATCTTCGGCATCGGCCAGCGGTCGTACCGCGAACTGCCCCTGCGCATGGCCGAGTTCGGGGCCTGCCACCGCTATGAGCCGTCGGGCGCCCTGCACGGCCTGATGCGGGTGCGCGGCTTCACCCAGGACGACGCCCACATCTTCTGCCGCGAGGACCAGATCGTCGAGGAGACGGAAGCCTTCATCCGCCTGACAAAGATGATCCACGCCGATCTCGGCATGGAAACGGCCTACATCAACCTGGCCACCCGGCCGGAAATCCGCGCCGGGTCGGACGAGTTCTGGGACCGCGCCGAGGGCATGCTGGCCGAGGCCGCCAAGGCAGCGGGCGTCGAGCCCGTCATCGCCGAGGGCGACGGCGCCTTCTATGCGCCCAAGCTGGATTTCGTGGTCAAGGACGCCATCGGCCGCGAATGGACCTGCGGTACGCTGCAGCTCGACTATGTCCTGCCCGAGCGGCTGGACGCGACCTACATCGGCGAGGACGGGGCCAAGCACCGCCCGGTGATGCTGCACCGCGCGATCCTGGGTTCGTTCGAGCGCTTCATCGGCATCATGATCGAGAACTACGCCGGCGCCTTCCCCCTGTGGCTCGCGCC
>JAZKHQ010000062.1:0-11545 GCA_040385285.1 Pseudomonadota bacterium
AAAGATGAAGCTGTGTAATTACAGCACCTTGAATTGCTCGACGCACACAGTTGAGGGGCTGGATGCATCAGTCTGCCCGTTCGCGGATGCGAATGGGGAGGTGAAAGGCATGCGGCTTCCTCCATCCGCCTTCGCCGAAGGGGGAGACCGCGCCAACGTCGATACGAGATTGGCTAAAGGCCGGCGAAGGCGCTTACAGCCTCGAAATGGGCGGCCCATGTCGGGGCGGCGTAAGCGGCCTGCCTCGGCGCTTTCGTGGTCGCCGCCTCGATGGCGGTCAGCCAGCCGGGGCCGTCGAGCGGGTCGATCAGGCGGGCGTTCGGCGCCAGCTCACGATGCACCGGGATGTCGGAGGCGATGACGGGGACGCCGAGGCTGAGGGCCTCCGCCACCGGCAGGTCGAAGCCTTCGACCGAGGACGGCGCGACGAGGCCCCGCGCGCCGCCGAGCAACCGGGCGAGGCCCGCGTCGGGCAGTTCGGCGACCTGATGCACCAGCCCCTGAAGGTTGGGCGAGCGCTGCAGGTGGTCGAGCACGGCCTCGTTCTCCCAGCCGTGGCGGCCGATCAGGGCCAGGCGCGGCGCGGCCGGCCCCATGCGTTCGTCGAGGCGGCGCCAGACGGACAGCAGGAAGGCCAGATTCTTGCGCCCCTCCAGGGTGCCGACGTGGACGAAATACGGGGCGGCGGCGGGCGTCCGGGCGGGGCTCAGGAACAGCGGCTCCAGCCCCAGATGCGCCACCTGCACCGGCGGCGCGGAGATGCCCTCGCGCCCGGCGAAGGCGGCCAGTTCGGCGCCTGTGGCGGCGGAGTTGACGATGATGTGCGAGGCGTTGCGCAGGGTGCAGCGCATGCGGGTGCGGTGGCGCGCGCCCTCGCCCGGGCGGCAGTATTCGGGATGGGTGATGGGGATCAGGTCGTGGACCATGACCACCCGCGCCACGCCGCGTTCGGCCAGATCGCCGAGGATGCGCGGGCTGTCGAGGCCCGTGTGGCCGACGTTGATGTAGACGGCGTTGCGCGGTGGATCGCCCAAAGGCCGCTGGCGCAGCAGCTGCGACAGGCCGCGCCGGGTGCGGCCCTCGCCCTGATCCGCCTCGACCAGCGAGCGGCCGCGCCGGGCGGCGGTCAGGGCCGAGATCAGGCGGGCTTCGACCGGGGTGCGTAAGGTGTCTCCTGACCAGCGGGCGCGCAGGGCTTCGACGACCTCGGCGAACCAGCGGGGATCGACGGCCGTCAGCTGGTCCCGCAGCGACCGCACCGGCGTGACCGCCAGATCGCGTCTGGCCAGCAGATGTTCGGCATAGGCAAGGCAGACGCGGTCGATGCCGGTCGGGGCTCTGCGGTCGATGCGGCTGAGAAGCCGGGTCGCGTCGAACAGGACCGGGCGCTTCACGGGGTCAGAGCTTTGCGTACATGTCGGTCAGCCGGGTCTGATAGGCCTCGGGGCTGAATTTGGCCGCCTGGATGCGGCCACGCGCGGACAGGTCCGCGGCCAGGCCGTCGTCGGCGGCGAGGCGGCGGATTTCACGGGTCAGGGCCGCGACGTCATAGGGATCGACCATCAGGGCCGCGTCGCCCGCCACCTCCGGCAATGAACCGCCGGTGGAGGTGATGACGGGCGTGCCCAGGCTCATGGACTCCAGCACCGGCAGGCCGAAGCCTTCGTAGAGCGACGGGAAGATCGTCCCGCGCGCCCCCCGGATCAGGGACACCAGCATGGAGAAGGGCAGGTATTTCCACAGCAGGATCTTCTTGTTGCGGACGTGCTTGTTCTTGCGCGCCTGACGCATCAGGGCGGTCTCATCCTCGTCCAGCCAGCCCCGTCCGCCGACGACGATCAGGGGCTGGTCCGCGCCGGACGCCAGATAGGCCTCGACGATGCGGGCCAGGTTCTTCTTGGGCTCGACGGCGCCGAAGTAGAGGAAATAGCCCTTCCATGGGGCGCGGAAGACGCTCTCGATCTCGGTGGCGACCTCCGCGTCCGGGCGGGCGAGCAGGCGGGGCGGGACGCCGACGGACTGGTACGTCGTGGTCACGCGGTCGGGGCTGACGTTCAGCAGGCGGATGATGTCCTGGCGCGTGGTCTCGGACACCGCAGCGATGTGGTCGGCGCGGCGTGCGATCTCGCGGCACTGGCGCAGGAACATGCGCTTGTTGTCGAGCGTGGTGTGCGGCAGGCGCAGCGGAATCAGGTCGTGGATGGTGTAGACATTGGCCACGCCCTTCGCCCGCACGGGCATGACGGTGGTCCAGTGCATGATGTCCGGACGCGGAACGTGAGGATCGTCGCGGAACGACACGGGGGTGAAGACCTTCGACGTTCCGAAGGTCTGGCCGGCCAGGGCATAGAGGCGCGGCGAGGTCCAGAAGGCCGAGACCGGGGGCCGGCCGCCGCCCTTGGCGGGCCAGATGACCTCGTCGCTGGGCAGAACCGCCGCGGCGGGGCGGCCGAAGCGGGCGGTCGAGGTCTCCCACAACCGGGTCAGCGGCTTGACCTTCGGCGCATAGGCGTCGGTCAGGGCGATCTCGTTCAGCATGGGCCGTTTGCTGATCGCCGCCTGGGGTCCGTAGAGGATCTGGGTCCGCGACCCCATGGCGTTGAGGTTGGCCAGCAGGTTGCGGCCATAGGTGGCGATGCCCGTCCCCTTGGCCAGGCCGATGTTCATGGCGTCGATGCAGACGGTTTTCATCTCAGGAGACGTAGCCTGCCTGCATCAGTTCGGCGATGTGGATAATGGCCCTGGGCCGGTCATTCTCCACCACGAACAGGGTCGAGATGCTGTGCTGGGTCAGCAGGTCGACCGCGTCGCTCATGCGGGCGTCCGGATCCACAGTCTTGGGCTGACGCGTCATGACGTCGGCGGCGGTCAGGGCCTTCAGGTCGTCGCGGGCGAAGGCGCGGCGCACGTCGCCGTCGGTGACGACCCCGGCGAGGCGGCCCTCGGCGTCGAGCACGGCGACCGCGCCCTTGCGCCCCTGGGTGATGGCGGAGACCACCTCGGTGAAGCCGGCGTCAGCGGGGACGGTGGCCGGCGCGGCGTGGTTGTCGCCCATCCAGTCGCGGACGCTCTGCAGACTCATGCCCAGCTTGCCGCCCGGATGATGCAGGCCGAAGGCCTCGCGGCTGAAGCCCCGGCGGTCCATCAGCACCATGGCCAGGGCGTCGCCCAGCGCCAGGGTCATCAGGGTCGAGGTGGTGGGGGCCAGGCCGTTGGGGCAGGCCTCGGCCACCTGGGGCATGGCCAGAACGACCGTCGAGTTGACGCCGAGCGTGCTGGTCGGCCGCTGGGTCATGCCGATGACCGGGATGCCCTCGCGTTTGCAGTAGATCAGGGGATCGCGCAGCTCGCGGCTTTCGCCCGAGTTGGAGATGGCCAGAAGGGTCACGTCCTTGCGCAGCATGCCGAGGTCGCCGTGGCTCATTTCGGCCGGATGGACGAAGAAGGCGTTGGTGCCGGTGGAGGCGAGCGTCGCGGCGATCTTGCCGCCGATGTGCCCGGATTTGCCCATGCCGGTGACCACCACATAGCCCGGGCGGCCCATGATGATGTCGCAGGCGCGGGCGATGCTGTCGTCGATGCCGGCCTCCAGCGCCTGCAGAGCGGCGATATTCAGGCGGACGACCTCGCGGGCCCGGTCGATCATTGCGCTTTTCTCGGAGACGGCGTCTTCGGCGGACATCGGGCAGCTCGACAGGCGCCGAAGCGCGGACGAAGCGGAATTGCCGCATCCGGGCGGGTTTCACAATGCGGCGGATGACAACCTTCGCCGCTGCCGGGCGTTAGGTCCGCGGGCGAACACTCTGAAAGACACGACGACGCATGACCACAGCCGGAACCCTGACGCGCCTTGCGCCGCCGCCGAGCCGGCTGGAGCGCCCTGCCCTGTTCCTCGACATGGACGGGGTTCTGGCGCCGCTTGAGCCGAAACCCGGGGACGTGGGGCCGGTGTCGCGGCGCACGGCGCTGCTGCGGCGGCTGGTCGAGCGGCTGGACGGCCGGGTGGCGGTGGTCAGCGGGCGGACCCTGGCCGAGATCGACCGGATCGCCGAGGCGGCCTCCCCGGCGGCGTCCGGCGTGCACGGGCTGGAGCGGCGGCGGCCGGACGGCTCGCTGGAGCGGGCTGAGCCGCATCCGGGCGTACGGCAGGCGGTGACGGCTTTCGACCACTTCGCGGCGGACCGGCCCGGCATGATCGTCGAGGACAAGGGCGTGTCGGCGGGGCTGCATTATCGCGGGGCGCAGGGCTTCGCAGACGAGGCGGCGGCGCTGGCGCGGAGGCTGGCGGGAGAGACGGGGCTGACGCTTCAGGCGGGCGATCTGGTGGTCGAGCTGAAGACGCCGGGGACATCCAAGGGGACGGCGGTGCGCGATTTCATGAACGAGGCGCCGTTCGCGGGCGGCCTTCCGGTCATGGTCGGCGACGACCTGACGGACGAGGACGGCTTCGAAGCGGCAGAGGCCCTGGGCGGCTTCGGCGTGCTGGTCGGGCCTGAGCGGGCGACGGCGGCGCGATACCGGCTGGAGGATGTGGAGGCGGTGCTGGGCTGGCTGGAAGGGATCGCGGCATGACGCACCAGACCCTCGACCTCTTCCCCATCGGCAACTGTTCCATCAGCGCCCTGATCGACCGGCAGGGGCGGTTCGTCTGGGCCTGCGCGCCGCGCGTGGACGGCGACCCGGTGTTCTCGGCCCTGATGGACGGAGACGATCCGCAGCACGGCTTCTGGGCCATCGAGCTGGAGGGGCTGAAGCACGTCAGCCAAGCCTATGTCCTCAACACACCGGTGCTGCGCACGGTGCTGACGGCCGAGGACGGGGCGGCGGTCGAGATCCTGGATTTCGCGCCCCGGCATCCCAAGCAGGGACGCGTCTATCGCCCGCTGGCCTTCGGGCGGATCGTGCGGCCCATCGAGGGTGCGCCGCGGATCACCGTGCGGCTGAGACCCGCCGCCGGCTGGGGCGCGCGCCGGGCGGAGACGACCCACGGCTCGAACCACATCCGCTACCTGTGCAGCGAGGTGACCCTGCGCCTGACCACCGACTGCCCGGTGACGCATGTGATCAACGAGCGGACGTTCCGTCTGGAACGGTCGATGGCCTTCTTCCTCGGGCCGGACGAGGGCTACGACCAGGCGGTGGGCCCGGGGGTGCAGGCGGCGCTGGACCAGACCGTCGCCTACTGGAAGGACTGGGTGCGGACCCTCTATCTGCCGCTGGACTGGCAGGAAGCGGTGATCCGCGCGGCCATCACGCTGAAGCTCTGCGCCTATGAGGAGACGGGGGCCATCGTGGCGGCCATGACCACCTCTGTGCCCGAGTTCCCCGAGAGCGGGCGCAACTGGGACTACCGCTACTGCTGGATCCGCGACGCCTATTACACAGTGCGGGCCCTGAACCGGCTGGGCGCGGTGGACATCCTGGAGAACTACCTCGGCTATCTGAGGAACCTGGTCGACCAGTCCGGCGGCGGGCATGTGCAGCCGGTCTATGGCGTCGGGCTGGAAGAGGACATCGACGAGCGGATCACCGAAACCGTCGCCGGCTATCGCGGCATGAAGCCGGTGCGCATCGGCAATCAGGCGCGCGAGCATCTGCAACACGATGTCTACGGACAGATCGTCCTGCCGTTGGTGCAGGCCTTCTATGACCAGCGGCTGCTGCGCCCCGGCACGATCGACGATTTCCATGCGCTGGAGAAGGTCGGCGAGCGCGCCTTCGCCATGCATGACCAGACGGACGCCGGTCTGTGGGAATTCCGCACCATCGCCCGGGTCCACACCTATTCCTCGGTGATGTGCTGGGCCGCCTGCGACCGGCTGGCCAAGGCGGCGGACCATCTCGGGCTGACCGACCGCTGCGAGCTCTGGACGGACCGGGCGCGGATCATTCGCGAGCGGATCGAGACCGAGGCCTATCTGCCCGAACAGGGCATCTTCGCCGCCAGCTTCGGCGGCACGGAGCTGGACGCGTCGCTGCTGCAGCTGACCGATCTCGGGTTCCTGGATGTGCGCGATCCGCGTCAGGTCAGGACCTTCGAGGCCATCGAGCGGGACCTGAAGAAGGGGCCCTATCTGTTCCGCTACATCGAGCCGGACGACTTCGGCGAGCCGGAGACGGCATTCAACTTCTGCACCTTCTGGTTCATCGAAGCCCTGCATCTGAACGGCCGGACGGACGAGGCGCGCGAGATCTTCGAGAACATGCTGGCCCAGCGGACGGCGGCCGGCCTGCTGAGCGAGGACCTGTCGCTGGGCGACAACGAACTGTGGGGGAACTATCCGCAGACCTATTCGCTGGTCGGTATCATCAACTGCGCGGTGCTGTTGAGCCGGTCCTGGACGGACGTCAGATGAGTCGATTAATTGTCGTTTCCAACCGGGTTTCGGCGCCGACCGACGCCACGGCGGGATCGGCGGGCGGGCTGGCCCCGGCGCTGGCCGCCGCGCTGAAGAAATACGACGGCCTGTGGTTCGGCTGGTCAGGCGAGACCACCGACCATTTCAGCGGCGAGATCACCTATGAGGACCGGGCCGGGGTCACCTGCGCCCTGATCGACCTGGAGAGCCAGGACGTCGACGAATACTACAACGGCTACGCCAACAAGACCCTGTGGCCGCTGTTCCACCACCGGGTCGATCTGACGGCCTATGAGCGGTCGTACGGCGAGGGCTACGAGCGGGTGAACCGGCGCTTCGCCGAAGTGCTGGCGCCGCTGGTCCAGCCTGACGACATCATCTGGATTCACGATTATCACCTGATCCCCATGGCGCGGGACCTGCGTCGGCTGGGGGTTACAAACCGCATCGGCTTCTTCCTGCACATCCCGTGGCCGGCCCGGCAGCTGCTGGTGACCCTGCCGCATCATCGGCGACTGGTGGAATCATTGTTCGCCTATGACCTGATCGGCTTCCAGACGCGCGAGTGGCTGGACCTGTTCCGCGACTATGTGGTCTCGGAGGCGCGCGGCGAGGTGGACGGCGAAGGCGGGCTGGAGGCCTTCGGACGACGGGTGCAGTGCGGCGTCTATCCCATCGGCATCGACGTGGACGGCTTCATCAAGGCGCGGGACTCGGCGGCGGGTGTCCGGGCCTATGACCGGATGGCGGCCCAGGCGGTGTTCCGTTCCCTGATCGTCGGCGTGGACCGGCTCGATTACTCCAAGGGGCTGGAGCAGCGGCTGCTGGGCTATGAGCAGTTCCTGCACGACAATCCCGACCTGCGCGGCGATGTCTTCCTGGTGCAGGTGACGCCGATCAGCCGCGACGAGGTCGATGCGTATCAGGACATGCGCGCGCGGCTGGACGCCCTGGCGGGGCGCATCAACGGCGAATACGCCGACATGGACTGGCAGCCGATCCGCTACCTCAACCGGGGCTACAGGCGCGAGCAGCTGGCGGGGGTCTATCGCGCGGCGAAGGTCGCGCTGGTGACGCCGCTGCGCGACGGCATGAACCTTGTGGCCAAGGAATATGTCGCGGCGCAGAACCCGGAGGATCCAGGCGTCCTGATCCTGTCCCGCTTCGCCGGCGCCGCCGAGCAGATGGGCGAGGCCCTGCTGGTCAACCCGTTCAGCCGCGAGGAGCTGTCCGAGGCGATAAAGCAGGCCCTGACCATGTCCCGCCCCGAACGCATCCGGAAATGGAAGGCGTTGATGCAGGTGGTGCGCGACACCGACGTGGCGGTGTGGCGCGACGCCTATGTGCGGGACCTGAAGGCGGTGGCGATCAACGACCAGACCGCCAGCGCGGCGTGAGGCGTAGATGAGCCCTTCTCCCCTTGCGGGAGAAGGTGGCAGCCGAAGGCTGACGGATGAGGGGTCGCACCGCGTTTGCCAGTTATCCCGAAACGACCCTCTCGTTCACTGACTTGAGTATCTGGAGAACCACGTCGTTCGCATTCCGCTCAATGGCGGCATTGGGAAATCTGAGAATCTTGAAGTTCTCGCTCGTCAGCCACACGTCCCTCTCGGCATCCAGCCCGACCTCATGATGCGGCCCATCGGCTTCGATGATCAGCCGATGCCGCAGGCAGAGGAAGTCGACGACGTAACGACCGATCACCACCTGCCGACGGAATTTGAGGCCATCGAGCCGGCGGTCACGCAGCAGCTTCCAAAGCCGACGCTCGTTCAGGGTTGGCGCCCGGCGCATCTCGTTCGCGCGCTGTTTCAGCCAATCGTCCGACACCGGCGCGACCCCTCATCCGTCTCGCTGCGCGAGCCACCTTCTCCCGCAAGGGGAGAAGGGTAAATAGGTCCAGACCTAGTAGATCTCGAACAGACCCGCCGCGCCCATGCCGCCGCCGACGCACATGGTGACGACGCCGTATTTGGCCCCGCGGCGCTTGCCCTCGATCAGGACGTGGCCAGTCATGCGGGCGCCCGACATGCCGTAGGGGTGGCCGATGGAGATGGCGCCGCCGTCCACATTGAGCAGCTCGTTGGGGATGCCCAGCTTGTCGCGGCAGTAGAGCACCTGCACCGCGAAGGCCTCGTTCAGCTCCCAGATGCCGATGTCGTCGATGGTCAGGCCGTGGGCCTTCAGCAGCTTGGGCACCGCATAGACCGGGCCGATGCCCATCTCGTCCGGCTCGCAGCCGGCGACCGCCATGCCGCGATAGGCGCCGAGCGGCTGAAGCCCCCGATGCACGGCCTCGCCCGCCTCCATGATGACGCAGGCCGAGGCGCCGTCCGACAGCTGCGACGCATTGCCGGCGGTGATGAACTTGCCCTCTGTGACGGTCTCGCCCGAACCGAAGACGGTCTTCAGCGACTTCAGCCCTTCCAGCGTGGTGTCGGCGCGGTTGCCCTCATCCTTCGACAGGGTGACCTCCTGCGAGGAGGTCTGGCCGGTGGCCTTGTCCATCACCAGCATGGTGGTGGTCATGGGCACGATCTCGGCGTCGAAGCGGCCGGCGGCCTGGGCGGCGGCGGTGCGCTGCTGCGACTGGAGCGCGTATTCGTCCTGGGCGTCGCGGCTGATGCCATAGCGCTCGGCCACGATCTCGGCCGTTTCCAGCATCGCCATGTACATGTGCGGAACCTGCTGCAGCAGGGCTTCGTCCTTGCCGCGATAGAGGTTCATGTGCTGGTTCTGGACCAGCGAGATGGACTCCAGCCCGCCGCCGATGGCGACCTTCTGACCGTCCACGATCACCTGCTTGGCCGCCGTGGCGATGCCCATCAGGCCCGAGGCGCACTGGCGGTCCAGGCTCATGCCCGCGACCGAGACCGGCAGGCCGGCGGCCATCGCGATCTGGCGCGCGACGTTGGTCCCGGTCGAGCCCTGTTGCAGGGCCGCGCCCATGACCACGTCCTGGACGGCCTCGCCCTCGACGCCCGCGCGGGCGACGGCGTGCCTGACCGCATGGGCGCCCAGCTGCTGCGCCTGGGTGTCATTGAAGGCGCCCCGATAGGCCCGGCCGATGGGGGTCCGGGCGGTGGAGACGATGACGGCTTCACGCATCTGCGATGCTTCCTTGTTCAGGGGCTATCGCTCGCGACGCGGTCGCTCGCTGCTTGAGCCCGATTTCCTTAATCCATACACGCCTGCCGCCGCGTCAAGACAAGCGAGACTTCCTGCGCCTCAAGTTGTGAGCAACCGCGTCGCGGACATAGGCGCGGCGGCGTCAGCCGCCATGAGCAGCCTGCGCCTTCGACATTTCGATGAAGCCCTGGGCGGCGCCGACGTCGGGCACGATCTCGCCGGTGCGGTCCGAGATGGCGTCGAACCGGGCGGCCACCTGTTCGGGCGCATCCTCGCCGGCGATCCAGGCGCCCTGGGTCAGGGTGATGTAGGCGCGCTCGAAGCCGCCGGCGCCGGCGGCGAGGATGGCCCGCGTCGGCGCGTCCTCGCTGACCAGATACAGCAGACCCGGCGACACCATTTCCGGCTCCAGAAGCTCCAGCGGCAGGCGGCCGGCCAGATCCTCGGTCATACGGGTGTGGGCGGTGGGGGCGAGGCAGTTGACCCGGATGTCATTCTTGGCGCCCTCGATCGACAGGGTCTGCATCAGCCCGACAAGGGCCATCTTGGCCGCGCCGTAGTTGGCCTGGCCGAAATTGCCGTAGAGGCCCGACGACGAGGTGGTCATGACGATGCGGCCGTAGTTGCGCTCGCGCATGTGGTCCCACACCGCCTTGGTGCAGTTCACCGCCCCCATCAGGTGGACGTCCATGACGAAGCGGAAGTCATCCAGCTCCATCTTGGCGAAGCTCTTGTCGCGCAGGACCCCGGCGTTGTTCACCAGGATGTCGACCTGGCCCCAGCGGGCGATGGCCGCGCCGACCATGGCCTGGACGGCGGCGAAGTCGGTGACCGAGGCGGCGTTGGCCATGGCCTCGCCCCCCATGGCCTCGATCTCGGCGACGACAGCCTCGGCCGCGGTGGCGGAGCCGCCCGAGCCGTCGCGGGCGCCGCCGAGGTCGTTGACCACGACCTTGGCCCCGCGCGCCGCCAGGGCCAGGGCATGACACCGGCCCAGACCGCCGCCCGCGCCCGTCACGATCGCCACCCGTCCGTCAAACCGCATCGACATCGCAGAACCCCCTGGATTGATTCCCTCTCCTAGCAGGCGAGCCGCCCGGGGAAACGGGGCATTTGTGTTGAAACGGCGCCACAGTTGGTCGCATTCAGGGCCAGAATACGGAACCGCACAGTCTGTTCCCCGTTCGATGCTGCAACGCCGCGGGATCACTTCTGTGAGCGTCAGGGCAATATTCAGTGTGAGGACACGATGAAACTGAAACTTCTGGCCAGTGTGGCGGCGGCGAGTTTCTTCGCAGCCGGTGCGGCCTCCGCGGATCCGAATGGCTGGTACGGCGCGGTCGACGCCGGCTGGCACAAGGTCGATGACATCACCGTCTACAACGACACCGGCGCCACCGCCGGCTGGGATGTCGAGGTCGATGACGGCTGGGCCGGCTTCGCCCGCCTGGGCTATCGCATGGACGCCAACTGGCGCGTGGAGCTCGAGGGCGGTTACCGCTCCGGCGAGGTCGTCTCGATGGTCGGCGGCCTGAATACGATCTGCCAGCCGACCCTTCTCGGCCCGTGCGGCGAACCCGAAGGGACGATGGAAGTCGCCACCCTGATGGTCAACACCATCTACGACTTCGGCGACCGCGATGCGGCCTTCCGTCCGTTCCTGGGCCTCGGCGCCGGGGCCGCTCGGATCAACACTGACATCCTGGGCACCCTGGCCAGCAACCGCGCCGTCGGCTTCACCGCTGACGACTCGTCAACCAAGCTGGCGGCGCAGGGCATCGCGGGTTTCGGCTGGAGGATCAGCGACCGGGCCACGCTCGACCTGACCTACCGCTACATGCTGACCAAGGTCGAGTTCGACAGCCGCACGACGACCACGCCTACGGCGCTGGGCCGGTTCGAAGGCGACTACAGCGACAGCCACGCGCTGACGCTGGGCCTGCGCTACGCGTTCGGGGCTGATGCTCCGCCGCCGCCGCCTCCCCCGCCGCCGCCGCCTCCCCCGCCGCCTCCCCCGCCGCCTCCGCCTCCGCCGCCGCCGCCGCCTCCGGTGGTGC
>JAZKHQ010000063.1:0-12842 GCA_040385285.1 Pseudomonadota bacterium
GGGGTGAAGGCGCCGGGCACGGCGAACAGGGCCACGGTCTTGCCCGCGAAGATGTCATCGGTGGTCACCGGCTTGGGGCCGTCCTCGGTCGCGAGGCTGAGGTTCGCCGAGGGGATGCGGTCGCCGATCTGGATCGTCATGGGGATCTCCGGGGGATTAGGGACCGCCGAGCGCGGCAGTCACCAGATAGTCAGCGGAATGCGCGCCGCCAAGCGTCGTTGCGTCCTTCCGACGCCTTGCGCTCGCCGTTCTTCGACCCAATCATCTCTGCATGGACGGATTCAACAGTCTGGTCGGCCGCCTGCTGGTGGCCATGCCCGGGATCGACGATCCCCGCTTCGAGCACGCGGTCATCCTGGTCTGCGCCCATGACGAGGAGCATGCGCTGGGCCTGCGGCTGGACCAGCCCGCGCCGGGCGTGGACCTCAGCGCCGTGCTGGAGAAGCTGGAGACGGCGTCCAGCCCCGCCGCCACGGGCAAGAAGGTGCTGGTCGGTGGCCCTGTGGAGCGCGAGCGAGGTTTTGTGCTCCACACCGACGACTGGCTGTCGGCCGAAACCAGTCACGCCTTCGGCGACGGCCTGGCCATGACCGGCACGCGCGAGGCCCTGATCGCCATGGTCGACCCCGTCGCCGGCCCGCGCCGCTCCAGCCTGATGCTGGGCTACGCCGGCTGGGGCGAGGGCCAGCTGGAGGACGAGCTGTCCGAGAACGTCTGGCTCACCGCCGACGCCGACCTCGACCTGATCTTCGACGGCGAACACGCCAGCAAATGGAGCCGGGCGCTCAAGGGGTTGGGCGTCGATGCAGCGATGCTGTCGGGGCAAAGCGGGCGGGCGTAGGCGGACCATGGCCAAGCATCTCACGATCATGCTGGCCCTGCTCGCGCTGCCGACTATGGGCTGCACCACTGCCCAGCCAGTGCGGAGCGATCAGGCGGCTTGCGTCGTTGCGACCGCCCGCATCACAGAGCTGAGGCATCTGCCCGTCACCCACGTCGCATCCTGCGAGGCCGGATCAGACCCCGACGTTCCCGGCTACTATGTCGTGTCTCTTCATGGCCACTGCCGTGAGGAGCTGTGCGGCAGCACTCTCATGGGCTGGTTTGCGGTTCGGCGGACGGACGGCGCCGTCTTCGAGTTCGAAGTGGGAGAGTGGAAGATCGGGAAACCGGTCCGCGAGGCGATAGTCTAAGCCGACCGTGCCCGGATCGGCGCAGCCCCATCAGCCAGCGACTCGTTCAGGTAAACCTCCGCCTCCTGGGCCGGCAGGGCCTGGGCGTAGCCGAAGCCCTGGCCGTAGTGGCACTGGGCGTCGAGCAGCAGGCTGGCCAGCCCGGCGTTCTCCACGCCCTCGGCGACGACTTCCAGCGACAGGTCGCGGCCCAGGTTGACCACCGACTTGACGATCTTGGCCGAGCCCTCGTCCTTGTCCATCGTCAGAACGAAGTAGCGGTCGATCTTCAGCGTATCGAAAGGCAGCTTGGCCAGCCAGGTCAGGGACGAGAAGCCGGTGCCGAAGTCGTCCAGCGCCAGCGACGCGCCCACGTCCTTCAGCTTCTGCAGCACCGACGCGGCCTTGGCCGTGTCGCGCATGATGTCGCCCTCGGTGACCTCCAGCTTCAGCGCCCCGCGCGGGAGGCCGCTGTCGGCGATGATGCGCTGGACGTCCTCGACCAGATTGGCCCGCTCGATCTCGCCGACCGACAGGTTGACGCTGCAGAACAGTTTGCCCGCCGACGGGTGCCTGTGCAGCCATTCCGACAGCTGACGCGCCGAGGCGGTCATCATCAAGAGGCCCAGGTCGTTCATCAGGCCCATCTCGTCGGCCAGTCCCAGGAACTCGTCCGGCGGCACCAGGCCGCGCTTGGGGTGACGCCAGCGGGCCAGGGCCTCGAACCCGGCGACGGCGCCGGTGTTGAGGTTCACGATCGGCTGATAGAAGGGCTCGATCTCGCCGCGCACGAAGGCGTTGCGCAGGTCGGATTCCAGGGCGAGGCGGCTCAGGCTGTCGCTTTCCAGCGCCCGGCCGTAGGCGGCGGCCCCGCCGCGGCCCGCGGTCTTGGCGTGCTCAACCGCCAGTTCGACCCGGCGCAGCAGTTCGGCCGCGTCCGGGGCGTCCGGCCCGCCCTCGGCCGTCACCGCGCCGATGGAGACGGTGGGATAGATGTCGAAGCCGGCGATCCGCAGCGGCTGCTCCAGCGCCTCGCGCAGCTTCTCCGACGGCGATCCCGCGCTCTTCAGGGCCAGGATGGCGAACTCGTCCTCGCCGATGCGCGCCGGACAGGCTTCCCGCGGGAAGGCGGCGGCGAGGCGCGAGCCCAGGGCCGACAGCACCATGTCCGCCCGCTCGTGCCCCAGCGCCTCGTTCAGGCGGCGCAGGCGGTCGAGGTCGGCCACCACCAGCTCATAGTCGCCGGGCCGGGTCAGCACCTCGCCCGCCTGGGCGATGAAGGTCTTGCGGTCCAGCAGGCCGGTCAGGACACAGCGGTCCGAGCCGGCGAATTTCGTCTCCAGCGCCACCACCCCGGCGGCGCGCAGGCCGTCCTCGAGCCAGACGCCGCGCCACAGGCAGGTCGAGGCGTCGCGCATGCGCAGGCGGATGGCGATCTCGGTCCCCTCCTCCTGCGGCTTCAGCAGCCGCTCGGCCAGCGACCGGTCCTGCGGAATGGCCACGGCGATGAAGGCGGCGCCCGAGCATTCCGGCGCCAGCGGGCCGAGGCCCAGCGAGCGGGTCGCGCCGGTGAAGCGGATCATGTCGTCGGCGGGGGTCCACACCCACAGGGCCGCCTCCGCCGCCGCCAGCGCCTCGATGGCTGTCGTGGGGTCCCAGGCCAGGGCTCTGGATCGGTTGGTCACGCGCTCGCCGGCCTCTCGCTCGGCGCCCGGACATCAGGCGCCGCGATCGCCCTCGTGTCGCACGAGGCCGAACAGAACATGATCTGCCCATACGCCGTTAATTTTCAAATAAGCCCGGGCCTGTCCCTCGTGCTCGAAGCCCGCTTTTTCCAGCACCCGGCGCGAGGCGAGGTTGGTGGGCACGCAAGCCGCCTCGACCCGGTGCAGCTTCGCCGTGTCGAAGGCGAAGCCGCAGATGGCGCGCACCGCGTCAGTGGCCAGCCCCTCTCCCGCGAACGGCTGGCCGATCCAGTAGCCGAGCGTCCCGGTCTCGGCCACGCCGCGCCGGATGTTCGACAGGGTCACGGCCCCGACCAGCGCGTCGTCGTCGTTGCGGTGGATGAAGAAGGGCCAGGCCGAGCCGGCGTCCATCTCGCGCTCATAGATGGTCAGGCGGCGGCGGAAGGCGGCGCGGCTGAGGTCATCCTCGGGCCACAGGGGCTCCCACGGCTGCAGATAGTCGCGCGACTGGTCCCGGAGCGCCGCCCAGTCGGCATGATCGACCGGCGAAGGGATGCGCAGGGTCACGCGCTCGCCCTTGACCACGGGGCCGATCGTCTCGCTCAACCAGTCGAACAAAGCCATGGACGCAGCCTAGAGCCTGATCCGACCATAGGAAATCGATCCGGCAGCCGATTGGCGAATTTCGACCCTTCTCCCCTTGGGGGAGAAGGTGGGCCGCGATAGCGGCTCGGATGAGGGGTAGGCTAGCTTCAAGCAAACTATTTGACGATGAGCCTGGGGACACAGCCCCCTCATCCGTCAGGCTTCGCCTGCCACCTTCTCCCCCGAGGGGAGAAGGGTCGTTTAACCGAACACCGCGGCCGTGAAGGCGTCTCCGGCCGCATGCGCCGCTTTCGGCCCCAGCACCGCCGTGGCGGCCCGTCCGGGCTCCAGACAGGCCTCGGCCGCCGCCCGCACCGTTTCGACCGTCTGGGCCGCCAGACGCCTGGCGGACTCCTCCGACGGAATGGGCGCGCCGAACACCAGCGTCTGGGACGCGGCCCGTCCGGCGCGGCTGGCCGGGCTTTCGTCCGACATCCACAGGCCGGCGGTCAGCACCGCGCGCGAACGCGACAGCTCCGCCGCCGTCGGCCCCTCGTTGGCCAGCGCCTTCAGCTCGGCGGCGCAGACCTCGGCCAGCTCCACCGCACGGTCGGCGGCGGCTCCGGCGTAGATGCCCAGAATGCCCACGGTCTCATACGGCTCGTGATAGGCGTCGATGGCGTAGGCCAGGCCCCGGTCCTCGCGCGCGCTCTGGAACAGGCGCGAGGCCATGCCTCCGCCGAGGATCTCGGTCATCAGCCGCGTGGCGGCGAAGGTCGGCGCGGTCACCGCCGGGGCCGGCAGCTGGAACACCAGATTGGCCTGCTCGATCTTGCGGCTGAGGGTCGAGGCGCCGCCGAGGAAAGCGGGCGCGGACGGTTCGTCAGCCTCGGTCGCCGCCTCGGCCCCGAACCAGTGCTCGGCCAGTTTCAGCAACTCCGCCTCGTCCACCGCGCCGGACGCGGCCACCACCATGCGGTTGGGCGCATAGAGCCGGCGGCGCCAGTCGGTGACGCTGGCGCGGTCGGCGGGCTTCAGACTGGCGATGGAGCCGAGGATCGGCCGGCCCAGCGGCTGGCCGGTGAAGGCGCGGCTCTGGGCCATTTCGAACACATGGTCGTCGGGCGTGTCGAAAGCCTCGGCGATCTCCTGGGCCACCACGTCCTTCTCGCGCTCGATCTCGGCGGGGTCGAGGGTCGGGCGGAACACCAGGTCCGACAGCACCTGCATGGCCAGCGGCAGCGACCCGTCCAGCGCCCGCACCTCGAAGCTGGTGCGCTCGTAACCGGTCGAGGCGTTGATCGAGCCGCCTTCGGCCTCGATGCGTTCGACGATGTCGCGCGCGCCCATGTCGCCGGCGCCCTTGAACACCAGATGCTCCAGCAGGTGCGACCAGCCGGAGCGGTCCTCGGCCTCCCAGCGCGCCCCGCCGCGCACGGCGACGGTCAGGGCGAAGGTGCGCAGGCCCGGCATGGGATCGCAGACGACCCGCACGCCGTTGGACAGGGTGTGCAGCCGCGCGGTCACGGCTTCATCCTGCGCATCACCATGGCGGCGTAGAAGCCGAGCAGCGCCAGGGCCAGGCCGAACCAGGTGGCGGCATAGCCGAGGTGGTTGTTCTCGAACGCCACGGGCGGAATGGAGGGCTTCAGCGCCCCCCAATAGGGGTAGGCCGAATCCGCTGCATAGAGCGTCAGCGGCGACACCGGGCCTTCGACCTTCAACGCCTTCGCCATGGCGGCGTTGTCGCGGGCGTAGAAACGGCCGTCAGCCGGCGCCGGCTCCATGCCGTTCGGCTTCGGCGCGCGCCGCACCTGGGCGGTGACCAGCGGAACCAGCGCGCCGGGCGGGCGAGGCGCGCTGACAGGCGGCCGCGCGCTTATGGTCTCCGACACGAAGCCGAGATCGACCAGATAGCCCTCGCACTCCGCGATCAGGCGCACGCCGGGCTCGCCGTGGTGGATGCTCTGGAGCTCGACATAGGGCCGATCGCCCATGACACACGGCAGAAGGACGGCGCGGAACTCGGCCTTGTCGCCCAGGCCTTTCACCTGATCCAGCGGGACCGGCGGCAATCCCCGCGCGGCTTCCGCCTCGGCGATCAGGCCTTCCTTCCAGTGCAGCCGCTGCACCTGCCAGACGCCCAGGCCGATCAGCAGGACCATGGCCGGGATGACGGCGAGGGTCAGGGCCAGGGGGAAGCGTCTCATCGATCCTCCCCCGAGCAGCGTAGCGAAACGGGGGAGGGGGACCGCGAAGCGGTGGTGGGGGCAAGTTCATGCGCCCGGTGTGGGGCCGCCCCCTCCACCACGCTGCGCGTGGTCCCCCTCCCCCGCTGCGCGGTGGAGGATCGAATGCTCTCAGAAGTCGTCATTGCGGACCTCCGACGCGCGGTTGCGGATCTGCAGTCCGATCATCAGGCCCTTGAACGGGCGCATCAGGGAAAGGCCGATCACGGCCGTCATGGGCACCCAGACGGCCAGCAGCACCCACATCGGCGGGTTCAGCGCCACCTGGGTGAACAGGGCCCCGAACACCACGATGAAGCCGGTCAGCTGGATCACGAACACCGACGCCCCGTCGCCGGTGTTCAGCCGCGTGAAGTCGCAGCCGCAGACGTCGCAGGCGTCGGCCACCTTCAGGAACCCCGCGAACAGCTTGCCCTTGCCGCAGCGGGGGCAGCGGCAAAGCAGACCGGCGCGGATCGGGCTGATCCGCGCCGGGGCTTTGGGTGCTCTTGGCTTGAGAAGCGGGTCTTCGATCGCGAAGGACCTCAGCCGAAGGTGACGTAGACGAAGGCGAACAGGAACAGCCAGACCACATCCACGAAGTGCCAGTACCAGGCCGCCGCCTCGAAACCGAAATGCTTCTGGGGCGTCATCTGCCCGGCCAGGATGCGAAGCAGGCAGACGGCCAGGAAAATGGTCCCGACCAGCACGTGGAACCCGTGGAAGCCCGTGGCCATGAAGAAGATCGACCCGTAGAGGCCCGAGTTCAGGGCTTCCTCGTTGAAGAACAGGTTCTCGTGCAGGATGTGGTTGTACTCATAGGCCTGAACCGCCGTGAACAGGACGCCCAGGGCGATGGTGATGATGAGGCCCAGCTTGGCGGCGCCGCGGTCGCCGACCTGCAGCGCATGGTGGGCCCAGGTCACGGTCGTGCCCGACAGCAGCAGGATGACGGTGTTCAGGAACGGCAGCTGCCAGGCGTCCAGCACCTCGATGCCTTTGGGCGGCCAGGTGGACCAGGCGGCGGCGGTGTCGGCCCAGTTGCCGATCTCGGGGATGTGCTGGCGCGCTTCATTGAAGATCGCCATCTCGAAGAACATCCAGAAGAACGCCGCGAAGAACATGATTTCCGACGCGATGAACAGCACCATGCCGTAGCGCAGGCCGATGGAGACGACCGGGGTGTGGTCGCCCTTGCGGCTCTCCTTGACGACGTCGGCCCACCACAGGCCCATCGAGGCCACGGTGGTGGTCAGGCCGGCCAGGAACAGCCAGCTGGTCCCCTCCGGCTGGCCGAACAGGCCCTTCATCCACATTACCGCGCCGACCATCATGACGGTGACGGCGATCGACGAGATCAGCGGCCAGGGGCTGGGGTCCACCAGGTGGTAGTCGTGGTGGGGTTTGGCGTGGGCGTCGGCCATGCGTAGGTCTCGTGAAGTGAAGCGAGAGTCGGTGTTTGAAGGGGTAATAGCGCCCGCTATCGGCCTGCGCCAGTGGGGGCGGAGCCTGAAGCGGGATCGAAATCCTTCGACGGGTAGAAGGTGTAGCTGAGGGTGATCTCGCGCACGCCCTTCGACTCACGGTCAGTCGCGATCTCGGGGGCCACGAAATACTGCACCGGGAAGGACTTGGTCTCGCCCGCCTGGATGACCTGCTCATCGAAGCAGAAACACTGAAGCTTCTGGAAATACGGGCCCGCCCGCTCTGGCACCACGTTGTAGCCGGCCTTGGCGCTGATGGGCTGGTCCGAGGTGTTGGTGACGTCGAAATAGGCCATGCCGGTGTCGCCGATGCGCACCCGCTGGGTCGTCTGCTCGGCGCGGAACGTCATGGGCAGGTCGCGCACATTGGTGTCGAAACGGATCAGCACCGTCTGGTCCAGCACCGTGTCCGGCGCCTTTTCGGCCCGCTTCACCGTGCCGTCGAAGCCCGTGACCTGACAGAACAGCTTGTACAGCGGCACGGCGGCGAAGGCCGCGCCGGTCATCAGCACGACGACCGCGCCGCAAATCAGGGCGACGGCGTTCTTGTTCACCGGGGCTGTTCCGCCACGGCGCGCATCGCCTTGGAGGCCTCGATGTTGCGCTTCAGGCTCAGCGCCGTGGTCACGAACACCAGCACAGCGAAGGCGGCCAGCGCGAGCGCGATGGCGACGTTGCGCCGGTTGCGGGCGGACAGTTGTTCAGGGGTCAGGCGCATGAGGGGCACACGATGCTGGAGGCGGGCAGGTTCTCGATCAGCAGCGCCGCGAACAGCGCCATCAGATACAGGATCGAGAAGGCGAACAGGTTGCGCGCCGGTTTGGCCTCGGCGCGGACATCATACAATGCGGCCTCTCGCCCCACCGCCTCAGCCTTGTCGGGCTCATCCCCGGCGCGCGAGCGCCACAGGCGGGCCGCCAGGGCCAGGAAGGCCAGCCCTCCCATAATCGACACGCCCAGATAGATGCGCCCTCCGAGGCCCACGAAACCCGGCGCGACCGCCACGGGCACGAACACCAGCGAGTAGATCAGGATCTGCAGCCGCGTGGACTTCGCGCCCCGCGCCACCGGCATCATGGGGATGCCGGCCTTGGCGTAGTCGCCGGCCGAATAGAGGGCCAGGGCCCAGCTGTGCGGCGGGGTCCACAGGAAGATGATGAGGAACAGCAGCCACGCCTGCCACGGCGCCTGGCCTGTCGCCGCAGCCCAGCCGATCACCGGCGGGAAGGCTCCGGCGGCGCCGCCGATGACGATGTTCTGGGGCGTCCGCCGCTTCAGGATCAGGGTGTAGAGCCCCGCGTAGTAGACGATGGTCAGCAGCAGCAGCCCGCCGGCCAGCCAGTTGGTCGCCATGCCCAGCAGCATCACCGACGCCACCGACAGCACCACGCCATAGGTCATGGCGTCGTTGCGGTTGACGCGTCCGGCGGCGACCGGCCGGCCGCGCGTGCGCCGCATCAGGGCGTCGGTCTCGCCCTCCAGCGCCATGTTCAGGGCCCCGGCGGCGCCCGCGCCCATGGCGATGCACAGCACGGCGATCGCGCCCAGCCAGGGATCCATCCCGCCCGGTGCCACCATCAGCCCCACAGCCGCCGTGAACACCACCAGCGACATCACGCGCGGCTTCAGCAGCTGGACATAGTCCGACGGCTGGGCGGTCGAGAGGGCGGGGGTGTGGTCGGCGTGGGTCATTGCATGTCTTGAAAGGCAGAGGCCGCCCTTTCTGCGAAAGAGCGGCCCCCTGTTTCGGTCTGTAGTCCGGACCTAGTGCTCGTCTTCCTTGACCACCGGCAGCTCGTTGAACTGGTGGTGCGGCGGCGGCGAGGACAGGGTCCACTCCAGCGTCGTGGCGCCTTCGCCCCAGGGGTTGGCGACGCCCGGACGGCGACGGATCGCCGCCTCGGCCAGCATGATCAGGAAGACGATCACGCCGACGCCGGTGATGACGTAGCCGATCGACGAGATCATGTTCCAGTGGGCGAAGCCCTCGTTGTAGTCGACGTAGCGGCGCGGCATGCCCTGCAGGCCCAGGAAGTGCTGCGGGAAGAACACCAGGTTCACCCCCACGAACATGATCCAGAAGTGCAGGCAGCCGAGGAACTCGTTGTACTTCACCCCGTACATTTTCTCGAACCAGTAGTAGTAGCCCGCGAAGATGGCAAAGACGGCGCCCAGCGACAGCACATAGTGGAAGTGCGCCACGACGTAGTAGGTGTCGTGCAGGCTGTAATCCATGCCGGCGTTGGCCAGGACCACGCCGGTCACGCCGCCGACGGTGAACAGGAAGATGAAGCCGATCGCCCACAGCATGGGCGTCTTGAAGCTGATCGAGCCGCCCCACATGGTGGCGATCCAGCTGAAGATCTTCACGCCCGTGGGCACGGCGATGATCATGGTCGCGGCGATGAAATAGGCGCGCAGGTTCACGCTCATGCCGACCGTGTACATGTGGTGCGCCCACACGATGAAGCCGACGAAGCCGATGGCGACCATGGCGTAGGCCATGGCGAGGTAGCCGAAGATGGGCTTCTTCGAGAAGGTCGAGACGATGTGGCTGATGATGCCGAAGCCCGGCAGGATCAGGATGTAGACCTCGGGGTGGCCGAAGAACCAGAACAGGTGCTGGAACATCACCGGGTCGCCGCCGCCGGCCGGGTCGAAGAACGACGTGCCGAAGTTGCGGTCGGCCAGCAGCATGGTGATGGCGCCGGCCAGAACCGGCAGCGACAGCAGCAGCAGGAAGGCGGTGATCAGCACCGACCAGGCGAACAGCGGCATCCGGTGCAGGGTCATGCCCGGCGCGCGCATGTTGAAGATGGTGGTGATGAAGTTGATCGCGCCCAGGATCGACGAGGCGCCCGCGACGTGCAGCGAGAAGATCGCCAGGTCCATGGCCGGACCGGTGTGGCCCGTGGTCGAGAGCGGCGGGTAGATGGTCCAGCCGCCGCCGAAGCCCTTGCCCGGACCGCCGTCGACGAACATCGACAGGCACAGCAGCACCCAGGCGGCCACCAGCAACCAGAACGACACGTTGTTCATGCGCGGGAAGGCCATGTCCGGCGCGCCGATCATGATCGGCACGAACCAGTTGCCGAAGCCGCCGATCATCGCCGGCATGACCATGAAGAAGATCATGATCAGGGCGTGGCCGGTGACGATGACGTTGTAGCCGTGCTTGGACTGCTCAACGACGCCCGCCAGGTTGATCAGCGAGCCTTCCTTGAAGATCTGGATGCCCGGCTCGGCCAGCTCCCAGCGGATCAGGCCCGACATGAGGCCGCCCACGATGCCCGCCATGATGGCGAACAGCAGGTACAGCGTGCCGATGTCCTTGTGATTGGTCGACAGGAACCAGCGGGTGAAGAAGCCCGGCTTGTGGTCGTGTGCGTCGTGAGCGGCTGCGGTGGCCATGATCTTTTGGGCTCTCGCGTCGATTAGTGAGCCGCCGCCGGAGCGGGCGCGGCAGGGGCGGCCCCGGCGGGCGCCGGGGCGGTCGGGGTCGTAGCGGTCTGGGCCGTCGGGATCGCGCCCGGCCGGGCGGCCGCGGCGGCGTCAGCGGCGACAGGCGCGCCGGTGGTTCCGGCGGCGACCTGGGCGACGGTTCCGCCGGCCTCGGCGGCCTTGGTCATCGAGCCGCCCTTGGAGGCGACCCAGGCTTCGAACTCGGCCTCGGTCACCACGCGGATCTCGATGGGCATGAAGGCGTGGTCGACGCCGCACAGCTCGGAGCACTGGCCGTAATAGACGCCCACACGCTCGGCGGTGAACCAGGTCTCGTTGACCCGGCCGGGGACGGCGTCGGTCTTGAGGCCGAAGGCCGGCAGGGCGACGGCGTGGATCACATCGGCGGCGGTGATGAGCAGACGCACGGTCTTGCCGACCGGCACCACCATCGGCTCGTCGGCGGCCAGACGGAACAGGTGCGGCGGCGCCTCGTCCTCGGGCTTCATGTTCGAGATGTATTCGGCGATGCCCTGGTCGGGATATTCGTAGGCCCAGTTCCACTGGTTGCCCGTGACCTTAACCGTCAGGTCGGGGTCGGGCATGTCGTGATACTTGAACAGCAGCCGGAACGAGAACAGGGCGATGACGATCAGGATGATCACCGGGACGATCGTCCAGATGATCTCGATCAGGGTGTTGTGGCTCCACTTCGCCGGGACCGGGTTGGCCTTGGCGTTGTAGCGGATCACGATCCACGTCAGCAGCCCCAGCACCAGAAGGGTGATCAGGGTGATGGTCGGCATCAGGACCGCGTTGTGGAACCAGATCGCCTCGTGCTTCAGCGGCGCGGCGGCGCCCTGAAGATCGATGGCGCCGTCCGTCGGCTGGCCCAGAGTCTCCGGAACCACGTTGCAGCCGGCCATCAGAAGGGCGACCGCGGCCAGCGCGATCGCGCCTCCCGCCATCCCCAGGGCTCGCTTGCCCATCCCCATACGAGACGTCCTCATTAAAATCGTTCTGCCGCAGTGACTTGCGAGCGAGTCGCAAGCAGGGCCGCGCCCTGACGAGCGTCGGCGGATTGTGAGGGGGTCCATATCCCCCCCGTTCGCACTTGCCAAGCGACCCCGGCCCATATCCCCCGCCGCAAGACGCCGCACCGGCGGATTAAATCGCCGTCATGTTATGACAGCTACCTTGCGTTACACACTACCTTGCCGTAGTCACTGCTTCACACAAGGAGGTTCAGACATGCCTGAAACCATTGAGATACAACTGAAGAAGGGGGTGCTGAGCCTGTGCGTCCTCGCCCTGCTCGCCCGTTCCGACAGCTACGCCTACGAGATCGCCAGCAAGCTTTCCGACGCCATCGACATGGGCGAGGGCACCATCTACCCGCTGATGCGGCGGATGCAGTCGGACGGCCAGGTCGAGACCTATCTGGTCGAATCGCCCTCGGGCCCGTCGCGCAAATACTATCGCCTGACGGACGCCGGCCGCCGGGCCCTGGAGAGCCAGGGCGCGGAATGGACCCGCTTCGCCCGCTCGGTCGACGAGATCGTCGCTGGAACCACTACCGCCGCCGCACCCGCCGCGGTCGCCGCTTCTGACACGGGAGACGCCCAATGACGCGCGCCGACTTCATGGCCCGCCTCCGCAAGGGGCTGGTCGGCATGCCGACCGCCGCCGCCGCGGATATCGCCGCAGACTATGACACCCACTTCGCCGACGGCGCCGCCGCCGGGCGCAGCGAGGCCGAGGTCGCCTCGGCGCTCGGCGATCCCGACCGACTGGCCCGCGAACTGCGCGCCGAGGCTGGCATCCAGCGCTGGCGTCAGGAACAGAACCCGTCCGCCGCCGCCGCCGCCGTCTTCGCGGTGCTGGGGCTGGGCGCCATCGACATCCTGATCCTGCTGCCCATCCTGATGGGGGTGATCGGGACGCTGATCGGCTTCTTCATCGCCGTCATCGCCGTCTTCTTCGCCGGCGGCGCGGTGATGGTGGCCGGACCCTTCGCCGCCGCTCCCGGCGGAGCGCTGGCGGCCATCCTCGGCGGCCTCGGCCTGATGGCCGGCGCCACCGCCGTCGGCGCCCTGCTGACCATCGCCACCATCTGGCTGGTCAACGGCCTCGTCTGGTTCGCCCGCCTGCACTACCGCCTGCTCAAGCCCGCTCTGGGCGAAACCCAAGCCTCGGGAGACCCGGCATGATCCGCAATCTGTTCATCATCGCCGGCGCCGGTCTGGT
>JAZKHQ010000064.1:0-22279 GCA_040385285.1 Pseudomonadota bacterium
CGGGTTGAACATAAGGGACTTGGCGACCCGGGCGCGTTCAGCAGCTCGAGAAAAGGTGAAGCTGTGTAATTACAGCACCTTGAATTGCTCGACGCACACAGTTGAGGGGCTGGATGCAGCATTCACCTCTCCGCGTGCGAAGCGCGTGGGGAGGACAGACCGCGCAAGCGGTCAGGAGGGGGCGGCTCCGTCAGAGGGGATTGGCGCTTCACCAGGCCGACACCTGCGCCGCCCCCTCCTGGCGTCCTGCGGTCGCCGTCCTCCCCATTCGCATTCGCGAACGGGGAGGTGAAGGGCGTTCGGCGCCCCTCCTTAGGCCTGCGCCGACAGGGAGGTGAACGATTACAGCGCCTTCACCCGGTTGACGTGGCCCATCTTGCGGCCGGGGCGGGCCTCGCCCTTGCCGTAGAGGTGGATGCGGACGTCGGCCTTTGAGGACAGTTTCGCCCACTGCTCGACCTCAGGGCCCAGCAGGTTGGTCATCTCGACCCGGGCGTGGGCCGCGGTAGGCCCCAGCGGCCAGCCGGCGATGGCGCGGATGTGCTGTTCGAACTGGTCGCAGACGCAGCCGTCCTGGGTCCAGTGGCCGGTGTTGTGGACCCGGGGCGCGATCTCGTTGACCCGCAACTCTCCGTCTCCGAGATCGAACAGCTCGATCCCCATGACGCCGACATAGTCGAGGCCCTTCAGCACCTTGCGGGCGATCTGTCGCGCGGCCTTTTCGGTCGCCGGATCGACGGCGGTGGGGGCGAGGGTGGTGCGCAAGACGCCGCCGGCATGCCGGTTCTCGCCCAGCGGATAGACGGCGATGCGGCCCGCATGGTCGCGGGCGCAGATAATCGACAGTTCACGCACGAAGGCGGCCTTGGCCTCCAGGATGGCCGGGCGCTCGCCGACAGCGGCCCAGGCGTCGGCGGCCATGCGGGCGGACTTCACCCAGACCTGCCCCTTGCCGTCATAACCCTCGCGCCGGGTCTTCAGCAGGGCGGGCGTTCCGAGGCGTTCGAGGCCGGCGATCAGGTCGTCGAGGCTGTCGACGGCGGCGAAGGCGACGGTACGGGCGCCGACGCGGTTGAGGAAGGTCTTCTCCTCCACCCGGTCCTGCGCCACAGCCAGGGCCAAGGGGCCGGGCGCGACCGAGGCGCCGCCCGCAGACACGGCTTCCACCGAGGCGGCGGGGACATTCTCGAATTCGAAGGTGACGACCTGGGCCACGCGGCCGAGCACGCTGAGGGCCGTGGGGTCGTCGTAGGCGGCGACGATCTGGCCTTGAGAGACGCGGCCGGCCGGGCTGTTCTCCTCAGGGTCGAGGATGACGACGTTGAAGCCGAGGCGCGACGCGGCCTGGCTGAGCATCCGGCCCAGCTGGCCTCCGCCGAGAATGCCGATGGTCGAGCCGGGCGGCAGGGGCGAGGCTTTGAGCGTGATGGCCACTCAGTCCTCGACCGTTTCGTGAACGGCCTCGGTCTGGGCCTCGCGGAAGGCGGCGAGACGACCGGCCAGCGGCTCGTCCGACAGGGCCAGGATCTGGGCCGCCAGGATGCCGGCGTTCTTGGCCCCCGGTTCGCCGACGGCGAGGGTCCCGACAGGCACGCCGCCGGGCATCTGGACGATGGAGAGCAGCGAATCCATCCCCTTCAGGGCCTTGGATTCCACCGGAACGCCCAGCACCGGGAGTTCGGTCATGGACGCCGCCATGCCGGGCAGGTGGGCGGCGCCGCCGGCCCCGGCGATGATGACCTTGAACCCGGCGGCCTTGGCGCCTGTGGCGAAGTCGAACAGGCGTTTGGGGGTGCGGTGGGCGCTGACCACCCGGGCCTCCCAGGCGACGCCGAGCCGGTCCAGCGCATCGGCGGCGTGCTTCATCGTCGGCCAGTCGGAGCGACTGCCCATGATGATCGCCACCGGCGGGGTCGGATTCGCCATATGCGCGCCTCGAGAGGGGAAAGCGGCCCGTTACAGCACGCGCGTTGCGCCCGCAACCGACGGCGTTAGGCTTGGGGCGGCCGCGACGGCGATGAGTCGGCGGCGGGGAGCCCTGAAACGCCGTGAGCGACGCCGCTGTCGTGGACCTGAACGCCGAGATCGAGCGCCTGCGCGCCGAGGTCGAGGCCCTGCGCCTGCGGGCCGAGGCGGCCGAGGCGGCGGCGGATCACGACGTGCTGACCCCGGCGCTGAACCGGCGAGGGTTCGTGGCGGCCCTGACCCGCACCATGGCCTATTGCCAGCGTTACGAGGCGCCGGCGGTGCTGCTGTATCTCGACCTCGACGGATTCAAGGGCGTGAACGACCGGCTGGGCCACGCGGCGGGGGACGCGGCCCTGGTGCGGGTGGCCGAGCTGCTGGTCGCCAACAGCCGCCCCTCGGACGCCGTCGGGCGGCTGGGCGGCGACGAGTTCGCCCTGCTGATGCTCAACGCCGGGCTGGACGAGGGCCGGGACAAGGCCAGGCGGCTGGCCGAAAGCCTGCAGAAGGACGGTTTCGTCTGGCAGGGGACACAGGCCGAGCTGGGCGGCTCGTTCGGGGTCAGGGCCTATGTCGGCCAGACGGATCCCGAAGTCTGGCTGGCCGAGGCCGACGCCGCGATGTGGCTGAGGAAGAAGGGGCGCTAAGACCTTTTCCTTCCGCTCACCCCCGCGAAGGCGGGGATCCAGTCGGGTCAGTCAGATTTGTTCAGGGCGTTGATCGGCGAGGACGCCATTCGCCTCATCTGCGCTCCAAATCTGGGTCCCCGCCTTCGCGGGGATGAGCGGATACCGGGAGTCAGGCGATGATGTCGGGCAGGATGCGGTTCTCGACGCGGGCGATCTCGTCGCGCAGCAGCAGCTTCTTGCGCTTCAGCCGGGCGATCATCAGCTGATCCGGCGTGGGCAGCAGGCCCAGGGCCTCGATGGAGGCGTCGAGGTCGGCGTGCTCCTGACGCAGCTCAGCGAGGCGCGCGCGCAGGGCCAGGTCGTCTTCGTTCAGGAAGGGTTCGTCGTCGTTCATGTCTCGCCCCAGGACGCGATCCGGAAAAGTGTGAGCGGTTTTCCGATCAGAGCACGTCCCAGCAGACGCGGATCATAGCCCAGCGGCGGTCATGCCGGAAGGCGCTCTGCGAGGCGGATCAGCGCCGGGCGGGGGATGATCCGCGTCCAGACCCGGGCGGTCTCCACCAGGGCGTCGATGGCCGGGCGCGGGGCGCCGGAGGGTGCGGGGGACAGGGCATCCAGGGCCAGCAGCAGCTGGCGTTCGGCCTCGATCTCCACCGCCTTGATGCGGGTGCGCACGGCCTCGCGGGCGGCGTCGTCGATGTCGGGCACGGGCAGCTTCAGGGTGCGGCGGACGGCGCGAAGGGGCGAGATGGTGGTGCTGTCCCAGGCACGGGCGGCATCGCAGGCGGCCTCAATGATTTCCTCGTCCGGCCGGCGGCCGGTCGCGGCGTTCCAGCCGGCCCAGAGCAGCAGGCAGGTGTTCTGTTCGTGGTGGTCCTGCAGGTCGAGGCAGGCGTCGGCCACGCCTTCGGCGGCGTAGGCGGCCACGGACCAGTCCCAGAGAGTCACTTCATGCCTGTCCAGCGGCGGGTCGGAGCCCAGTCTAGGCCGAAGACGTCGAGCACGCGGCCCACCGACTGATCCACCATCTCGGCGATGGTTTCCGGCTTGGAATAGAAGGCGGGCAGGGGCGGGGCGATGACGGCGCCCATCTCGGCGAGGGCCGTCAGGGTGCGCAGGTGGCCCAGGTGCAGCGGCGTCTCGCGCACCATCAGCACCAGCGGGCGGCGCTCCTTCAGCGTCACATCGGCGGCGCGGGTCAGCAGGGACGAGGTCACGCCGGTGGCGATCTCGCTCATGGTCCGGACCGAGCAGGGGGCGACGATCATGCCGAGCGTCTTGAACGAACCGGAGGATATCGAGGCGCCGACGTCGGCCAGCTTGTGCGTCACATCGGCGCGGGCGGTCAGGTCGTCGGGGGAAAGATCGGTCTCCTGGGACAGGGTCAGCAGGGCCGCCCGGGTGACCACCAGATGGCTCTCGACCCCGAGGGCGCGCAGGGCGTCCAGCACCCGCACGCCGTAAGTCACGCCGGATGCTCCGGAAATTCCGACGACGATGCGGCGAGGCGGATTGGATACGGCTGAGTTCACATCCTGAACCAATTTGGACTCCAGTCTATCCGGGTCCGGACGGGCCGCCGGGTCACTGGAATGTGATTCCACAGCGGGTCAAGCCGGGCGCTCACTCTAGTGGTCCCTTAGACATGGAGGCGCAAGCCATGACCATCGAAGCTCGGATTCGCGAACTGGGGAATCGTCACCGCTCACTGGAGGAAGTCCTCCGCGAAGAGCAGCGACACCCGTCCGTGGACTCGCTGGAACTACGAGAGCTGAAACAGCGGAAGCTTCGCCTGAAGGAAGAGATCACCAGCCTGGAGGCCCGCGCCGGATAGCGGCCAGCCCTCCCTGAAACACGAACGGCCCCGGAGATCGCTCTCCGGGGCCGTTATTGTTTGCGTGCCTGGTTTTAGTTGTCGTCGCCGAAGACCGAGGCGGCGGTGGGCTCGGCGCCGCGGCGCTCGCGCTCTTCGGGGACGAAGGCTTCCTCGACCGGTTCGGCGTCGACGGGCTGGAGGGCGGGGCCGCCCTTTTTGGCGTCGTCCTTCGCCTTCTTGTCGGCGGCCTTCCTGACGATCTCGTCCAGGGCCAGCTGGCCGACCAGGCCCAGGGTCACCGGATCGACCGGCTTGATGTTGGCCGAGTTCCAGTGGGTGCGGTTGCGCACGCTCTCGATCGTGGACTTGGTGGTGCCGAGCATCTTGGCGATCTGGGCGTCGGTCACCTCGGGGTGGTTGCGAACGAACCAGGCGATGGCGTCCGGGCGGTCCTGACGGCGCGAGACGGGCGTGTATTTCGGCGCGGCCTTGGTCGGCTTCAGCAGTTCGGCGTGGCGGCTGACCACGGCCTGCATGTGATAGGTCTCGTCGGCCTCGGCCCTGGCCAGCTCTTCGCGGGTCAGCTGACCGTTGACCATCGGGTCGGCGCCGCGGATGTCGCGCGCCACGTCGCCGTCGGCGATGCCGCGGATCTCCAGCGGGTGCAGGCCGCAGAAGGCGGCGATCTGCTCGAAGGTGAGCGAGGTGTTGTCGACGAGCCAGACCGCGGTGGCCTTGGGCATCAGGATGTCGGTCATGGACCTGGATTCCGGTTGTTCGGGGGACGCGAAATCGAGTCCCGGATACGACGGCGCCCGACCTTTCGGCCGGGCGCGAGTGAAGCGGATATAGGCGCATTCGCCGGAAAAGAAAACGTTGTCCGACATTCTCATACAGCCAAGGTTCATGTGCGAAGCTTCAGGGTGAACACATGGACGCAACGGGCGTTCGGAACTTAGTCCGGAGGGACCTCAGATGTTGACGATGATGACCTTGAGTGCGGTCGCTGCCCTCTCGGGCGGGATCCAGGAACGCGCACCCCAGCAGGACGGCGGACCCCAGCGGGTCGCCCCCCGCGGCAGCTACACGCAATCGTGCAGCGGCGACTATGTGAACCAGGGCCGGCTCTACGCCGACTGCCGTGACGAGCGTGGCCGCCTGCGCGGCACCTCGATTTCGCTGCAGCTGTGCAGCCAGTACGACATCGCCAACCGCAACGGCCTTCTGGTCTGCGGCCCGAACCGCGGCGACTACGAGGAAGACAGCGCCAGCGGTGGTGGATACGGCGGCGGCAATAACGGTGGCGGCCATGGCGGCAACGGCGGAGGCTGGGGCGGCGGAAACAACGGCGGCGGCTGGGGCAACAACCGCACCTCGATCACCGTCTACCGCGACAGCAACTACCGCGGCGCCTCGCAGACCTTCGACGGCGAAGTGCGCGACCTGGCTCGGGCCGGCATGAACGACCAGATCAGCTCGATGCAGTTCCGCGGCGAATGGGAGGCGTGCACCGACGCCAACTTCCGCGGCTATTGCCAGCGCTTCACCGGCGATGTGCGGAACCTGTCGAACTACGGCATCAACGACCGCATCTCTTCGCTGCGCCCGGTGCGGGGTTACGGCCGTGACGACGGTTATGGCCGGGGCGGCGACGGCCGCGACCGTCGCTGGTAAGCCTCAGTCCGTCGTAAGGACGATCTTGCCCACGTGCTCGCCTGCCTCCAGCCGGAGGTGGGCGAGTTTCGTTTCGGCCAAGGGGAACGCCGCCTCGATCGGAGGGCGAACGGCGCCGGATGCGACCCATGGCCAGGCCGTGGCTTCGACCGCCGCGATCAGCCGGGCCTTCTCGTCCGCCGGGCGGGCGCGCAGGGTCGAACCGGTCAGGACGATGCGCTTCAGCATCAGGCGGCCGAGATCGACCTCGGCCCGGCCGCCAGACAGGGTGGCGATGACCACCCAGCGTCCAAAGGGTTTCAGCGCCTCCTGATTGAGAGACGCATAGGCCGCACCCACCATGTCGAGCACCACATCGACGCCGCCGAAGCGGGCGATTTCGGCGGCCATGTCGTCTGTGGTGGCGTCCAGGCTGAGGTCCGCGCCCAGCGCCCGGGCGGCGGCGGCCTTTTCCGCGCCGCGCGAGGTGGCGATGACGCGGGCGCCGGCGGCCCTGGCCATCTGGATGGCGGTGACGCCGATGCCGCTGGTCGCGCCGTGGATCAGGAGGGTCTCGCCGGCCTTGAGCGCGCCGGCTTCGAAGACATTGGCGAAGACGGTGCAGACCGTCTCGGGCAGGGCGGCGGCCTGGATGAAGTCCAGCCCGTCCGGGATCGGCAGGGCGTGGCGGGCGTCAACGACGGCGAACTCCGCATAGCCGCCGCCGCCCAGAAGAGCGCAGACCCGGTCGCCGACAGACCAGCGGGCGCCGCCTTCACCGACCTGATCGACCTCGCCCGCCACCTCGAGCCCGAGGATGTCGGTAACGCCGGGTGGGGCGGGGTAGAGGCCGCGCCGTTGCAGCAGATCGGGACGATTCACGCCCGCGGCGCGAACCCGGATGCGGATTTCGCCGGGTCCGGCGGCTGGATCAGGACGCTGTTTCAGCATCAGGGCCTCGGCCGGGCCGGAGCCGCCTTCGATCTCGATGACCCGCAAAAGCCGTCTCCCGTGCTTGCAATCGTCCGTGTCCGGGCGTTCAGATAGGCGAATACGCCGGGTCTTGCCACGGAGGCGACGATGACGTTCGAGGATCTTGAGCCCCGCCCGGCCCGCGGCGCCGCGCTGGTGATGTTGGCCCGAGAGGACCTGGACCTCTATTCCATCGAGGAACTGAACGAGCGGATCGCGGCGCTGGAGGCCGAGATCGCGCGCGACCGGGCGGCCATCGACAAGAAGAATTCGCGCAAGAGCGACGCAGACGCCCTCTTCAACTTCGGCTCGTGATCGTGGCATGAGGGTTGCAGCCGCGAGACGAGTGGCCGCGTTCCCGGCCGACGCCGAGACGGACCCGCGTTTTCATGAGTATGTCTGAGTATATGGCCAGCGACGATCACAGCGACCCCATCGTCACCGCCGGCCGCAGCCGGGGGGAGGTCGTGCGCGACTTCGCCGCGTCCGAGCTGTTCGACCGCACCTTCGCCGAGGGCATGGAGCTGGTCGAGGAGACCGCCGCCTATCTGGACGGGGACGGACGGCGGGAATCCAAGCTGCTGTCGCGCGCCTCGGCCCTGGCCTACGCCGGCGAGAGCATGAAGCTGACTACCCGGCTGATGCAGGTGGCGTCGTGGCTGCTGGTCCAGCGCGCCGTGCGCGAGGGCGACATGGCGCCCGAGGCCGCGTGCGAGCCGCGCTATCGCCTGAACGACCGCAAGATCGAGGCGGAAGTCACCGACCCCGACCTGCCCATCGCGCTGGTGGAGTATCTGGTGCGGGCCGACAAGCTGTACGACCGCGCGCTGCACCTCGACCGCCGCATGTATCTGGACGCGCCCGAGGAAGAGGCGGTGAACCCGGTGCAGAGCCAGATGGACCGGCTGACGGCGGCGTTCAGGCAGTAGTTCCTACTGTCTGCGCATTGCCCTGAAGACCAGTAGAAATCCGACGGCAACAGCGATCGCGCCGCTTAACAGGTAACCCCGGCCCTCCAAGGTTATCGGTCCAAACTCGCCACGAAATGCGATAGCCAGTCGTCGTGCCGTATCCCACATGATGCCCAGCCATGTGAGGAAACTGGTCCCAAGCATGATGAGCAGGATCCCAGCGATCAAAGACACCTTCCGTCTCATCGCGTGGCTCATCTGACGGCTTTGCCTTTATCTACGGCCCGACGTCGTTGGCGACGTTGCGGCCGTCATCGACGGGCTTGGGCAGGCTGACGGCGATGCCGAGGGCCTGGGCCAGCTTGGCGTCGCGGCTGTAGACATCCTCGCGGAAGGCGACGCGGCCCTGACCGTCGACGAAGGCGGTCCAGTAGAGCAGGCGCACGCTGATCTCGCGGCCCGTGGCGATGCGCTTGGTCTGACGGCTGTCCTGGGCGGCGTCGAACTCGGCCAGCAGGGCCGGATCGGGCGACAGCAGCAGGCGCGCGAAGTCGATGGCGCCCTGAACCCGCACGCAGCCGTGGCTGCGCTGGCGCATGGCCAGGTTGAACGCCGACTTGGTCGGGGTGTCGTGCAGGAAGATGGCGTAGCTGTCGCGCAGTTCGAACTTCACATAGCCGAGCGCGGCGGTCGGACCGGCGCGCTGGATGACCTGGCCGTTCGAGACATACATGTTGTTGGCGGCCAGATAGCCGGGGCCGCGCGGCAGGATCTCGTCGCGGGCGATGCCGGCGGGCACATACCAGGGCGGATTGGCGACCACCGAGGCGAAGGGTTTTTCGAGGCTGGGCGTCTGGGTCGCGGGCGCGCCGCAGACGACGCGGTTGGAGTGAACCGGGCGGCCGTCCTTCCAGTAGACCATGATGGCGGCGGCGGTGTTGACCTCGATCCGCTCGGGCGCGGGATCGCGGCGCAGCCAGCGGCGGCGTTCCAGGTTCAGGGCGATCTGGCGGGCGCGGTCCTCGGTGGAGGCCGACAGAGACCGCTGGGTGCCCTGGCCGATGCGGCCGTCGGCGACGAGGCCGTGACGGGCCTGGAAGCTGCGCACGGCGGCCTGAAGCTCGGGGCCATAGACGGCGCCGGCGGCGATGCTGGTGGCGGTCGCCTCATCCATGTCGCCCTCGGCGACGAGGCGGCGGGTCAGAACCGGCAGGCGCGAGTCGGTCGCGCCGGGTTCGATGGCGGCGCCGACGGAGAAGACCGGCCAGCTGTTCCCCTGCTGGATCATGCGGCGATAGCGCACATAGCCCGCGGACAGGTTGGAATAGCCCAGGTCGGTGGGGGCCAGGCCCTCGAACCAGTCGACCAGCTTGTTCTGGGCCAGGGCGCCGTTCAGGCCGTTGGGCAGATCGGCGCTGTTCTTGCCCATCTCCCACAGATCCTCGACCGTCTCGGGACGGACGCGGCCCTCGGCCAGAACCTTGGCGTAGGCCAGGGCGGCGACGGTGGTGTTCATCTCGGTCGAGGCCGGGACGGCGGCGATGGCGGTGAAGTCGAAGAAGTCGGCGACGGCCAGGCCGTGGCGCTCGGCGCGGGACGCGGCGGTCTGAAGCGCGCGGACCCGGTCGGCGGTCCACACCGGATACCAGCCGTTCAGCTCATAGAAGGCGCGCACATCGGCCTGCTGTGCGGCGGGAACGCGGGCCAGCTGGTCGTTGAAGCTGTCGTAGAAGGCGACGGCCGCGGGATCGCGGGACTGCGCCTGGGCGCCGAACGCCGCCGCGCCCGTCAGGGCGGCCGTGGCCGCGCCGAATGCCAATTCCCGTCGATTCATGTCCGGCCTGTTTCCTGCTCGCACCGGCCTGGGACCCTGTGTCCGTGCCCCGGAAGACGAGCCCGGCCATGTTAACGACCTTCCGGGCAAACAGAAAGCGCCGGTCCGCTGGGAACCGGCGCTTTCATGTCGATCGCAACGAAGTGTTGCGGGCTTACTTCTTGATGAAGCCGCCGAACTTGTTGTTGAAGCGCGAAACGCGGCCGCCGCGGTCCATCAGGTGCGCGTTGCCGCCGGTCCAGGCCGGGTGCGTCAGCGGGTCGATGTCCAGGTTCAGCACGGCGCCTTCCTTCTGATAGGTCGAGCGCGTCTGATAGGTCGTACCATCCGTCATCGTCACGGTGATGAAGTGGTAGTCGGGGTGCGTGTCCGCTTTCATGGTCGTCGTCCGGGTCTCTGCGCGATGACGATGCCGACCGTCGGTGCGCTTTTTGCTGAGTGTCGCTAACGTTCGCCCCGGATCAAGTCCGGGGCTCGCTGCTTGAGCGACTTCGAAATGAGAAACCCGCCAGTGGCCCGGCGGGAGTGAGCGCGGCGTTTACACCGGGGGGCGCTTTCGGGCAAGAGGCTGCTCCATGACTGACGCCTCAACGCCCAACGCCCGTTTCGAAGCCGACGGGCGCCCCGGCGCCGGGGCGGTGCTGGCCGAACAGATGAGCGAGGCGGGCGGACGCAGGGCCCGGGCCCGCGACATCCGCCCCCTGGCCCGGTTGTGGCCGTTCGCGAAACGGCACTGGGGGCAGGCCGCGCTGGCGGGGTTTTGGCTGATACTGTCGACGGCGGCGTCGCTGGGGCTGACGGTGACGGCGCGCGGGGCCATCGACAACGGCTTCCACGACGGCGGGGCGCGGCTGAACGTCTGGTTCCTGGTGCTGGGGCTGAATGCGCTGGCTTTGGGCGTCGCGACGGCGGTCCGGTATTTCTACGTCACCAAGATGGGCGAGCGGGTGATTGCGGATCTGAGGAAGGCGCTGTTCGGGCGCATCCTGACGCTGGACCCGGCCTTCTATGTGAAGATGCGCACCGGCGAGGTGCTGAGCCGCCTGACCACCGACATCGCCCTGGTCGAGACGTTGATGACCACCTCGGTGTCGTTCGCGCTGAGGAACCTGCTGACCCTGATCGGCGGGGTGGGGATGCTGTTCTTCGTCAGCCCCAAGCTGACCGGGCTGGTGCTGCTGGTGGTGCCGCTGTTGTTGGGGCCTATCTTCCTGTTCGGGCGGCGGGTCAGGAAGCTGACCGTGGCGACCCAGGACCGGTTCGCCGGGGCCGTGGGCTTCGCCGGCGAGAATGTTGACGCCATCGAGACGGTGCAGGCGTTCGGGCGCGAGGCCAGCGCTACGGCCCGCTTCGGCGCGGTGGTCGAGGAGGCGTTCGGCGTCAGCCTGACCCGCATGCGGGCGCGGGCGCTGATGACCGCCATGATCATCGTGGTGATGTTCGGCGGCGTGACCCTGGTGCTGTGGCTGGGCGCGCAGGATGTGGTGGCCGGGCGGATGAGCGTCGGGGCCCTGCTGCAGTTCGTGCTGCTGTCGGTGTTCGCGGCCGGGGCCGTGGGGGCGCTTGGCGAGAGCTGGGGCGACGTGCAGAAGGCGGCGGGCGCCATGGAGCGGATCGACGAGCTGATGCGGTCCGAGCCCTTGATCGCGGCTCCGGCCCAGCCGAGGGCCCTGCCGGAGCCGCCGCGGGGCGAGGTGTCGATGTCGGCGGTGGACTTCGCCTATCCGGGGCGGCCCGATCTGCCGGCGCTGAAGGGCTTCAGCCTGACCGTGAGGCCGGGCGAGACGGTGGCGCTGGTCGGGCCGTCGGGGGCGGGCAAGTCGACGGTGTTCCGGCTGTTGCTGCGGTTCTACGATCCGCAGGCGGGGATGGTGTCGGTGGACGGCGTGGACGTGCGAGAGGCCGATCCGGTCGCGGTGCGCGGGCGCTTCGCCTGGGTGTCACAAGAGGCGCCGCTGTTCTCCGGTTCAGCTTTGGAGAACATCCGCTTCGGTCGTGAAGCTGCGACCGAGGATGAGGTGAGGGCGGTGGCCGAGGAGGCCCAGGCGCTGGGCTTCGTCGAGGCCCTGCCGGAGGGGTTCGACACGCCGCTGGGCGAGCGGGGCAAGAGCTTGTCGGGTGGACAGCGGCAGCGGCTGGCCATCGCGCGGGCGCTGGTCCGCGAGGCGCCGATCCTGCTGCTGGACGAGGCCACCAGCGCGCTGGACGCCGAGAACGAGCAACTGGTGCAGGCCGCTCTGGATCAGGCGATGGAGGCCCGCACGACCCTGGTCATCGCCCACCGGCTGGCCACCGTGCTCCGCGCCGACCGCATCGTGGTGATGGAGGCGGGCCGGGTGGTGGACGAAGGCACGCACGGCGAGCTGATCGCACGAGGCGGCCTCTACGCCCGGCTGGCGAAGCTGCAGTTCCGGGCGGCCTAGGCCGCCTGCAGCAGCTTGCGCAGTTGCGGGTGCAGTTCGGGGTTTGAGGCGAGGATCTGCTTGCCGGCCTTGGGGTCGCCGTCGGCATCGATGGTTGTGACCGTGCCGCCCGCTTCGGTGACGAACAGGATCCCCGCGGCGACGTCCCAAGGGTTCAGGTTGCGCTCCCAGTAGGCGTCGTAGCGGCCCGCGGCGACCCAGGCGAAGTCCAGGGCGGCGGAGCCCAGGCGGCGGATGCCGGCGACACGCTGGCCGATGGCGTGAATGTCCTTGATCGCCTGGCCGTGGCCGGTCTTGCCGATGAAGGGCAGGCCGGTGGCGATGAGGCTTTCCGACAGGTCACGACGGCCGGCGACGCGGATCCGCTGGTCGTTCAGGTAGCAGCCCTTGCCCTTTTCGGCCCAGAACAGCTCGTTCATGACGGGGTTGTAGGTGACGCCGGCCACGATCTCGGAACTGCCGTCCGGGGCATAGCGCTGCAGACCCACCGTGATGGCGAAGTGGGGCATGGCGTGCATGAAGTTGGTGGTGCCGTCGATCGGATCGACGATCCAGGTGTGGGACTTGTCGGTCCCCTCGATCATGCCGCGCTCCTCGCCCAGGAAGCCGTAGCCGGGGCGGGCCTTCATCAGCAGTTCGAACAGGGTCTCCTCGGCCTTGACGTCGGCGGCGGTTACGAAGTCGCCTGGGCCCTTGCGGGACACCTGCAGCTGCGCGACCTCGCCGAAGTCGCGCAGCATCGGGCGGGCGGTCTTGCGGACCGCGTCGATCATGACGGAAACGAGGGCGGAGGCGAGGGCCATGAGGATCTCCTGGTCCGGCTATCCTGAAAAGGCGCTGTGGCCCGGATAGGCGGAGAAGTTCAACGGCCCGGGGGCCAAGGTGGTTGGTGGCTTGTGGCTGGTGGCTGATGCCGGGCGCTAAGCCCAGCCACCAGTCACCAAACACCAGTCACGATCTTAGTCCGCGCGGCGGACGTATTCGCCGGTTTCGGTGTCGACGACGATCCGCTCGCCCACGCCCATGTAAGGCGGGATCATGATGCGGACGCCGTTGTTGGCGATGGCGGGCTTGTAGGACGACGAGGCGGTCTGGCCCTTCACGGTGGGCTCGGTCTCGACGACTTCAAGCGTCACCTGTTCCGGCAGGCTGAGGCCGATGGGGCGGTCCTCGTGCATCTCGATGACGACCTTCATGCCGTCCTGGAGGTAGGCGACGCGCTCTTCGCCGACCCAGTCCTTCTGCAGTTCAGTCTGCTCGTAGGTGGCGTCGTCCATGAAGACGAGGACGTCGCCCTGTTCGTACAGGAACGAGAAGTCCTTCTGTTCCAGCGTGACGCGTTCGACCTTGTCTTCCGAACGGAAGCGTTCGTTCAGCTTGTTGCCGGTCTCGAGGTTCTTGGCCTCGACGTTGGCGAAGGCGCCGCCCTTGCCGGGCTTGACGTGGCTGGCTTTGGTGACGACCCACAGGCCGTTGTTCACCTGAATCACCATGCCGGGCTTGATGGTGTTGCCGTTGATTTTCGCCATGGGAATCACAGGGTCTGGGCGCGCTCACAGGGCGCGCGAAATCGGGCGCTCTCCCTAGAGGAAGCCGGGCGTGAGGGCAATCCTCCCCCTGGCGAAGCGCTGGGGGAGGGGGACCGCCCGAAGGGTGGTGGAGGGGGGAAGCGGCAAGCGCCGGCTCCTGAAGGCAAGCCCCCTCCACCGCTCCGCGGTCCCCCTCCCCCGATGGGGGAGGATTTTAGTGCACCGTCGGCTGGGGGCGCGACTTGCCGGTGACCAGGTTGGCGATGGCGACAGAGCCGCCGGTGGGGGCGGCCAGCTTGCCCGCCCGGGCATCGAGCTTGCGGGCTTCGTGGGCGAAGGCGGCGGCCATGCCGGCGGAGGACATGGCGGCCGCGATCTGGAGCCCGCGGCTGGCGGGGCGTAGCGCGATCCACACGGCGTTCAGCGCCTGGGCCGCGGCCCACAGGCCCATGGCGACGTTGCGCTCTCTTTGACGAGGGGCGTTCCAGACGCGGACCGCCGACAGGGTGGTGGCCGAGAAGACGGCGGGCAGGATCAGGCTGAGCGGGCCGCGCGGCCGCTCGGTGATCGGGTTGTCGTCGTCCGCGAGATGTTCGGGACGCGGACTGATGGCCCGGCGCGCGAAGGCGGTGGCGGCGAGGGCGAATCCGACGGTGACGGCCACGCCCAGCAGCACATGACCGGCGTTGCGGTCCTCGGCGTTCAGGAAACCGGCCGCCGCATCACGGGCCTCGTCGATGGCGTGGTCGATGGTCATGGCAGTCCCTCCAGCGTCAGGGAGGGAATGACGGGCGGCGGGCCTAGTTCCCGGTCGCGCTCTTGTCCGGTGCGATCTCGGTCATGGCGGACTGGAGGTAGTTCTGCTCGCCGAGCTGGGCGATCAGCTGGTGCTGGGCCTCGAGGAAGTCGATGTGCTCCTCGGTGTCGTTGAGGATGCGCATCAGGAGGTCGCGGCTGACGAAGTCGCGGGCCGCCTCGCACTGGGCCACGGCGCCGAGCAGGGTCTCGCGCCCGCCGAGCTCGAGCTGCAGGTCCGCGCCGAGGCACTCAATGGCCGTTTCACCGATCTTGAGCTTGTGCAGGTCCTGCAGGTTCGGCAGGCCGTCGAGGAACAGGATGCGTTTGATCAGCATGTCGGCGTGCTTCATCTCGCCGATGCTCTCGTCGTAGATGATCTGGCCCAGGTGCTTCAGGCCCCAGCTCTCGAACATGCGGGCGTGCAGGAAATACTGGTTCACCGCCGTCAGCTCGTTGGTGAGCACCGCGTTGAGCGTGCGGATGATCGCGGGATCGCCCTTCATGGCCGTGGTTCCTTGCCCTGTTCAGGGCGACTCGACCGCCGCCCGGATGAGCGCGGCATAGCACGGCGAAACGGGCCGTGGTTACTTGCGAGGGCTTTTCACGACATCAACAATGCGTCTGATTTTCGTTGGCGACTGGGCGCCGGCACGCTGCCTATTCGGCGGCGAGGGCGAAGGCTTCGCGGCCGTCCTGGATCATCTGGCGCATCTCGCAGACGCACTTGGCGCACTGGGGCGAGCACTGGTGACGGGCGAAGACGTCGCGGGGACGCGTCGCGCCCGCCTCGACGGCGGCGGCGACATCACGCTGGCGAAGACCGTTGCAGTTGCAGACGTACAAGGGCGGGACCCGGGGTTAGGTGCGAATGGTTCTCCATAGCAGGAAATAGGGCGACTGCAAATCGTTCGCAAGGCTGAGGCATTGACGGGTGGCGACGGGCGTCGCACTTCCCCACGCCATGGCAAAGACCCCGACCGTTCCGCCCCGGCCGCCGTGCCGGCTTTATCTGATCACCCCGCCGGCGATCCCTGATCTGGAGGCGTTCGCCGGGGTGCTGGAAGGCGCGCTGGACGCGGGGGACGTGGCGGCGCTCCAGATTCGGTTGAAGCCCGCGGATGAGGCGACGATCCGGGCGGCGGTTAAGCGGCTGGCCCCCATCGCCCAGGCGCGGGGCGTGGCGGTGATCCTGAACGACCGGCCCGACCTGGCCAAGGAAACCGGCTGTGACGGCGTCCACGTGGGCCAGACGGACGCCGGGGTGGCCGAGGCGCGGAGGGTGATGGGGCCGGACGCCATGATCGGCGCGACGTGCCACGACAGCCGCGAGCTGGCGATGGATGCGGCCGAGGCGGGCGCCGACTACGTCGCCTTCGGCGCCTTCTTCCCCACCGACACCAAGGCCACGACGCATCGCCCCGCCCCGGAAATCCTGAGCATCTGGCAGGAGACGACGGAGATTCCATGCGTCGCCATCGGCGGGATCACCGCCGAGACGGCGGGGATTCTGGCCGAGGCCGGGGCGGACTTCGTGGCCGTCAGCGCGGGGGTGTGGGGCCATCCGGACGGCGCGGCGGCGGCGGTCAAGGCGTTCAACGCCGCCCTGAATGCGCCCCTGAGCACTCCCTTGGGGACATGACGGCGAATTTCAGGGGATATTAGGATCAACGTGGTTTCTGGGTGGAACGATTCCGGCGGAAGCTTCATGTCCTTTACCCCGACCCTCGACACCGCGCCCGCGCCGACCCGCGCAGAGATGGCGCGAAAGACCGTCGCGAAACCGGCGCCGAACGTCTTCGCGCAGCCTCTGGTGCCGTTGCTGACGGCGGCCGGCGTGGCGGCCCTGGTCGTGCTGGCGGTCAGTTATGCGCGGTCGGCGGGGCTGGTGGCGGCGCTTTGGGGCGCGGGCGGCCTGGCCTCGGTGGTGTGGCTGCGGACCTCGCGCGGCCTGACCTACGACATCTGCTTCGGCGCCCTGATCGCCATGGGCTTTCTGACGGGCAACCTGATGGTCGGCAATCCGCCGCTGATCGCCGGCATGTTCACCGTCGCCAACATGATCGACGTCGTCTGCACGGTGGTGCTGGCGCGGCGGTTCGCGCCGACCCTGAACGTGTCGAGCGTGGAGGGGGTCAGCCGCTTCCTGTTGAGCGCGGCCGTCATCGCGCCGATCCCGGCGGCGATATTCGCGGGTGTCATGCTGGAGATGCTGACCGGCGCGAACGTGCTGGACAGCCTGCAGACCTGGTGGTTCGGCCATGCGCTGGGCGTGGCGGTGATCGGCTGCCTCGGTCTGGCCATCACCCGGCGTCATCTGAGCATGTTGAAGAAGCCCTGGCGCATCGCCGAGGCGGCGGGGTTGTTCGCCCTGCTGACGGCCGCCAGCGTGCTGATCTTCACCCAGCTGACGCTGCCGCTCAGCTTCGTCATGCTGCCGTTGCTGCTGATCATCGCGGTCCGGTTCCGGGTGCTGGGCGTCACGGCGGCGCTGGTGATCATCTCCATTCTGGCCGTCGGCGGCGCCATGGCCGGCGTCGGCCCGTATTCGGCGACACTATCGGGACCCGGCCGGGCGCTGATGGCGCAACTGCTGGTGCTGTTCGGCTATATGCCGGTGCTGCTGGTCGCCGCCCTGCTGGAGGAGCGCGACCGCCTGGCCGAGCGGGCGAAGGCCGGGCAACTGCGCGCCGAACGGGCGTCGGAGGCCAAGTCGCGCCTGCTGGCCAACGTGGCCCACGAGATCAAGAGCCCGGTCGGCGGCGTCATCGGCATCGGCGAACTGTGGAAGTCGGGCCAGCTGGGACCGATCAACGAGACCCAGTCCGAGATGGCCGAGATGCTGGTCAAGACGGCCCGTCAGGTCGAGGCCCTGACCCACGACCTGCTGGATGTGGCGCGGGCGGAATCCGGGGCGGTGAAGCTGGATCTTCGGCCTACGGACGTGCCGGGTCTGCTGGACGACGTGCGCCGGTCGATGGCCCTGCGTCCCGACGCGGTGGGCATGAAGCTGGAAGTGTTGTCCGAGGGCGACGGCCTGGTGGCGCTGGCGGACTCGCAACGTCTGGTCCAGGTGATCGGCAATCTGGCCAGCAACGCGGTGAAATACGGCGCGGCGGGCGGCAGCGTGATCTTCCGCGCGCGACGGGTCTACGACGGCGTGCGCATCGAGGTGATCGACCGGGGCCCGGGCCTGTCGCCCGAGAAACAGGCGCAGCTGTTCGAGCCGTTCAACCGCCTGGGCCTGGAGCGTTCGACGGTCGAGGGGCACGGCATCGGCCTGGCCCTGGCCAAGCGGCTGACCGAACTGCAGGGCGGGACCATCGGCGTCACCTCGACGCCGGGCGAGGGCGCGACCTTCTGGGTCGAACTGCCCGCCGCCTGACGGGCCTTGCCGTCGCCCTTATCCGGGGCGATTGTCAGGGCATGAAACGCGCCCTTTCCCTGCTTCTTCCGCTCGCTGTTCTGACGCTGGCCGCACCGGCCATGGCCCAGACAGCGCCATCTTCGACCTCTGCGGCTGACGATTTCACGCGCGAGCTGAACGGCGGGCCTCCCGCCAGCACCTTGCCAGCGCGGCCTCCGGTGACTTTGCCGGTGGCGCCCGCGCCCGCGCCCGCGGCCGTACAGCCCGCCAGCCCCCCGGCTCCGCGCCCGACAGAGGTCCGCGCCCAGCCGGCGGCGACCCCGGCGCAGCCAGCGGCGCGGCCGACGACCCGTCCGCCGGCGCCCGCTCCGGCCCCCGTTGCGGCCACGACGGAGCCCGAGGCGCCGCCCCCGCCGCCCGCGCCGACGGTTCTGGATGTGGCGGCCATCGCGGCCCTGCCGTTCACGCTGACCCTGCCGGCCGGGTTCGAGATCGTCACGGGCCGTCCGGGCCCGGATTTCAAGGTCTATACGGTGCGGCGCGGGACCGAGCCGTTCGTGATGATCTACACCGGGCCGTCGGCGCTGTTTCCCATCTATGAGGGGGATCAGGTCGAGGCCGCCGGCCGCGAGTCGATCCTGGTCGTCGAGAACGGCCGCCGCCGGGCGCTGGAGCATCTTTTCAGCCGCGACGGCGCGCCGCGTCAGGTCCACATCTGGGTCGCCAGCGTCGAGGACGCTGACCGCGATCTGGCCGAGACCATCGCCCAGAGCGTGGACGTTCCCTAACCTCGCCTGACGGCCACATCTCCGCCCTCGGCCAGCCGCAAGCCGCGCAGGCCGGAGAACACCAGCACCTCCTGCCCCTCGGCGGCGGCCCAGCGGCGAAGCTGGGCCTGATAGGGCTCCCGGCGCCAGTCGTGGGGGCGGGTGGGGTCGGACTCGACGATCAGGCGGCGGCCGCCGTCCTCGCTATGCAGGACGAAGCCGGCGGTCGCGGGTTTCCAGGTCTCGTCCAGAGCGTCGGTGAGCAGCCACAGGCAGTTGAAGACGCGGCAGTCGTTGGGCCGGTCTTCGTAGATCCCGCAGCCGGTGGCGCGGCGGAAGTGGACGCACCACTTGCCCGCCGGTTTGGCCAGGGCGGTGACGCCCATCAGCTTGCAGCACAGGCCGCAGTCGCCGCAGGACTTCATCGCCGGTCACGCACGCTGGGAGCCCCCTGAACGCCGCGAGACTCGCACGTGGCGCCGGGCCGGGCAACGGTCAGAGAACCTCGCGGCGGCTGAGGTGGATCAGCATGGCGACAAGACAGACGAGGCCGCCGACGCCGCCCAGCGTCAGGGCCGTCTCGACGCGCCAGGTCTCGGTCGCCAGCATGTTCACGGGCATCTGCCAGGGGAAGTAGACGCCCTGTTTCGCGGAGGTGGCGACCACGGAGAAGAAGGTTCCGCCGATGCCGATGGCCAGGGCCGGCACGAAGCTGGCATAGCGCAGGGCGACCCACAGCTGGATCATGATCATCAAGAGGCCGGCCGCGAACATCCTGGTCAGAGCCAGGACGTATGTCGCGCCGTTGAACGGGCCGACAGGGGCCATGTCCGGCTTGATCATAACGGCCAGCTTCACGGCCACGAACTGAAGCCCGAAGACGGCGGCGGACATCAGGGCGATGACCGCCAGCACGCAGACCGCCTTTGCGGCGTAGAGCTTCCAGCGGGCAATGGGCAGGGCGCGCAGGTGATCCCACGACTTCGGCCCGTGCTCCATATGGGCGACCAGGGCGGTCAGGGCGGTGACGCTCATGGGCAGCATGAAATAGGCCCAGATGCCCGCGCCGCTGATCATCCACATGTCCCAGGGCTGGGCCTTCGTGCCGCGCAGGAGCATGAAGAAGGTGAAGACCGCGATCAGGCTGGGGGCGATGACCGCCAGCAGGGCGGCGAGCGAGCGGTTCAGCTTTTTCGCTTCGACGAAAAGGGCGGCGAGCATCAGGCGAACTCCGGCTGAGGTTGAGCGGCGGGGGCGGAGACCTGACGGTAGATGCCCTCAAGCGTGCGGGCGCGGGGGCCGATGGCGAAGACGGCGATGTCGGCCTCGACCAGGGCGCGGTTGAGGGCGGCGGAGGCGGTGCGGGCGTCCTCACCGGGTTTCAAGGAAGCGATGATCCGGTCGGCGCTTTCGGCGATGGTGAAGCCGCGTCCGGCGGCCAGTTTCGCTGCGCGGGCGGGATCGTTGGTCTCGACCGCGATCTCGGGGGCGAGATCGGCCTTGATCCGGGCCAGTTCGCCTTCGAGCACCAGCCGCCCGTCGTTGAGGATGCCGATGTGGGTGGCGGTCTGTTCGATCTCGCTGAGCAGGTGGCTGGACAGCAGCACCGTGGCGCCCGTGCGTTGCGGCAGGTCGCGCAGGAAGCGGCGCATGTCGGCGATGCCGTCGGGATCCAGCCCGTTGGTCGGCTCGTCCAGAATCAGGACCGGCGGCGCGCCCAGCATGGCGCGGGCGATGCCGAGCCTCTGGCGCATGCCCAGCGAATAGTCGGAGACGCGGCGGCGGCCGTTCTCGCGCATCTCGACGACGTCGAGGACGCGGTCGATCTCGGCAACGGGCAGGCCCAGCAGGCGGCGGGTCAGGTCGAGGTTCTCGGCTCCGGACAGGTTGGCGTAGAAGCCGTGCGCCTCAAGCAACGCCCCGACCTTACGGGCCGCAGTCAGGCGGTCGGCGGCGACATCGACGCCGCAGACGAGGGCCGAGCCGGCACTGGGCCGCAGCAGACCCAGCAGCATTTTCAGCGTCGTGGTCTTGCCTGCGCCGTTGCGGCCGAGGAAGCCGTAGACGGCGTGTTCCGGCACGGTCATCGATACGGCGTCGACGGCCAGATGCTGTTTGAAGCGTCGGGTGAGACCCCGGGTCTCGATGGCGGCGGGCATGGCTGGCGGCTCGCTTTCGTTTAAGTCAGAGCTAAAGGTTGCGGAGGTCGTGTCTTTAAGTCAAGATTAAAGATGAGACAGGATTTCCAGCACCGGAGGGCCGCCGTGGGGCGCGACGATCTCGACCTTTTCCGCAAGCGATGTGGCCAGTTCCGCTGGCTGGCGGTGTTCATGGTGGTCAGCGTGGGGCTGCTGATGGCGCTGACGTACCTGATCGCGCCGCTGGGCCTGATGCTGAAGGGAAGCCCCCAGATCGGCGGACGCACCCTGGTCGCGTCCATGATCCCGGGCGTGCCGGCAGCCTGCTATCTGTTCGGGGTGTGGTCGATCGGACGGGCGATGGGAGAGCTGTCGAAGGGCCGGCTGTTCCAGCCGACGGTGGCGGACGCGCTGCGCAGGGTCGGGCTGGCCCTCGGAATTGGCGGGGTGTTCAGCGTCTTCATCATGACCAACATCATCCGGATGATCACCGGGACCCAAGGGGGGTACCTGCACTTTGACGTCGCCGGGATGACGCTGGGCATGATCGGCGGGGCGCTGTTCCTGCTGGGCCGGGTGGTGGATCAGGCGGGCCGCATCGAGGCCGAGCTGGACGAGATGATCTGATGCCGATCCGCGTCACCCTGGACCAGCTGATCGTCAAGCGCGGGATCAAGGCGCGCGATCTGGCGCAGCAGGTGGGGCTGAGCGAGACCCAGCTGTCGCTGTTCCGCTCGGGCAAGGTGAAGGGCATCCGGTTCCGGACGCTGGCCAAGCTGTGCGCCGCGCTGGAGTGCCGGCCGCGCGACCTGCTGGACTATGATTTCGACGCCGCCGATCTGGACGCCGCCGACGACGCCGACTAGCCACGGTTCATGGCAACCAGCGAAACAGACGTCGTCATCCTGGGCGGGGGGCACAACGGCCTCGTCTGCGCCTTCTATCTGGCGCGCGCCGGACTGAAGGTCACGGTGCTGGAGCGGCGCCACGTCGTGGGCGGGGCGGCGGTGACGGAGGAATTCCACCCCGGCTTCCGCAACTCGACCGCCAGCTACACCGTCAGCCTGCTGAACCCCAGGGTCATCGCCGACATGGACCTGGCCCGGCACGGGCTGAGGGTGGTCGAGCGCAAGGTGTCGAACTTCCTGCCGTTCGACGACGGCTCGCACCTGCTGGCGGGCGAGGGGCGCACACAGGCGCAGGTGGCGAAGTTCTCGAAGCGGGATGCGGAGCGGCTGCCGGAATACGAGCGGCGGCTGGAGGTCGTGGCGGATGTGCTGCGCCACTGGATCCTGAAAGCGCCGCCGAACGTGGTGGAAGGCGGCTGGATGGCGATGCTGCCGGAGCTGTTGACGGCCGGGGCGCTGGGCAGGCAGGCGGCGGGGCTGGACACGCAGGGCCGGCGCGACCTGCTGGATCTGTTCGCCAAGTCGGCGGGCGACTGGCTGGACGGCTGGTTCGAGAGCGATCCGATCAAGGC
>JAZKHQ010000065.1:0-17255 GCA_040385285.1 Pseudomonadota bacterium
GGCCCCATCCGGCTGCTCTACATCGACGACGACCGCGGCCTGTCCCGCCTCGTCGAGAAGGAGCTCGGCCGTCACGGATACGAGGTCACCTGCGCGCCGGACGGCGAAGCGGGCGTCGCCGCCCTGATCGCAGGAACCTACGACGTCTGCGCGCTGGACCACTACATGCCGGGCCGCGACGGCATCGACGTGCTGCCCGATATCCTGATCCTGCCGGACGCCCCGCCTGTCGTTTACGTGACGGGCGCCCAGGAGGGCCGCATCGCCGTGGCCGCCCTGCGCGCCGGCGCCGCCGACTATGTCATCAAGGACGTGTCCGAGGACTTCACCGCCCTGTTGCGGTCGGCCATCGAGGACGCCCTGCTGCGCCGCCGTCTCCAGCGCGAGAACGACGAGGCCCAGGAAGAGGTCCGCATCGCCCGCGACCGCGCCGAGGCCATGCTGCGCGAGGTGAATCACCGCGTGGGCAACTCGTTGCAGCTGGTGTCCAGCTTCATGTCGCTGCAACTGCGCCATCTCGCCGACGAGGGCGCCCGCAACGCCCTGAAGGAGGCCCAGGCCCGCATCGAGGCCGTGGCTCATGTGCACCGCCGCCTCTACACCTCGGGCGACATGGGCTCGGTGGCCATGGACGAATACCTCGGGGGTCTGATCGAGGAGCTGAAAAAGTCCCTCGGTCCCGACGACAGCGCCCCCGACATCCGCCTCGACGCCGCCGAGATGACGGTCAGCACCGACCAGGCCGTGTCGCTGGGCGTCATCGTCACCGAACTGGTCACCAACGCCGTGAAATACGCCTACGGTCCCGGTCAGGGGGGCGAAATCCGCGTGCGCCTGAAGCCGGACGGCGAGGGCCGCGCGCTGCTCACCGTCGAAGACGACGGCCCCGGCATGGGAGACGGCAAAGCCAAGGGCACCGGTCTGGGCGGCAAGATCGTCGCCGCCATGGCGCAAGGCCTGCGATCCAAGGTGCATTTCGACCCGGCGCACTCGGGCGTCCGCGCGCGCCTGGCCTTCGAACTTTAGCCGCATCGCGCGTTTGCTCCGCATGCTGCAATTCGGCTCGCCCCGGTCCGGTCTCGCCTACCGCGAACGTCCCACCGCTTTCGGACTGGCGACGCGTGACGGAAAGCTCGCCTGCGTCCGCGTCGACCGGGGCGAGGGCAGCTATTTCGATCTGCCCGGCGGCGCCGTCGACGGCGCCGAGAGCGAGGAACAGGCGCTGGTCCGCGAGTTCATGGAGGAGACCGGCATGACCGTCCGCGCCCTGATCCGCATCGGCGAGGCAGCCCAGTATTTCCAGAAGACCGACGGCGAGCCGCTGAACAACCGCGGCGGCTTCTGGACGGCGGAGATGACGGCGCTCGACCCGATGCGGAAGGTGGAGGACGATCACGAACTGGTCTGGCTCGATCCAGCCTTCGCCGTCGCCAACCTGCGTCATGACGCCCATGCCTGGGCCGTGGCCCTGTGGATGCGGCGCTGAGCTTGGCCGTACGGAACTCCGTCCGGCGGGTCCGGTTAAATCTCCGAAGCGCGACTTTCCCGCGCCGGATCAAGGAGATTCCCCATGGCCGATCATGATCGCATCGAAGGCGCCGCCACCAACATGGGCGGCAAGATCAAGGAAGCCGCCGGCAAGGTGACCGGTGACGAGAAGCTGAAAGCCGAAGGCCGCGCCGATCAGCTCAAGGGCAAGGTCCAGAACGCCGTCGGCGGCGTGAAGGACGCGCTGCGCGACAAGGACAACCGGAACTAGTCGCCGTTCAGAAGATCGTTCAGCAGTTCCGGGTCGCCGTTGCCCACGGTGCAGGTATAGGTGCTTGAGGTCTCGCTGCCGTCCTGGCTGCGATAGGTCTCGGTTCGGCATTCGCGGCGGGTGACGGGGTCGCGGGGACCGGTTCGTCCGGCCCTGCGCGCCTCGTTCACCTCATGCTCGACGCGGGTGAAGCAGGCCTCGATCTCTTCACCCGCCGGCCGCACGCGCGGACGGCACATCTCGGCGACATAGCGAACCGGCTCCTCCAGCGCCCAGGCCGGCAGGGGTTCGGGCGCGGCCGGCGTGTCACTGACGAAGACGCGGTTGCTGCGCGCGTAGGCCGGCTCGGCGGGCGCCGTCGTCGCCCATTCGTCAATATACGTCTGCACCGCGGGGTCGAGCTGCGACCTCGGCGGCGGCGGCGGCGGCGACGGGGTCGTCGGAACGTCCGACTCCCGGATCGTAGCCGGGCGCGTCGAGACGATCTCGTCCTGGGCGCATGCGGCGCCGGCCAGCCCGAGGGCGAGGCACAGGGTCACGGCGGCAGTCGTCGGTCGGAACATGGCGATCCCCTTCAGCCCGCACTCTGCACCGGAATCATCAGAGATGCGGCTGACGGCTCCTGACGTCAGTCGTTCCCGCCCAGGCGAATCTGCAGGCCCTCGTCGCGTTCCTCGCCGGTCACCGGGCGGCAATCGCTGGTGAAGGCCGCGCCGCCCTCGCGCTGACGCACCATGCGGGTGCCGCAGTCCTGTTCGCGCAACACCGGCGAGGGGCGGCCGGGACGATCCGGCGCGCCGCAGTCGATCGTGTATCCGTCCTCGGTGCGGCGGCATTCCTGCACCGCCGGTGGCCTCAGGGCCGCAGGCAGGCGTCGCCCAGATTGGCGGCCAGATCGGTGCGCACCCGCGCCTGACAAGCCTCGAGCGTCGCATCCTTGCGGATCATCGGGCTGCATTGCGCCCGCTCCCAGCCGAAGGGATCGGCCAGGGCCCAGGCGGGCAGGGGCGGCGGCGGGGCAACGGCCGGCGCCTCAACGACCGGCGCGGGCTCGCTCCAGGCGATGGTTCCGGCGGCGGCGCCGTTCGGATCCTGCATCAAGGCGGCGATCAGCAGGGCGACGGGCATGGGGCGTTCTCCGTTTGAAGCCTCAGCCTAGCACGCTCATCTGGCCAGCGCCCGCATCGCGCGGTCCAGCCCGTCGATGGTCAGGGGATACATCCGCTCCTCCATCACCTCGCGGATCAGGCCGACCGAGGCGGAATAGCTCCAGTAGCGTTCGGGCGCCGGGTTCAGCCAGGCCGACTTCTCCCACTGCCGGCGCGCTCGCATCATCCAGACGGCCCCCGCCTCCTCGTTCCAGTGCTCGACCGAGCCGCCGGGCATGGTGACCTCGTAGGGGCTCATGGTGGCGTCGCCGACGAAGATGGCGCGCCAGTCGCCGGGATATTTGTTCAGCAGATCCCAGGTCGGAATCTTCTCCGCGTGACGCCGCCGGTTGTCCTTCCACACCCCCTCGTAGAGGCAGTTGTGGAAGTAGAAGAACTCCATGTTCCTGAACTCGGTCTTCGCCGCCGAGAACAGCTCCTCGCAGAGCTTCACGTGGGCGTCCATCGACCCGCCGACGTCGAGGAACAGCAGCACCTTGATGGTGTTGCGGCGTTCGGCCCGCATGTGGATGTCCAGCCAGCCCTGGCGCGCCGTGCCGTCGATGGTGGCGTCCATGTCCAGCTCATCCGGCGCGCCCTGGCGGGCGAAGCGGCGCAGGCGGCGCAGCGCCACCTTGATATTGCGGGTGCCCAGCTCGACGCTGTCGTCCAGGTTCCGGTACTCGCGCTTCTCCCACACCTTGACCGCCCGGCCCTGCTTCGCCGGTCCGCCGATGCGCACGCCCTCGGGGTTGTAGCCGCCATGGCCAAAGGGGCTGGTCCCGCCCGTGCCGATCCACTTCGATCCGCCCTCGTGCCTGCCCTGTTGCTCTTCCAGACGCTGCTTCAGCGTCTCCATCAGCTTGTCGAACCCGCCGAGCGCCTCGATCTGCGCCTTCTCCTCGTCGGTCAGGTATTTCTCGTTGAGCAGCTTCAGCCAGTCCTCGGGGACCGACACGTCGGGCTCGTCGCCCGCGCCGACGGTCTCCAGTCCCTTGAACACCTTACTGAACACCTGATCGAAGCGGTCGTAGTGCTTCTCGTCCTTCACCAGGACGGCGCGGGACAGGTGGTAGAAGTCCTCGACCCGGTCGGAGGCCACGCCCTTGTCCATGGCCTCCATCAGATGGAGCCATTCCTTCATCGACACCGGAACCTTGGCGTCGCGCAGGGCGGAGAAGAAGGGAAGCAGCATCAGTCGGCTTCGGGTCCAAGCACAGCCAGCAACCTCTGCAATACTGGCTTCAGCGCTTGTGCATGATTTGAGGCTGCGCTCCAGATCAGACGTCGGTCCGCGCGAAAATAGCTATGCGCCAGTCTGTGACGAAGTCCCGCAATGTCCGTCCAAGCGACATCCGGCGCCATGGCCTTCATCTCGGAGGAGAGATGTTGAGCGCCCTCGCCAAGAACGATCAGATACATGGATGTCGCCGCCACTCGCGTTCGGTCTTCGATCCATTTCTCTGGTTCGTAGCCGGCGACCTGAACCGCCATTTCGTCAATCGCGCCGATCATCTCCTGCAAATGAAGTCGGTCGCGTTCAGACAAGGACAGCCTCGCGGACAGCGCTGCGTCGAACGAGGCGATGCATCGAGTCCTCTGTTCCCATTTCGACCTTCATGCCCAGCTTTTCTCCTAGGCGCCGTTCGACACCAAAGAAATCCCAGCCGAGCGGTTTGCTCATTTCCACGATCAGGTCCACGTCACTGTCCGGCCCTGCTTCATCGCGGGCGTAGCTGCCGAACAGGCGCACGTTGACGATGCCCTGCTCTTCGAGCCAAGGCTTCAGATCGCGCAGCTTGGTCAGCAGTTCGTCACGGGTCATCCTCGCATCATACCCTATCCCCGCCGCAGGATGAACTCGTCGTCGAGCCACCGGCCGACGGGGTACTGATACTCGCCGGCCTTCTCGAAACCGTGGGCCTCATACAGCTTCTGCGCCTTCAGGTTGCCGCTCCAGACACCGATCCACAGCGGGCCGTCCGAGTGGGTCTCCATCCAGTCCAGCGACAGGGCCAGCAGTTGCGTGCCCAGGCCAAGTCCCTGGGCCGCCTTCGACACATACAGCCGCCGCAGCTCGGCGTGGCTGGGTCGTGCGTCCGGGTGAGGCAGGGTGTTGGGCCCCGTGTTGGCGAAGGCCAGCAGGTCGCCGTCTCGCTCGGCCACCCACCAGGCGGCGCCGGGCTCGGCCAGCTTCTTCAGCAGCGCGTCGGGCTCGAAGCTGGCGTCGAGAAAGGCCGCCAGATCGTCGGCCGGGTAGGGGATGGCGAACCCGTCCACGAAGGTGTCGATGAAGGTCTGGCGGCCCAGTGCGCCGAGGGCGGCGGCGTCGGCGGCGGTCGGGGGGCGGATCACGACATCGTTCATGCAGCCGCTTTCGCCGGATCGGGCCGTTTACTCAACCCCTTGCGGCGCTAGTCTCTCGCCATGGACGTCAGTCTCTTCACCCACCCGGACATGCTGGACCACCAGCCGGGCCGCGGTCATCCCGAGCATGCCGGGCGGCTGCAGGCCGTGCTGGACGCGCTCGACGACCTGTCTCTGGACCGCCGGGCGGCGACCGAGGCCGCCGTGGCCGATCTGGAGCGGGTTCACCCCGCGGCCCATGTGGCGCGGCTGCTGGCGGCGTCGCCAACCGAGGGACTGAACCAGCTGGACGCCGACACCATCCTGTCGACTGGCAGCATCCGCGCGGCGCGGCTGGCGGCGGGGGCGGCCATCGACGCCGTTCGCGCCGTGGTGCGCGGAGAGACCGCCCGCGCCTTCGCCGCCGTGCGTCCGCCTGGCCACCATGCCGAGCCGGACACGGCCATGGGCTTCTGCCTGTTCTCCAACGTCGCCGTCGCCGCCCGCGTGGCGCAGGCGGAGGGCATGGCCCGGGTCGCCGTCATCGACTTCGACGTCCACCACGGCAACGGCACCCAGGCCGCGTTTCAGGCCGACGACAGCCTGTTCCTCGGGTCGATCCACCAACTGCCGCTCTATCCCGGCACGGGACTGGCCTCCGAGACCGGCGTCGGCAACATTGTCAATGCGCCTGTTCCGCCCCATGCGGCGCGCGAGGCCTGGCGCGCGGCGTTCGCGGACCGGTTGATGCCGGCGCTCGATGCGTTCGAGCCGGACCTGATCCTGATCTCCGCGGGGTTCGACGCCCACCGCCGCGATCCGCTGGCGCACCAGTCGCTGGAGGCGGAGGACTTCGCCTGGGCGACGCGGGCGGTGCTTGAGGTTGCGGGGGCGCGATGCGGCGGCAAGGTTGTGTCGTCGCTTGAGGGCGGCTACGACCTCGAAGGGCTCGGCCGTTCGGCGGCCGCACATGTTCAGGCTCTTGGGGAGGACTGAGGGACGGCGACTCGCTCTATCGTCCCGGCGACCATGTCTTCTACCGACTCCGATCTCGCGCGCCCCGGCGCCATCATCCTGACCCGGCACGGCGAGCCGGCGCTGTCGCGCAAATGCTTCCTGACGTCGGACCAGTACCGCGACTGGTGGGCGAAGTACGAGGTCGGCGGCCTGCGCGCCGGCCAGACGCCACCGCCCGAGCTGTTGGCCGCCGCCGAAGGCGCGGGCGCCATCTATGCCTCGACCCGCCCCCGGGCCCAGGAAACGGCCAAGGCCGCCGCCGCCGGCAAGGCTGTGTTGAGCGACGCCCTGTTCATCGAGGCGCCCCTGCCGCCGCCGCGTTTCCCGTCGTGGTTCAAGCTGCCGCCGAAATACTGGGGCGCGGTGGCCCGCTTCTGGTGGCACGTCTTCGACCACCACGACGGCCAGGAGACCCGCCGTCAGGCCGAGGCCCGCGCCGAACAGGCGGCCCAGGTGCTGATCGGCCGCGCCGAACAGGGGCATGACGTGCTGGTCCTCGCCCACGGCTATTTCAACCACATGGTCGGCAAGCGACTGAAGGCCGACGGCTGGAAGCTGGTCCACAACCAGGGCTTCAAATACTGGTCCCAGCGCCGCTACGAGAAGCGGTGAAGCTAGACTTGCCGATGGACCCGACCGACGTAGTCAAGAGCGGGCTTCACAACTACTGCCCATTCTGCGGTGCTCTGGCTTGGTCTTCTCCCGCGCTCGGCTCGCGAGTGCTGATGCTGAGCGGCTATCGTTGTGGTGAAACCGCTGAGGTCGTCGAGTTGGACCAAGACCCTGACGTATTGGTGTGCAAATTCGACACAGACCCTGACGAATGGACATATCGCGAAAACCGACGGCACGAACTGATACTGCCTGAGCAGCTCTTCTTGGTCCCGAGCTGGGCCCCTCCAATCTCTGTCGAAGATGCGGGAGCTATCCATGCGAGCATGCTTTTTGGATACGCCGCAGCTGTTGAACGTGGGGATGAAGATCCTCGAATGTCGATGATCCAAGACCTTATGGCGTCTATTTGGCGCCGACGGCTTCCCCTTCAATGCGACGACATCTCGCCGATGTTGGCCGCGCATGGCTGGGCCAGCGATATGGAGATTGTCCGAGAGCACTACTCATTCGGATTGAACTTGCTGACAAAAGTAAGCGGCAATCGGCCCGTGAAGCGTAAGCGGATGCCACCCTTCAGTTCATTTACGTATCAGCCGGCGTCGAGGTGCCGTTGATCCCGACTGCGGGCCCTTCTAGGGTCCCGCGCCATGACCGACGCCGCCGCCATCCCCGCCGATCTCAGTTTCGAGGACGCCCTCGCCCGACTCGAGGCCATCGTCTCGCGCCTCGAATCCGGCCAGGCGCCGCTGGAGCAGTCCATCGCGCTCTATGAAGAAGGCGCGGCGCTGAAGAAGCATTGCGAGGATCGCCTGAAGGCCGCCCAGCTGCGCGTTGAAAAGATCGTGGTCGGCCCGGACGGCCAGGCCAAGGGCGTCGAGCCCGCCGAGTTCGGCTGATGCCAGTCTCAGGGTCTGGGGCCGCAGCTGACCCGATCAGCTTCGACGACTTCCTGAAGGTCGATATCCGCATCGGACGGGTCATCAAGGCCGAGCCGTTCCCGGAGGCGAGGAAGCCCGCCTACAAGCTGACCATCGACTTCGGCCCCGACATTGGGGTGAAAAAGTCCTCGGCCCAGATCACCGTCCACTACACCCTGGACCAGCTTCAGGACCGCAAGGTCGCCGCAGTGGTGAACTTTCCGCCGCGCCAGATCGGGCCGTTCATGTCCGAGGTCCTGACGCTGGGCTTCCCCGACGCAGACGGCGCGGTGGTGCTGGTCGGCGTGGACCGTGACGCCGTCGTGGGCGGGAGGCTGTTCTGACCCGTCCTGTCGCCGCAAACTCGCCGGAACAGGCGGTGGTCGATCGGGTGGCCGAGGTCGCCGATCTGGTCACGGTCGCGCTGGACGAGCTGCTGCCCCGCGCCGACGGACCGGAATCACGCCTGACGGAGGCGATGCGCTATGCGGCGCTCGGCCCGGGCAAGCGCTTGCGGCCGTTCTTCGCCATCGAAGCCGCCACCCTGTTCGACATCGAGGAGCGGCCGGTGCTGCGCGCGGCCTGCGCCCTGGAATGCGTCCACGCCTACAGTCTGGTCCATGACGACCTGCCGTGCATGGACGACGACGACATGCGCCGGGGGCGTCCGACCCTGCACCGCGCCTATGACGAGGCCACCGCCGTGCTCGCCGGCGATGCGCTGCAGACCGCGGCCTTCGACATCGTCCTGCATGAAGACACCCACGAGGACGCGGAGATCCGCTGCGAGCTGGCCAGCCGCCTCAGCTTCGCCTCCGGCGCGCGAGGCATGGCGGGCGGGCAGATGATCGACCTGCTGGGGGTCCGCGACGACCTGGGTGGCGTCGCCCGGATGCAGCGGCTGAAGACCGGCGCCCTGTTCACCTACGCCTTCGAGATCCCGCTGATCATCGCCCGCGCCGGCGAGGCCCAGCGCCACGCCCTGACCAGCTTCGCCCATGACATCGGCCTGGCCTACCAGATCGTCGACGACCTGCTGGACGTCGAGGGTGACGAGGACATCCTGGGCAAGGCGGCGGGCGGCAAGGACGCGGCGTTGGGCAAGACCAATTTTGTCACCCTGCTGGGGGTGGATGCGGCGCGGCACAGGGTGGCGCATCTGGCCGACCAGGCCCGAAGCCACCTCGACCTGTTCGGCCACGACGCCGAAATCCTGAAGGCCAGCGTGGACTTCGTGCTGCGGCGCCGGTCCTGAGCCAAGCCTGACAGGGCGACAAGATGCCTCTCGCCGCGCCCGCGCCGACGCGCTAGATGCACGGAACCTGCACGGATTATCCGGACAGACTCGATCCGGCGCGCAGCGAAATGCGCTACAGCGTGTTGGAAGACCAAAGGCCAGGTACGAACCGCCCCGCATGCCCGACACGCCTCTTCTCGACACCGTCCACCTTCCGGCCGACACGCGCGCGTTCGACATTCCGCGTCTGCGACAGCTGGCGGACGAACTGCGGGCCGAGACCATCGACGCGGTTTCGGTCACCGGCGGGCATCTGGGTTCGGCGCTGGGCGTGGTCGAGCTGACGGTCGCCCTGCACCATGTGTTCGAGACGCCGAAGGACATCCTGATCTGGGACGTCGGGCACCAGTGCTATCCGCACAAGATCCTGACCGGCCGCCGCGACCGCATCCGCACCCTGCGTCAGGGTGGGGGCCTGTCGGGCTTCACCAAGCGCAGCGAGAGCGAATACGACCCATTCGGCGCGGCCCACGCCTCGACCTCGATCAGCGCCGCCCTCGGCTTCGCCGCCGCGCGTGATCAGCGGGGCGAGAGCAACAAGGTCGTGGCCGTCATCGGCGACGGCTCCATGAGCGCCGGCATGGCCTATGAGGCGATGAACAACGCGCTGGAGGCCACCAACGGCCAACTGATGGTGGTGCTGAACGACAACGACATGTCGATCGCGCCCCCGGTCGGCGGCATGAGCGCCTATCTGGCCAAGCTGGTGTCGGGCGGGACCTACCGCAGCCTGCGCCGTCTCGGCCGGTCGATGGCCCAGCACCTGCCGCGCCCGTTCCGCAACGCGGCCAAGAAGGCCGAGGAATACGCCCGGGGCATGGTCACCGGCGGCACCTTCTTCGAGGAGCTGGGCTTCTATTACGTCGGACCCATCGACGGCCACGACATGGACGCCCTGGTTCCGGTGCTGAAGAACGCGTCGGCCATCACCGACAAGCCGGTGCTGGTCCACGTCGTGACCCAGAAGGGCAAGGGCTACGGCCCCGCCGAGAATAGCGCCGACAAGTATCATGGCGTGGTCAAGTTCGACGTGGTCTCGGGCAAGCAGGCCAAGGCCATCTCCAACGCCCCCAGCTACACCAAGGTGTTCGGGACCGAGCTGATCAAGCGGGCGGAGCGTGACCCGTCCATCGTCGCCATCACCGCGGCCATGCCTTCGGGCACCGGGCTGGACCTGTTCGGCCAGGCCTTCCCCGACCGCACCTATGACGTCGGTATCGCCGAACAGCACGCGGTCACCTTCGCCGCCGGCCTCGCCGCCGAGGGAATGAAGCCGTTCTGCGCCATCTATTCGACCTTCCTCCAGCGCGGCTATGATCAGGTCGTCCACGACGTGGCGATCCAGAAGCTGCCGGTGCGCTTCGCCATGGACCGCGCGGGACTGGTGGGCGCCGACGGCGCGACCCACGCAGGCAGCTTTGACGTCGGCTTCATGGGCGCCCTGCCGGGCATGGTGCTGATGGCGCCCTCCGACGAGGCCGAGCTGGCGCACATGATCGCCACCGCCTGCGAGATCGACGACCGGCCGAGCGCCTTCCGCTATCCGCGCGGCGACGGCGTCGGCGTGGAGATTCCGGAACTGGCCGCCCCGCTGGAGATCGGCCGCGGCCGCGTCGTGCGCGAGGGGACGGCGGTGGCCATCCTGTCGCTGGGCACGCGGCTGCAGGAATCAATCAAGGCCGCAGACCTGCTGGCCGCGCGCGGCGTCTCGGCCACGGTCGCCGACGCCCGCTTCGCCAAGCCGCTGGACGCCGACCTGATACTGCGCCTCGCCCGTGAGCACGAATGCCTGGTGACGGTGGAGGAGGGCGCCATGGGCGGCTTCGGCGCCTTCGTGCTGCAGCTGCTGGCGGAAAAGGGCGCGCTGGACGCGGGGCTGAAGGTCCGTACGCTGAACCTTCCCGACGTGTTCCAGGACCACGACAAGCCCGAGATCATGTACGCCGAGGCCGGTCTGAACGCCGAGCATATCGCGGCGGCGGCGCTGGTGGCGCTGGGCATCGACGCGGCGCGGGGCGCCGTTCGGGCCTGATCCCCCGACCTACCAGCTGATCGAGGCTTCACCGCGCAGGATGGCTTCGGCTTCCGGCGTGTGCTTCGCCCCTGATCGGTCGTGCAGCACCAGCGGGGGCAGCAGGCGCAGCGGCGCCTTGCCCGTCCGCACCGCCTGAACCAGCACCCGCTTGGCCGGTTCGTCGGCGAAGGGCTGGATGGGGCGGATGGCGAACGAGCCGCACTTGCCGCCCAGCAGGCCCAGGATGTCGGCCAGACGGTCGGCGCGGTGGATGACGACGATGCGCCCGCCCTCGCGCACCGCTTTGATGAGGAAGTCCGTCCACGCCTTCAGCCCGTCGTCGGCGATCCAGGCCCCGCGTTTGGCAGGGTCGGGCGCCCGCAAGGCGCTCTCGTCGTCGAAGAAGGGCGGATTGGAGACGGCCCAGTCGAACTCGGGCAGGCCCAGCGCCCGGAACCCGGCGGCGACGTCGCCGGTGGTCACTTGGACGCGATCCGCCATCCCGTTCAGGGCCGCATTGCCGCGCGCCAGCTCTGCTGCGTCCGCGTCGCGCTCCAGCCCGGTCAGAACAGCGCCTTCGCGGCGGGCCGCGATCTGCAGCAGGGCTCCGCCCGCGCCGCATCCGGCCTCGATCACCCGCTGGCCCGGCCCGGCCTCGACGGCGGCGGCCAGCAGGGCGGCGTCCATGCCGGCGCGATAGCCGCGCACGGGCTGGCTCAGTCGAACCCGGCCCCCAAGCACTGTGTTTTCCGCGACATCCATCGCCGGTGCGACCCTCACACGCCTTGATCTTCCAAGGCCCGGTCACCATTGTGCGCCCGGTCGCGGTCGGGCAAGCCGTGACGACGATTCCACCTTCTCCGTTCGCTTAAAGAAGACCCCATTGGACGCTGTCATCGCTACCGCCCGGCCCAAGGGTGACGTCGAGGCCCTGGTCGCCCTCGCGGCCGAGGACATGCGCGCGGTCGACGCCCTGATCCTGGACCGGATGCAGTCCGACGTTCCCGTGATCCCCAAACTGGCCGAGCATCTGGTCGGGGCGGGCGGCAAGCGCCTTCGGCCCATGATCACCGTGGCGGCGGCCCGGGCGACCGGCGCGACCGGCGACATCGCGGCCCCTCTGCGCCTCGCCGCGGCGGTCGAGTTCATCCACACGGCGACCCTGCTGCACGACGACGTGGTCGACAGCTCCGAGATGCGGCGCGGCAAGGTGGCGGCGCATCTGATCTGGGGCGCGGCGCCCAGCGTGCTGGTCGGCGACTTCCTGTTCGCCCGCGCCTTTGAGCTGATGGTCGAGACGGATTCGATGCGGGCGCTGGGCATCCTGGCCACGGCCTCCAGCGTCATCGCGCAGGGCGAGGTGCTGCAGCTGACCCGCGCCCACGACCTGAACCTGGACCGCGACACCTATTTCCAGATCATTGCGGCCAAGACCGCCGAGCTGTTCGCCGCGGCGGCCGAGGCCGGGGCCGTGGGCTCGGGCGCCGACGCCCGGTCAGTGAAGGCGCTGCGCGACTACGGCATGGCGCTGGGCATGGCGTTCCAGCTGGCGGACGACGCGCTGGACTACGGCGGCGCGACCGAGACTCTGGGCAAGAACGCCGGTGACGACTTCAACGAGGGCAAGGCGACCCTGCCGCTGCTGCTGGCCGTGGCCCGCACCAAGGGGCACGACGACGGCTTCTGGGAGCGGACCATCGTCAAGGGCGAGCGCACGCCCGACGACTTCCGCCGGGCGCGGGAGCTGGTCATCGGCTCCGGCGCCATCAGCGCGACGCTGGATGCGGCGGGCGAGTTCGCTGATGCGGCCAAGGCGGCGCTGGGGCCTGTGCCCGCCGGGCCGTGGCGCGAGGCGCTGGAGGCCCTGGCCGACTTCGCGGTCAGCCGGGCGGCCTAACGCAAGGACGCGCAGAACCGCTGGATGCGGCCGCAGGCGTCCTCCAGCACCGCGTCCGAAGTCGCATAACTGATGCGGAAATAGGGGCTGAGGCCGAAGGCGGCGCCCTGGACCACGGCCACGCCCTCGGCGGCCAGCAGTTCGGCGGTGAAGACCTCGTCGTCGGCGATGACCACGCCCGCGTCGGTCGTTTTGCCGATCAGCCCCTCGATCGACGGATAGACGTAGAAGGCGCCCTCCGGCGTGGCGCAGCGGATGCCGCTGGCCTGGTTCAGCATCGACACCACCAGATCACGGCGCGCCTCGAAGGCCTTTCCACGCGGGGCGATGAAGTCCTGGGGTCCGTTCAGGGCCTCGACCGCTGCCCACTGGCTGATCGACGAAGGGTTCGAGGTGGTCTGGCTGGCGACCTTGCGCATCAGGTCGATCAGGGGCTTTGGCCCGCCCGCGTAGCCGATGCGCCAGCCGGTCATGGCGTAGGCCTTCGACACCCCGTTGACCGTCAGGGTGCGGTCGTAGAGGTCCGGCGCCACCTGGGCGATGGTCGTGTATTCGAAGTCGCCGTAGATCAGGTGCTCGTACATGTCGTCGGTCAGCACCCAGACCTGCGGGTGGCGTCGCAGCACGTCCGCCAGCGCCTCCAGCTCGGCGCGGGTGTAGGCGGCGCCGGTGGGGTTCGACGGCGAGTTGAGGATGATCCACTTGGTCCGCGCGGTGATCGCGGCCTCGAGCACCTCGGGGCGCAGCTTGAAGCCGTCGGCCTCTTGACCCACCACCCGCACCGGTTCGCCCCCGGCCAGCAGCACCATGTCCGGATAGGACACCCAGTAGGGCGCCGGCACGATCACCTCGTCGCCCGGCGACAGGGTGGCGACCATGGCGTTGTAGATCACCGTCTTGCCGCCCGGGGCGACGTGGATCTGGGCCGGCGGATAGTCGAGGCCGTTCTCGCGTTTGAACTTGGCCGAGACCGCCTTCTTCAGCTCGGGCATGCCGTCGGCGTCGGTGTATTTGGTCTCGCCGCGGCGGATGGCGTCGATGGCGGCAGCCTTGATGTTGTCGGGCGTGTCGAAGTCGGGCTCGCCGGCGCCCAGGCCGATGATGTCGCGCCCCTCGGCCTTCAGCGCCCGCGCCTGGGCCGTCACCGCCAGCGTCGCCGACGGCTTCACGCGAGAAAGGGCGGCGGACTGCAGGCTGGACATGGCGACTCCGTGTGGGAAGCCTTCATTACGCAGTTGCGAAAGCGGGATCAAACGGCGGCGCTCGCCGGACGCTGATCGGGATGCTAATCGGCCTTCATGCGTCGCATCCTCGACTTTATCCTGAACATGGAGGGCCGCCGCTGGCGGACGGTTCTGGCGACGGCGCTGTTGCTGGGGGCGACGGTGGCGCTGCTGGCGCTGGGCAAGAGCCAGTTCGGGCTGGCGGCGGAGGAGAAGCTGGAGGCCTGGCTGCAGGGTTACGCCGGCAGTCCGTGGGCCTTTGCAGTGACGGTGGTGCTGTTCGTGGCCTCCGCCTTCATCGGGGTGCCGCAGTTCATCCTGATCGCCGCCTGCGTGGTCGCCTTCGGGCCGTCGCTGGGCTTTTTCTACAGCTGGGCGGCGACGGTGGCCTCGGCGGGTGTCACCTACTGGCTGGGGCGGGGGCCGACGGCGCGGCTGGTCGACCGGTTCGGCGGCCAGACCACGGAGCGGCTGAAGCGGTTCGTGGGCAAGAACGCCTTCTACGCCAGCTTCATGATCCGCAACGTGCCCTCGGCGCCGTTCATCGTGGTCAACATGGCGTTCGGGGCGACGCGGGCGAACTTCTGGGCCTTTCTGGCAGGGTGCGCGCTGGGGGTGTTGCCCAAGACGGCGCTGGTGGCCTTCTTCGGCGGGGCGGTGGTCACGGCGGTGTCGGGCGACGGCGTCTGGACCTCGCTGATCCTGGCCGGCGCGGCGGTGCTGTGGCTGGGCCTGATGCTGGGGGTGCGCGAACTGGTGAAACGGCGCGAGAACCGGGCGAGCGAAGAACAATAGAAACCGCCCTTGTTGCGGATCGGCCGCGTCCCTACCTGCATAGCTCAACCGACAGAGGGACCTATCCATGCTGAAGCTCTTCATCTCGCCCGGCGCCTGCGCCATGGCCTCGCACCTGGCGCTGGAGGAGGCGGGCGCCGACTTCGAGACCCAGGTGATCAACCTGCGGGCCGGCGAGCAGCGCACGCCCGAATACCTGGCCATCAACCCGGCCGGCGCGACCCCGGCGTTGCAGACCGACGACGGCGTCCTGACCCAGAACGCCGCCATCATCGGCTGGGCCGCCGCGAAATGGCCGGAGAAGAAGCTGGCCCCCACCGACGCCTTCGGCCTGGCGCGGTTCAACGCCTTCAACGGCTTCCTGTCGTCGTCCCTGCACCCGGCCCTGGGCAAGGTGCTGTTCAGCCATCCGGCGCTGGAAGGCGCCGCGAAGGACGAGGCGGTCACCTATGCCCTGTCCAGGCTGCAACTGGTTGAGGACCACTATCTGGAAGGCCCCTGGGTGTTCGGCGAAACCTGGACGCTGTCGGACGGCTATCTGATGGTGTTCGAGCGCTGGGCGCGTCAGGCGGGCTTGCTGGACACGGCGCGGTTCCCTCAGCTGAACGCCCATCTGGACGCGGTGCAGGCCCGGCCGGCGACGCAATCGATGCTGAAGGCCGAGGGGCTGCAAGCCGCCTGACGTCAGGTTCGACAGGGTTGCATGCGGCGGCAGGGCGGGCTTTCCTCCCGCCGCACCCCTTCGGAGACCCTCGATGTCGATCCTGCTGTCCCTCGTCCTGGCGCTGAACGCCGCGCCGGCCCCCGTGCAGCAGATCCCGGCGGTGACGGACCTGAGCTACAACGAAACCTTCGCCTGCTCCGCCCTGGCCGAGGCCGGGATCGGCATGATGACGCAGGACGGGACCACGCCGGTCACCACCGGCGAGATCAAGCTGGTCGATGACCTGACCCGGCTCAAGTCGCTGGCTGACGCCGCCATGGAGCCGGCCCGGCTGCGGGACGGCTGGGACCCGGCCCAGGCGGAGACCCAGCGCGACGTCGCGTTGCAGGCCCTGGGTCAGGCGTCGGAGGATGACCTGATCGGCGCCCTGGGCATGTGCGGCGCGATCTTCGGCGTCACCTTCGAGTGATCGCGGCGATGAGCGGCGCCTGAGAGGCCGAGAGGGCTTGTAATCCCTTCATCATGCGGGCAAACGGGCCGCTGGTCGGCTCGGCGACAGGATCAGGGCGGTCAAGGCGTGGGGATGCGCATTGGCCGGGGTTTCGTCGCAGCGGACTGAACGCTGCTGACCGCCTTAAATAGGCCCGAACCCGAACGGTATCCCACGCCCATGCATCTTTTCGGCATGATCTCCAACGACATCGCCATCGACCTCGGCACGGCGAACACCCTGATCTACATGAAGGGCAAGGGGATCGTCCTGAACGAGCCTTCGGTCGTCGCCCTGCGCAACGTCGGCGGCCGCAAGATCGTCCACGCCGTGGGCATAGAGGCCAAGCAGATGCTGGGCCGCACCCCGGGCCACATGGAGGCCATTCGCCCCATGCGCGACGGGGTCATCGCCGACTTCGAAGTCGCCGAGGAGATGATCAAGCACTTCATCCGCAAGGTTCATAACCGCAAGGGCTTCGTGAACCCCAAGGTCATCGTCTGCGTGCCGTCGGGCGCCACGGCCGTCGAGCGCCGCGCCATCAACGATTCCTGCCTCAACGCCTCGGCCCGCCGCGTCGGCCTGATCGACGAGCCGATGGCCGCCGCGATCGGCGCCGGCCTGCCGATCCACGAGCCGACCGGCTCGATGGTCGTCGACATCGGCGGCGGCACCACCGAGGTGGCCGTGCTGTCGCTGTCGGGCATCGTCTATTCGCGCTCGGTCCGCGTCGGCGGCGACAAGATGGACGAGGCGATCATCAGCTACATGCGCCGCAACCATAACCTGCTGATCGGCGAGACCACCGCCGAGCGCATCAAGAAGGACATCGGCACCGCCCGCATCCCGCAGGACGGCGAAGGCCTGTCGATCGAGGTCAAGGGCCGCGACCTGATGCAGGGCGTGCCCCGCGAGGTCCGCATCTCGGAACGCCAGGCCGCCGAGGCCCTGGCCGAACCGGTCGCCCAAATCATCGACGCGGTGAAGGTCGCCCTGGAAGCGACGCCGCCGGAACTGGCCGCCGACATCGCCGACAAGGGCATCATGCTGACGGGCGGCGGCGCCCTGCTGCG
>JAZKHQ010000066.1:0-28433 GCA_040385285.1 Pseudomonadota bacterium
CCTGATGGTCGATCCCAACATCACCGCCCACTTCGGCTACTGGGAGGCCGAGCTGTCGAAGTCCGAATGGTTCGCGGGCGGCGAGTTCACCGCCGCCGACATCATGATGAGCTTCCCGCTGGAAGCCGGCGGCAGCCGGGCGCCCTATGGATCGAAAATGCCCCGGGTGTCGGCCTTCCTGCAGAATATCCACGCCCGTCCGGCGTATCAGCGGGCGCTGGAGCGGGGCGGGCCCTACGCCTACGCCTGACCCCAACCCCGGACCGCAACTCCCGGGGCCTGCGCGCGTTAACGATGCATGCGTCTGCACACCATCCACATCATCGCCGGCCTCGGAGCCGCCATCGCCTTCGTCCTCGCCTTCATGACGGCGGGGGTGGCGATCCTGTCCGCCCTCTGCATGATCGGGGGGCTTTTGGCGCTCGCCTGGGTCACGCGCAGCCTGATCAGTGATATCCGTCGCCGGGACCGCCGCCACACGGCTTGAATTTTCCGCCCCGGCGCCCTAGCCTTTCTGCCCGGCCGCGCAAGACCTGCGCGGCCTTGCTATTTCGAGTCGACTGTCCGTCCGGGCGTTAGAAGAAACTCACGAGACAATGGAAAAAGTGCCGATGACGGCCGGGGGCTATCGCGCCCTCGACGATCAGTTGAAGCAATTGAAGTCTGTCGAAAGGCCCAGCGTCATCGCGGCCATTTCGGAGGCGCGCGCCCATGGCGACCTGTCCGAGAACGCGGAGTATCACGCGGCCAAGGAGCGTCAGGGCTGGATCGAGGGCCAGATCGCGGACATCGAGGACAAGATCAGCCGCGCCCAGGTCATTGACGTGACGAAGCTGTCGGGCAGCCAGGTGAAGTTCGGCGCTACGGTCACCGTTGTCGACGAGGACACCGAGGACGAGGGCCGCTACCAGATCGTCGGCGAGCATGAGGCGGACGTGAAGAAGGGCCTGATCTCGGTCTCTTCGCCGATCGCCCGCGCCCTGATCTCGAAAGAGGTCGGCGACGTGGTCGAGGTCAACACCCCCGGCGGGGTCAAGGCCTACGAGATCCTCAAGGTCGAGTGGAAGTAGGGGCGAAATCCCCGCTTTCGATCCAGGTCGTCTCCGACGGCCGGATTGGCATGGAGAACCAGGCGCTCGGCCTCGCCGAGGCCTTGGCGCGCCTGACGCCCGCCGACATCACCATCAAACGCGTTCGCTGGCGGCCGCTGTTCGACAGGCTGCCCTCGGCGCTGAAGGCGCTGTGGATGCTGGACCCGTCGTCAGACTCGCCCTTCCCGGCCAAGGGCGAGGCGTGGCCCGACGTTTGGATCGCCACCGGCCGGGCGACCCTGCCCCTGTCGATGATGGCCAAGGGCAAGACCCTCGTCGTCCAGACCCAGGATCCGCGCTGGCGCACCGGCGACTACGACCTCGTCGTCGCCCCGGCCCATGACGGCGTCAGCGGCCCGAATGTGCTCAGCATCACCGGTTCGCCCCACCGGGTGTCGGCCAACCGGCTGGTCGAGGCGGTGCCTGCCTTCGCCGACCGGATCGACCCCCTTCCCCGGCCACGCGTGGCCGTGCTGATAGGCGGCAAGTCCGCAGCCTTCGACCTGACCGAGGCCCACGCCGCCGATCTCGCCGACCGCATCACGGCGGCGGTCACGGCCGCGGGCGGCTCTCTCATGCTGACTTTCTCGCGCCGCACGCCGGAAGCGGCCAGGGCGGCGATGACCGCCCGCCTGTCGGCCCTGCCCGGCATGATCTGGGACGGCACGGGCGCGAACCCCTATTTCGCCTTCCTGCAGGCCGCCGACCATGTGCTGGTCACCGAGGACAGCGCCAACATGGCCGCCGAGGCCGCCTCGACCGGCAAGCCCGTCCACATCCTGCCGATGATCGCGTTGAAGCCCCCCGGCAAGTTCGCCCGCCTGCACGCCGACCTGCGAGAACGCGGCGCGGCGCGGCCGTTCGACGGCTCGCTGGAGGCCTGGGCCTACCAGCCGCTGGCCGAAACCGACCGGGCGGCGCGGGTCGTGCTGGATCTGCTGGCGAAGCGGACCTAGTCGCCCCCGCCGCCACCGCCGCCGTCTCCACCTCCGCCGCCATCAGAGCCGCCGTCCGCGCCGCCGTCGGAATCGCTGTGATGTTTGCCGCCGGAGCCGCCGGAGCCGCCGTCGCCAACGTAGGGAACAGTGCCGTCCCCGCCCTTGGCGTCGTCCTTCTTGCTCTTCGAAGCGTCCATTCCAGCGCCCAGAGCGACACCGATTGCAATGCCGCCGCCGATGCCCAGCGCTAGATTATCCAACGCGATGCCCAGCGCGACACCAATGGCCGTGCCGAGAGCGACGCCCACGCCCATGTAACTTGTCTGACGCGCCATGCGATCCTCCCCAGATTTCCCGGCAGCCTAACATCGCGCGCAGGGGAATCACCGCCTAAATAGGGGCCATGAGCACTCCGAGAACTGTCCGCGTCGCCATCATCGGTTCCGGCCCCGCCGGCTGGACCGCCGCCATCTACGCCGCCCGCGCCCTGCTGAGCCCGGTGGTCATCGCCGGCATCCAGCCCGGCGGCCAGCTGACCATCACCACCGACGTCGAGAACTATCCTGGCTTCGCAGATGTCATCCAGGGCCCCTGGCTGATGGAGCAGATGCAGGCCCAGGCCGAGCACGTCGGGACTGAGGTCATCCACGACATCGTCGTCTCCGCCGACCTGTCGCAGCGCCCGTTCCGGCTGAAGCTGGACGGCGGCGAGGAGTTGCTGGCCGAGACGGTCATCATCTCCACCGGCGCCCAGGCCAAGTGGCTGGGTCTGGAGTCGGAGCAGGCCTATCGCGGCTTCGGCGTCTCGGCCTGCGCCACCTGCGACGGCTTCTTCTACCGCGGCAAGGACGTGATCGTGGTCGGCGGCGGCAACACCGCGGTCGAGGAGGCGCTGTTCCTGACGAACTTCGCGTCGAAGGTCACGGTGGTCCACAGGAAGGACGAGTTCCGCGCCGAGCGCATCCTGCAGGATCGTCTGTTCGCCAATCCCAAGGTCGAGGTCATCTGGGACCACGCGGTCGATGAGATCCTGGGCCTGACCGAGGCCGGCGGCTCGAACGTCACCGGCGTGCGGCTGAAGAACGTCAAGACCGGCGCCGCGCGCGAAGTATCGGCAGACGGCGTCTTCATCGCCATCGGCCACGCGCCGTCATCGGAGCTGTTCGCCGGCCAGCTGGAGACCAAGCAGGGCGGCTATCTGGTGGTGAAGCCGGGCACGGCGGCGACCGCCATCGAGGGCGTCTGGGCCGCGGGCGACGTCACCGACGACATCTACCGCCAGGCGGTCACCGCCGCCGGCATGGGCTGCATGGCCGCCCTGGAGGCCGTGCGCTTCCTGGCCGAGCAGGACCACAAGGCCGAGGGTCACCCCATCAGCCATCACGAAGCGGAAAAGATCGGAACCTGGTAGGCGTTCAGCCGAACAGCTGAAGCTCCGGCGGGGCGTACTCGATCGGCTGGCCCATGCGGCGGCGCAGGGCGTAATCGACGGCGGTCTGCACCGCGCGCTCGTCGGTGGGTTTGGACAGGACGCCGATGGTCCCGGCGACGCCTTCACGCACCATGCCGGGGTTGGCGGTCATGAACAGCACGGTGACGCCGATGTCCTGACCCAGTTCGCGGCCCAGCTCGATGCCCGTCGGGCCGTCAGACAGGTGGATGTCCACCAGCGCCAGATCGACCTCGGTCTCACGCACGATTTCGCGGGCGGTGCGCGCTTCGGCGGCGGTGCCGACCACGTCGTAGCCGAGATCCTCCAGCACGAAGCGGAGCTCCATGGCCACCAGGGCCTCGTCTTCGATGATCAGGATACGCGCAGTCATATTTCAGTGTTTTGCTTGATCGCCGCCCGGCGTGTGACCGCCGAACCGCCTTGCAGGTTTCACGCCAGAGACGGTCACAGGGATTTTTCCGCGGCCCTGCGGCGTGACAGCGCTGTGGCGGGCAAATCCGCCACGACAGTCAAACCCTCCGGGGCCCAGATTCGTTCCAGCTTTCCGCCCATCTGACCCTCCACGGAGAGCGTAGCCAGGGACGATCCGAAGCCTGACCGCGACGGTTCGCCGCTCAATTTGGGCCCGCCGCGCTCCTGCCAGATCAGCATGAAGCGGTCGCCCTCCAGCCGGGTGTCCAGCGTCACCTCGCCGGCCTCGACCGACAGGGCGCCGTATTTCGCGGCGTTGGTCGCCAACTCGTGGAACATCAGGGCGACCGATGTGGCGGACTGGTCGTCGAACACGGCGTCGTCGCCGCTGACGATCACGCGGTGTCGTCCATCCGCCGCGACATAGGGCCGGAACAGGGCGTCGAAGAAGGCATGCAGCGTCATGGTCCCCACGCTGGGCCGCGACGATTCCGTATGCGGGCGCACGAACTCGTGCGCGCGGGCCAGCGCATTGATGCGGGTGCGCAGGGCCTTGGCGAAATCCTTCGCCTCCGGGAACTGCCGCGCCGACAGGGCCACCAGCGCCGACACCACGGCGAAGATGTTCTTGATCCGGTGACTCAGTTCCTGGCTGACCAGCTCCTTGCCCTGCTCCATCCGCTTCAGGTCGTCGATGTCGGTGCAGGTGCCCATCCAGCGGACGATCCGGCCAGTCTCGTCGAGGATCGGCATGGCCCGGCCCAGGGTCCAGCGGTATTCGCCGTCATGCCGCCGCAGCCGGTATTCGATCTCATAGGGTTCGCCGGTCTCAAGCGAGTGTTTCCACCGCTCCCAGGCGCGGGCCTGATCCTCGGGATGGAAAATGCCGCTCCAGCCTTCGCCGTCCGTCGAGCCCACGGGCGCCCCGGTGAACTCGTACCAACGGGCGTTGTAATAGTCGTGGAATCCGTCCGGCAGGGTCGACCAGACCATCTGCGGCATGGCGTCGGCGAGGGCGCTGAAACGGGCCTGGCTGTCCTCCAGCGCAAGAGCGGTTCTGGCGAGCTCGGCTTCGACTGCGGCGGGATGGGAGGGTTGGGTCACACAGGCTCGTCGAAGGCGCAAAACAATGCGTCGGGACAGCACAAACGCCCAAAGTCAGGGAAGCGTTGCCGGGAAAACGCTCAGTTCTTCGGCCGGCCGACTTCCTCGACCTCCATGACCACCACCCCGGCGGGCGGCGGCGTCGAAGCAGAGGGCTGCTCATAGGCGGCGAGGCGTTCGTTGATCGCGGCCACGTCCTCGCGCGTCGGTTGGCGCCGTCCGCCCAGGCTGGCCACGCCCACGACCCGCGTCTGGCCGTTGATCTCTACGGTGCGCACGGCGGGCAATCCGGCGGCGGTGGCGGCGGCCAGATCGGCGGCGGCCTGTTCAGGGGTCGTGGCCGTTTCGATCATGATCCGGGGCCGGGCGAAGCGCGCCTCGTCGATGACCGGCTCATGCCCGGAATAGCTCTGGCTGAAGGCGGCGGTTTCGCCGCTGATCCCCTTCCAGCGATAGAAGATGTGCGCCCCGATCTGGTCGATCTTGGCCAAGGTCGGCGCCCACCACGGATGCACATAGTCAGCGTGATAGTGGGTCGCGGTGCCCACTCGTTCGGCGACATGGCCGGACAGGGCGCGCTCGGCCACCGCCTGCGCCCGGTCCCAGGCCCACTTGACCGGCCCCATGGCCAGCGCCCCGTCACAGGTGAAGCTGAACTGGCAGCCGGTGACCCGCTCGGCCCCCTGGAAGACGACGCTGCAGATCGTGTTGGGATAGTTCGGATCACGCACGCGGTTCAGCACCACCTGCGCCACCGCCTCCTGCCCCGCCGTCGGTTCCAGCCCCGCCTCGTAATAGATCGCCTGCGTCAGGCAGCGCAGCGCGCGCCGGCGGTCCTCGGCGCTCGCTGCGCGGAAGATGAAGGGCTTGGCCGGCCGCAGGGCTCCGAGTGCGGCCGGGGTGGCGGCGTTCCTGCGCTGGGCGTCCAGACCGGACACGACGGACTCCAGCGACGGCCGTCCGGCCAGGCTCAGGCTCTCCCAGCCCGGCGTCAGCCCCAGCTTGAGGGGCTCCTTGTTCGACGGATCATGCCGCCGGGCGACGGCCAGCTGGCCCGCGTCCATGCGCATGGCCAGCGCCGCCAGCCCTTTCGGCGTCAGGTCGCCCCGGGTGATTCGGGCCACCTCCTCAATGCGCAGGTCGATCTCCGGCCGGGTCATCGAACTGGCGGCCATGGCGACGCCGAGGGCGGCGAGCGCAGCCGGGAGCGCGACGGCGAACCGTCCCGCCCTGTGTCCTGCCTCGTACCAGTCGATCGTCATCAGGATCCTCTATCCCGCATTGGGGGCGCTTTTCAGGCCATGGATGACAGGCCTGTCAACCGCCTCAGCGCGAACCGACGCTGGCCCGCAGCATCCAGGCCGCCTTTTCGTGCGCCGCCAGCCGCTGGGTCAGCAGGTCCACGGTGGTGTCGTCGCCGCCGTCGTCGGCCACCGTCATGCCGGCGCGCAGGGTGGCGATGACCGTTTCATGGTCGCGCATCAGCTCGGCGATCATGGCCTGGGCCTCCGTCTCCGGGTCGCCGTCCTTGATCGAGGTCAGGTTGGCGAAGGTGGCGTAACCCTGGGGCGCGAACTCGCCCAGCTGGCGGATGCGTTCGGCGATCAGGTCCAGCGCCGCCCACATCTCGCGGTACTGCAGCTCCAGCAGGTTGTGATAGCTGAAGAATTCCGGCCCGCGGACGTTCCAGTGATAGCCGTGGGTCTTCAGATAGACGGCGTAGCTGTCGGCCAGAACCTTGGTCAGCTCGCGGGCGACGGCGCCGCGGTCGGCCTTCTTGATCCCGGTGTCGATGGTGGCGGTCATGGCGAATTCCTTGAGCAGGGGAGAAGCTTTGCAGATAGGGTTTCCGCCTGTCAGCGCCAACCGCCCGACGGTCGCGGATGTCTTGGAACGCGAATGCGATAGAAGCGTTGCAGAATGTTCGCGCAAAGGGCGTCGCGGGGGATAATGGGCGTTCGGGGGCTCCTGACACGGCTGATGGACATCGACGGCGGCCTCGTCTGGCTGGCGCGCATCGAACGCCGTCCGGCGTGGGTCAACGTCCTGGTCGGCGTCGGCGCCGCGTTCGCCGCCCTGGCCATTCGCTGGGCCCTCGCTCCGCTGTACGGCAGCGTGACGGGTTTCATGATCCTGCTGCCCGCCGTGGTGCTGGCGGCGCTGGCGGCCGGACGGCTGGCGGGCGCGGCGGCCGCGATCGCCTGTCTGCTGGGCGGCTGGATCGTCGTGGGCCCGGACGGCGCGGGGGTAGGCTTCCGGGACCAGCTGGGCCAGGTCGCCACCCTCAACTTCATTTTGGTCAGCGCCTTCGTGACCCTGGTCGCCGCCTCCCTGCGCAAGACGCTGGGCCGTCTGGACGCCACGGTCGCGGCGCTGAAAGCCTCGGACGCCCGCATCGGAGAGACAGAGGACCGCCTGCGCCTCATCAGCGAGCACGCTCCCGTCATGCTTTGGATGAGCGACGAAACGGGCAAATGCGTCCACCTGAACGTCGCGCAACGCGCTTTCTGGAACGCGCCCGAGGATCTGACCGCCTTCAGCTTCCCCGACACCATTCATCCTGACGACCGCGACCGTCTGATCAATGCGACAGTGGCCGCCGCCCAGGCCCGCGCGCCGCTGGACATCGAGTCGCGCTCCCTCCGCCACGACGGCGAATGGCGGACCTTGCGCACCCAGACCCGCCCGCGCATCGGCCGCGACGGCGAATACCTGGGCATGATCGGCGTCAACACCGACGTCACCGAGGCCCGCGCCGCCGAGGCCGCCCTGCGCGAAAGCGAGCAGCGTTTCCGCCTGATGGCCGACACCGCGCCGTCCGCCGTCTGGCTGACCAATGGGGCGGGCGAGGTCGAGTTCGTCAACCAGGCGCTGGTGGCCTTCTACGGCCGGCCCGAAAACGAGATCCACGGACACGTCTGGAAGGACGCGCTCCATCCCGATGACGCCGACGAGGTCAACGCCATCCAGGCCCGGCACCGGCCGAAGCATGAACCCTACGGCTTCGAAGCCCGCTTCGGCCGCTCCGACGGGGAATGGCGGTGGATGCGGATCACAGTCAATCCGCGCTTCAGCGCCGATGGCAGCTTCATGGGCTATGTCGGCCTGTCCTTCGACGTCACCGAGAGCCGGCAGGCCATCGACGCCCTGGAGCGGCAGGAGCGGCTCCAGAGCTTCCTTCTGGCCCTGACCGACCGGCTGCGCGACCTGACCGACCCCAGCGACATCATGATCGAGGTCGAGCGGTCTCTGGGCGCCGAGCTGGACGCCGACCGCGTCGGTTATGGCGAGGTCGACATGGCCGCCGGTCTGGTCTCCATGAGCCAAGACTGGACCGCCGGGGTCATCAGCGCCGAGGGCCAGTTCAAGCTGGCGGATCTGGGCGCCGATCTGATCGCCGACCTGGCCGAGGGCCGCTTCATCCGCATTCCCGATGTGCTGGAGGATCCCCGCACCGCCGGCGCGCCGACCATCTTCTCCCGGCTGGAGACCCGCGCCCTGGTCCGCGCGCCGCTGATCCGCGGCGGCCAGCTGCGGGCCTTCCTCTATGTCCACAACGCCGAGCCGCGCGACTGGACCGATGACGAGGTCGCCCTGGTCGAGGAGGTGGCCGCCCGGACCTGGACCGAGATCGAGCGGACGCGCGCCGAGGCCGAGGTGCGCGAGAGCGAGGTGCGGTTCCGCGCCATCGCCGACACCGCTCCGGTGCTGATCTGGGTGACCAACGAGGACCGCACCCGCGCCTTCGTCAACCAGGCCTATGTCGCCTACAACGGCGGAACCTATGAAGAGGCGCGCGACGCCGACTGGCGCGTCGTGCTGCACCCCGACGACCACGAGCGGATCATCCGCGAGTCCCTCGCCGGCGAGGCGACCCGCCAGCCCTTCTCCATGGAGGCCCGCTATCTCCGCCACGACGGCGAATACCGCTGGCTGAAATCCTTCTCGCGGCCGCGGCTGGCGGGAGACCAGGTTATCGGCTTCGTCGGCGTGGCCTTCGATGTCACCGACATCCGCGAAACCAACGCCCGGCTGGCCGCTGCCGCCGCCGAGCGCGACGCCATCCTGGGCCAGCTGGGCGAGGGCGTGATCGTCACCGACCCCGCCGGCAAGATCGTTTTCGTCAACGAGGCGGCCAAGCGCCTGCACGGGGTCGATCAGCTGGACGTGGAGCCCAACGACTACAGCAGGGCCTATCGGCTGTTCACCGAGGACGGCCGCCCCCATCCGCCCGAGGAACTTCCCCTGGCCCGTGCGGTGCTGGAAGGCGAAACCGTGACCGAGGCGCGCTGGCGCATCCATCGCCCCGACGGCGCCAACGTCCTGGCGGTCGGCAACGCCCGGCCCGTGGACGGCCCGGACGGCCAGCGGATCGGCGCCGTGCTGACGCTGCGCGACGAGACCGCCCGCATCCAGGCCGAGCATCGCCTGACCGAGTCCGAGGCCCGCTTCCGCACCGTCGCCGACAGCGCCCCGGCCCTGATCTGGATGACGGACGTTGACGGGACGGTGCTGTTCACCAACCGCCGCTACAAGACCTTCTTCGGCGTCCGCCGCGAGAGCGAGGTCCTGGCCGGCTGGGACAAGCTGGTGCACCCGGAGGACGCCGAGCCGTTCCTCACCGCCTTCCGCGCCTCCATCGCCCGGCGCGACCGGCACGAGGCCACGGTCCGCATCAATCACCCGACCCTGGGCCTGCGCTGGTTGCGCTGCGAAGGCCTGCCGCGCTTCGACGCCGCCGGAGCCTTCCAGGGCTATGTCGGCGCCAACATCGACGTCACCGACGCCAAGAAGGCCGAGGACGACCTCAAGCGCATCAACGAGCTGCTCGAGGAGCGCGTCGGCGAGGCCCTGATCGAGAAAGCCAAGGCCGAGGCGGACCTGATGCACGCCCAGCGCATGGAGGCGGTCGGCCGACTGACCGGCGGGGTGGCCCACGACTTCAACAACCTGCTGACCGTGGTCATCGGCGCACTCGACATCATCCTGCGGTCGCCCAAGGACGAGGCCAAGCGCCAGCGGCTGGGCGAAGCCGCCCTGTCCGCCGCCCGCCGTGGCGAGCGCCTGACGCATCAGCTGCTGGCCTTCTCGCGCCGCCAGACCCTGCGGCCCGAGCCGGTGGACCTGAACGCCCTGATCCGCGAGAGCGAGCCCCTGCTGCGCCGCGCCGTCGGCGAGGCGGTGGAGTTCAAGCTGACCCTGCGTCGTGGGGGCGCCCGGGTGAACGTCGACCCGGCCCAGTTCGAGGCCGCCCTGCTGAACCTGGTGGTCAACGCTCGCGACGCCGTCGGCGACCGGGGCCGCGTCTCGGTCCAGACGGCCTTGTGCAAGGTCAAGGCGGGCGAGGTGCCCGACCTGCCCCCCGGCGACTATGTCTGCGTCACCGTGGCCGACAACGGCGAGGGCATCCCGGCGGACGTGCTGAACCGCGTGTTCGAGCCCTTCTTCACCACCAAGCCGATCGGCAAGGGCACGGGCCTGGGCCTCAGCCAGGTCTATGGCTTCACCCGCCAGAGCGGCGGCGGCGCCCGTATCAAATCCACGCCCGGCAAGGGCGCCGAGATCCGGCTCTATTTGCCGCCGCTGGGCGCGGACGACGCCCTGCCCACGGCGGATGCCGAAACAGGCGCCGCCAAGCCGGCCATGGGCGGCCGCATCCTGCTGGTCGAGGACGACGCCGGCGTCGCCGCCATCGCGGTGGACCTGCTGTCGGAGATGGGCCTGGCGGTCACCGCCGTGGACAGCGGCCCGCGCGCGCTTGAGGCGCTGGCGAAGGCGCGCTTCGACATCATGCTCAGCGACATCATCATGCCCGGCGGCATGAGCGGCGTGGATCTGGCCAGGAAGGCCGCCGCCGAATGGCCGGACATGCGCATCGTTCTCGCCTCCGGCTACGCCGGCGACGACATGGACGAGACGCTCAAGGACGCGCCCTGGCCGTTCCTGAAGAAGCCCTATTCCGCTGACGAGCTGCGGGCGATCCTGGGCGAACCGGCCTAGGCCACACACTTCCCGCTCATCCCCGCGAAAGCGGGGATCCAGTCCTGTCCAGCGTGACGCCAGTGCATCAGGACTGAGGGCGGCGGGTTACAGAGGCCGCTGCATCACCCAAAGAACTGGGTCCCCGCTTTCGCGGGGATGATCGGAGGATAAGCGCTGCCTAGCGGCGCTGGGACTTCTTGGTTTCACGGCGCGCGCGCTGCTCGGCCTTGACGGCGGCCTTGCGCTCGCGGCGTTCGTTGCGGCGAGCTTCTTCCTGTTCTTCCTCGGTCAGGCGCTTGGCCTCGATGACCTTGGCGACGACGACTTCCTTGGCCTTCTTCGCCTCGGCCTTCACGGCTTCGTGCTGCTGGCGAATGGCTTCCTTTTCCGCAGCCCGCTTGGCGGCCAGCTTGTCGAACTCGGGGTCCGGCGCGGCGGCCTTGGGCTTGAACTTGGCCAGCAAAGCCTTCTTGGCCTCGGCCTGGGTCGACAGTCGGTCGGTGAAGGCGGTCTGCTTCAGATCTCGCATGCGGAGGTCGGTTTTCCTTGGAAAGCGGGGATGGGACGCACAGGCGCCGCGCGGGTTTCGGCCCGCGCGGCTGGCTACGGGCTCTCGGCCCGAAAATCAAGGTTTGGCGCACAGGCGGCGATGGGTTCTCCGCCGTCTGTGTCCGATAGGTCTTATTGCGGACGCGCGGCGCCGGCGGCGCCGCCGACGGCTGCGCCCACCGGTCCGGCGACCACGGCCCCGGCGACAGCGCCGGTGGCGGCGCGTTGCTCCCGGGTCGTGCCGCAGGCGCACAGGGTCAGGGCGGCGGCGATCATGGAGGCGGTCAGAATGGTGCGGGTCATGGCGGTCTTCCTCGGGAAGTGAATGGCGAAGGTTCAAACGTGAATCAGGCCCGACCGTTCCGCCACCCAAAAATGAGAACACCGACGGGTCCTCGAGATCGCCGACAACAACATTCAACCTTCACAGCACTGGATAGAGATAGCCCCTCCCTGAATCTGTGTGGAAGAGACTATTTGCAATACAGAAATCGCATTCGCGACTGATAGTCTGATCTCTTTGCCACGCCACGTTAACCGCTGGAACGTCATCCACACGTAAAAAATGCTGCACTGCACTCGAATCTTGCGAATCAAACACATTGTCGCCATATAGGGCTGGCTTAAGCGCCTCCCCGTTGACCGGCGAACACCGATCAGCGGCTCTGAGATTTCCGCCCCGGCCTTCAGCGCCGCCGGATTTCGAGACTACCAGAGGGCGGCATCGCGCCCTGCGGCTTGGATTATACGCTTGTCGATCCCCTCCCAGACGCGTGCCCCACGCGCCGAAAGCCTCGCCCGAATCCGCCCAGCGGCGGCTGCGGCGATGTTCGGCGGGCTGGTCGGCCTGGCCATCGGTTGCGCCTATCTGGGCGGCACGGTGGCCCGGGCGACGACGGTGCGCGCTCATGCGGAACGGATCGACGGCGCGGCCGCCGCCGGTTTCACTGAGGAAGCGCTTTCGGCCGCCGCCGGGGGGCTGGACGCCAGCGCTCTGGCCATCGCCCGCCGTCACGATCCCTACACCGTCGCCGGCGGCGCCCAGCGTGACCGCCAGGCCGAGCTGCTGACCGCCCGTCTCGAACGCCTGCGCCCGACCGGGGCCACCGGCCTTCGCCAGGTCAACCTGACCGGCGCAGGCGGCCCCGCCGCCCGTCCCTTCCGCCTCGACAATGCGCTCGACGCCTCGCGCGATCTCGAATGCCTGACCCAGGCCGTCTATTACGAAGCCCGCGGCGAGGGCCGCGACGGCCAGCGCGCCGTGGCCCAGGTGGTTCTGAACCGCGTCCGCCACGCCGCCTTCCCCAAGACCGTCTGCGGCGTCGTCTTCCAGGGTGCGGCGCGCCGCACCGGCTGCCAGTTCAGCTTCACCTGCGACGGCTCCATGCGCGGCGGCGTCAATCGCGCAGCCTGGAACCGCGCCCGCGACATCGCCGGCAAGGCATTGTCGGGCGCCGTCTACGCCCCCGTCGGCAACGCCACCCATTTCCATACCACGGCGGTCTCGCCGGGGTGGCGCAGCTCCATGATCCGCGTGACCCAGGTGGGTCAGCACCTGTTCTACCGCTTCGGCGGGCGTTCGGGCTCGACCGGAGCCTTCTCCTACGCCGCCCGTCCCTCCGTGGACGCTGATGCGCCGCGCCTGATCCAGGCCAGCATGGATCCGACCGGGCCAATGCTCGAGGCCGGCGCTGTGGCCTACACCATGCTGACGGCCCAGGATTCTGCCGCTGCGCCCGCAACGCCAGCCCCGGCGCCCGCCCAGGCCGCTCCGGTCCCGCCTGCACCCACGCAGCCTTCGGCCGCCGTCAGCTCGCCCGAGGCCTGAGACCGCTTCAGCGGTCCTGCACCTTCCAGTGGGTGGTCAGGTTCTGGCGCAGGTTCCCGAACCGGCCCTGCTCGTCCAGATTCACGTCCGCGTCGCCCGGCTGGCCCGTCTTGATTTCGGTCTCCAGGTCGCGGCGGTCATCGCTCACCGCTTCAGCCGCGGGCTTGGCGCCCTTGTCGGCGAAGCTGCGCTGTTCCTTGGGGATTTTCGGTGCGTGGGTCATGACGGCGTCTCCTGTGGGTTCAAGCTGAGAAACCCTTCGGAGCGACGGCCTGTTCCATCACATCGTTGGCCCATGGTGCGGTCTGTCGCTTGCAGCTGACGCGCTGAACAGTCCCGCCTCGGGACGCAGCATCGCCGCCATGACCGACGTCTCCGCCCAAAACCCTGTCTCCAAGGCCGTTCGCGGGGGTGCGCTCGACGCCCTGCGCTTCGTCGCCGCCCTGTTCGTCGTGGTGTTCCATTTCGGGGATGAGGCGCCGGTCGCGTTGGAGACGATGCACGGCTTCCTCGGGCGCGGTTACCTGGCCACCGACTTCTTCCTGATGCTGTCGGGCTTCGTGCTGGCCAAGGCCTACGGCGCGGCCGTGGCGTCGGGCAAGGTGTCACTGGGCCGGTTCTGGTCGAAGCGGTTCGTGCGCTGCTATCCGACCCACATCATCACCCTGGCGGCGCTGGCGGCCATGGTGGCGCTGGGCGCCCTGATGGGCTTCAACGCCGACAACGCCGGACGCTTCGACTGGTCGGGTCTGCCGGCGCAGGTCTTCCTGCTGCACGCCTTCGGCGTCGGCGGCGGCCACTGGAACATCCCCAGCTGGACCATCTCGACCCTGCTGATCTGCTACGCCTTCTTCCCCGCGCTGTGGCGCGCCATGCTGCGGATCCAGCAGCCCGCCGCGGCGCTGGCGCTCGGCCTCGCCATTCTCGTGGGCGCCGACCTGCTGAGCCTCCAATTCCTCAGCACCGAGCAGTTCGACCTGCCGTTCCAGTGGTCGATGTTCCGCGCCGCGCCCCTGTTCCTCGTCGGCCTGACCCTGGCCCGGGCCATCCAGACCGCGCGCATGACGGCCGGTCAGGCCCGACTGCTCGGCTTCGGCGGCGGGGCGGTGCTGCTGGCCAACGCCCTGATGGTCGGGCCGGACATGATCAACATCCTGGCCATCTGCACGATCATCATGGGCTGCGGCGCCTCGCCGGCCACGCGCGCCATCCCCGGCGCAGCCTGGGGCGCCCGCGTCAGCTTCTGCCTGTTCATGGTTCACACTCTCACCGGCGCGGTCTGGTTCGACGTGGTCGAGCCGCTGGCCGCCCGCATCCATCCGGCCGTCGAGACGGTCGCCTGGGAGGGCTGGGTGATGTGGCTGGGGTCGCTGGCCGTGACGCTTGTGGCCGCCGCCGTCTATGACCGCTGGATCGACGCACCCATCCAGCGCGTCCTGAACGCCCGCCTGTTCGGCCCGCGCGCCGCTACGCCGCGTCCAGCCCCACATCCAGCGCCGGCGCCGAGTGCGTAAGCGCGCCGACCGAGATCACGTCCACGCCGGTCCTGGCGATATCAGCCACGGTCAACAGGTTCACCCCGCCTGAGGCCTCCAGCACCGGCCGGCCGAACGGACTGACCCTCGCCCGCTGCACCGCCTCGCGCAGCATCGGCAGAGTGAAGTTGTCCAGCATGATCACGTCCGGCCCGGCCTCCAGCGCCTCGTCCAGCTGATCCAGCCCGTCGACCTCGACCTCGACCTTCATCAGATGGCCGACCGCCGCCCGCGCGCGCCGCACCGCCTCGCCCACGCCGCCGCAGACGGCCACGTGGTTGTCCTTGATCAGGATGGCGTCATCCAGGCCGAAGCGATGGTTCATGCCGCCGCCGCACTGCACCGCGTGCTTCTCCAGCGCCCGCAGACCCGGCGTGGTCTTGCGGGTGTCGGCGATCCGCGCGCTCGTGCCCGCGGCCGCCTGCACATAGGCCCGCGTCAGGGTGGCGATGCCGCACATCCGCCCCAGCAGGTTCAGCGCGGTCCGCTCCGCCGCCAGGATCGCCCGCGCATCCCCCTCGACGACGACCAGCACGGCGCCCGCTTCGAAGGCGTCGCCGTCCTTCAGCTTCACGTCGACCGTCGCCGCCGGGTCCATGGCCAGAACAGCCAGACGCACGCAGTCCACGCCCGCCAGCACGCCGGGTTTCCTCGCCGCGAACACCGCCTTCATCCGCGATCCCTCGGGGATGCAGGCCTGGGCCGTCACGTCGCCGGCGCGGCCCAGATCCTCGGCCAGGGCGGCGCGCACGATGGGCTCGATCAGGATGTCGGCAAGCCGGCGGATCATTCGGCGGCCATCAGGCTGTGGCGAGGGTTCACGCGGGTGTGCCGCGCCGTCTCAGCGGTGTCAGGATAATCGGACCGCCAGTGCCCGCCCCGGCTCTCGCGCCGCGCCAGAGCCGCCTCGGCGATCAGCCGCGCCGCCTGAACCACAAGCGTCCCCGGATGCGTCTTCTCCAGCCGATCCAGCAGGGCGATCAGGGCCGTCAGACCCGCCTCGTCCCGCACCACGCCCGCGTGCGCCGTCATCGCCGCCCGCAGCTCGGCCATGGCCTCGGCCGGCAAGTCCGCCGGGATCTCGACCGCCAGAGGCTCGCCGCCCGACGCCGTCTCGGCGCCCGCCGCGCGCCCGGCCCGCCGCCCGAAGGCCGCGGCCTCGAGCAGCGAGTTGGACGCCAGCCTGTTGGCGCCGTGCACTCCCGTCGCCGCGCACTCGCCCACGGCGAACAGTCCGGGGATGTTGGTGCGGCCGTCCGCGTCGGCGGCGATCCCGCCCATGTGATAGTGGGCCGCCGCCGCCACCGGCATAGGCGTCACGCGCGGGTCGATCCCGGCCCGCATGCAGGCGGCGAACACCGCCGGAAACTCTTCGGGGAAGGCCCCGCCGATGGCCGTGCGGCCGTCCAGGAAGGCGCCGCGCCCACTCTCGCGCGCCGCATGCACCGCCCGCGCCACCACGTCGCGCGACTTCAGGTCCGCGTCTCGCTCGGCCCCCAGCAGCCAGCGCCCCTCGCGGTCGATCAGCCGCGCGCCCTCGCCCCGCAGCGCCTCGGTGGCCAGCGGCGCCGGATCCAGTCCGACGTCGATGGCCGTGGGGTGGAACTGGACGAACTCGGGATCGAGGATCTCGGCCCCCGCCCGCGCCGCCAGCGCCATGCCCTCGCCTTTCAGCGCCGAGGGATTGGTGGTCACGGCATACAGGCCGCCGACTCCGCCGGTGGCCAGAACCACCACGCTCGCCAGCACCTCGACCAGCCGCCCGCCGCGCTCCAGCACGGCGCCCACAACCCTGCCCGAGGCGTCCTGCAACAGGGCCTTCAGCCTTGCGTTCTCCCAGACCTCGACGTGATCCGCCGCGCGCACGGCGGCCACCAGCGCCGACAGTATGGCCCGGCCTGCGCCGTCGCCGCCGACCCGCGCCACGCGCGCCCGGCTGTGCGCCGCCTCCAGACTGACCGCGAAACCGCCGTCCGCCGTGCGGTCGAACGGCGCGCCCAGCGACGCCAGCCACTCCACCGTCGCCCGGCCGTCTCCGGTGAGGGCCGCCACCGCCGCTGTCTCGACCAGGCCGGCGCCCGCCGCGCTTGTGTCCGCCGCATGCAGGGCCGGTGTGTCGCCCTCGCCCAGGGCCGCCGCCACGCCGCCTTGCGCCCAGGCCGAGGCGCAGGCCTCCAGCAGCGGCGCCGGGGTCGCCACCACCACCCTGCGCGGCGCGGCGCCCAGCGCGGCCGACAGCCCCGCCAGCCCGCCGCCGATGATCAGCGGCCCGTCATGCCGGATGCGCTTCATGTGCTGAAACCCAGATAGCTGCCGGCGATCTGCATCGCCCCGGCGAACGAGCCCTGGGCCAACGGCATCAGGGCGGCAAGGCCGACTCCCGCGCAGGCCGCCGCCGTGACCAGATACAGCCCGACGCCGGCGAGCGCCTGCCCGCCGGTCAGCGGTTGCCCTTCAGGCCGCCAGGCGCCGCGCCGCAGATGGCCCAGCAGGGCGATGGCGAGAAACGCCGCCAGGATCCAGCGCCCCGTCATGACGCCCCAGTAGACGACGATCACGCCCATCATCAGCATGGCCGCCCGCTCGACCCACGGATGGATGTGGGCCAGCACCGGGCCGATGGCCTTAGAGCCGTCCAGAGGCGGCGCCGGGGCCAGGTTGACCAGATTGATCGCCGCAATCACCGCCGCGCCCAGCAGCCACGCCGGTCCGCCCAGCACAAGCCACAAGCCGAAGAAGGGCAGGGCCGCCAGGAGGCCGAACGCGGGCCCCGCCAGCGACACCAGCACCCCGTGCCATTCGCTTTTCGGCGCCCGCTGCCCCTGCGCCAGACCGCCGAAGAAGGGGATGATGTAGATGCGGGCCGGGCCCATGCCCATGCGGTTCATGGCCAGCACATGGCCGTATTCATGCACGAACAGGCCGAAGATCAGGGCCACCGCCATGATCCAGCCCGCCATCCACCAGATGAAGGCGAAGAACAGCAGGGTGCCGCCGATGGCGACGGCGGGATTCTGACCCCTGATCAACGGTCGGTCGACCGTGAACTGGACGGCGTCTTTCGGCGCCGGTTCCGGCGTGCGAGCCGGAGCGTCCCAGGGACCAGGACGGCGAGGTGTTTGATCGGTCATGTCGCTGAGGTGGCCTTTCCGGCTCCCAGCCACAAGGCGATCAGGGCCAGAAGCCGCAGCGACTTCTTGTCCACCGTGGCCACCACCCGGACAGGCGCGACGTAGTGCATCAGATCAGCTCCACCGCCACATGGTGGCGCGCCTTGACCATGTCGTAGCGCGCGGGGATCGCGGGCGGCGGCAGGTCGATCATCCGCTGCACCGCCAGCCGCGCCCGCTCGGCCATCTCTTCCGGCACCGTCACCTCGAACTGCATGTTCAACAGGCAGTCGCGGATGTTCTCCAGGGTGATCCGCTTCATGTAGGGGCACAGGTTGCACGGCCCGATGAAGTCGACCTCGGGCACGTCGCCCTTGATGTTCGACGCCATCGAACACTCGGTGATCAGCACCACCTGCCTGGGCTTGCGGCTGGTGATGTAGTCGGTCATCGCCGCCGTCGATCCGGCGAAGTCGGCGGCCGCCAGCACCTCTTCCGGGCACTCGGGGTGCGCCAGGATCTCCGCGCCCGGATAGGCCTCGCGCATCTCGGCGATGTCGCCGGCGGTGAACCGCTCATGCACGATGCAGCGGCCCTTCCAGGCGATGATGCCGACGTTCGTCTGGGCCGCGACATTGCGCGCCAGGAACTCGTCAGGGATCAGGATGACGCGGTCGACGCCCCATTCCTTCGCCGCCCACTCCACCACCTGCACGGCGTTGGCGCTGGTGCAGCAGATGTCGGTCTCGGCCTTCACGTCGGCGGTGGTGTTCACATAGGTCACCACCGGCAGGCCCGGATAGCGCTGCTTGATCAGCCGCACGTCCGCCCCCGTGATCGCCTCGGCCAACGAGCAGCCGGCCTTCAGGTCAGGGATCAGCACCGTCTTGTCGGGGCTCAGGATCTTCGAGGTCTCGGCCATGAAGTGCACGCCGGCCTGGACGATCACCTTCGCCTTCGACTTCGCCGCCTCCTTGGCCAGGCCCAGGCTGTCGCCGACATAGTCGCCGACACCGTGGAAGATCTCGGGCGTCATGTAGTTGTGGGCCAGGATGACCGCGTCGCGCTCGCGCTTCAGCCGGTTGATCTCGCTGATCAGCGCCGCCTGGGCGGGCCATTCCAGCGGCGTGACGTGGTCGCGCACCTTGGCCCAGACGCCCGCCGTCTCCGCCGCCAGTTCCTTCGAAAGCCCGAAAGTCCCGTCCGCCATCTGTCGATCTCCTGACTTATGCTCAAAGTTAGCATAAGTAGGGTCAATGTAGACCTCCCCGGGCCGATTGCAAGGGTTCGCTTACTCCGTCGGCGCCGCCACCGCGGTGTAGACCACGCCTTGCGGCACCGGGCCGCGCGGGCCCGATATGCGTACGCCGCGCTCGTTCATGGCTTCGGCCGCCTCGCGGTCCTTGTCCTCGAAGCCCGGCCTCACACGGGTCGGGCGGCATTCCCGCAGCTCACGGGTCCGCACCACGCAGCTCACCTCGATCAGGGGGCGCGGCGACGCCATGGCGGCGTTGGGGAGCGGAGACCGGTTGGCTTCGAACAGAAGATCCCGCACCACCGGCATGGCGTCCCGGTCATCCTGCAGCGGCGCGCCGCAGGCGGTCAGCACACGGTCCAGATTGGCGGACTGCGCCGGCAGGTCGAACGTCGCCTGAACAGGAGGAGCCCCGACAGCGGCATGGATTTCGAACATCCCCCCGCCGCGCAGGAACCGGCTGTCGCGGGCGGCGGTGGGCGTCAGGAACGTCGTCTGTCCGGGCGCCGCGCTCCACACCTGGGTGTCCGTACGTCCATCCGCGCGCCGGGCCTCAACCGTATAGTGGGTCCCGGTCGTGGCCGGCAGACCGACAAGGGCGGCCCTCAGCACCCCCGCCTGACATTCGGCCACGATCATCTGACCCGCCTCATAGCGGGCCAGGGCGACGGTCCGGCCGGTCGCCGCATCCTGGGCGAAATCCCAGTCGTCGTCGGCCTGCTGGGCCCACGCGGTCATCGGTGAAACGGCCAGCGCCATGGCGCAGCCGGCAAAGAGCCATGCTCTCATTGTTTAAACCCCTCATTCCCCGCCGCCATCAGGACCCTGTCGGAGGATGACGTCAAGCCGCGGCGCTAAAGCTTGGGAAACCCTTGCATGCCATGGTGCCGGGTGCGTTCCGGAATTCGTATGTTCAAAACAACCCAAGCGTTCGTCGCCGCTCTTGTCCTGATCCTGTGCGGCGTCTCCGCCGCGCACGCCCAGACCGTGGTGCGCCGCAATCCCGTCGAATTAGCCCAGGCCGTCGAGCGCCGCTCGGCCGCGACCGACTTCGCCGCGCTGGAGGCCTTCGGCCGGCGCGCCATGGAGGTGAAGAGCCGGGAGAGCCTGAACCGGCTCTATCACGTCACCTGGATTTTCCTGAACCAGGGCGAGTTCGAGAAGGCGACCCTGTGGAACAACCGTCTCGCCTCGGCCGCCGCCGACCAGAAAGACGCCCGCTACGTCGAGATCGCCCGCCTGAACGCCCTGGCCATCCGCTACGATGACGGCGACACCGCCGCCGCCGCCGACATGGCGCGCACGGCGCGCACGGCCACCGACTGGTTCGTGAAGGCCCACGCCACCCGCCTGACCGCCCTCAGCCTGATGGACGACGATCACATCGGAGACGGGCTGAAGCTTCTGGCGGATGTCGACGCCGTCATCCCCGACGCCGACCCCTACGCCGCCACCGCCCGTGCTGGCCTGTGGGAGGTCACGGGCATCGGCCTGATGAAGCTGAACGACATCGAGGGCGCCACCGCCGCCTTCGGCCGGTTCGAGATCGACTTCTCCAACCCCGCCTATCCGCGCCCCGACTTCGACGCCGTCTACAACCTGGCCCGCCTGTCAGTGCAACTGGGCGACCAGACCCTGGCCGAGCAACTCTATCAGGTCCACCACCGCCTGGCGGTGCGCTCGAACCTTGAAAGCCTGCTGGTCTATGACGCCAACCTGTGCGCCGCCGTGGCCCAGGGCCGCCGCGATCCGCGCGGCGTGCTGAACTGTCTGGCGCCCTACGGCCACGATCTCGGCGCCGCGGCCTTCCTGGCGCCCCGCCTCCTGCCTTTGCGAGCCGTGGCCTATGCCCAGACGGGCCAGGTCGCCGCCGCCCGCGCGGACCTGGCCGAAATCCGCCGCCAGATCACCACCGGCGCCTTCCGTGAAGGCGCCTCGGAAATCCCGCACGTCGAGGCCGAGATCCTCTTCGCCGAGGGCCGCCACCGCGAGGCCTTCACCCTCCTGCGCGTATATCATCAGGACGAGCGCGTCCTGTCGGCAAAGCGCTTCAGCGCCGGCATCCGCCAGGTCACCGGCGACATGCAGAACCAGTTGGCCGAGCGTCGTCAGCAACTCGAGACCGCCCGCGCCAACACCACCCTTCAGGCCGACGTCATCCGCTCGCAGAACTGGATCGTCGGCATCGCCGTGGTCTTCTTCCTGTCCGCCGTCGCCATGGTCTTCTGGCAGCGCCGCCTGACCGCCCGCCTGCGCGTGGCCCAGACCCGCGCGGAGGAGGCCAGCCGCTCCAAGTCCGAATTCCTCGCCAATATGAGCCACGAGATCCGCACGCCCCTGAACGGCGTGGTGGCCATGGCCGACGCCCTGTCGCGCCGCGCGCTGGACGGTCAGGAACGCGAGATGGTCGAGATCATCCGCTCCTCCGGCGTGACGCTGGAGCGCCTGCTCTCCGACATCCTCGACAGCGCCAAGATCGAGGCCGGCCAGGTGACGCTGGAGACCGTCGTCTTCAACGTCCGCGACGCCGTGCGCGACATCGCCGCCCTGTGGGGGCCGAAGGCCGAGGAGGCGGGCATCGCCCTCGTCACCGAGATCGACCCGGTCGTCATCGCCACCGTCAGCGGCGACGTGGTGCGGGTGCGCCAGATCCTCGCCAACCTCGTCTCCAACGCCATCAAATTCACGGCGGAGGGCGGCGTCCGCCTGACTGTCGCGCCGACCGACGACGGCCTGATCCGCTTCACCGTCACCGACACCGGCGTCGGCTTCGACGACGATCAGAAGGACCGCATCTTCAGCCGCTTCCATCAGGCTGACGGCTCGATCACCCGCCGCTTTGGCGGCACAGGTCTGGGCCTCGCCATCTCCCGCGATCTGGCCGAGATGATGGGCGGCACGCTGGACTGCCACGCCGTTCCCGGCGAGGGCGCCACCTTCTGGTTCGAGCTGCCCCTGCCCCCCGCCGACGCCGCCGACATGGTCGAGGCGGCCCATGCGGTCGAACTCGAACCCCGCGCCCTGCGCATCCTTCTGGCCGACGACCATCCCGCCAACCGCAAGGTGGTCGAGGTGCTGCTGGCCCCCACGGGCGCCGAGCTGGTCATGGTCGAGAACGGCCAGCAGGCGGTCGACGCCTATGCCGCCGATCCCTTCGATCTGGTGCTGATGGACATGCAGATGCCCGTCATGGACGGCCTCGCCGCCACCGCCGCCATCCGCGCGCTCGAGACCGAGACCGGCCGCGCCCGCACCCCGGTCATCATGCTGACCGCCAACGCCATGGCCGAGCATGTCGCCCAGGGCCGCGAGGCCGGCGCCGACGGCCACCTGGCCAAGCCCATCACCACCGCCAGCCTCTTCGACGCCATCGGCTCGGTGCTGGCGGACGAGGACGAGGCTGAGGCCGAAGCGGCCTAGGCTACAGAGGCGCCTTCGTGCGCCAGCAGCCAGCGCTTGCGCTCCAGCCCTCCAGCGTAGCCCGTCAGGGCCCCGTTCGCGCCGACCACCCGGTGGCAGGGCACGATGACCGCGATGGGATTTTGGCCGTTCGCCAGGCCCGCCGCCCGCACCGCCTTCGGCTTGCCGATCGCCGCCGCCAGCTGGCCGTAGGACCGCGTCTCGCCCGCCGGAATGGCCCTGAGCGCCGCCCACACCGTGCGCTGGAAGTCCGTGCCGCCGGTCGCCGTCTTCAGCCCATCCAGCGCCCGCACATCGCCGCCGAAATAGGCCTCGACCGCCGCCTGCACGCCTTCGGGCGCGCGCGCCGGCTTCAGCACGGCGCCCGGCGAATGCCGCGCCAGCAGCCGCATCATCCGGTCCTCGTAATCCACGAAGTCCAGCGCCCGCACGGCGCCGTCGGCGTCGGTCACCAGCAGCACCTCGCCCACGGGCGTGGCGATGCGGTCGAGCGTCAATTCAAGCGGCTTCACGATCATGCTCCAGTTCAATCCCGGCGGCCGCCAGATGCGCCGCCGCATAGGCCCGCCAAGGCCGCCATTGCTCCGCGCGCGCCGCCAGCCGGCTATCGGCCAGACGGTCGCTGGGAGCCTCGTCATTCTCGTCGATCCAGTCACCCGGCAGCCTCAGCCCCGGCCGCGTTTCGACCAGCGGCTTCAGCAGCTCATCCGCCGACAGGTCCCGCGCGATGGCTTCCGGGTCCGCCGACAGGTCGAACACCCGCCGCACCCGCGCCAGCACGCCCGGCAGGGCTCGCAGATCGCTCGCCGCCACCGTCACCGCCATGCGGCCCTCGTCGCCCGGCTCGACTGTCGCCAGCCCGTCCGCGCCGTCGACCGCCGCCGTCAGCACCCGCGACCAGCGCCCGCCCTCGACCGCATCGCCGCGCGCCGCCAACGCCGCCAGCATCGCCTCACCGTCATAGGGCGGCCGATAGGGCAGGCTCAGCCGCACGCCGCCGTCCCCGGCCCGCTCGCCCCGCCGCCTGAGAGCACTGGGCGGACGTCCGTACAGTGCCTGGAATGTCTCGTTGAAGCGCCGCACGCTGCCGAAACCGGACGCCAGCGCCACCTCGGCCATCGACAGGTCGGTCTGGTGGATCAGGGCCTTGGCCAGCAGCACGCGCCGGGTCTGGGCCACGCTGACCGGGGCCGCCCCCAGATGCTGGCGGAACAGGCGGCGCAGGTGCCGCTCGCCGACCCCCAGCCGCCCGGCCAGTCCATCGACATCGCCCTCATCCAGCGCCCCCGCCTCGATCAGGCTCAGCGCCCGGCTGACCGTATTGGACGTCCCGCGCCACGCCCCCATGTCGGGCGCTGTCTCGGGCCGGCAGCGCAGACAGGCGCGAAACCCCGCCTCCTCGGCCGCCGCCGCCGTGGCCACGAAGATCATGTTCTCGCGCTTCGGCGTCCGCGCCGGGCACACCGGCCGGCAGTAGATGCCCGTCGTCTTCACGCAGCCGAAGAACCGCCCGTCGAACCGCGCGTCCCGCGTCAGCACCGCGCGGTAGCAGGCGTCCTGGTCAAGATCGGAGGCGTTTTCCATAGTTGCGGAAATACGCCGCCCGCCCCCTCAAGTCTCGCGGTTTTCGGACATAGCTGTGGGCGCCGCTTTGAATCGTCCTTCTCCCCCGGAGGGGAGAAGGGCTATGTTTGCGTCAGCTCCGCCCCACCGTCATGCGCCACAGGTTCTTCAGCAGCTTGACCGCCAGCCCCAGCGCCGACGCCGCGATGATCCAGGTCACCACCACCGACAGGGTGCTCGACACCCCGATCAGATCACGGGCGCCGTCGCCGAGGTTCCGCAACTCGTCGAAGTTCAGCATCGACTGGTCGCCGGCGACCCGCACGCTCTCGCCGCCCAGCGTCAGGGTGAACCAGTGCCCGGCCTCGAAGATCATCCAGGTCAGCCACAGGCCGACCCCGGCGATCGCCACCTGGGCCGCGGCCCGCAGACGCACCGCATAGGGGCTGATCAGGCTGGCCAGATCGATGGCCATCTGGCCCAGCGCATACAGCAGGATCGCCCCGTGCAGCTGGCCCCAGATCGGCGCCGCCGTCACCGTCGCATCCTCGCCGCGCAGCCCGACCTGCATCATGCCGGGGAAGTGCAGCACCCCGACCCACCACAGCACGAACACCCCCGTGGCGATGAAGGACGTCAGATATTCCGCCCCCGGCCAGCGGTACCCGCCGCCGACCTTGCGGCCGGTCCAGATCGACGCCGGCTTGCCCGCGTCCTTCGCCTTCACATCCATGCCCCAGCGGGCTGGGTCGGCCAGTTGGAAGGCGTCGAGATCGCGCACCCGCCACTTCGTCAGGAACGACGGCCGCACCCCCTGATGCTCGAAGATCGCCCCCGCCAAGGTCAGCGCCCCGATCAGGGTCAGGCCGGCGCCGAAGAAGCCGTGGAAGGCGTGGGCGATGGCCCGCCCCGCGTCCGGCGCGCCCGTCACCAGATTGATCAGCAGCGTCAGCGCGAACACGGCGCCCAGCACCATCAGCCCGGCCTTCACCCCGAACATCCAGTAGGGGAACAACTCCGGCCCGATCAGCGACTGCGGTCCCTTGCGGTAGCGCCCGGCCACCGCCAGCGGATGGCCGATCTCTCGCAGGATGTCCTCGCGCTCGCCGTCGGTCAGGGGACGGCCCAGCGCCTCCTCCCTGCCCTCGAAACGGCTCAGGATCAGGTCGCGCAGCTCGGCGACGATGTCAGCGCGTTCGTCGCTCGGCAGTTGCGCCGCGACGGCGTTCAGGTAGCGGTCCAGCAGGTCCATGGTCGTCCCCCTCTTCACAGAATTCGGTCGAGCGAGGCGTTGATGCCCCGCCATTCGTCGCTCAGGGCGGCGAGCATCGCCGTTCCCATCGCGGACAGGCGGTAGAAGCGCTTCTTCCGCTTCTCCTCCTCGCGCCATTCGCTTTCCAGCAGCCCCTGGCTCTCCAGCCGGCGCAGCAGCGGGTAGAGGGTCGATTCCTCCATCTCCAGCCCGTCGGCGGCCAGCGCCTGACGCAGGGTGTAGCCGTAACGCTCCTCCCTCAGCCGGGCGAGCACGGCCAGCACCAGCGAGCCGCGGCGCAGCTCCAGCCGCATGGATTCGAATAGCTCCGGATCGACGGCCATCCCGCTCCCCTGTCCGCCACATAGTGTGTGACACACAGTGTATGACGCATACTGTGTGAGGGAGTCAAGCCTATGCCCTCAGCCTGGGCGCCGCAGAAGGGGCGGACCTCAGATCAGGGCAGGGTAAGGCAATGCGCGCCCTGAGCTCGCCGCCGCGGCATTCGCCGCGGCCTGGGCGTTCCGCAGTTCGGCCAGAGCCGATGCGATCGTGGTCGGATTACCCCCCACAAGCGCAGCATCATAAGCCGCCTGCTTGGTGATCACCGTGCTTTCGGCCTGCACATAGGTGGTGTCGGCTACGTCCCACGCGGGAGCCATGGCCTGAGCCTGAAGCAGGGTTGTCTCGGCTCTCACCCGATTGGCCTCGGCGTTGATCTGGTTCAGCCGTGCGGTCTCGATCGTCGTGCTGTCGGTGAAGGCCGCCGCGACGCCCTTGACCAGCGAAGCGATGAAGCGGCCGGGCAGGCCGACGACAGCCGCTCCCACGCTGGGACGTTCAACGACCGCATTGCTCACCGCGCCGTTGGTCAGGGTCAGGGTGGTCTTGTTGGTCACAAGCATTGCCCGTTCGACCGGAATGACGCTGAGAGCGCGCGTACTGAGGCCAACGAAAGCCAGACGCCCCACTTCGCCGTCATCGACCGTCGCGGTCAGGCGGCACGGCAGGGGGGTGGCAACCACCACGCCATCATAGACCGCGTCGATCATGCCGTCTGTTTCGGCCGGCCAGGCGCACTCCGCCCGCAGGTCGGCCTCTCCGTAGGTCACGCCCTCAATAAGGTCGTCCAGTGAAAAACGCTGCGGCCGCGGCGGGGCCTGGGGCCGAAGATCCCCGAACGATCCGGGCCAGAAGCGAAGCTCATTGATCAATTGATAGATCGCGGGGCCATCGACACACTCCAGTCGGCCCGCGAGGACTTCCAGCCGCCGCTTTGGCGGCAGGGCTGCGATGCCGCATTCGGCGGCCCGATCCAGGCTTTCCTTGTCCGGCGGCAGCATGGACGGCGGCGGCGGCGGGTACACCGCACCTCCGCCCGTTACCGAGAAACGCCCGATCAGTTCTCCAGCCTTCTCCACGGCGGCGCCGGTCTGATCGGCGGCGGATGCGTCCACGGATGTCAGCAGCCCGTTGGCCCCCGTAGCTATGGTGATCTTGTCGTCGGACATCACTCCGCCCCGAAGCACGGCGGCGAAAAGCAGCTCCGAAGACGCCTCGACGTGGCGGGTCAGTTGCAGACGGACGTCCTCTTCGGGGCAGCGCTCCTCCACCCTGATTTGAGCACGCTCGACCCCGTCCGCAGAGGTCCTCGCCGCCGCCGCCGCCGTCTCATAGGCGATGAGTTCGGCCACCACCGACGCTTTTTCGGCCTCCGAAAGCGGGCGCCAGCCCCACCGGCCGTTCGCGGTCTCGTCGTGCGCGCGGAGGGCGGCGTAATAGGCGTTCCGACCAAAGAACAGGGTATTATCCAGGTGTTCGAGTCGGCGATTCAAGCGGTTGATCTCTTCCGCCTTTGGCCCGTGGGCGTCGCGCGCGGCGTCATAGACGTCCAGCGCCGCCTTGCACGCCTCAGGCAAGGCCGCGACGCCGCCGTATGGCAAGGTCGCGACCTCGATCTCGCTGATCCCGACGCCATAGGTAGCGATGGCGCCCTGGACGGGCTGCTGGACCAGATCGACGCTGACCAGCATCGGCGCGGTGCAGGCGCTGCACAGCGCCGCCATCGCGAGAATCGCCCAATGCTTCATCCCAGCCTCCCGATCCACCTTCGTAAACCGTGGATCGGCGAGCGATGAAATTCAATCAGGACTTGCGAGTTATCCCCATTACCCGGGTTCGTCCTCGCCCTGCACGATCCGCGCGACTGTCAGGTCGGCGGTCACATTGCCCACGGTGCGGAAGATGTCGGGGATGACCTCGACGGCCAGCAGGATCGGCAGCAGCGTCACCTGCACCCCCATGGCGATGCAGATCGGCGCGATGGAGACGAAGAAGCTGACCTGACCGGGCAGGCCGACCGAGGCGATGCTGACCAGCACGGCCGTCACCATGCCGGCCAGGATGTGCCCCATCGACGGCTCGATCCCGAACAGGTGGGCGCAATAGATCACCACCCCCAGGTTCGCGACGGGGCTGGTCATGCGGAACACCGCCACCGCCAGCGGCAGAACCAGCCCCGCCGTCGGCCGCGCGACGCCCAGCGCGTCCACCGCCCTCTCGACCATGACCGGAAGGCTGGCCAGCGACGACTGGGTCGAAAAGGCCACCACCTGCGCCGGCGCCGCGGCCCGGGCGAAGCGGAGCAGGCCGATCTTCCCGAACAGGATGGCCAGCGGATAGCACAGCAGCGCCACCCCGAACGTCGCCAGCGAGACCACGCTGACATAGTGCAGCAGCGTCCCCGCCGCCCCGATCCCGGCCGTCAGCCCGACGCCCAGCGCCATGGCGAACACGCCGATCGGCGCGGCCATCAGCACCCAGCGCACGATCACGATCATGGTCTCGCCGACCGCCTCGAACACATTGACCAGCGGCAGGCGCAGCCGGTCGGGCAGGCGCGTGGCCGCGAAGCCGAAGAAGACCGCGAACACCACGATCCC
>JAZKHQ010000067.1:0-9450 GCA_040385285.1 Pseudomonadota bacterium
TAGTAGTAGGGGCGCTTCTTGGCGCCGCCGCGGGCCAGACGAATCTTCAGCATTTCAGGTCTCTTTCGTTAGTCGGATTATTTCTTGGGAGGGAAGCCCGGCAGACCCGGAAGGCCCCCCGGAAGTTGTCCGCCGCCCAGACCCGCCATGCGGTCCTGAAGGGCTTTCAATTCGTCGGCGCTGGGTTCCGGCATCTTGCCGCCGCCCATCGCCTTCAGCCGCGCGAGGTCGGCCCCGCCGGGGCCGCCGCCGCCGAGGCCGCCCAGCATGGCGGCCATCTGCTGCATCTTCTTCGGCCCGCCGCGCGACAGCGACTTGACCATGTCGGCCATCTGCCGGTGCTGCTTCAGCAGGCGGTTGATCTCTTGCACTTCCACGCCGGCGCCCGACGCGACGCGCTTCTTGCGGCTGGCGTTCAGCAGGTCGGGCTTCTTGCGCTCCAGCTTGGTCATCGAGCTGATGATGGCTTCCTGGCGGGCGATCATGCGGTCGTCGATGCCGCTGTCGGCCATCTGGTTCTTCATCTTGGCCACGCCGGGCAGCATGCCCATGATGCCCTGAAGACCGCCCATCTTCTTCATCTGCTGCAGCTGGGCGGCGAGGTCGTTCAGGTCGAACTGGCCCTTGGCCAGCTTGCGGGCCATGGCCTCGGCCTTGGACTGGTCCAGTTCCTGGGACGCCTTCTCGACCAGGGCGACGATGTCCCCCTGGCCCAGGATGCGGCCGGCGACGCGGCGGGCGTCGAACACGTCCAGCGCATCGACCTTTTCGCCGGCGCCCAGATACTTGATCGGCAGGCCGGTGACGGCCCGCATCGACAGCATGGCGCCGCCGCGCCCGTCGCCGTCGGCGCGAGTCAGGACCAGACCCGTCAGCGGCAGGCGCTCATGGAAGGCCTTGGCCGTGCGCACCGCGTCCTGACCGGTCAGGCTGTCGGCGACCAGCAGGGTCTCGACCGGCTTCGACACGGCGGCGACCTCCGCCACCTCGGCCATCAGGGCCTCGTCCAGCGTGATGCGCCCGGCGGTGTCGAGGATCAGGACGTCGAAGCCCTGAAGTTTCGCCGAGGTCAGGGCGCGCCTGGCGATCTGGACCGCGCTCTCGCCCGCCACGATCGGCAGGGTCGCGACCTCGATCTGCTCGCCCAGCTTGGCCAGTTGCTCCATGGCCGCCGGACGACGCGTGTCCAGCGAAGCCATCATGACCTTCTTGCGGTCGAACTTCGTCAGGCGCAGCGCCAGCTTGGCCGAGGTCGTGGTCTTGCCCGAGCCCTGCAGACCGGCCATCAGGATCACGGCCGGCGGCGTGGCGTTCAGGTTGATCGGCGTCGGCTCGTCGCCGCCCAGCATCTCGACCAGACCGTCATAGACGATCTTGATGACCTGATCGGCGGGCTTGACCGAGCGGATGACCTCTTCACCCGTGGCGCGCTCGGTGGCGAAGGCGATGAAGTCCTTGACGACGGGCAGGGCGACGTCGGCCTCGAGCAGCGCCACGCGCACTTCGCGCATCGCCTCGGCCACGTCCTTTTCGGACAGGGCGCCGCGCCCGGTGATCCGGTCGAAGACGCCTGTCAGCCGCTCGTTCAGAGCCTCGAACATTCACAACCTCATTGCGACGGGTGAAACGGCTCCATACGACAACGGCCCCTGGCGACGATCACGTCGGCAGGGGGTTCTCGCCCACCTCGTCCGGTCGAAACCGGGGTCGTGTGGGTGGAGACGCAGGGTTCACTTGCGCCGGAAGGGGCGGCTTATGACGGAAAAGCCGTCTCAGGGCAAGGCGACAGCCTGTCCGCGATTTAAAGCTTCGCCTTAAAGCCGCCGCCGGTTGCTCGCCGAGCGGCAACAAAGCCGGTCCACGGTTCGAGGGTCGCCGCTCAGAGCGACCCAATCAAGGACCAAGCCCATGCTCAGGACTTTCTCTCTCTTCGCCGCCGCTGCCGTCACCCTGACAGCCGGCGCCGCCTCCGCCGACGAGCGCATCTCGCTGGCCGACCTCGACCTGTCGCGCCCGGCCCACGCCGCCATCTTCGACCGCCGGGTCGAACAAGCCGCCGAAGCCCTGTGCCGCGATGCGCGCCGCCCCGGCAGCCGCCTGTCCGACCGCGCCTTCTGCGAGGCCCAGGTTCGCGCCGAGGTCATGCGCCAGCTGCCCGCCGCCGCCCGCGAGGACTACGCCGAGGCCCGCCGCACCCGGGTCGAGGTCTGACGCGAAGGGGCCCGCCTATCCTCCCCGTCGCGGTTCGCGATGGGGAGGAATGCGCTCAAGCAGCGAGCGACCGCGTCGCGAGCGTTAGCGCGCCTTCACTAGGACGTCGGGAAACCCCGCACGCGCAGCAGGGCCGCCACGTCCGGGTCGCGGCCGCGGAACTGGCGGTAGGCCTCGCCGCGGTCGGTGGTGCCGCCCGGGGCCAGCATGATCGACTTGAAGCGGCCGGCGATGTCCGGATTGAAGACGTCGCCCGACTCCTCGAAATAGGCCCAGGTGTCGGCGTCCATGACCTCGGACCACAGATAGCTGTAGTAGCCGGCCGAATAGGCGTCGGACGTGAACAGGTGATTGAACTGCGGCAGGCGGTGCCGCATCACGATCTCCTTCGGCATGCCGTAGCGCGCCAGGCTTTCGCGCTCGAAGGCGTCGATGTCGGTCGGCGGCGTGGCCTGGGTGTGCAGGTCCATGTCCACCAGTGCCGAGGACAGGTAGCTGACCGTCGCATAGCCCTGGTTGAAGGTCGCGGCCGCCTCGATCTTGTCGATCAGCGACTGCGGCATCGATTGGCCGGTCTCCACGTGCTTCAGATAGCCGTCCAGGATCGGGCGGGTCAGGACCCAGTGCTCGTGCACCTGCGACGGATACTCGACGAAGTCGCGCGGCGTGCCGCCCAGCGCCGGATAGTGCACGGTCGAGCTGAACGCGTGCAGGGCGTGGCCGAACTCGTGGAACATGGTCTCGGCGTCGTCCAGCGAGATCAGGACCGGCGCGCCGCCTTCAGATTTGATGAAGTTGTTGTTGTTCGAGCCCAGCACATTGTCGTCGCCGGCGTAGGTCGAGTGCGAGCGATAGGTGGTCATCCAGGCGCCCGAGCGCTTGCCCGGACGGGCGTAGTCGTCGGTGTAGTAGAGCCCGACCGGACGGCCGTGATCCTTGACCTCATAGACCGTGACGTCCTCGTGGAAGACCGGCACCGTCCCCTTGGGCAACTTGGTGAAGGTGAAGCCGTACAGGCGCTCGGCCATGTAGAAGCTGCCGGCGCGGACGTTGTTCAGCTCAAAGTAGGGCTTCAGCTCGTTCTGATCGAGGTCGTACTTCGCCTTACGGACCTTCTCCGCATAGTAGAGATAATCCCAGGGCTCGATGTCGTGGCCGGCGATGGCGCGCATGTCGGCCACCTCTTCCGCCACCCGCGCCTTGGCCGGGGCCCAGACGCGGTTCATCAGGCCCATGGCCGCGGCCGGGGTCTTGGCCATGGTGTCCTGCATGCGCAGCTCGGCGTGGTTCTGATAGCCCAGCAGACGCGCCCGATCGGCGCGCAGGCGCACGATCTCGGCGATCACGGCATTGGTGTCATTGGCGTCGCCGTTGTCGCCCCGGTTGACGAACTTGCGCCACACTGTTTCGCGCAGGGCGCGGTTGTCGGCGAACGACAGGAACGGGTCGACGCTGGAACGGGTGTTGACGATGGCCCAGCCGGTGACGTTGCGGCGGCGCGCGGCGCCGGCGGCGGCGGCCTTGGCATCGTTCGGCAGGCCGGCCAGCCCGGCCTCGTCGGCGATGACGGTCCAGCTGTTCTCGTCGGCCACCACCTTCTGACCGAAGCTGGTGAAGGCGTTGGACAGGGCGGTGTTGATCTCGCCCAGGCGCGCCTTGCCGGCGGCGTCCAGCGCCGCGCCGTTGCGGATGAAGCTGTCGCGGCTGCGAGTGGCGATGCGGGTCTGCTCAGGCGTCAGGCCGGCCGCGGCGGCGTTGTCGGCGATGGCGCGGACGCGCTGGAACAGCTTGTCATTAAAGCTGATCTCGTCCCCGGCGGCCGACAGAAGGGGCGACACCTCGGTGTCGACCTCGTTGTAGTCGTCCGAACCGATGTTGGAGGTCATGACGCCGTAGATCGAGCCCGCGCGGTCAAGCGGCGCGCCGGCCAGCTGGAAGGCGACCATGGTGTTGGCGAAGGTCGGGGCGTCGGGGTTGTTCGCGATAGCGGCGATCTCGGCCCGTTGCAGCTCGATGCCTTCCAGCAGCGCTTCTTTCAGCTTGGCGGCCGTCACGCGGTCCCACGGCGGCGTGCCGCCATAGGGGCCCGTCCAGGGCTGCAGCAGCTCGGCCTTCGGCGTCTGGACCGGCAGCACCGCGCGGGCGATGGCGATCTCGTCCGCCGTGGCGCCGCTCATGGCGCCCGCCGAAGCGCAGCCGGCGAGGGCCAGGAGGCTGCCGCCCCCGATGAGAAGGTGACGTCTGTGCATGGGAGCTCCGATGGTTCCGCTGTTGTTGAACGCACCCTAGGCCCATAACGCTGCTTGTCACATGAACCCGTTGTAATCTGAGCATTGGACGGGGCGACCCCGGGGGGCTAAAGCGCCCGGCATGGCGATAGGCGTATTCGACTCCGGCGTGGGCGGGCTGACGGTCCACCGCGAACTGACGCGGCGGTTCCCCGACCGGGACTTCGTCTATCTGGCCGACCAGGCCAACGCCCCCTATGGCGGTCGCCACGGCGAGGAGATCGTCGATCTGACCCGCGCGGGCTGCGAACGGCTGTTCGAGGCCGGGGCCAATGTCATTGTGCTGGCCTGCAACACGGCGTCGGCCATCGCGTTGCGCCGCTTGCAGCAGACCTGGGTGCCCGAGGCGCGGGCGCGCCACGGCCGCCCGGTCAATGTGCTGGGCATCATCGTCCCGACCATCGAGGCGGCGACCGGCCTGCCCTGGACCTATGAAGCCGAACGGCGCGGCGACAAGATCGAGGCCATCGACGTGCTCGGCGTCTTCTGCACCGCCGCCACCGCCATGAGCCGGGTCTATGAGATCGAGATCGACAAGCGGCGCGAGGATCTGGCCGTCTTCTCCGAGCCCTGCCCCGGTTTGGCCGGCCTGATCGAACTGGGCGCTCCGACCGAGGAGCTGAAGGTCGTGGTGGACGACCACGTGGACGCCCTGCGCCGCCGCATCGGCCGGCATCCGCACAAGGCCATCCTGGGCTGCACCCACTATGAGATCGTGGCCCCCCTGTTCGCCGCCGCCCTGCCCGAGGGTACGCCTGTGATCCACCAGCCCCAGGCCGTCGCCGAGGCGCTGGAGCGCTATTTCGCGCGCCATCCGGAATACGACCTCGGCGGCTCCGGCCGTCGCGACTTCCTCACATCAGGCAAGCCCGGGCCGCAGTCCGATCTGGTCAGCCAGTTCTGGGGCGCGCCCCTGACCTTCCAGCCCGCTTGACCTTTTGGCGCTTCCGTCGCCCGATGGCGTCGGGAGGATCGTCCATGTTCAAATTATTGACAGCCGCCGCGGCCCTGCTGCTCGTCGCCACGCCCGCCTCGGCGGAGGTGATCGCGCGCACCGCCGATGGCTTCACCTTGCGCTACCAGCTGGCGATGGAGTCGACACCGGACGACATACTGTCGACCATGAGCCATGTCGGCGACTGGTGGGACAGCGCCCACACCTACTCAGGCGACGCCCGCAACATCACCATCGACATGACCCCCGGGGGCTGCTGGTGTGAGACCCTGCCGAACGGGACCGACTTTCGCCACGGGACGGTTGTCGCCGTCGAGACCGACCGGCTGGCCTTCAATGCGCCGTTCGGCCCGCTGAACGGCAAGGCGACACGCGCCGACCTGACCGTCACCTGGCCCGGCGAGAACAGGGGCTGGATGGTCACCTGGGTCATGGCGGTCGAGGGTCCGGGGCTCGGCGCCTATGCCGACGGGGTGGACGCGGTGATGGGCGCCGGCTTCAACCGTTTCACCCATTATCTCGAGTACGGAGAGGCGGCGGCGAGCTAACCTGCCAGCGCCGCTTCCGAGGCCGCGATCCGGCTGGCGGCGTGGACCACCGCGCCAATGCGCAGGGCCGCCTGGACCTGGACGTTCGGCACGCCGTGCTGGCGCAGGGTCGCCTCGTGCGCGTCCATGCAGGCGCCGCAGCCGTTGATGGCCGAGACGGCCACCGACCACAGCTCGAAGTCCATCTTGTCGACGCCCGGATTAGCGATGACGTTCATCCGCAGGCGTGCCGGCAAGGTCGTGTATTCCTGGTTCTTCATCAGGTGCAGCGAGCGATAGTAGATGTTGTTCATGCCCATGATGGCCGCCGCCGCCTTGGCCGCGTTCATCGCCTCGGGCGTCAGAACCGTCGTCGCCTGGGCCTCGACCAGCTTGACCACCGGGGCCACGCCGACCGCGTGCGCCGAGGCCAGGAAACAGCCCCACTTCTGCTGGTCGTTCAGCACCGCCTCGGACGCCAGCGAACCGAGGTTCAGCGAGATGTCCTTGGCGTAGGCGGGCATGAGGTCGCGCAGGGCGTCGATCATCGGAGAGTCCTTGTTGCGCTATCGCTCGCGGCGCGGCCACTCGCTGCTTGAGCGCGTTTCGTGTTCAAGAAAAAGGGCGGCGGCGTTACCGCGCGCCGCCCTCGGTTCTGGTGCAGCTCGCCGCCTTTACGCAGCCAGCGTCTCGCCGCCGACCGGGCGGTTGCAGGCGCACAGTTCGTCGGTCTGCAGCGCATCGACGACGCGCAGAGTGTCTTCCGGCGAGCGGCCGACGTTCAGGTTGGTGACGTAGACGTGCTGCACCACGTTGTGCGGATCGACGACGTAGGTGGCGCGCAGGGCGACGCCCTCCTGCTCGTCCAGCACGCCCAGCGCGCGGGCGAACTTGCCGCCATTGTCGGCGAACTGCCAGATCGGCAGGCTGGTCAGGTCCGAGTGGTCACGGCGCCAGGCCAGCTTGACGAACTCGTTGTCGGTCGAGCCGCCCAGCACCACGGTGTCGCGGTCGGCGAATTCCTTGCCCAGCCGGGCGAAGGCGGCGATCTCGGTCGGGCAGACGAAGGTGAAGTCCTTCGGGTAGAAGAAGATGACCTTCCACTGGCCGGGGAAGCTGTCGTTGGTCACGGTCTCGAAGGCCGAGACGCCGTTCTCCTCGTGGCTGTTGAAGCCGGGCTTCACGCCGGTGATCTTGAATTCAGGCAGCTTCTGGCCAACGCCGAGCATGAGGTCTCTCCGATTGAAAATGAAAGCGGCGGCGCGGGGGAGCGCGTCGCCGAGGCCCGTCAGATGGCCCTTCGCCGATGCGAAGTCAAATCATCTATTTCGCATTTGCGAATAGATTTCGCTTATGCAGCAAGCATAGATTTTCCTGTTCCACAGGCCAAAGTTTATCGATTGTCTCTTCGCCTCACAGGGGCATAGGGTCGCCTCACACATCTTGAAAACAAGAGGCCTGTCATGGACGGAAACGCTGGCGCCACCCCCCTCAACGATCCGAAGAAGGAACCGGCGGCGCTACGCTCGCTCCTCGGCCGCACCAACCGCGACTGGTGGCCCAACCAGCTGGCGATGGACATCCTGCACCAGCAGGGGAAGTCGGGCGATCCCATGGGCGACGGCTTCAACTACGCCGAGGCCTTCAAGTCGCTGGACTACGCGGCGCTGAAGCGTGACCTGACCGCCCTGATGACCGACAGCCAGCCCTGGTGGCCCGCGGACTATGGCCACTATGGGCCCTTCTTCATCCGCATGGCCTGGCACTCGGCCGGCACCTACCGCACCGGCGACGGCCGCGGCGGCGCGGGCGCGGGGCAACAGCGGTTCGCGCCGCTGAATTCCTGGCCGGACAACGGCAACCTCGACAAGGCGCGACGCCTGTTGTGGCCGATCAAGCAGAAGTATGGATCGAAGCTCAGCTGGGCCGACCTGATGATCCTGGCCGGCAATGTCGCCATCGAGTCCATGGGCGGGCCGGTGTTCGGCTTCGGCGGCGGCCGCGCCGATGTCTGGGAGCCTGAAAAGGACGTCTACTGGGGCACCGAGGAAAACTGGGTCGGCGACGAGGCCAACAAGACCCGCATCCGGCCCGACGAGGGCGCCGCGCTCGAAAGCCCGCTGGCCGCCATCCAGATGGGCCTGATCTATGTGAACCCGGAAGGCCCCGGCGGCGTGCCGGAGGCGCTGCAGTCGGCCCGCGACATCCGCGAAACCTTCGCCCGCATGGGCATGGACGACGTGGAAACGGCCGCCCTGACCGCCGGCGGTCACACCTTCGGCAAGGCCCACGGCGCCGGCGACGCGAAGAAGGTCGGGGCCGGCCCCGAGGGCGCGGATATCGCCCAACAGGGCATGGGCTGGCAGTCGGGCCACGAGAGCGGCATGGGCGACCATACGATCACCTCAGGCATCGAGGGCGCGTGGACGCCTACGCCGATCACCTGGGACATGACCTATTTCGACATGCTGCTGGATCACGAGTACGAGCTGACCCGCAGCCCGGCCGGCGCGAAACAGTGGCACCCGGTAGGAGATCCGCCAGAGACGCTCGCCCCCGCCGCTCATACGCCGGGCAAGCGCGTGCCGACCATGATGACCACCGCCGATATGGCCTTCAAGGTCGACCCGGCCTACCGGGCGATCATGGAGACGTTCCGGGCCGACCCGGCCTATTTCGCCGATCAGTTCGCCCGCGCCTGGTTCAAGCTGTGCCATCGCGACATGGGCCCCAAGGCCCGCTACCTCGGCCCGGAGGTTCCCGCCGAAGACCTGATCTGGCAGGATCCCATCCCGGCTCGCACCGGCCCGGCCCTCACCGCCACCGACATCAGCGCGCTGAAGGAGCAGATCGCCGCCTCGACCCTGACCGTGGCCGATCTGGTCACCACGGCCTGGGCGGCAGCGGCGACCTACCGCGGCTCGGACCATCGCGGCGGCGCCAACGGCGGGCGGCTGCGGCTTGAGCCCCAGCGGTCGTGGGACGTCAATCAGCCCGGCAAGCTGGCCAATGTGCTGGAGGTCTATGAGGCCATCAAGGGTGACTTCGACGGCGAACGCATCGTCTCCATCGCCGACCTGATCGTGCTCGGCGGCTCGGTCGGGATCGAGAAGGCGGCCAGGGCGGCGGGTCAGTCGCTGGAGGTTCCCTTCACCCCCGGCCGCACCGACGCGTCGCAGGACCAGACCGATGTCGAAGGCTTCGCTGTATTGGAGCCACGCGCCGACGGCTTCCGCAACTATCTGCAGGTCCGCTTCAACGTCCCGACCGAGGAGCTGCTGATCGACCGCGCCCAGCTGCTGGGCCTGACCGCGCCGGAAATGACCGTGCTGGTCGGCGGCCTGCGCGTGCTCGGCGCCAACCACGGCGGATCGAAGCATGGCGTCTTCACCGACCGGCCGGGCCAGCTGACGAACGACTTCTTCGTCAACCTGCTGGACATGAAGACCGGCTGGAAGAAGGTCGACGG
>JAZKHQ010000068.1:0-38299 GCA_040385285.1 Pseudomonadota bacterium
GCCGTCCGAGCCGATGACTTCGAGGTGTTCCTTGATCATCGAGGCGTCTACCATGGGAAATCTCCTGTTTGATGGCGTTGTAAAATCAACGTGCCGGGCGCCATCGGGTTTCAGAGAAAGGCTGCGGCCATGGGCGACGTCGTGAACCTGAACCGGGCGCGGAAAGCGCGCACGAAGGCGGACGCCAAAACGACCGCCGCCGCCAACCGCGCCGCCCACGGCCGCACCCGCGCCGAGCGCGAGGCCGCCGACAGGGAACGCGAGCGCGCCGCACGGCTTCTGGATGGATCGAAGCGGGAGGATTGAGATGGGCGGTTACAGTCCGAAGGCCCGGGCGGGCCTCATCGCCCTGCTGGCCAGCCGCCGCATCATGGCGGAGAAGGTCCGCCGCGAAAAACTGGCCGAGGCCTCGAACCCCGACGAGGTGAAGGTTCTCGAAGAGGCGAAGAAGAAGGAACGCCGCTCGGGCTGGTTCCGCTAATTCGGTTTCGGCGTGCGGCTCAGCAGCACCTGTCCCGACAGCACGAGCGCCAGCCCGACCAGGGCGGTCCAGCCGAAGCGCGCGCCCTCGAACAGCACCGACATCAACGTCGCGATCAGCGGCGTCAGGGCCGAGATGTAGCTGGCGAAGGCGAAGCCTTTGCTCTTCGCCACCGTGAAATAGATCACGAACGCCGCCACCGACCCGACGACCGAAAGATAGGCCAGCGAGATCAGGTAGCCGGGGCTGGGATCGATGGTGAAATGCACCCCCGTCGCCAGTCCGTAGACCGCCAGCATCGCCGTGCCGTAGGCCATGGCCCAGGCGGTGGCGGGCATGACGGCGGCGCCCGCCTCCTGATTGCGCCACGAGAACCAGTTGCCCAGCGTCGAGCTGGACATGGCCAGCACCGCGAAACCGATGCCCAGCAGCGCCTCCGGACCAAGCCGCGCGCTGAGCAGCTCACCCCCCGACAGCACCATGACGCCGAGCAGGCCCAGCCCCGCCGCGAACCACGCCGCCGGCGCCGCCTTCTGCCGCTCGATCAGGCGGAACATGACCAGATTGGTGAAGGCCATGGAGGCGAACACCACCGCTACGATGGCCGAGGTCACATGCCCTTCGGCCGCATAGGTGAAGGCGTAGGAGACGGCGAAGACGAACGCTCCCTGCCCCATCGCCTCGAAATGCTGACGGCGCGTCAGGGCGATGGGCCGGCGCAGGACCAGGCAGATGATGAACAGCACAATGGCCGCCAGCCCGAAGCGCCAGGTCACCGAGGCGATGGAGTCCACCACCCCCAGCTGCCAGGTGATGGCGTACCAGGTCGTGCCCCAGATGATCGCGCAGGCAGCCACCCCCATCAGGGCCAGCACCGCGGCGGACGGCAACGGCGACCTTGGGACGGCGCGGGATTCAGGAGAGGCGGTCATCACGGACGAGTGCCGGACGGCGCACGCACGGGCAAGCCCGTTCTGGCCGGCGACCTACAAGGCCCGCTTATGCATCAGTCCTGTTCGGCGTCCGCGGCAGCGATCTGGGCGGCGCGGCGGTCCCGCGTCATCACCCGCGCCACCTCGGTCGCCTGGCTGCCCGGACTGGTCCGCTCGCCCCGCGAACCGTACAGCGCCCGCAGATAGGACCAGTCCCACTCGGACAGCATCGGCGTCGCGCCCGGGTTCTCGAAGATGTTCAGCACCGTCGTGAAGCTCGAAGTGTCCGCCTCGGGATCGATCTGGGCCAGGGTCACCAGGGCGACATAGTCCGTCAGCTGCTCGAAGCTGACGTTGGCGATGTCGTCGATGTCGATGATGACGACGGAGCGGTTCATGTCGTCGCGGATCTGACTGTTCAGGCGCGACGCCGCAAACACGCTGATGGTCGGCGCGCTTTCCATCACGCCGCCGCCGGTATCGTCGCCGGCGATGCGCACGGCCCGTCGGCCCGTATCGGAGTCTGTCGGGATGCTGATCTGCCACCAGCGCACCGGCGCGTCGCTGGTGCGGAAGCGTTCCAGAGCCGATTTGCCCCGGTCCAGGCCGCCGCCCACGCGGAAGATGCGTTGGTCGTGATCGATCAACTGACCTGCGGCTTCAGCCGCATCGGCGGTGAAGATCACCAGCGCGTTGGCGTCGCATCCCGGCTCGCCGATCGGCAGGCCAAGGTCCTCCGCCACGGTGGAAATGCGATCCGCCATGTACTGGGCGGCCTCCCCGCTCAGGTTTGCGACACCCACGCAGACACGCCCGCGCCACAGCGCCAGACCCCGGCGGCCCGCCGGCGCCGCGACTTCCCGCACGAATTCCCGCGCGGCCTGGCCCAGGGGCCGTCCGTCGACGATGATCTCTTCCACCGAGGTTTCCGGCAGGGGCGGAACCTGCTGCGCGGGCGGATCCTGAACCGCCACCGAAAAGGCCATCGCCAAGGTCGCGCCAAACATGTCTGAACTCCCCCACGGCCAACCCCGGCCGGTACTGGCAGCCAGACCTACACGCGGGGCGAGAGTAAGGCTAGATTGTTGCAATGCTGAAAAAACGTTCCGTCTCCCTGTCCGGCCACGCGACATCGGTGGCGCTCGAATCCGAGTTCTGGGACGTGCTGGACCGCATCGCGGCCGAACGGGGATTGAGCCAGGCGGGCCTGCTGAAATGGGTGGACGAGACACGGGGGCGGCGGCCGCTGGCGTCCGCCTGCCGCATCCTCGCGCTGGAATGGAACGCGTCCCGAAAGGCCGATTGACAGTCGCCTTACAGCGGCGCTTCCTCATCGAAATCAGGAGATTTCGACGTGCTCGACAAACTGGACAAAGGCTTGCTGGCGCCCGCCCTTTTCGGCGGCCTGATCGCCATCGGCCTGATCGGCGGCGGGGCCTTCGTGGGCTCGGGCGTGGTCAATGCGTCGAACGGCAACCGGCAGGTGACGGTGCGCGGCGTGGCCGAGCGCGACGTGGTAGCCGACCTCGCCGTGCTGACCATCAGCTTCAGCTATTCGGGCGACGACCTCGACGCCGTCACCGGGCGGATCGATAGCGATCTGAACAAGGTCCGCACCTTCCTCAAGGCCCAAGGGTATCCTGACGACGTGCTGACGAACGGGCGCCTGTCGGTCACCGACAACAAGGCCAACGCCTATCAGCCGGCCAACACCCAGGTGCTGCACTACACCGCCGGCAACTCGGTCACGATCCGCACACGCGATGTCGCGCGGGTGGCCCAGACGCAGCGGTCGCTCGACGATCTGGTGCGTCAGGACGTGCTGATCGGTTTCGGCGACCCGCTGTACGTCTACACCAAGCTGAACGAGGTCAGGCCGTCGATGATCGCCGAAGCCACCGCATCGGCCCGGTCGGGCGCCGAGCAGTTCGCCAAGGATTCCGGCGCGCCTCTGGGCCCGATCAAACAGGCGACCCAGGGTTCGTTCGAGATCCTGGCCCGCGAGGACATCGACAGCGAGCCCAGTTCGCTGAACAAGCGGGTGCGCGTCGTGGCCACCGTCACCTATCAGCTGCGCTGATCAGCCGACGGGCGAACCAGGCGACGGTACGGTCGGCGGCTCGACGGGCGGCAGGGTCGGGGGCGCATCGGGCAGGCGCGGCGCGGGGATGTCCACGTCGATATCGACATCGGTCACCCGCTCCGGCGTGGGCAGGCCGTTCGACCACAGGACGAAGCCGATGACGGCCACCGCCACAACCAGCCCGCCTATGACAAAGCCCAACCAGCCGTTCCCGCCGCCGCGCTCGACCCGGGCCATGGCCTAGTTGGCCGGAGCCGAAGGGGTCGGGATTGAGGGAGCCTCGACCTTGGGCAGATCGACATCGATGTCGACCTTCTTGGTCTGGTTCATGCCGCCGGAGAAGACGACCCAGGCCACGATCACCAGCACCACGACGACCGCGCCGATGATGAAGGCCATGGCGGTGTTGCCGCCGCCGCCGCCGCCGCCCGGATTGTTGTTGATGTTGTCGGCCATGAGATCGTTCCTCCAGAAACAGTGATGCTCCGGAACGGCTGCGCTGTGAGTCGGGTTCCGCCGGCGTACTTGCAGGCCGCTCCTGACATTCGCGGCCGTGCCCCTTATGTTCTCCGATTGCCGACTCGACGGACCCCTGCGTTTTGACCGACTCCCTGCCCGCTCCCCGCATCTCCGACCTCGCCCGCGCGCGGGGGCCTGAGGGCGCGTCCGACTATATGGCCGGGCTGAACCCGCAGCAGCGTGAGGCGGTCGAGGCGACCGAGGGGCCGGTGCTGGTCCTCGCCGGCGCCGGCACCGGCAAGACCCGCGTCCTGACCACCCGGCTGGCGCACATCCTGGCGACGGGGAAAGCCCGTCCGTGGGAGCTGCTGTGCGTCACCTTCACCAACAAGGCCGCCCGGGAAATGCGCGAGCGCATCACCCACCTGATCGGCCCGTCCGCCGAGGGCCTGCGCTGGCTCGGCACCTTCCACTCGGTGGCGGCCCAGATCCTGAGACGTCACGCCGAACTGGTGGGGCTGAAGTCCAGCTTCACCATCCTCGACACCGACGACCAGGAGCGGGTGCTGAAGCAACTGCTCGAGGCCGCGAACATCGACACCAAGCGCTGGACCCCCCGCTCGCTGGCCGGGCTGATCGACCACTGGAAAAACCGCGGCTGGACGCCCGAGAAGCTGCCGCCGGGCGAGGACTTCGCCAACGGCAAGGGGCACGGCCTCTACGCCGCCTATCAGGCGCGGCTGGCCAGCCTGAACGCCTGCGACTTCGGCGACCTGCTGCTGCACAACCTGACGATCCTGTCGAAGCACGCCGACATCGCCGAGGAATACCGCCGCCGCTTCCGCTATATCCTGGTCGACGAGTATCAGGACACCAACGTGGCCCAGTATCTGTGGCTGCGTCTGCTGACCTCCTCGACCGGCAACGTCTGCTGCGTCGGCGACGACGACCAGTCGATCTATGGCTGGCGCGGCGCCGAGGTGGACAACATCCTGCGCTTCGAACGCGATTTCCCAGGCGCGAAGATCATCAAGCTGGAGCGCAACTACCGCTCCACTGGCCACATCCTCGGCGCGGCGTCGGGTCTGATCGCCGCCAACCGCGACCGGCTGGGCAAGACCCTGTGGACCGAGGACCAGACCGGCGACAAGGTCCGCGTGCGCGGCGTCTGGGACGGCGAGGCCGAGGCCCGGCTGATCGGCGACGAGATCGAGACCGCCCGTCGCGCCGGCATGAAATACAGCGACATGGCTGTGCTGGTCCGCGCGTCGTTCCAGATGCGGGCCTTCGAGGAGCGCTTCGTCATGCTGGCGGTGCCCTACACCGTCATCGGCGGCCCGCGCTTCTTCGAACGGGCCGAGATCCGCGACGCCCACGCCTATATGCGTCTGATCCTCAGCGAGGCCGACGACCTGGCCTTCGAGCGCATCGTCAATACGCCCAAGCGCGGCATCGGCGACACTTCGGTCCAGAAGGTTCTGTCCATCGCCCGCCAGCAGGGCGTGCCCGCCCTGACCGCCGTGCGCGACCTGATCACCTCCGACGAACTTCAGGCCCGCACCCGCACGGCCCTGTCGAACTTCGTGCGCGACATCGACCGCTGGCGCGCCCTGGCGACCGACACGCCCCACTGGCAGCTGACCGAGACGGTGCTGGAAGAGAGCGGCTACACCGACATGCAGAAGGCCGACCGCACCAGCGGCGCCACCCGCCTCGACAACCTGAAGGAGCTGGTCCAGTCGATGCAGCAGTTCGAGACGCTGCAGGCCTATCTGGAGCACGTCTCGCTGGTCATGGATCTCGACCGCGGCGCCGACGACGCCAACAGCGACGGGGCGGTGCAGATCATGACCCTGCACGGCGCCAAGGGGCTGGAGTTCCCGCTGGTCTTCCTGCCCGGCTGGGAGGAAGGCGTCTTCCCCAGCCAGCGCAGCATCGACGAGAAGGGCGAAAAGGGCCTCGAGGAGGAACGCCGCCTGGCCTACGTCGGCGTCACCCGCGCCCGCATCGACGCCCGCATTTCATTCGCCGCCAACCGCCTGGTCTACGGCCGCTGGACCAGCCAGTTGCCCAGCCGCTTCGTCGACGAACTGCCCCTCGCCCACGTCGATGCCCAGTCCGACACCGGCTACTACGGCGCCACCCCCGGCATGAAGGACGCCAAGTCCCGCTGGGACGACATGCCGACCTTCGGCAGCGGCTATTCCTCACCCGGATGGAAACGCGCCCAGAGTTTCACCGCCGCGCAGACGCCCCGCCCCGCCCACGCCCGTCACACGATCATCGAGGGCGAAGGCCGCCTCGTCGCCACCGCCGACCCGAAAGCCGGCTCGGGCTGGTCCAAAGGCGACCGCGTCTTCCACCAGAAATTCGGCTACGGCAGCGTCCGCGTCATCGAGGGCAACAAGCTGGTCGTCGAGTTCGAGAAGGCCGGCGAGAAGAAGGTGATCGATACGTTTGTGGAGAAGGCTTGACCGTGCTTCTCGGAACACGCCGAATCGGCTAGATTCATCTTCTGTTCTCAAAGAGGTTCTGAACCGATGGCTACCACCCCCCCGACCGGCGACGGTCATCGCAATGGCGCCGTGCGCGACCGCTCGCAGGTCTACAATCCGGTTACCGAAACTTGGACGAAACGCGATACCGATACTGGCCGCTTCATGGATGGCAAAAAAGACGGCACGCCGTTCAAGGGCGTCCGAAAAGAGCGGTAAGCTGAGTTCGTCTTAGGCAGTTCAAGAGTAACCATTACTGGTCGCAAATCTGTGGAGCTTGCCTCCATTCGGAGGGATGTATGCTTCGCTTGATTGAACTGCCGGGTGTCAGATTTCTCGAGATCGCCGAAACAACCGGAGATCGGATATCCATTCCAGGTGCGATGACCGCGCGGCAGTATGCCATTCAGATCGCCAATGTGAATTTTGGTGCTTGCGAGAAAGACCTGCTGCCTCAACCGGTCGGGCCAGATGCATCAGAGAACGAATTTCTGCGCCAAGAAATCTGGACGGAGCAGGTCAAGGGACTGTTTCAAAGTGATTGGATCGGTGGGGATGAAGCACTTGTGGGCTTCTTCTTGTCTCGGGGCTTTGACCTTACAAACGATCAACGCAAGCTGGCCCGGTGCGCTCCGTATTTCACTCGCCTCATTGAGGCTGGCTGTCGCGGTTGGTTAGGCCCCTGCCCAAATACGGCAGTCGAGAGGTGGCGTCGCCAGCGTATGTTCACCGCTGAAAGGCCCATCGTTTTCGCCAACGACTATGGCTTCGAACATTGGGGTTCCGGGCTGGAAGCCTAGCGCCATGATACTTACCGCGCCTGATGCCGCATCCACGTCTCCCAACCCCCCACCGCGATCAGCACCGCCGTCGCTGAGGCCGCCAGCCCAAGCGGCGTGACATACGGCACAATCAGCGCCAGCGCGCCCAGTCCGACCACCCCCGCCACCCGCACCGGCGACCACCGGCTCCACACCGCATATTTCGCGGTCAGGCTGCCGATCATGAACAGCAGCGGACCGCCGATCAGCACGGCCGCCGCCTCAGGCGACACATGGCCCTCCGGATGGGCCAGCATCAGCTCGTCGCCCACCGCCGTCACCACAATGCCGGCGACGATCAGGATCGGACCGTAGGTGTAGGCCGCGCGCGCCATGCGGCCGGGATCGTCGGTGTGGGTGATCTCTTCCGACGCCGCCTCGTGGCCGACGCTGAAATAGATCCACCACATGGCCAGGGTGCTCAGGAACGCCGTGGCGAAGGCCATGTCGACCGGCGCGGTCCACACCAGCCCGGCGAAGGTCGCGCCGGTGACCAGCAGGGTCTCGCCCAGGCAGATGATGATGAACAGGCCGACGCGCTCGGCGATATGCCCGCCCTCGACCTTCCAGTCCGCCGTCGTCGACCGCCCCAGCCCCGGCACCCGGAAATACAGAGCCGGCCCCGCGAACTCGGCCAGCAGCGCGACCAGCCACAGGATCAGCCGCGTCTGCCCCTCGGCCAGCCCGCCGGCGATCCACAGCACCGCGCCGCCGACGGCCCAGACGCAGATCCGCTCGATGTTGGGCCTCAGCACCACATCGTTCCGCACGGCCCACAGGGTGAACAGCCCGCGCCCGACCTGCAGCGCCGCGAAGGCGCAGGCGAAGATCAGCCCCTTCTCGCCGAACGCCCCCGGCAGGGACGTCGACAGCACCAGCCCCGCCGCCATCAGGGCGAACAGCATGATCCGCACGGGCACGCGCTCAGGATCGAGCCAGTTGGTGATCCAGCTGGTGTCGATCCATGCCCACCAGATCGCGCCCAGCAGCATCGCCGCCTGCAACGCGCCCAGCCACGTCATATGCTCCAGCAGCGCATGGCTGATCTGGGTGATGGCGAAGACGAAGACCAGGTCGAAGAACAGCTCCACGAACCCGACCCGGGCAGGACCGCCGTCACGTTTCCTCAGCAGGTCGCCGGCCATCGAGTCTGAACCCTTCGTTAAGCCTGAACGCCGACCCTGCATGGGTGCGCGAGTCCCGTCCAGAGATCGGCCTGACCGACCCCGAACCCCCGTGGTGGGAACGGGCGACGGTGATCGTCATCCTCGTCATGCTGACCGGCGCCCTGATCGGCCCGGTGTTCGCCCCGACGCAGGAGGAGACGCCGATCCTCCGCCTGATCTGGCTGCCGGTCTATGCGGCGGTGGCGGGGCTGCTGCTGCTGCGGTTCGAGCGGGTGGTGCGGGCCTGGCCGGCGTGGATCGCGCTGATGGCCCTGGTCGCCCTGACCTTCGCCTCGAAATACTGGTCGATCGATCCCGAGGTGACGCAGCGGCGCGTCATCGCCATGGCCCTGACCGGGGCCTTCTCGATCTATCTCGGCGCCGCCTTCCGCGGGCCGCACCTGCCGCGCGTCCTGATGCACGCCTGCCTGATAATGGCGGTCGGCAGTCTGGTGATGGTCTTCGCCTTCCCCGCCATCGGCATCCACCAGGCCGACAACGCCGGCCTGTGGCGCGGCCTGTGGTACGAAAAGAACCAGATGGGCATCGTCATGGTGGCCGGCGCGACCGCCGCCGCCGCCTGCCTCGCCTCCGTCGATCCGCGCCGCCTGCTGCCCGCGATCACCCTGGGCCTTGCGACCCTGCTGGTGCTGGCGACCCAGTCCAAGACCTCGCTGCTGTGCCTGATGATCGGCCTCGGCGTCGTCGGCGGCCTGTGGTCGCTGAGGAAGGGCGGCCCGGCCTTCAGTGTGGTGATGATCTGGCTCGGCGTCGTCGTCGCCGGCGCGGTCGCCGCCCTGTGGATCACCGATTCCGCCGCCGTGCTGGAGGCGCTGGGCAAGGACCCGTCCCTGACCGGCCGCACCCACATCTGGGACAGCCTGATGCGCCGCGTGGGCGAGCATCCCTGGACCGGCTACGGCTACAGCGCCTTCTGGGGCAAGGACTCCGTCCCCGCCGCCTTCGTGCGCCAGGAGACGGGCTGGCTGGTGCCCTCGGCGCACAACGGCTGGATCGACCTGCTGGTCCAGCTGGGCTGGCCCGGCGCGGTGCTGGTGGGGACCCTGTTCGCCTCGGCCATCCTGTCGAACCTGTTCCGCGTCGGCTCGGCCGGGTTCCGTGAAGGCGGCTTCGGCCTGGCCTATCTGGGCGTCTTCCTGATGCTCAGCCTGTCGGAGAGCGTGCTGCTCAGCCACCAGAACCTGCCCTGGACCCTGTTCCTGGCCATCCTGGCGCGCGGCTTCATGCCTGAGACCATGGCGGCGCCGCTTGCCGCAAGGCAGCGTCGGGCCTACCAGACCCCTCCCCGAATCGTCCCAGACTACCGCCATGGTTCAGTCCGCCGTCCCTTCCCTGTTCGATGACATGCCCGAGCCCGAGCGCCCGGCCCCCGTGGCTGCGCCGCAGCCTGTCGCCGCGCCTGCCCCCGAGCCGGTGAAAGCTCCCCCCGTGGCCGACACGACCCCGCCCGTCCCCGGCGGCTACTCCGCCTCGTCCATCGAGGTGCTGGAGGGGCTGGAGCCTGTCCGCAAGCGCCCCGGCATGTACATCGGCGGCACCGACGAACGCGCCCTGCACCACCTGTTCGCCGAGGTCCTCGACAACGCCATGGACGAGGCGGTGGCCCGCCACGCCAAGCTCATCAAGGTCGACCTCGACGCCGACGGCTTTCTGTCTGTCCACGATGACGGTCGGGGGATCCCCGTCGATCCGCACCCCAAGCATCCGGGCAAGTCGGCGCTAGAGGTGGTGATGACCGTGCTCCACTCGGGCGGCAAATTCTCGGGCAAGGCCTATGAGACCTCCGGCGGCCTGCACGGCGTCGGCGTCAGCGTCGTCAATGCGCTGAGCGAACGCCTTGACGTCACCGTCTGGCGCGACGGCTTCGAGTGGAAACAGTCCTTCAGCCGCGGCCATTCGCTGGGCCCGATCCAGCAGGGCGCCCCCTCGAAGAAGAAAGGCACCCTGATCCGCTTCCGGCCGGATGAGGATATCTTCGGCGTCGGCGCGGCCTTCAAGCCCGCCCGCCTGTTCCGCATGGCCCGGTCCAAGGCCTATCTGTTCCGCGGCGTCGAGATCAAATGGGCCTGCGCGCCGGAACGCATCACCGACCACACCCCGACGGAAGCCGTCTTCCACTTCCCCAACGGCCTGGCCGACGCCCTGGCCGAACGCATCGGCGAGCTGGAGACCGTCACCCCCGCCTTCGCCGGCCGGGTCGAGCGCAAGGGGGAGGCCGGCGCCGTGGAGTGGGCCGTCACATGGTCGCCCATCGGTTTCGGCGAGGCCGACGGCTTCGTCGCCTCCTATTGCAACACCGTCTCGACGCCCGACGGCGGCACGCACGAGGCCGGGTTCCGCGCCGCCCTGGTCAAGGGCCTGAAGGCCTATGGCGAACTGACCAACGAGAAGCGCGCGGGCCTCATCACGGCCGAGGACGTCATCGCCAACGCCGGCGCCATGATCTCGGTCTTCATCCGCAATCCCGAGTTCCAGGGCCAGACCAAGGACCGCCTGTCGTCCCCCGACGCCCAGCGGCTGGTCGAACAGCTGATGCGCGATCCGCTGGACCACTGGCTGACTGAAAGCCCGAAACAGGCGAACACGCTTCTGGGCTTTGTCATCGAGCGGGCCGAGGATCGCCTGAAGCGCCGCAAGGACAAGGAGGTCCAGCGCGCCCAGGCCACCCGCAAGCTGCGCCTGCCCGGCAAGCTGTCGGACTGCAGCCGCCAGTCCGCCGAGGGCACGGAGCTGTTCATCGTCGAGGGCGACTCGGCCGGCGGCTCGGCCAAACAGGCGCGCGACCGCACCACCCAGGCCATCCTGCCCCTGCGCGGCAAGATCCTGAACGTAGCCTCGGCTACGGCGGACAAGCTGCGCGCCAATATCGAGCTCAGCGACCTCGCCCTGGCCCTGGGCGTCCATGCCGGCAACCGCTTCAACGTCGCCGACCTGCGCTACGAGCGCATCGTCATCATGACCGACGCCGACGTGGACGGGGCCCACATCGCGGCCTTGCTGATCACCTTTTTCTACCGCGCCATGCCCGAGGCGATCCGCCAGGGCCGCGTCTTCATGGCCCTGCCGCCACTCTATCGCATCCAGTCCGGCGCCCTGTCGGAATACGCGCGCGACGACGCCCACCGCGACGAACTTCTGGCCACCGTGTTCAAGGGCAAGAAGACCGAGATCGGCCGCTTCAAGGGCCTGGGCGAGATGATGGCCTCCCAGCTCAAGGAGACCACCATGGATCCGAAGAAGCGCACCCTCGCCCGCGTCACCCTGCCCGCCTCGGAAGAAGAGATCGAGGATCTGGTCGAACGCCTGATGGGCCGCAAACCCGAGGCCCGCTTCCAGTTCATCCAGGACAACGCGCGGTTCGCCGTAGCCGACCTGGACGTCTGAAAGACCCGTCAGGCCCGGCCGCTCCGGCCTATACGCGTCAGGGTTGCATAACATAGATAACCATGGAATGTGTTCTCCATACGGAGGGGGAACATGGCCAAGGGAGACGCGCCGGCGCCTGTCGGCGAGATGAGCGAGGATGGTTCGTCGTGGACGAAGACCGTCTGGATACCCAGCATCGATCAGGCCGAGATCGAGCTGATGCCCGACGAAGAGGGCATGACCAGGCGCATGGCGATCAAGGAGCGCGCCATCACGGCGGGCGAGCAGAACCTGCCGTCACTCAAGGACACGGTGCTCGACCCGACCCAGATGGAGGTCTGCAAGAATGTGTTCGACGGCATCCTGCTGCTGAACCAGTTCCTGGCGACCGAACTCGGAAAGGCGGTGCAGACGGCGGCGTCCTGGGTCGTCGGGGTCGAAAATCAGGAACGGCTCGAAGCCCGGATCGACAGCGCCATCGATGGCGTGATCGAGGACAATCGCCGGGAGCTGGTCACGCTTCGCGCGACGGACCTTCAGGCCGGGCTCAATCTCAAGGCCTTCGCCGCCCGCAACAATCTGCTGCATCCCGCTCGGATCAAGGACGATCTGATCGTGCCGATCTCGTCGCTCGCGGTCATGTTCGTGGCCGAGTCCCTCATCAACGGGTTCGTCCTGGCCGAGGTCAGCGACCAGGGCGTGATGGGCGGCGCGATAATCGCCGGCTTGATCAGCGCCGTGAACATCGGCCTCGGGCTGATGAGCGGCCTCCTCGGCTGGCGCAATCTCTTCCATGTGAAGCTGTGGCGACGCATCGCGGGCGGAGCTCTGGCGGCTTTCATTCTGATGGCGGCGCTGGCCTTCAACCTGCTGGCGGCCCACTTCCGCGAAGCTGCTGAGCTGATGGCGGCCGGCGAGGCCGCCGACATCAGCATGGCCCAGCTCAATGCGGCCACGATCCAGCACATCGGCCTCGCCGGCTTGTTCGGCCTCACATCGCCGCTGGCCTGGGCCCTGCTGGTCATCGGCGGGGCGATCCACGTCGTGGCCACCAAGGAAGGCTATGAGGATCTGGCCGATCCCTATTGGGGATATGGCCGTCAGGCCAGGCTGGCGAGAGACGCCTCCGCTGCCTACGACGAAGCCCTCGAGGAGCTGCGTCACAAGGCGCGCATCGGCGCCGAGGAGATCGAGGGGGCGGCCCGCCGCAACGCATCGCGCGCCGAACAGGCCATCCAGGCCATCAAGGATCTGAAGAACCTCGCGCTGCAGCGGCGACAGGAAGTCCTCGACAGCGAGGACGCCTGGATCGTGGCGGGCAACGCCCTGCTCAAGATGTATCGGGACCAGAATCTGCGCATCCGGTCGCCGGGACCGGCCTACTTCGACGTTTATCCCAACGCCGAGGACTATCGGACCGGCGCCTTTGGTGTGGGGCTGCGGCGCTCCAACAAGGTGGAGGCCCAGGACAAGCTGGTCGACCGCCATGTGGACGCCCTCGACGCCCTGATCCAGACGGCGTCTGAGCGCGCGCAACAGGCCGCGGTCGTCGCCACCGCCCTGCATCGCAAGACCACCGAACGCATCCGGGGTCTCGACGCGCTGCTGACCGAAGAGGACGGCCGCATCACCGACGCCGCCATCCGGCGCATCAAGGACGATCCCGAGCCTTCAGCCGGGACTGATGCATGAAACCCGGACGAGACCGCCCGCCGGCCAGAGGCGGCGCGCGCCACGCCAAGCGGAACGCCGACCGGAAGAAGGCCTACTGGCGTCTCGGGATGGCCGTCGCCGTGGTGCTGGCGGTCGGGGCGATAGCCGTCATCGTGCGCCCGACGCCGGTGAATGCCCTGACGGGCTGTCCGAAAGCCCAGACCGCGCCCGACGCCCACACCGTCATCCTGATCGACGAAACCGACCGCCTTGCGCGCAACGAGCTACGGTTCGTCCGGGACCTGGTGATGACGGAATACATGTGGCTGCCGATCGGCGGGCGTCTGACCGTCCGCAACATCCTGTCCGATCCTGCCGAAGGCGATGACATCACGGTGTGCAGGATCGCCTCGAATTCCTCCACGGGCGGGCTTCTGGACAACGAACGCAACATCCGAAAGCGGTTCGAAAAGATCGCAGGCGCGCGGATGGCCGCCTTGTTCGAAGGCTTGGCGGCGGCGCCCGAACAGGACGCCTCGCCGCTCATGGAATCGATCGCGGTGACGCTGCAACGGTCCGACTTCGACGCCAACACGGAAGCCCGGCGACTCGTCGTCGTGTCCGACTTCGCCCAGCACAGCGATCTCTACAGCATGTACGGCCGGCAAGGCTTGCCGCCGCTTTCAGACGAGGCGGAAGAGGAACTGCACCGCGACATGGCGGGCGTGGACGTGCGCCTGCAATACGTGCGCCGCCGGGATCTCGCCGGGCTGCAGGGCAAGGCGCACCGGGGGTTCTGGTCGGACTACTTCGAGCCCCAGGAACCCAAATCATTCGCTCTCGGACACGGCCTCCTGATTGGCGAGGCGACCGACCGCGAGACCTATCTCTACGAGACGTCGGACAGCCGCTGAATGTCCCGGCAAACGGAGGAATTCGATGGATCTTCTCGCAAAACTCAGGGGCCGGTCCGGCGATGACATGGACGACATCCCCACCGCCGTCATGACGCCCATCGTCGCCGCCATGCTGGCCGACGGCCGGGTCGATGAGGTCGAGGTGCTGCACGTCGAGATGGTGTGCGCCACCAGCCCGATCTTCGAACGCAACTCCGCCGTCCAGAATGAACGCCTGATCCTGCACGTCACGCGGATGGTGGAGAATCGCGGGCCCGAAACCCTGTGCCGCCAGGCGGCCGTCATGCTGTCCCCCGCCCTGCGTGAGACCGCCTTCATCTATGCGCTGAGGGTCATCTTCAGCGACGGTTACGTCGGCCAGTCCGAACGCGATGTGGTTGAGAACCTGACCTCATGGCTGGAACTGCCTGCCGAGCGCGCCGCGCTGCTGATCGAGGCCGCCTCGGTGATGCAGAACGGCGTGGAAGCCTGACGCGCCCGGGAGGATGACATGACACGACAGCTCGTCTTCAGAACACGGCCGACGGCGCCGGCCGGCGAGACGAAGGCCCCCGACATCCGGCCGACAGCCGGGTGGGGTCCCTGCCATTCCTGCAACTGCCGGGGGTTCACGCAGACGGGATTGAAGAACGACATCTGCGCCACCTGTTCCCACCACTGGACCCGCCACTGGTGAGCATCGCAAGCCTGCGCTCCGGCCCACGGCGGCGACGGCGACAGGGCGACGACTGGACGGGCGGGGCCTCAGCCCCTATCCACCGCCCATGCCGCCCGTCCTGTCCGCCACGCCTGAAACCCTCGTCACCCGCGGCTGGCAGGATTACGCCCTGCTGGATTCCGGCGACGGCAGGAAGCTGGAACGCTACGGCCGCTTCACCGTCGTGCGGCCCGAGCCCCAATGCTGGTGGAAGCCCCGTGACCCCGCCGCGTTCGAGCGGGCCAATGCCGTCTTCGACGCCCAGCAACAACAGGAAGACGAGGACGCCGGCCGATGGCGCTTCGACGCCCACGGACCGATCGACCCCTTCCCCCTGGCCTGGAACGACGTGCGCTTCACCGGGCGGTTCACCCCCTTCCGCCACCTGGCCTTCTTCCCGGAGCAGGCCGCGAACTGGGAGTGGATGGACAAGCGGGTCCGCCAACTCAACAAGCCGCGCATTCTGAACCTGTTCGGCTACACCGGCGTCGCGACGCTGGCGGCCGCAGCCGCCGGCGCCGAGGTCACCCACGTCGACGCCTCCAAGAAGTCCGTCGGCTATGCCCGCGAGAACGCCACCCAGTCCGGTCTGACCGACGCCCCCATCCGCTGGATCGTCGAGGACGCCCGCAAATATGTGGCCCGCGAGGTCCGGCGCGGCGCGAAGTATCACGGCATCATCCTCGACCCGCCGAAGTACGGACGCGGCCCGACTGGCGAGGTCTGGCGCCTGTTCGAGGACTTGCCGGGCCTGCTGAAGGACTGCGCCGCCCTGCTCGGCGACGACGCGTCCTTCCTGCTGCTCAATGCCTATGCCGCCCGCATCTCCGGCCTGTCGCTGGCGCATCTGATGGCCGAAGCGACGGCTGATCGCGGCGGGCGCATCGACTGGGGCGAACTGGCTCTGTCGGAGGCGGGCAAGGACGGTCGCGCCATCGGCCTGTCGTTCTTCGCGCGGTGGAGCGCATGAGTGATCGCCTCATCACCTCCCTGACCAACGACACGGTCAAGGCCGTCCGCGCCCTGCACATGCGCAAGGAGCGCGACGCCACCGGCCGCTTCCTGGCCGAGGGGCTGAAATTCATCGGCGAGGCGCTCGATCAGGGCCGCGCCCCCCGGCTGCTGCTGGTCGGCGAGGACGCCCGTCCGCACCCCATCCTCGACCGGGCGAAAGCCGACACCCGCAAGACGGGTGGCGAGGTCGTCACCGTCACCCACGCCATCCTGGAAAAGATCAGCCGCCGCGACAACCCGCAGACCGTCCTGGGGGTGTTCGACCAGTCTTACCTGCCCCTGTCCGCGCTGGTTCCCGAGAGCGCCCCCTGCTGGGTGGCGCTGGAGCAGGTGCGCGATCCGGGCAACCTCGGCACCATCATCCGCACGGCGGACAGCGCCGGCTGCGGCGGCGTCATCCTGATCGGCGACTGCGTCGATCCCTTCTCGGTCGAGGCCGTGCGCGCCACCATGGGCTCGGTCTTCGCCGTGTCGATCTCGAAGACCACGCCCGCCGAGTTCGTCGCCTGGCGCCAGACCTGGCCCGGCAGCGTCATCGGCACCCGGCTGGACGCGACCCACGGCTACCGCGACGCCGCCATCCAGAAGCCGGCCCTGATCCTGATGGGCAACGAACAGGCGGGCCTGACCGACGACCTGGCCGCCGCCTGCGACGTCAATGTGAAGATCCCCATGCGCGGCCGCGCCGACAGCCTGAACCTCGCCGTCGCGACCGGCATCATGGTCTATGCGGTGACCGACGAGGCCTAGCCGTCGACGTCCTTCAGCATCAGCATCTGGCCGATCAAAAGCTCCTTGTCGTCCGGGAAGCCGCACTCGACCTCGCCTGACCTCGGATTGCGCCATGTGCCGAACATCAGGTCCCAGATCGGCAGCCCGTAGTTGTCGGCATGATGTCCGCGCTGGTGGTGCACCCTGTGCATCTCGGGCCGCTGGACGATGAAGCCCAGCCACCACGGCGACTTCTGGTCCGCATGGGCGATGAGGTTGAACAACGTCACATAGATCAGCGCCAACCCGGCCGCGACGCCGTCCACGCCCAGCAGCAGATAGGCCACCAGCGCGTTCAGCAGCGTCGCCGCCAGCGCATCGAACGGATGCACATAGAATGCCGTCAGCGCCTCGATCCGCGTCGGGCTGTGATGTAGCTGATGCAGCCACCGCCACAGCCGGTCCGACTTGTGGATCGCCCGGTGCCACCAGTAGGCGACGAAACTGGCCACCGCGAAGGTCAGCAAACTGCCGCTGAGCGGATCAATCGTGTTGGCGAGGTTGAAGAGCGAATGTTCGCCGATCCAGCGCGGGAACAGGAAACCGGCCGCGACCACCGCCACCAGATTCACCGCATTCAGCGACCCGGCATAGATCCGCCACCGCTTGTCGCACGTCGCTCGCGAGGCCGGCAGGATGACCTCGCGCGTGAACACCAGCGCGAATACCGCCAGCGTCACGAAATAGGCGACGAACAGCATGAGCTTCTAGCGGCGCTGATCCGCCGTCTGGTCGCGGATGACGCCGAAGTCGACGCCGTCCTTCCACGCCGGCCACCGGTCCGAGTTCGCCAGGTCGCGCGCCAACACATAGAACAGCGTCAGGTTCTGCCGCGCCGCGCCCAGGTTCATGTCCGGCCGCCATTCGTCCGCGCGCTGGTGGTAGTAGGTCTCGTTCAGCCGCTCCAGCTCGGCCACGCCGGCCTCGCGCCCGCCGACGATCAGGTCCGACCCGCCGTCGAAATTCAGCGCCGGCACGCCCTTCTCGGCGAAGCTGACGTGGTCTGAGCGGTAATAGTATCCCTCCTCCGGATGGGTGTCCGGGATGGCCACGCGGCCGTCTGCGGTCAGCAGGGCGACCAGATCGTCCTCCAGCGTCGACTTGCCGTAGCCGATGATCTCCACGTCGCGCGTCTCGGTCGTCATCGGGATCATGTCGATGTTGAAGTTCGCGGCCGTCGTGCCCAGCGGATAGATCGGATGCTCGGCGTACCACTGGCTGCCCAGCAGACCGCTTTCCTCCGCCGTGACGCTCAGGAACACGATCGAGCGTTCCGGGCGCGGGCCCTCGGCGAACATGCGCGCGATGTCGATCAGGGCGGAGGTGCCCGAGGCATTGTCCCAGGCGCCGTTGTAGATGCTGTCGCCGCTGGCGTCCGGCGTGGGGGCCACGCCCAGGTGATCCCAGTGGGCGCTGAACAGCACGGTCTCATCCGCCCGCGTCGTGCCCGGCAGGCGGGCCACGAAGTTGTAGGACCGGATCGGCGTGACCTCGAAATCGATCTTCACCGACATGCGGGCGCCGCCGATGGGCTGGGCCTTCACCGCCCCGGCCGCGGCCTGGGTTTGAAGCGCCGTCAGGTCGAGGCCCTGGACCGTGAAGAACTCGGACGCCGAGGCGAAGCCCATCTGACCGCTGAACTGCAGCTGCGGGGCGTCAGACTTCAGCCGGATATAGGGGCGCGGCGCGGGGGGAGCCGGCGGAGCGGGCGGCGCAGCCGGAGCGGCGGGCGGGCCGCCGGGCGCGGGGACCGCCACCGGCACGGCGGGCGGCGTCGGCGGAGTCGTCGCCGGCAGGGCGATGGCCCCCACGGCGCCGCGCGCCAGGAAGCTGGCGTTCTTGGTCCCCGACCGGCCGTAGTTGGTGCGTTCCCGCGCGCCGAACAGACCGCTGTCGCTGCGATCATCGGGTTCGCCCGACAGATAGACCACGATCTTGCCGGTCAGATCGGCGCCGGCCAGATCGTCCCAGCCCAGTTCCGGCGCATGGATGCCGTAGCCGACGAAGACCAGCGGGGCGTTGATGATGTTCGCCTCGCCCGAGGGCTGGCTGGTCGAAACCCGGATGGCGCGCGGTTCCAGAACCCGCCGCTCGTCGCCGTTGGCCAGCACCACTTCGGCGGGCTGGGCCGGCAGGAAGCTCAGCAGGTCGACGGGCTGCAGCCAGCTGCCGTCGGCGGCGCCGGGCTCCAGCCCCAGGGCCGAATACTGCGCCGTCAGATACTCCAGCGTCTTCGTCTCGCCTTCCGTGCCCGGCTGGCGGCCCAGGAAGCTGTCGTCGGCCAGGACGCGGATGTGCTGCGAGATGTTGTCGGTCGAGATCTCCTGCGCCGCGACCGGTCCCGCCAGCGCCCCGGCAAGCGCCAGGAACGCAACCCCGGCCATCCACATGCTGCGCATTTCGTCTCACCCTTCAGAAAACCAGGGCGCACAACAACCATGCCCGTGTCGGCCCGGCAATCGCTCCGCCCGAACCTGTCCAAAAAGCAATGTAGGTTTTGCAACACTCAGGCATCATTCTTGAGACGCTGAGTCATGTGCGTTTCCACAGAAACCGGTTACCGTGGGAATCAACCTGAAGGCTGTGGGCGCGGCTGTTCAGGATTTGGGAGGGTGCCCTGAAAGTCGGGAACATGTCGCGCAACGCGATCCGTTCACTGATCCTTTTGACGCCGCCATGCCTCGCCGCATGGTGGATCGCCGGCCTGATGGCCCTCTGGATGGCCCAGTCGCTGACGCCGTTCTAGGTACCGCGCGGCTTCACCCGGTTCGTCGGCGGGGCTTCGGCCGGATTCTCGGGCCAGGGATGGCGCGGATAGCGCCCGCGCATTTCGGCCCGCACCGCCGCCCATGATCCTTTCCAGAACCCGGGCAGGTCCCTGGTCACTTGCACCGGCCGCCGCGCCGGCGACAGCAGCGCCAGCGTCAGGGGCGTGCGCCCGCCCCCCACCGTCGGATGCACGGTCACGCCGAACAGCTCCTGCACCCGGATGTCGACCCTCGGCCCGCCCTCGGCCGCATAGTCGATCGCCGCGCTGCCCAGCGGCGTCCCCAGGCGCGCCGGCGCCATCGCATCCAGCGCCCGCTGCCGGTCCCAGGGGATCAGCGCCTTCAAGCCCTGCTCCAACGCGCCATCGGAGATCGCTTCCAGCGCCTGCACCCCGTCCAGCAGCGGCCACAGCCAGGCCTCGCGCGCCTCGGCCAGCCCCGCATCCGTCACGTCCGGCCAGCCGTCCTCCAGTCCGCCCAGGAACGCCAGCCGCGCCCTCAGCGCCGACGCCCGCTCGCCCCAGCGAAGGCCGCCAATCCCGTCCGTCTCGATTTCAGCCTTCAGCGCCGCCGTGACCGCCGCGCGGTCCGGCGCGCCGGTGATCCGTTCATCGACGACGATGGCTCCGATCCGGCGGACGCGGCGCATCACCATCCGGCCCGATGGCTCGCGCGTCAGCCGGTCCTCGACCGTGATCCGGGCCTCCAGCGCGGCCGGGTCCAGCGGCGCGGCCAGCCGCACCCGGTCATGCGCATCCCCGCCGCCCAGCTCCGCGACGGCCAGCCAGCTTTCACGTGACAGCCCCTCCACCGGATCGACGAAGGCGCCCCGGCCGGACGCCAGCCGCATCTCGCCCGGTTTTCCCCGCGCCTTCGCCACCCGCTCCGGAAACGCCTCGGCCAGCAGGGCGCCGGCATCGACCTCGCCGTCCGTCCCGCCGCCCGCCGCCTTCGCCCAGCGCTCCGCCAGCATCCGCGCATCCCGCGCCCGGGGGGACCGGTCCCGCTCCAGCGCCTTCAGCCGCTCGCGCAGGTCGACGTCGTTCCCGCCCAGCCCCGGCTCGCTCAGCACCGCCGCGATGCGCGCGCCGGTCAGGGCGTCCCCGCCGTCCGATGCCACGGCGACCAGATGCGCCAGCCTCGGCGCCAGTGGAATCCGCGTCAGCCGCCGCCCGTGCGGCGTCAGGGCGCCCGCTTCGTCCAGAGCGCCCAGCCGCGTCAGCACCTTGCGCGCCTCCGCGAACGCCCCCGCCGGCGGCGGGTCCAGCAGCGCCAGCCCTTCCGCCGACCGCGCGCCCCACCGCGCCAGATCCAGCGCCAGCCCGGTCAGGTCGGCCTCCAGGATTTCCGGCCGCTGGTGCGGGACCAGCCCGCGGGTCTGTTCCTCGTCCCACAGGCGGTAGCAGACGCCCGGCTCGACCCGGCCGGCCCGGCCCCGCCGCTGCTCCGCCGACGATTTCGACACCCTGACGGTCGCCAGCCGCGTCAGCCCGCCCGCCGGATCGAACCGGGGGACGCGTGACAGGCCGCCGTCGATCACCACCCGCACCCCCTCGATGGTCAGGCTGGTCTCGGCCACCGAGGTCGCCAGCACCACCTTGCGCCGCCCGGCCGGAACCGGCTCGACGGCCCGGTCCTGCTCCGCCTTGTCCAGCCCGCCATAGAGCGGCGTGACCTCCACGCCCGCCGGGACCCGCCCGGACAGCCGCTGCGCCGTGCGGTGGATCTCGCCTTGTCCGGGCAGGAAGGCCAGCACCGATCCGGTCTGGTCCCCCAGCGCCCGCGTCACCGCCCGCGCCATCGCGTCCTCGATCCGCTCGACAGGATTGCGGCCCAGATAGATCGTCTCCACCGGGAACATCCGCCCATCGGCCTCAATCACCGGCGCGTCATCCAGCAAGCGGGCGACGCCCGCGATGTCCAGCGTCGCCGACATGACCAGCAGCCGCAGGTCCGGCCTCAACGCGCCCTGCGTCTCCCGCGCCAGCGCCAGCCCCAGATCGGCATCCAGCGACCGCTCGTGGAACTCGTCGAACAGCACAGCCCCCACGCCCGCCAGCTCCGGATCATCCAGAATCATGCGGGTGAAGACGCCCTCGGTGATCACCTCGATGCGGGTCTTCGGCCCGATGCGGCTCTGCAAGCGGGTGCGGTAGCCGACGGTCTCGCCGGGCGCCTCGCCCAGTGTTTTCGCCATCCGCTCCGCCGCCGCCCGCGCCGCCAGCCTGCGCGGCTCCAGCACCAGCACCTTCCGCCCCTCCAGCCACGGCGCGTCCAGCAGCGCCAGCGGCACGACCGTCGTCTTGCCCGCCCCCGGCGGCGCGGCCAGCACAGCCGCGTTCGACGCGGCCAGCGCGGCTTTCAGCGGCTCGAGAACGGCGTGGATGGGCAGCATGGCGGGCTCAAGTAGCGCGAAGCGCGATAGCCCCACGCAAGAATTCTCCCGCTCTAGCCGGAACCTCTCCCTTCAAGAAGCCGTCGCGCCACGTTCACCAAACGGAAACCGCGTTGCCAGTGGGCGTTTCCGCCGCTAGCGTCCCGTCCAAACTAGGACCGGCTTGCGGTCGGAGGGGACGTATATGTTGCGCGTGAAATCGCTCGACGCCATTCTGGCGACGGCAGAGAAGAAATCACTACATCGCTCACTGGGGCCTGTGCAGCTGACGCTGCTGGGCGTCGGCGCCATCATCGGCACCGGCATCTTCGTGCTGACCGCCTCGGCGGCCCAGAAGGCCGGCCCCGGCATGATGTACAGCTTCATCATCGCCGGCGTGGTCTGCGCCGTGGCGGCGCTCTGCTACTCCGAGCTGGCGGCCATGGCCCCGGTTTCGGGCTCCGCTTACACCTACACCTACGCCGTGATGGGCGAACTGCTGGCCTGGACGGTCGGCTGGGCGCTGATCCTCGAATACGCCGTGGCGGCCTCGGCCGTGTCCGTCGGCTGGTCCGGCTATGTCATGGGGTTGATAGAACGAGGGCTAGGGTTCGACTGGCCTGACCTTCTACAGGCAGGCCCCGTCTGGAGCATCGTCAACGGCATCCCGTCGGCTGACTTCTCGGCCGGCATCATCAACGTGCCCGCGATCATCGTCGCCCTGGCCGTGACCCTGCTGCTGATGATCGGCACCACGGAAAGCGCCCGCGTCAACGCCATCCTGGTGGCCATCAAGGTCGCCGCCCTGACCGCCTTCGTCGTCCTGACCATTCCGGTCATCAAGGCCGCCAACTTCACGCCCTTCATGCCCAACGGCTGGTTCGGACCGGAAGGCACCTCGGGCATGGGCGTCGTCGGCGCCGCCGCCTCGATCTTCTTCGCCTATGTCGGCTTCGACGCGGTCTCGACCGCCGCCGAAGAGACCAAGAACCCGCAGAAGAACGTGCCCATCGGCCTGATCGGCTCGCTGGCCATCTGCACCGTCTTCTACCTGCTGGTCGCGGCCGGCGCGGTCGGCTCCATCGGCGCCCAGCCGGTGCTCGGCGCCGACGGTTCGGCCGTCCAGCCGGGCTCGCCCGCCTTCACCGCCGCCTGCGCCCTGGCCGAAAACGCCAGCCAGCTGGTCTGCTCGAACGAGGCCCTCGCCCACGTTCTGCGTGAGATCAACTTCCCCGGCGTCGGCAACATGCTGGGCACCGCCGCCCTGCTGGCCCTGCCCTCGGTCATCCTGATGATGATCTACGGCCAGACCCGCATCTTCTTCGTCATGGCGCGCGACGGCCTGCTGCCGCAGGGCCTGACCAAGGTGCACCCCAAGTGGAAGACGCCCTACATCGTCACCCTGTTCACCGGCATTGCGGTGGCCATCGCCGGGGCCCTGTTCCCGGTCGGCCAGCTGGCCGACATCTCGAACTCGGGCACGCTGTTCGCCTTCTTCATGGTGTCGCTGGCGGTCATGATCCTGCGCGTCAAGGAGCCGAACCGTCACCGTCCGTTCAAGACGCCGCTGGTGTGGATCATCGCCCCGGTTTCGGCCGCGGGCTGCGCCTTCCTGTTCTGGAACCTGCCGCACGACGCCAAGATGGTGCTGCCGATCTGGGGCGGCATCGGCCTGGTGATCTACTTCCTCTACGGCATCCGCAAGAGCCACATGCGCAAGGGCCACACCGAGGTTCACGAGCAGGACGCCGACATCCCGCCGCCGCCGGGAACGACCTGATCCGGGTCGACTGACAAAGGAAAAGGCCCGGGAGCGATCCCGGGCCTTTTTCAATTTCCCTGGTGCGGATGAGAGGACTCGAACCTCCACGCCTTGCGGCGCTGGAACCTAAATCCAGTGCGTCTACCAGTTCCGCCACATCCGCATCGCAGGGCCAGCCGCTTTAGTCCGCATCGCGGGAACGAGCAAGATGGGGTTGTCCTGTTCATTATGTTCTTGCTTTGTTCTGTTTCGTTGCTATCCTCCCTTCATGGCTACCCCGACGGTGAAAGGACGTGGCGCGCGGTCGAACGCGACAGGACGGTACGAGACGACCCAGTCAGTCGATTTCGACGACGGGTGGACGGCGGAGGACGCAGAAGCCGCCCCGCTCCGCACCACCCTGACGCCCGAACACGCCCGGACGATCATCGCCAAAAGCACGAGCCCGGACGTCGGGTTCGACCGATCCATCAACCCCTACAAGGGCTGTGAACATGGCTGCATCTACTGCTACGCCCGTCCGTCCCATGCCTGGATGGGCCTATCCCCGGGCCTGGATTTCGAGAGCCGGCTCTTCTTCAAGCCCGAGGGCCCACGTCTCCTGGAACAGGAGCTCGCGGCCCGCAGATACGTCTGCAAACGCATCCACATAGGCGGCAACACCGACCCCTATCAGCCGGTCGAACGCGAGCTGAAGTCGACCCGCTCGATCCTTGAGGTCATGCAGCGGTTCAATCATCCGTTCAGCATCATCACCAAGTCGGTGCTGATCGCGCGGGACACCGACATCCTGGGGCCCATGGGCAAGGCCGGGCTGGCGACCGCCTTCGTCTCCATCACCACCCTGGACCGGGGCCTCGCCCGGGCGATGGAGCCGCGCGCCTCGACACCCGCCAAACGGCTTGAGGCCATCAGTCGCCTGACCGAGGCCGGCGTGCCCGTGGGCGTCGGCTTCGCTCCCGTCATCCCCGGCCTCAACGACCATGAACTGGAATCGGTGCTCGAGGCTGCGGCCAAGGCCGGGGCGAAGCGGGCCATGTACGTGACCCTGCGCCTGCCGCTGGAGATCAAGGACCTGTTCCGCGAATGGCTGGCCGACGCCCGGCCCGAGCGCGCCGCCCGCGTCATGTCCCTGATCCGTCAGACCCGAGGCGGCCGCGACTACGACCCCGACTGGTCCCAGCGCATGAAGGGAACCGGCCCCGTCGCCGAGCTGATCGCCGCCCGCTTCAAGGCCGCCGTCAAACGCTACGGCCTCGACGGCCCTATGCCCTCGCTCGAAACCACCCGGTTCCGCGTCCCGCCCGAGTTCCGGCCGCAGACCGACATGTTCGACCTCTTCGACGCGCCTCTTTCCGATCCTTCCCCCTTCACGGGGGAAGGACGAACTCAATAATCCGCCGCGCCCGGGTCGATGGCGCTGGCCACCATGTCGCGCCACGTCGGATCGCTGTCGTCGACCAGATCGACATCCTCCATCAGGGCCACCGCGCCGCCGCCGTCGGGCAGGATCAGGCCCAGGACGTCCATGGATTCGCCGTCCGTATTGATATGGCTCTCGGCCTGCACCGCCACCGCCGCCTGCCCCGCGCCGTCGTCGTCCCACCAGATCACCGGCTGGGGCAGATCCATCTCGATCACGCGCGGGTCGTCGGTGTCGCCGAGCGCGAACACCGCCCGTTTCGCCTGCACGTCGTCCAGCGTCGCCACCGCGCTATTGAACGCTTTCAACCGGGTCCAGTCCTCGGCGTCGAAGCCGCCGCCATCTTCGTCCTCGATCATCGCCGGAACACCCCCACCAGCTCCACATGCGCGGACCACAGGAACTGGTCCACCGGCGTCACCCGCTCCAGCACGAACCCGGCGTCGATCAGGATGCGGGCGTCGCGGGCAAACGTCTGCGGGTTGCAGCTGACGCCCACGACCACCCCGGCCTTGGTCCCCGCGATCTGCGCCGTCTGCTCCGCCGCCCCGGCCCTCGGCGGGTCGAACACGATGGCGTCGCAGCCCTTCAGATCGAACGGCGACAATGGCCGCCGGAACAGGTCCCGCGCCTCGGCCGTGATGGGGCGCAGGCCCTGCGCCGTGCCCATCCCGGCCTTCAGCGCCGCGATCCCCGCCGCCGAGGCGTCAGCCGCCAGCACCGGCGCCACGGCCGCCAGCGGGAAGGTGAAGGTTCCGGCGCCGCAGAACAGGTCGGCCACCTTCTTCGCGCCCCGCACCGCCTCGACCGCGCGGGACGTCATCGCCAGTTCCGCCTCCGGCACGGCCTGCAGGAAGCCGCCGGGCGGAACCGGCACGGTCGCCGGCCCGAACGCCACCTGCGGCTGGCGCGCCATAACCAGCGTCTCCCCCGCCAGGCTCAACCGCGCCAGATCGGCCTCGGCCGCCGCCTGAATGGCCCGCATCTGCGCGTCCCGCGACAGGCCGCCGGTCTTGCGCTCCACCCCCGTCACATCGACGTCCAGCCCCGTCAGGGTCAGGGTCACATGCAGCGTCGGCGCCGATTTCGGATGCTCCAGAAACGCCGCCGCCACCTTGGCCAGGGCGGGAAACGCCGCCACCAGCGCCGGATGCGCGACGGGACAACTCGTCACCTCCACCAGTCGCCAGGACTTCCGCGCCTTGAACCCCAGCACGACCCGTCCGTCAGCCAGCCGCCGCGCATGCAGGGCCAGCCGGCGTCGCGTCCCGGCGGGCACGGCCACCGTCGCCTCGATCTCGGTCTCGATCCGCTCGCGCGCCAGCGCCAGCCGCACCTGCTCGCGCTTCCAGCCCAGATAGGGTTCGGCCGCCCAATGCTGCAGCGAGCACCCGCCGCAATCGCCGTACTGTGGCGACACCGGCGCCACGCGCTCGGCGCTGGGCTCCAGCACTTCCACGTTCTCCGCCCGCCCATCCTTCACCTCGGCCCGCACCAGTTCGCCGGGCAGGGTCAGGGGCGCGAACACAGGCCCGGCGGGCGTTTCCGCCACCCCGTCGCCCTGTCCGGCGATGCGCGCGATCCTGAAGGTCTCAATCATTTGGCGCTTCTAGCCTGCGCCGCGCCCTCGGCGAAACATGAACGAACATGAACGCCGCGCTCAAAAGCCGTTCAGCCGCAGCCCCTCATAAAGGCGATGACAGGGGCGCAGTCCGCGCCCGCCAGTACGGGACGCTTACCGATGAACCGTTTTTCGATGCTCAAGGGCGCCGCCGCCGTCATGACCTTGGCCGCCGTGACCCTGCCGGGCCTCGCCTCGGCCCAGACCTATGACTATCGCCGCGACAACTCGGGCTACGGCTACGGCCAGAGCTATGACCGCGACTACCGCCAGTGCGACAGCCGCGACCGTCAGGCCACCGGCGCGGTCGTCGGCGCCACCCTCGGCGCTGTCGCCGGCTCCCAGATGTCGGCCCGCGGCCGTCGCACCGAGAACAGCGTGCTGGGCGGCCTGATCGGGGCCGTGATCGGCGCGGGCGTCGGCGGCGACTCGGCCAACTGCCGGGGTCAGGCGGATCGCTACGATCAGCGCGGCTATGACTACCGTGGCTACGACCAGCGCGCCTATGACCAACGCGGCGGCTACGCCTATCAGGGCTACGAGCGTGATGGTCGCTATGACGACCGCCGTTATGAGGATCGTCGCTATGACGACCGCGCCTATGCCGACGCCTACGGCTACGACCGCGACGGCTGCCGCACGGTCGAGACCCGCCAGCGCGACCGCTACGGCCGCGAAGTCACCCGCTACGAACAGGTCTGCCGCGAAGGCTACTAAGGATCGCGCCGTCGATTAGTTTTCAGCCCCCCTGTCGATCGACGGCGTGAGAGGCCGCCGGAGGAGCAATCCTCCGGCGGCTTTCTACTTTTGTAAGGGGCGCTACCGCTCGGCTCGCGGAGCCTCGCTGCTTGAGCGCAGGTTGCTGGCGCTACCGCTCGGCTCGCGGAGCCACGCTGCTTGAGCGACGTCAGCGCTTGGTGGCCCACAGCAGATATTCGTGATTGCCGTCACCACCGGTGATGGGGCTGTCGGCGGTTTCGCGCACGGTCCAGCCTTCGCTCTCCAGCCAATCGCGCACGCGGACCAGCGCCGCCTCGCGCGCCTCGACGTCCCGCACCACGCCGCCGCGGCCGACATCGCCGCGGCTTTCCATCTCGAACTGCGGCTTGACCAGCGTCACCAGATCCGCGCCCGCATCCGCCAACCCCAGCGCCGCCGGCAGGACCTTGGCTAGCCCGATGAAGCTGGCGTCACAGACGATCAGGCCCGGCGCCTGCGGGATCAGATCGGGGGTCAGGTCGCGCGCATCCGTCTGCTCCAGATTTGTCACGCGGGGGTCGCCGGCCAGCTTCGGATGCAACTGCCCCTGCCCCACGTCCACGGCGAACACATGCGCCGCCCCGCGCTCCAGGCACACCTGGGTGAAGCCGCCGGTGGATGTGCCGACATCGACCACCACCCGCCCCGCCACCGCGACGGGCCACAGGCTGAGCGCGTGATCCAGCTTCAGCGCGCCGCGGCCGACGAACCGGTGGGCGTCGGCATAGGTCACGACCGCCCTGTCATCGACACCCTGCGACGCCGACCGCGCGGGCTTGCCGTCCACGGTGACGCCGCCGGCCTCGATCGCCGCCCGCGCCCGCGACCGGCTCTCGGCCAGACCGCGCGTGACCAGCAGCTGATCCAGCCGGCCCCGGCTCAACCCACCGCATCCAGCCGCGCCAGTGCGGCCGTCAGCTTGGCCTTGCCGGCCTCGGCCTCGGCCAGCTTCTGGCGCTGCTCGTCCACCACCTCGGGCGCGGCGCGCTCGACGAAGTTCGGGTTGCCCAGCTTTTTGGCGAAGTGGCCGATGTCGCTGTCGAAGGCCGCGATCTCCTTGGCCAGACGCGCGCGCTCGGCCGCCACATCGATCAACCCGGCTAGCGAGATCGCCGCCGTCGCGCCGCCTGACACGAACGTCACCGCCCCCGCCGGCGCCGCATCGGCCGTCGAAACCTCGGACACCCGGGCCAGCGTCAGGATCAGGTCACGATGCCGCGCGATCCGCTCGCTGGTCGCCGCGTCCGGCGCGACGAAGGCCAGCGGCGGCTTGGCGGCCGCCACGTTCATCTCGGCCTTCAGGCCCCGGATCTCGGTCACCAGATCGACCAGCCAGCCGATCTCGGCCTCAGCCGCCGCATCGACGAAGGCGTCGGGCAGCACCGGCCATTCGGCGCCGATCAGCAGGCCTTCGCGGCCAGAATCGCGAGCGGCGCCCTCCTTGCCCAGTTCGGCCCACAGCTCCTCGGTGATGTAGGGCATGATCGGGTGCATCAGCTTCAGCGTCTGGTCCAGGGTCCAGGCCGTCATCGCCCGCGTCTCGGCCTTGGCCGCTTCGTCGGCGCCCGTGAACACCGGCTTGGCCAGCTCCAGATACCAGTCGCAGAACACATTCCAGACGAAGCGGTAGAGGGCCGACGCCGCATCGTCGAATCGCCCGCCCTCGATGGCCGACGACACCGCGCGCTCGGCCCTGGTCAGCTCGCCGCGAACCCAGCGGTTGATCGTCTGCTTGACGGTTGCAGGATCGAAGCCCTCGACCCGCCGCGCCTCGTTCATCTGGCTGAAGCGCGCGGCGTTCCACAGCTTGGTGCCGAAGTTGCGATATCCTTCAATGCGTTGCTTCGACAACTTGATGTCGCGCGTGCCCGACAGGATGGCCATGGTGAAGCGCAGGGGATCGGCCCCCAGCTCGTCGATGATCACCAGGGGATCGATCACGTTCCCCTTGGACTTGCTCATCTTCTGGCCCTTCTCGTCGCGGACGAGGCCATTGATGATGACCCGCTTGAACGGGACCTCGTCCATGAAGTGCAGGCCCATCATCATCATCCGGGCGACCCAGAAGAAGATGATGTCGGCCGCCGTCACCAGATCGCTGGTCGGATAGAACCGCTCCAGATCCTCGGTCTTCTCGGGCCAGCCCATGGTCGAGAACGGCCACAGGGCGGAGCTGAACCAGGTGTCCAGCACGTCCTCGTCCTGCGTCAGGGCGACCTCGGAATCGTAATCCGACATCGCCTGTTCGCGGGCTTCCTCTTCCGTCTCGGCGACATAGATTTCGCCGCCCGGCCCGTACCAGGCCGGGATGCGGTGACCCCACCACAGCTGGCGCGAAATGCACCACGGCTCGATGTTCCGCAGCCACTCGAAATAGATCTTGGAATAGCTGGCGGGCTCGAACGTCGTCGCGCCGGTCTCCACGGCCTTGATCGCCGGCTGCGCCAGCGTATGCGCATCGACGTACCACTGGTCCGTCAGCCACGGCTCGATGACCACGCCCGACCGGTCGCCGTGCGGCACCATGTGCCGGGTCTTCTCGATCTCCTTCAGCCAGCCTTCGGCCTCGGCGCGCGCCACGATGGCCTTGCGCGCGGCGAAACGGTCGAGGCTCTGAAGCTCGATGGGAATTTCCTTCAGCAGGTTCAGGATCTCGGGGTCTTCGTCGACTTCGCCACCGGCATTCACTCCCTTGAAGGCCGAGCCGTGATCAAGGATGCGGCCGAAAGCATCCATGACGTTGATCGCGGGCAGCCCCGCACGCTTGCCGACCTGGAAGTCGTTGAAGTCATGTGCAGGCGTGATCTTCACCGCGCCGGAGCCCTTGGTCGGGTCGGCGTAGTCATCCGCGACAATCGGAATGATCCGGCCTGTGATCGGCAAGATCACTTTGGCGCCGACGATGGACGCATACCGCTCATCCCGCGGATGCACGGCCACGCCCGTGTCGCCCAGCATGGTCTCGGGCCGCGTGGTCGCCACGACGATATGGTCGCGCGTCTCCCACTCCGTCGCCTTGCCGTCCGCATCGAAGGCCACCGGATGCTCGTACGTCACGCCGTCGGCCAGCGGATAGGCGAAGTGCCAGTAGGCGCCGTCGACCTCCTTCTGCTCGACCTCGAGGTCGCTGATCGCCGTCTGGAAATGCGGGTCCCAGTTCACCAGCCGCTTGTCGCGGTAGATCAGGCCTTCCTTGTGCAACTGCACGAACACCTTGCGCACCGCGACCTGCAGGTCGGGATCAAGCGTGAACCGCTCACGGCTCCAGTCGCACGACGAGCCCAGGCGACGCAGCTGGTTCTGGATCGAGCCGGCGCTGGTCGCCTTCCACTCCCACACCTTCTCGATGAAGGCGTCGCGGCCCATGTCGCGCCGGCTGATATTCCCCGCCGCCGCCAGCTGGCGCTCGACCACCATCTGGGTGGCGATGCCCGCGTGGTCCGTGCCGGGCAGCCACAGCACCGCCTTGCCCTTCATCCGGTGATAGCGGGCCAGGATGTCCTGCAACGTGTTGTTCAGCGCGTGGCCGATGTGCAGCGACCCCGTCACGTTCGGCGGCGGAATGACGATCGAATAAGCCTCGGCCGCGCCATCCGTGCGGGGCGCGAACAGGCCGCTATCCTCCCACGCCCTGTACAGGCGGGGTTCGGCGGCGGTGGGATCGAAGGTCTTGTCGAGCATGGTGTTCGTTTCAGTCAGAGCGGCAAACTTTTCTTTCGTCATCCTCCGGCGCGAAGCGACCGGGGGACCCAGCGGCGCCCGTAGGGCGAAACCCCATCACCGCTGATGACCGAAGATCGCCTTCGGGGCCGCTGGGTCCCCCGGTCTCGGCTGCGCCTCGCCGGAGGATGACGAAAGAAAACGAAAGGGCGGCTCCGCCGGGAGCCGCCCTGATGATCTAGAGAAGATCGGTGTGCAGGTGAAGCTAGCCGGCGCTGCGGGCGATCCGTTCTACTTCCTTGCGTACGGCGGCGTCGACGATGCCCGGCAGGTTGGCGTCGAGCCAGTCCTTCAGCATCGGCTTCAGCAGCGCGCGGGCCAGGTCCTCGATGGTCGGGCCGACGCCGCCGGACGGCACGTCCAGCGGATCGGGCTTGCGCAGGGCCGCCGACAGGCCGGCGAAGGCCGAGGCGGCGCTGGCCGCGGCGCTGTCGCCCACCAGGCTGTCATACGACGGCGCGGGCGCCGGGGCCGGTGCGGGCTCGGCGAAGGCGGCGGGGAACGGTTCAGGCTCAGGCGCGGGGGCCGGCTCCGGCTCGGGCTCGGGCGCCCAGACGGCGGTTTCTTCCGGCGGCGCGGCCACGTCCAGATCGCCGATGGTCTCGGCGGCCGGGGCCTCATAGCGGTCGGTCAGCTCCAGCACGTCCTCCTCCGAGTGCGCCGGCTCCACCACCGAAGGCGTCAGATCCATCATCGCCGGCGAAGGCTCGGGCTCGACCACGGCGGGCGCGGGCGCCGGCGCGGCCTCGGCCGGGGCGTCGTCTTCCGAGATGATCCGGCGGATCGACGCCAGGATCTCCTCCATCGTCGGTTCCTGGGCGGTCTGGTCGGTCATGGCTCAACCCTGGCGGCGCTGCGTGGCGCGTTAAGTGCGTTCACGGGGACGATCATGCGGATTCCCACCATCCCCTCCGGCCTGTCGTCGCATCAACGCCCGTTCGAATCAACGACCGTTTTTCGCCTGTTTGGTTAAAACAGGCGGTCCTAGTTGCGGGGCGCGGTCTGGACGACCTCGCCCTTCAGCTGGGCGTCGATCGGCGCGTCTTCTGCGTCCGTGGCCGGAACGATCGGCGGCGCGATGACGCGGTCGATGCTTTCCAGCACTCCGTCCCACGGCAGGGCGCCGCGGTTGCGCACGCGCTCATAGTTGGCGGCCGGATCATAGGCGGTCAGGGTCGGGTCCAGATCAACGCCTTCCAGACGGCCCATGGCGGCCAGCAGGCTGGCCTGGGCGACGTATTCGTTGCGGCGGGCGCTGGCCAGCGAGACCTGGGCGCTGCGCAGCTCCAGTTCCTGGTTCAGCACGTCGAGGTTGGTGCGCAGGCCGACCTGGGCCTCCTGACGCACGCCCTCGGCGGCCACCGAGGCGGCGCGAACGGCTTCCTCACCGGCGGTCAGGGTCGAGCGGGCCGAGATCGCCTGGGCGAAGGCGGTCGAAACCTGTTGCAGCACCTGGCGGCGCTCGCCCTCGACGTTGATCTGGGCGGCGTTGGCGCGTTCCAGCGAGGCGGCGACGCGCGACTGGTTAAGGCCGCCGGTGAACAGCGGCACCGAAACCGAGGCCGTGGTCTGGAAGCTGTTGCGGTCGGCGATGACGTCCAGCTGATTGATGCTGGGGGCCGAGCCGCCATAGGAGGCCGAGACGCGGACCGAAGGCATGTATTCTGCGCGGGCCTGGGCCACGGCCGCCTCGGCGCCCTGCTGGTTGTAGATGGCGGCCAGCACGCCCGGGTTCTCGGCCAGGGCCACGTCCAGGGCGGCGTCGAAATCGGTAGGCACGCCCGGCAGCGGCGGCAGCGGGCTCAGATCGCCCGGCGCCTGGCCGACGACGGCGGCGTAGGCGGCGCGGCTGACCGACAGCTGGGCGCGGGCGTTGGCCAGGTCGGCCTCCGACTGGGCCAGGCGGGCTTCGGACTGGGCCACGTCGGTGCGGGTGATCTCGCCGACCTCGAACCGGGCGCTGGCTTCGTCCAGCTGGCGTTGCAGCACGCCCAGGTTCTCGTTGCGGATGCGCAGGATCTCGGTGTCGCGCAGCACGTCGGCATAGGCCTGGATCACCGAGGCCAGCACCGACTGCTCGATCTCCCGCAGCGATTCCCGGCCCGCCAGGATGTCGGCTTCCGTCGCCGTGATGCCCAGGGCCACGCGGCCGCCGGAATACAGCGTCTGGGACAGGCTGATGCTGGCGCTCACCGACTGGCTGTCGCTGTCGCCGAAGGTGTCGTCCATCGTCCGGGTGTGGGTGCCGCTCAGGCCCACATCGATCTGGGGCCGCAGGCCGGCGCGGGCCGATACGATCGATTCATCCAGCGCCCGCTGGTTGGCCCGCTGGGCCAGCAGCGTCGGATTGGTGCGGTAGGCCAGGTTGATCGCTTCCTGCAGCGTCTCCTGGGCCCAGGACGGCGCGGCCACGCCGGTCGCAAGGGCGATGATGGCGACGGAGGCGAGCGCACGCGAGCGGTTCAACATGGTCTAATCCTGCATGACGCGCGGGGAACGCGTCTGTATCCCGATGGCGTAGTGCGAGATCACATGCGCCCACGCCAGTTAAGTTTTTTTCACGCACCCGTGGCCGAATTCCGTCGCACGGCTGCAAGCGTCACAAGGCGAATGTAGGCGCCGGGATCATTTCCGCCAGAAGCGGCGGGGTCGCATCGAACAGTTCGCGCCGCGACAGGCCATTTTGGCCACGCACATACAGCACCGCCTTGCCCACCGGACCGGTCCGCTCGACCAGCACCGCCCGGCCTCCGACGCGCAGGGCGTCCAGCCATGCCTGGGGCCGGCCGGGGACGGCGGCTTCGCTGACGATCAGGTCCCAATCGCCGCCCGCCGGGCTGTTCAGCCCCGCGATCACCGTCTCGACGCCCGCGTCGGCCAACGCCCCGCCGACCACGCCGAACACGCCCGCGTCCGATTCCTGCGCCGTCACCGTCAGGCCCAGCTCGGCCAGCACCGCCGCCGCATAGGGCGCCGCGAGGGCCAGCGCCCGCTCGCCCGCCCTGGGCTCGGCCGCCATCAGCAGCTTGGACACTTCGCGCGCCTGCATCAGGCGGCGCTCGCCGGCGATCTCCACATCTACCTCGGCATAGGCGGAAAAGGCGCGGTCAGGGGCGCAGAACCGCTCGCGCGGCACGGCCAGAAGCGCGGCCTGAAGCCCACGGTCGGTGACGTCGTTCACGCGGACCTGTGAGTCCACCATGACCTTGCGCGCGGCGGCGAAGTCCATCGGTCGCTGAATCCTTCTCGAAATCTCGCGCGCTTATAGGTCCGTGCGTTGCGGCGGACAATGATTGCAGCCGTTGGGACGATCTGATAGCGAACGCCCCTCGCGATCGAGAGGCGGCCTTGCCCGCCTCAATGGCCTGATGGCGGAGTGGTTACGCAGAGGACTGCAAATCCTTGCACCCGGGTTCGATTCCCGGTCAGGCCTCCATCGCGGTTTACATTTTAGTGCGCTATCGCTCGACGCGCGGCGTCTCGCTGCTTGAGCGCGCGAGTCAGTTCGGCGCCGCACGATTGACGCGGGCCTTGCGCGCAGGCGACACATCCACCGCTGTTCAAGGTCCGGCTGAACCGGATCGTCGGGGGACTTCGGATGAAACGCGCGCTCTCACTCACGCTCGCCCTGTGGATGTCGGCCTGGCCGGTGCTGGCCCAGGAGACGCCGCCTGCGCCCGCCCAGGAGACCCCCGCGTCCGCCGCGGCCCCCGCCGCCCCGGCTGAAGAGCCCAAGTGGGACGTCCAGAACCCGCCCGGCGCCTCGCACGACGCCACGATCGACGTCACTTCGGGCACCTGGATGTCGCTGGACGTCAGCCCGGACGGCCAGACCATCGTCTTCGACCTGCTCGGCGACATCTATGTCATGCCGATCTCGGGCGGCGAGGCCCGCGCCATCGCCTCGGGCGTCGCCTGGGACATGCAGCCGAAATGGTCGCCCGACGGCCGCCAGATCGCCTTCACCTCCGACCGCGCCGGCGGCGACAACATCTGGATCATGAACGCCGACGGCTCCGAGCCCTCGCAGGTGTCGAAAGAGACCTTCCGACTGGTCAACCAGCCCGAATGGTCGCCGGACGGACAGTTCATCGTGGCCCGCAAGCACTTCACCTCGTCCCGCTCGCTGGGCGCAGGCGAAATGTGGATGTGGCACCGCTCCGGCGGCGGCGGCGTGCAGATGACCGAGCGCCGCACCCAGCAGAAGGACACAGGCGAACCCGCCTTCTCGCCCGACGGCCGCTATCTGTATTTCAGCGACGACTCCACGCCCGGCGGCACGTTCGAATACTCCAAGGACGTCAACGACCAGATCTACGTCATCCGCCGTCTGGACCGCCAGACCAACGAGACGGAGGCCTTCGTCACCGGCCCCGGCGGCTCGATCCGCCCGACCCCCTCGCCCGACGGCAAGTCCTTGGCCTTCATCCGCCGCGTTCGCTACCAGTCGGTGCTCTATGTGCTGGACATCGAGTCCGGCCGCGAGACCCCGATCTACGACGGCCTCGACCGCGATCTTCAGGAAACCTGGGCCGTTCACGGCGTCTATCCGGCCATCAGCTGGACTCCCGACAACCGCGGCATCGTCTTCTGGTCCGGCGGCCACATCAACCGCATCGACGTGGCCTCGAAAGCCGTCAGCGAGATCCCCTTCCACGTCGCCGACACCCGCCGGGTGCATGAGGCCGTGCGCTTCCCGGTCGAGGTCGCGCCCGACCAGTTCGATGTGAAGATGATCCGCTGGGCCCGCCCCTCGCCCGACGGCCGCCAGGTGGTGTTCGAGGCCCTGGGCAATCTCTGGATCCGCGACCTGCCCACCGGCACGGCCCGCCGCCTGACGCGCCAGAACGACCACTTCGAGCTCTATCCCAACTGGTCCCGCGACGGCCGCTCCATCGTCTACACGACCTGGGATGATCAGGAGTTCGGCGCCGTGCGCGTCGTCTCCGCCTCGGGCGGCGTCGGCCGCGTGGTCACGCCCCGGCCGGGCCACTATGTCGAGCCGGCCTTCTCGCCGGACGGCCGCACCATCGTCTATCGCAAGACATCCGACGGTTTCCTGACCACCGGCCTGTGGGGCCGCGAGACCGGCGTCTATCGCATCCCGACCGCGGGCGGCGAGCCGGTCTTCGTCACTGACGACGGCTCCAACCCCCAGTTCGGCGCCGCCAACGACCGCATCTTCATCTCGGGCCGCGACGGTGAGAACGCCGCGCTCAAGTCCGTCGACCTGAACGGCCACGACAGCCGCACTCACCTGACGTCGCAATGGGCGTCAGAGTTCGCCCTGTCGCCCGACGGGAACTGGATCGGCTGGACCGAGCGCTTCAACGCCTATGTCGCGCCCTTCGTCCTCGCAGGCCGCCCGATTTCAGTCAGCGCCGACGGCAAATCGATCCCCCAGGCCCGCGTCACCCGCGACGCCGGCGAGTGGCTCAGCTGGTCCGGTGACAGCCGCCGCCTGCAATGGTCCCTGGGACCGGAGTTGTTCAGCCGCGACCTGAACCAGGCCTTCACCTTTGTGGACGGCGCGCCCGACGAACTGCCCAAACCGGACGAGCACGGGATCAACCTCGGCTTCCGCGCCACGGCCGACAAGCCGGAGGGCCGCATGGCCCTGACCGGCGCGCGCATCATCACCATGAACGGCGCCGAGGTCATCGAGAACGGCGTCGTCATCATCAACGGCAACCGCATCGAGGCCATCGGCCCGGCCGCCTCCACGCCGGTACCGGCGGGCGTCCCGGTCATGGACATGGCGGGCAAGACCATCATGCCCGGCATCGTCGACATTCACTGGCACGGCTCGATGGGTTCGGACGAGATCATCCCGGAGCAGAGCTGGGTCAACTATGCGGCCCTCGCTTTCGGCGTGACCACCATCCACGACCCGTCCAACGACACCAGCGAGATCTTCGCCCACAGTGAGCTGGCCCGCACGGGCCGGGTCACGGCGCCGCGCATCTTCTCGACCGGCACCATTCTCTATGGCGCGACCACGGGCTTCACGGCCCAGATCGACGACCTGGACGACGCCCGCTCGACCCTGCGCCGGATGCAGGCCGCCGGCGCCTGGAGCGTCAAGAGCTACAACCAGCCCCGCCGTGACCAGCGTCAGCAGGTCATCGCAGCGGCCGGAGAACTGGGCATGATGGTGGTGCCGGAGGGCGGCTCGCTGTTCCAGCACAACATGTCGATGATCGTCGACGGTCACACCACGATCGAGCACTCGATCCCGTTGGCCAATCTGTATGACGACGTCCACCAGCTGTGGCGTCAGTCAGGCACCGGCTACACCCCGACCCTGGTCGTGGCCTACGGCGGCAGCTACGGCGAGAACTACTGGTATCAGGAAAGCGACGTCTGGGCTGATCCGATCCTGACTCAATATGTGCCGCGCCGCATCCTCGACAGCCGCGCCCGCCGCCCCGAAACCCTGCCCGACAACGAATGGAACCACATCTCGGTCGCCCGCGAGGCCGCCGAGCTGAACCGTGACGGCGTCTCGGTCCAGCTTGGCGCTCACGGCCAGCGTGAAGGCCTCGGCGCCCACTGGGAGATGTGGAGCCTGGCCCAGGGCGGCATGGCCCCCCTCGACATCCTCCGCGTCGCCACCCTGAACGGCGCCACGGCGCTGGGCATGGACCGCGACATCGGCTCGCTGCAGGTCGGCAAGCTGGCGGACATGGTGATCCTGAACGCCAACCCGCTGGAGAACATCCGCAACACCACCTCCATCGCCTACACGGTCGCCAACGGCCGGGTGTACGACAACCACATGGACGAGGTGGCCCCGCGCCGGCGCCCCCGCGCGCCCTTCTGGTTCGCGTCCGCCGACGGCCAGGGCGCGGCAACCGGTGTGTCCATCACGGATGGCCACGGGCACGATTGAGGCGCACAGGCGACGGAGGGCGCCAAGGATGGGGCGGTTTCATCCATCTCCTTCCCCCATTTCGGGGGAAGGTGGGCCCGAAGGGGTCGGATGGGGGTCTATCC
>JAZKHQ010000069.1:0-4018 GCA_040385285.1 Pseudomonadota bacterium
GGTTGATCACCGACTCGATGCCGTATTTGCCGATGGTGAAGGCGAAGGCCCCGAACGCCCCGATCGGCGCCGCTTTCATCAGGATGGCGACCAGCTTGAAGAAGGCCTCGGACAGGCTCTCCAGCACCGTGATCACCGGCTGGGCCCGGTCGCCGATTATGGCCAGCGAGACGCCGAACAGGATGGCGAAGAAAAGCACCTGCAGGATCTCGCCGCCGACGAACGCCCCCGCCACCGTGTCGGGGATGATGTTCATCAGGAAGCCGGTGAGCGAGGTGTCGTGCGCCTTGGCCGCATAGGTCGCGACCGCCCCCGCATCCAGCGTCGCCGGATCGATGTTCATGCCCGCCCCGGGCCGCACCACATTGGCCACGATCAGCCCGACGACCAGCGCCAGGGTCGAGAAGGTCAGGAAATAGGCGAAGGCCTTGCCCACCACCTTGCCCAGCCGGCCGAGGTCCCTGAGGTGCGCGATCCCGGTCGCCACGGTCAGGAAGATCACCGGCGCGATGATCATCTTCACCAGCTTGATGAAGGCGTCGCCCAACGGCTTCAGGCTCTCGCCGAAGACTGGCCAGAAATGCCCGATCAGGGCCCCCAGCACGATGGCCGCCAGCACCTGGAAATACAGATGCGTCCAGATCGGCTTCTTCACCGCGACCGGCTTTTCACCCGGCTGGGGTGTCGCTGGCGATACGCCCGGAGCGGCCTTGACCAATGCGATCTCTCCCTCTCGCTTGAGGGGCGCATTGGCGAGGCATCCGGCCGCGAAGGCAAGCCGCCAGATTTTTACGGAACCGAATTCCCCAACCGCGCATTGATTGCCCGGACGACGAAGGCCTCAAATCCTAAACCGTCCCTTGCGGCCCGGCCTGTTCACGCCCCCCCGAAAGCCGGCCGGGCCGCACCTTCTCCCTCATTCAGCAGACGCCCTGCATTTATGCATGGTCGTATCGCAGCTGGACTGGCAGGGTCGGGACATGAGCATCCCAGTCACGATCCTTCATGATGGTCCCGACTGGGGAGTGGTCGCCGCTTGGGTTCAAGCTGTCGGATCGGTGCTCGCCATTCTGGCTGCAGTCCTGATTGCTAACGCTGAGGCCTTCCGCGCCCGGAAGGTCCTAGAAGTCGCAGGCCGGCGCAACGCCGAGATTTGGGACACTGCCTTCATCATGTCCGCCTCAATCATCAGGCAGGCTAGAGACGCCGCCAGCGCCGCCGGGACGGTCAAAGGGTTCGACGCCAAGTTCGACCTCACTTTCGACGAGGACGACGTCCACGGGCACATCATGCACGCTCAGATGCTGCTGGAGATGTGCCAGCGGCTGGAGCCGCCGTCCGCTGCCCATATGCTTCAGCTCACCGAATTGCAGGCCGCCTTGGCAGCGCCTCTGGAAGCCAACGCTGCTCTTCGGTCACTTGGCGTCAATTCGCGCTCGGCCAGCTATTCAACACATCTGGACCACGTCAGTCGGTTCCAGTTCGCACTCGGTCGGGCCGTCGAAAGAATGGAATCTCTCAATGTGGGCTGGTTCAGCCCGACTTAGTCGTGCGGCCCAAGGACCACGTCAGGCCCACCGCCAGCAGCCACGCCAGCCAGCCGCTGAACACCCACTGTGCGATCTGCAGGTCCGGGAAGCCGGGATCGACGCTGGCCAGCAGCTCCGCATGGCCCACGATCCACAGCGGCGTCAGGATCAGGCCGATCCCGCCAAGCACCTTCGACCACGCCCCGCCCTTCAGCAGGGTCAGGCCGAAGCCCAGCGTCCACGCCGCCAGCAGCGTCTGCCCCAGCCACTCGCCGATGCCGACGCCCGCGAACTGATGCAGGCCTTGATAGAAGACGATGGCCGCCGCCGAGGTCGCCGGATCGCCGCTCAGGGCCTGATCCGCCAGAACTGGCGCCACGAACACCCAGCGCGACAGGCCGACCGCCTGCGCCACTGCCGAGGCCGCGCCCGCCGCCGCCGCCCACTGGGGCCAGCGGCCGCCCGCGTCCTTCACCGCCTCGCCGGTCCAGGCCGACACCAGGAGGAAGCTCAGCGCCACCACGGCGAAAGCCAGCCAGATCAGGATCAGCTGCGGCCCGCCCGCATTGAACGCGGCCAGCACCTCCAGCGGCGGCTCGCGCAGCACGTCGTCATATCCGAACGTCTCCACCAGCATCGCGAACGGCACATTCGCCGCCACCACAAAGGCCGTCATCGCCAGCCCGGCCTTGCGCTTCATCGTCATTTTCATCGCCGCCGCCCCTTATGTCTCACTTGTGTGACTTACCTATACGTCCCACTGTCGGGACATGTCAAGTGATTCTCCGACGAAGCTCCGCGACCGCCCAGCGACCGAGGCCGGCATCGTCGCCGCCGCCGAGCGCGTGCTGCTGACCGAGGGCTGGACCGGGCTGAACGTCCAGACCCTGGCGGCCGAGGCCGGCGTCGACCGCAAGCTGATCTATCGCTACTTCGAAGGGGTTGAGGGCGTGGTCGAACGGCTCGCCGCCCGCATGGACCTGTGGCTGGGCAAGACCCTCGCGGCCGAGCCGCCGTCGTCGGCCACGTCGTACCGCCAGTTCGCGCGCGAGACCCTGACCGCCTATCTCCGCGCCCTGCGCGCCAACCCCCTGATCCTGCGCCTGCTGGCGTGGGAGCTGGCCCAGGACACGCCGCTGCTGCGCAGGATGGAGCTGGCCCGCGCCGGGGTCATGCAGGCCTGGGTCCGCGACCGCCGCCCGCTGCTGAAGGCGCCGCCCACCGGCGACATCGTGGCCCTGAACGTCGTGCTGCTGGGCGCCGTCCAGCATCTGGCCCTCGCCGCCGCCGCCCGCGGCGCCTTCGCCGGCGTCACCCTCGACGACGCCGGCTGGTCTCGCATCGAGGCCGCCATCGACACCCTGACCGGCGTCTGGCCGGATTGAACTGGCGCTCGATCCCGGCCTAGGGTGGGGGATGGAACAACGTTCGTCTTCTCAGGGGGCAGGTTGCGGCCCGTATGTCGTCGCGGGCCTTTCCTTCATCCCGCTCATCGGCGTGCTTTTCGGGCTCGGCGCCATCATCTGGGGCGCTGTCACGTGGCGACGCGGCGGCAAGTGGGTCGTTCTCCTCGGCGCACTCGGCATCCTGTTCACGATCGGAATCTACAGCGCCCTGTTCTACTTCGGCTTCGTCCAACGCGGCGGCGTTTATGACGGTCTGCGCGCCCAGCTCGCGGTGAGCCAGCTCAACCAACTGGTCCCCTATGTCGAACTCTACAAGCAGCAGAACGGCCGCTACCCCGCGTCACTGAAAGACGTTGCGGGCGTGATCCCGCCCAATACGCCGGTGATGATCAACGATCCGTCACACGTTGATGTCTCGACGCCGCGCGAGTTCTTCTACCAGCAATTTGGCGACGATCATTACTACCTGCGCGGCCTCGGCTTGGACGGACAGCCGTTCACGGCCGACGACATCCTGCCGGAAGCGATGCCCGCAACCGGATTGCTGATCGAGGCGCAGCCGGCGCCGATTGAACCGCCCGCGCCGCAGGCGTAGGGTCGGCCCGTTCTCCGGGGGGTCGCACGTGAAGCGGCTGAGATTGGGGTGATCCCCTGACCCGTCGAACCTGATCCGGGTCATGCCGGCGAAGGGATGGGAGCCTATCTTTCATCCGCTCACCCCGGCGAATGCCGGGGCCCAGATGGAATTCTCGTCGGTTGGCGAGGAGCCTGCGATCTGGGTCCCGGCATTCGCCGGGATGAGCGGGGACGGAGATAACCATCCGGCGCCGGCGCTCATTTCCAGAGGCCGCCATGAACATCGCCGTCACCCCGCCCGAGACCCCGCAAGAGCCCAACGTCGAGTTGGCTCTGAAAGACGCCCGCGATCAGGTGATGAAGGAGACCGGGACCATCCCGACCGGCGAGCGCGCGGGCAGCCGCAAGGTCTATGTCGCCGGCGAGATCCACCCCGACATCCGCGTCCCCTTCCGCGAGGTCGCCGTCCACCCCAGCGCCAACGAGCCGCCGGTGACCATCTATGAC
>JAZKHQ010000070.1:0-14403 GCA_040385285.1 Pseudomonadota bacterium
TGCTCGACGCACACAGTTGAAGGGCTGGACGCATCATCCTTCCTCCATTTCGGGGAAGGTGGCAGGCGGAGCCTGACGGATGGGGGTGTCGGCGGCGCCCGCATTCCATTTTGAGACGCAGATAGACCCCCATCCGACCCCTTCGGGCCCACCTTCCCCCGAAATGGGGGAAGGCAGAGCAGCAGAGGGAGGCGGGGGAACATCGACCTCTTCGCCTGGGCGCAATCGGCGGTATAAGCCGCGCCATGATCCGTATTCTTCTCGTCGCCGCCGGAGGCGCTCTGGGCGCCGTGGCCCGCTATGGGGTCGGCCGCGTCCTGCCCGCCGGCGCCTGGCCCTCGGGCACACTGACGGTGAATGTCGTCGGCGGGCTGCTGATGGGGTTGCTGACCGGGTGGCTGGCGTTCCGGGGCGGGGCGACGCAGGACAACATCCGCTTGTTCGCCGCCGTGGGCGTGCTGGGCGGATTCACGACCTTCTCGGCCTTCTCGCTGGAGACGGCGTTGATGATAGAGCGGCGTCAGCTGGGACTGGCGGCGGCCTATGTCGGGCTGTCGGTGGTGCTGTCGGTCGCGGCCCTGTTCATCGGCCTGATGATCGCCCGCCGCACCTTCGGAGCCGCCCTGTGACCGACGAAACGCCCGAAGCCAAGCCGGTCCGCGAGGTTCTGACGATCTATGTCGCCGAGGCCGAGGACGGCATCCGGCTGGACCGCTGGTTCCGACGGCGCTGGCCGCACCTGTCGAACATCCAGGTGCAGAAGATGGCCCGCAGCGGCCAGATCCGCGTGGACGGCGCCCGCATCAAGCCCGAGGGCCGCCTGACCGCCGGGGCCGCCGTGCGCGTGCCGCCGATCCCCGACGACACCTCGCGCCAGGCGGGCGACGTCCACACCCTGTCGGCCCAGGACATCAAGTTCGCCAAGTCGCTGGTCCTGTACGAGGACGACATGGTCATCGCCATCAACAAGCCGCACGGGCTGGCGGTGCAGGGCGGGACCAAGACCAGCCGCCACGTTGATCGTCTGCTGGGGGCCTGGGGCGAGGGGATTCACCGGCCGCGGCTGGTGCACCGGCTGGACCGCGACACATCCGGCGTGCTGCTGCTCGGCAAGGGGCCCGAGGCGGCCAAGCGGCTGGCCGGCGCCTTCGCCCGGCGTCAGGCCAAGAAGACCTATTGGGCCATCGTCATCGGCAATCCCAAGCCGGCGCACGGGCAGATCGACATGCCGCTGAAGAAGACCGGCATCAACGACTACGAGATGATGCGCCCGGCCGACCGCAAGGACCCGAACGCCGAGCCGGCCGAGACCGCCTTCAGCATGATCAGCAGAGCCGCCCACCGCGCCGCCTGGATGGCGCTGAGGCCCTTCACCGGCCGGACGCACCAGCTGCGCGCCCACATGGCCGCCATCGGCCATCCGATCCTGGGCGACCCCAAGTACGGCGACGAGAAATCGAAGGAGTTGTCGGGTGGGCTGAAGCTGCAGCTCCACGCGCGCCGCATCGAGCTGGATCATCCATCGGGCGGCACCCTGATCGTCGAGGCGCCGTTGAGCCCCGAGATGAAGGCCGGCTTCGCCCACTTCGGCTTCTCGGAAGACGAGGCGGAGGGCGATCCGTTCGCCGGGGTGAAGCGCATCCGATGACCAGATCCTCCCCAGCAAGCGAAGCGCCGCGGGGGAGGGGGACCGCGAAGCGGTGGAGGGGGCGACCCCATCCACCGGCGATTGCCCTCGCCCCCTCCACCATGCTGCGCATGGTCCCCCTCCCCCGTGAAGAACGGGGGAGGATTTCATGATGAGGCCCCTCGCCGTGTTCGACATCGACGGGACGCTGGTGGACAGCCGGGCCTCGATCCTGCGCGCGGCGGTCGAGGCGTCGCGGGACATCGGCCTGCCCGAGCCGGACTATGAGACCGTGCGGGTGGGCATCGGCCTGCCGCTGCACGATGCGTTGCGGCTGATCGCGCCCCAGATCGATGATCCGACGCTGGACGCCTACGTCGACGGGTTCAAGGCGGCGTTCCTGCGGATGAACACGGACCCGGACTTCCATGAGCCGCTGTATGATGGGGCCATGGACCTGCTGCACCGGCTGAAGCGCGACGGATGGCGGCTGGCGCTGGCGACGGGGCAGTCACGGCGGGGGGTGAACCGCAATCTGGCCCGCGAAGGCTGGGCCGACCTGTTCCTGTCCAGCCACTGCGTCGACGACGGGCCGGGCAAGCCGCATCCGGCGATGCTGCAGGCGGCGATGACCACCTGCGGCGCGTGCTCGGCCACCACCGTCATGATCGGCGACACCGCCCATGACATCACGATGGCCCTGAACGCCGGGGTGCGGCCGCAGGGCGTGGCCTGGGGTTTCCACACGGTCGAGGAACAGCACGCCGCCGGGGCGCCGCACGTGGCGGCCGACTTCGCCGAGCTGGAGGCCGCGCTCCACACCTTCGCCGCCGACGCCCGGGCCGCCTGATGCCGCACATCCCTCCCCTCGATCCCATGGTCGCCGCCCGCAAGGGTTTCCGCGAGTCCGAGGAGCGGCTGAAGCGCTTCTGGACGTCCGTCGATGTGGCTCAGGGCGAAGGCGGCTGGACCGTGCTGCTGGACGGCCGCGCGCCGAAGACGCCCGCTCATGCGAAGCTGACCTTGCCGACCGAAGCCGCCGCGCGGCTGGCCGCCGAGGAATGGGCGGCGCAGGGGGAGTTCATCGAGCCGGGGACCATGCCCGCCACCCGCCTGGCCTCCACCGCCATCGACCGGGTCGGCCGGGTGCGCGAGGCCGTGGCCGACGAGATCGCGGCCTACGCCGGGTCGGACGCCCTCTGCTATCTGGCCGAGCATCCGACGCAGCTGGTCGAGCGACAGAGGCGGGAGTGGGCGCCGTGGCGCGGCTGGGCGACCGTGGAGCTGGGCGTCCATCTGGAGCCGGTGCATGGGATCATCCACCGGGCTCAGGATCCGGCGGCCGTCGCCCGGGTCAAGGAACTGGCGCTGAAGCTCGACGACTTCGCCCTGACCGGGCTGGCGACCGCGGTTCCCCTGCTGGGATCGGCGGTGCTGGGGCTGGCGGTGCAGCGCGGCGCCCTGTCCGGCGAGGCGGCTTTCGAACTGAGCCGTCTCGAGGAGGCGTTCCAGGAGGCGCAGTGGGGCGTGGACGCGGAGAGCGCGGAGCGCACCGCCGCCCGCCGGGCCGAGGCCGTCCTGCTCGACCTCTGGTTCCGCGCGCTGGAGTGACTTTCCAATATGGAAAGTTTTCACTTGACGATCTGGAAACTCGGCATCACTTTCCAGATCAGAAAGTGAGGGCATCGCCATGACCGATCCGCAAGACCCCGCCGAGGCCCTCGCCTCGATCCGCGCATCGCGCGTGAGGATGCTGGAGAGCATGGAGAGCTATCCCTTGGCCTACGACATCGTGTTCGGCCTCGGCATGGGCGTGATCGTGGCCATCCAGGGGTTGCCGCAGCCGTGGGCGGCGTTGGGCATCATCTTCACGCTGCTGTACGTCGTCGGCCTGCAACGCTGGTGGAAGAAGCGTTACGGCTGGTGGGTGGACGCATACTCGCCGAGGAAGGCGCGCTGGGTCGCGTTCGGCATGGCCGGGGTGCTGACCCTGCTGATGTTGGGCTCGGTATACGGCCGGTTCCAGGGGCCGTGGTGGCTGTGCCTGGCCATGGGCGGGCTCGCCTGGCCGGTGGCGGTGATCGGCGGCCGCTGGTGGAGCGCTGTGTGGAAGCGCGAGCTGAGGGAGACGGCGTGACCCCCGCCTTCGACGCCGTCATCCACGCGCCGGGCCGGCTGCAGATCTGCGGCCTGCTGGCCAGCGTCCAGGACGCCGAGTTCGCCATGGTGCGCGACGCCGTGGGCGTGTCGGACTCGGTCATGTCCAAGCACCTGAAGCAGCTGGAGGAGGCCGGCTACGTCAAGCTGACCAAGGCCGCGCAGGACGGCCGCCAGCGGACGTGGCTGAGCCTGACTCCCGCGGGGCGCAAGGCCTTCGCCGCCCATGTGGCGGAGCTGACCCGGCTGGCCGGTCTGGTCGCCCCGACGCGGCTGGGAGAAGGTTTCTCCGGCTAGGGCCGCTTGCCTCCTTTGACGCGTCTCCTTAAGCCGAACGGCAGGAGACCCGACCATGCAAGACATCCTCGACCAGCTTGAACAGCGCCGCGCCCAGGCCCGTCTGGGGGGCGGCGAGGCCCGCATCGCGGCCCAGCACGCCAAGGGCAAGCTGACGGCGCGCGAGCGCATCGACGTGCTGCTGGACGAAGGCAGCTTCGAGGAAACCGATATGTTCGTGGAGCACCGCTCGCACGAGTTCGGCATGGAGACGCAGCGCGTGCCCGGCGACGGCGTGGTGACCGGGCGCGGCACGATCGGCGGGCGGCTGGTCTATGTCTTCTCCAAGGACTTCACGGTGTTCGGCGGGTCGCTGTCGGGGGCGCACGCGGCCAAGATCGTCAAGCTGCAGACCATGGCCCTGACCAACGGGGCGCCGATCATCGGCATCTTCGACGCCGGCGGGGCGCGGATCCAGGAGGGGGTCGAGAGCCTGGCCGGCTACGCCGACATCTTCCTGCAGAACACCCTGGCCTCGGGCGTCATTCCGCAGATCAGCGTGATCATGGGGCCGTGCGCCGGGGGCGATGTCTATTCCCCCGCGATCACCGACTTCATCTTCATGGTGAAGGACACGAGCTACATGTACGTCACCGGCCCCGACGTGGTCCGGACGGTGACCAACGAGGTGGTCAGCCACGAGGACCTGGGCGGCGCGCGGGTGCATGCGGGCAAATCGGGCGTGGCGGACGGGGCGTTCGAGAACGACCTGGAGGCCCTGTCGGAGGTGCGTCGCCTGATCGGCTTCCTGCCCCTGTCGAACCGCGAAAAGCCGCCGGTGCGCGACAGCTATGACGATCCGGAACGGGACGAGGCGTCGCTGGACACCCTGGTCCCGGCCAATCCGAACCAGCCGTACGACATCAAGGAGCTGATCCTGAAGACGGTCGACGAGGCCGAGTTCTTCGAGATCGGGGCTGACTTCGCGAAAAACATCGTCTGCGGCTTCGGCCGGCTGGACGGCCAGTCGGTGGGCATCGTCGCCAACCAGCCGCAGGTTCTGGCGGGGGTGCTGGACATCGACAGCAGCAGGAAGGCCGCGCGGTTCGTGCGCTTCTGCGACGCCTTCAACATCCCGCTGGTGACCTTTGTCGACGTCCCCGGCTTCATGCCCGGCACGCGCCAGGAATACGGCGGCCTGATCAAGCACGGGGCCAAGCTGCTGTTCGCCTATGCCGAGGCGACGGTGCCCAAACTGACCCTGATCACGCGCAAGGCCTATGGCGGCGCCTATGACGTGATGAGCTCCAAACACCTGCGCGGCGACGTCAACTACGCCTGGCCCAGCGCCGAGATCGCGGTGATGGGCGCCAAGGGCGCGGTCGAGATCATCTTCCGCAAGGAAGCCGGCGACCCGGAAGCCCTGGCGGCGCGCGAGGCCGAATACAAGGCGCGGTTCGCCAACCCGTTCGTGGCCGCGGGCCTGGGCTACATCGACGACGTCATCATGCCCCACGGGACGCGGCGGCGGCTGATCAAGGCGCTACGGACGCTGAAGGGGAAGGTGCAGGAGAACCCGTGGAAGAAGCACGATAATATTCCGCTATGAAACTTCCTCTTGGCGACATCGGACCGGAATCGGAAAAGGGCGTTGTCAGCGCCCTCAATGATCTCTTTGGGCCTTCTTTTAGGGAGGTCGGCCAATACCTTGCGGACAAGGTTAGATATCACAGACTGAAGTCATTCACGAAAATCCTGCGTAGAGCGAAGGAACTAAATTTCGATCAGGCTTACCAAAGTGATCCCGCGCTCAGATTTTTGATACCATTTGTTGAAAAGGCATCTGTATCTGACGATGATGATCTAGTGGAGCTGTGGGCGAGGCTCTTGAACGCGGAAATGAGTGAAAGTGACCCTCATAACATATTCTTCCAAGACATCATCTCCCGACTTTCCAAAGCCGAAGTCGATTTATTTGAATCCTTAATTCTCCGACCTACGCGCAAGCGTGGCTTTGTGAGGCAAATTGGTGATGCTTGGAGCTTTGCCCAGCGTAGCCGTATTCAGTTGTTGGTTGATCGATGCGAACCAGACTCAGACATCGACCACATTTTTGAGACCATCATCGGACTGACCGAGGCAATGGGCCGGCGTATCGTTTCTATGATCGCCACCAATGACTATGTCGACCAAGAGATGTACGACATAGAGCTATGGCCTGAGGCATCACTTAAAAGAGCAAGTCTAGAACTTCTCGAACAACTTGGCCTTATAAAGATCGTAAATCACGACATTGATGCTGGCGATTTCGAGCTAAAAATCGAAATTTGCTATGTGACCGCTCTTGGGGCGAAGTTCTTCTTCGCGACACATCCAGCTGAATGGGCGATGATGATTGAAGAGCGACCCGACGGCGATTACCCCGACGACGACCATAGCTCGTACCTCGATTATCGGGCCGAAGAGTAGCCTGACCAACCTCCTCTTCCTCTGCGCCCGCAACCGCTTGCGTTCGCCGACGGCGGAGCAGGTGTTCGCCCGCCATTCGGGCATTGAGACCGCGTCGGCGGGACTGGCGCCGGATGCGGAGGAGCATTGCTCGGCCGAGCTGGTGGAATGGGCCGACATCATCTTCGTGATGGAGAAGGCGCACCGGGCGAAGCTGCAGCGGCGGTTCCGCAGCAGCCTGAAGCGGGCGCGGGTGGTGTGCCTGGATATTCCCGATGACTACGGCTTCATGGACCCGGCGCTGGTGGCGCTGCTGAAGCAGAAGGTGGGGAAGCACCTCTGACCCTTCTCCCCTCCGGGGGAGAAGGTGGCAGGCGACAGCCTGACGGATGAGGGGGCTGTGTAAGCTCGCTCATCGTCTGAAGGTCTGCCCGTAGTCCGGCAGCCCCCACCCGACCCCTTCGGGCCCACCTTCCCCCGAAATGGGGGAAGGATCCGGCGTCTAGCGCATCACGCCGGTGATCCGCCGGCCGGCGCGCTCGATGGTGACCTGGGCGCCGCGGGCGATGCCGTCGAGGGCGTCGGGGCTGGCGACCGGGCGGTCGTTGACGGCCACGACCACGTCGCCGGGCTGGAAGCCGATGCGCTGGGCGTAGCTGCCGCGGGCGACGCGGGCGATGATGACGCCCGAGGCGAACGGATCGCCGCCGAGGCTGTCGGCCAGCGCCGGGTTCAGCGTCAGGACCTGCGCCCCGGCCAGGGCGCCGGCGTCGATGACGGCGGCGCGGTCCAGATCCGCATTGCCCGGCAGGGGCTGGACGCGGGCGTTCAGAGTGTCGGCCTGACCGTCGCGGACGACGGCGATGCTGATGCTGTCGTTCGGGGCGCGCGTGCCGACGCGGAAGTTCAGCCCGCCCTGGTCGTTGATCTCGGCGCCGTCGACGGCGGTGATGATGTCGCCCTGACGCAGTCCGGCGCGGGCGCCGGGGCCGCCGGGCCAGACCTCGGTGACGATCAGGCCCTGGGGCCGCGGCAGGCCGAGGCTGCGGGCCATGTCGGCGGTGACGCTGTTCCCCTTCACGCCCAGCCAGGGCCGGACCACCGCGCTGGCCCCGCCGACGGCCGAGTCCACCACCCGCCGCACCATCGAGGCCGGGACCGCGAAACCGACGCCCGACGACGAGCCGGAGCGCGAGAAGATCGCCGTGTTGATGCCGATCAGGTCGCCGTCCATGTCGACCAGCGCGCCGCCGGAATTGCCCGGATTGATGGCCGCGTCGGTCTGGATGAAGGAGCCCGAGTCGCTGATGCCCGTCTCCGTCCTGTTCAGGGCCGAGATGATGCCGTTGGTCACCGTCTGGCCGACGCCGAAGGGGTTGCCGATGGCCAGGACCAGGTCGCCGACCTGCTGTTCTTCGCGGTCGTCGATGTCGAGGGTGGGCAGGCGCTCGTTGACGCCCTGAAGCTGGAGCACGGCGATGTCGGAGCGTTCGTCGGCGAGGACGACCGTGGCGTCGAACTCGCGCCGGTCGTTCAGCACGACCTTGATCTGCTGCATGCCGTTGATGACGTGGAAGTTGGTCACCACCACGCCGGTGGGCCGCACGATGACGCCCGAGCCGACGGCCCCGACCTGTTGCGCGCGCGGGCCCTGACCGAACATGGACCAGAAGGGATCCTGGACCTGCTGCACGCCCCGGGCGGCGATGTTGACCACGGCGGGGGCGGCGGCGCGCACCACGGGGGCGAAGCTGGCCTTCATCTCTCCCGCCGAGCCGGGGACGGCGCGGGGCTGGTCGAACACCCCGTCCTGGGCCCTGGAGTCGTTGGCGTTGCCGCAGGCGGAGAGCAGCAGGGCGGCGGCGATGATGAGTGTGGAGATCTTCATGGCGTCCGGCGATATGGGTGGGCTATCCCATTCCGCAACGCTATTTCGACCGGATCAAGGCGCGGCTGTTTCGCCGCCGCGATCTTCGCCCCGCACCACCAGCCAGCCGATCACCGCGGCCGCCATCAGCACGAAGGCCGCGAGATAGAAGCTGAGCCCCGGCACGTGGATGCTGGCCCCCTGCCCCGTCGACAGGGTGTAGATCCAGCCGAAGAACAGGGGCGAGACGACGCCGGCGATGGAGGCGACGCTGTTGTTCGCGCCCTGCAGCTGGCCCTGCTCGTCCTCGCCGACCCGGCGGGTCATCAGCGATTGCAGCGTCGGCATGGCCAGGCCCCACAGGGCGTTCGGCAGCATGGCCAGGATGAACATCAGCCCCGTCGGCGCCCAGCCCATCAGGGCGATGCCGACCGTGCCGCCGATGAGGCCCAGTATCAGGGTGCGGCGGTCGCCGATGCGCGCAACCACCGGCCCGGTCAGCAGGCCCTGGACGAGCATGTCCAGCACCCCCACCCCCGCCAGCAGCAGCCCCACCTGCCACGGACCCCAGTCGTAGCGGAACGCCGCATACAGCACGAACACCGCCGAGAAGACGTGGTGGGCGAAGTAGAGCAGGAAGTTCACCACCGACAGCCCGGTCAGTTCGCGGTGGCGCAGCAGCAGGTTCAGGGCGCCGACGGGGTTGGCGCGCTTCCAGCTGAAGGTCATGCGGTTTTCGGCCTTGAGGCTCTCGGGCAGGACGAACATGCCGTAGAGGAAGGCCAGGCCCGACAGGGCGGCGGCGGCCCAGAAGGGCGCGCGCGGTCCGATCTCGCCCAGGAACCCGCCCAGCACCGGCCCCATGACGAAGCCGCCGGAAAACGCCGCGCCGATCAGGCCGTAGGCGCGGGCGCGTTTCTCCGGCTCTGTGATGTCGGCCATATAGGCGAAGACGGTGGTGAAGCTGGACGAGGTGACGCCTGCGATCATCCGCCCGACCGCCAGCCACCACAGGTCGGGAGCCAGCGCCATAAGCACATAGTCGGCGGCCAGACCCGCGCAGCTGATCAGGATCACCGGGCGGCGGCCGTACTGGTCCGACAGCGAGCCGATGATCGGCGAGGCGATGAACTGCATCCCGGCCCACAGGGCGATGAAGACGCCGTTGATCACGCCCGCCTGGGCGTTGGAGCCGACGAAGTCCTCGATCAGCCGCGGCAGCACCGGGATGATGATGCCCATCGCCAGGATGTCGAGCACCGCCGTGATCAGGATGAAGGCCAGGGCCGCGCGGCCGTGCTTGAGATGCGGGATCGACATGGAAGGCTCGCGTTCGGGGCGGGCCTTTTAGCCCGGGGGCGGCCCGCCGTCTGCCCGTGTTATGCATAGAGGGCGACGAGGAGGCTCCGATGACCAATTTCCAGCAGGTGACGCCGTTCCTGCATGTGCCCGACCTGCAGAAGGCGCTGGAGTTCTTCACCGACGTGCTCGGGTTCGCCGTACCGTTCCGGGAGGCGAACTACGCCTACATTCACCGCGAGACCGTGGGCTTTCGCCTGCTGGAGGCCGGGCCGGGCTGCGCGCCGGAGCCCCATCGCGGGTTCGCCTACTACATCGACGTGCGCGACGTGGACGCCCTGTACGCCGAGCTGAAGCCGAAGCTGGATACGCTGCCCCCCGAGGACGTGCACGGGCCGGCGGACAAGGCCTATCGCCAGCGCGAGCTGCTGGTGCGGGCGCCGGACGGCAATCTGATCGCTTTCGGCATGGCCATGCCGGACGTTGCAAAAGCTTAATCGCGCGACGGCTTGCGCCCGCGCCCGGCGCAGGGCCAACTCACGCCATGAGCGCAGTGATCGAGACGACCGGCCTGACCAAATCCTACGGCGCGGTGCGCGCCCTGGACGGGCTGAGCCTGACCATTCCCAAAGGCGGGGTGTATGGCGTGCTGGGGCCCAACGGGGCCGGCAAGTCGACCCTGTTCCGCATCCTGCTGGGCCTGATCCGGCCCACGGACGGGACCGCCAGCCTGATGGGCGGGGCGGTCGGCGACGTGAAGGCCATGCGCCGCATGGGCTCGATGATCGAGACGCCGCGATTCCCGCCCTTCATGACCGCGAGGCAGGTGCTGACCTGGCTGGCGCTGGAGCATGGGCTGGGCAAGGAGGCGCCGGTCGCCCACTGGCTGGAGCGCGTCGGTCTGACCGAGGCGGCGGACCGCCGGGTCAAGGGCTTCTCCGTCGGCATGATGCAGCGGCTTGGCGTGGCCGCGGCCCTGATGAGCAAGCCGGACCTCGTCATCCTGGATGAGCCGACCAGCGGCATGGATCCGCCCGGGATCCAGGAGATGCGGGCCCTGATCCGCAGCCTCGCGACCGACGACGGCGTGACCGTGGTGCTGGCCAGCCACCAGCTGCTGGAGGTCCAGCGCGTCTGCGACCGCGTGGCGATCCTGAACAAGGGCAAGCTGGTGCGCGAGGGCGCGGTCAGCGAGCTGACCTCCGTCGGCGAACGCCTGCGGCTGTCGGTGGGGGCGGCGGGAGCCCAGGCCCTGTCGGTTCTGGGCGCCAAAGGCTCGGCCGAGGGCGAGGCTGTGCTGGCCGACGTGCCGCGCGCCGAGGGCCCGGCGGTCATCAAGGCGCTGGTCGAGGCCGGGGTCGACATCCATGAGGCGCGCTGGGTCGGGACCGACCTGGAAAGCATCTTCTTCACCGAGACAGGCGCCGTGCAGACGCCGGAGGCCGACTGATGCTCTGGGACGCCTTTTTCGCCGAGGGCTATCGCCTCGCCCGCAGCCGGACCACGTGGTTCTGGAGTGTGTTCTTCGTACCCCTGCTGGGGGTCGTCATGGCCGTCATCGGCAACACCGTGCTCAAGGTGACAGGCCCGTCCATCACCGCCGACGGCAAGGCGCCGCCGGAGGTGGCCCTGCTGCTCGCGGGCGGCCCGGTCGATCTGGGTCAGGGATTGCTCTCAACCGCCGGCGATCTGGCAAATCCGGTCATTCTGCTGTTCGTGCTGATCGGCGCGGCGACGATCTATGCCGGCGATTACCGCTGGGAGACCTGGCGTCTGATCAGCGCGCGCAACAGCCGCGACAACCTGATCCTGGGCAAGGTCGGGGTCCTGAAGGTGCTGGTCCTGGCGGCCATGGTCGTGGCCCTGATCGGCAGCGTGGGCGAGAACCTGATCAAGGCCATGGTGCTGTCGCGGCCGCTGGCCTTCACCATGGACGGCGGCGATTTCGGCCAGATGCTGCTGCTGTTCGGCCTGTCGTACCTGCGGATCGTGCAGTTCACCCTTGTCGGGCTGCTGGCCGCGGTCATGAGCCGGTCGCTGCTGGCGGCGCTGTTCGTGCCGCTGGTGGTCGGGGTGGCGCAGTTCTTCACGCCAGGGCTGATGGGCCAGATGGGCCTCGGTCCCGACAGCTGGGCCGCCGTTCTGGCCAACCCGGGCGCCGCCACCGACGCGATCGGCGCCCTGATCAAGGGCGGCGCGGCGGCGCAGATGCTGCCTGAAGGGCTGGTGCTGAAATCGGTGATCAGCCTGACCCTGTGGATTCTGGTCCCGCTGATCGGCGCCCTGGCGTGGTTCAGGAAGCAGGACCTGTCGAAGGAATAGTCCGGGGCTCGCCGGGCTGCGACAGGTCTGTCAACGGGAAGCCGGCGACGGCCCTGGCCAGGGCGGCCGAGCGGGGAATGGGCTCAGGCTCCTGAGCCGTGCCCGCGACCCACACGACGTCGCAGGGCCGATCCGGCGCTGCGTAGTCATAGGTGTCCGGGTCGCCCACTACGGCGCGGTATTCGTCCATCCAGCCGGCCGCCGCGCCGATCACCTCCCGCTGCGGCGCGTCGAGGCCGGGATCGTCGTGCCCACAGGCGAAGACTTCGTAGCGCCGGCGGGCCGATTGCAGGAACGTCAGACGACGCGCCTTTTCCAGGTCCGCGGACGCCGTGAACCACTCGATCGCAGGCTGGAGACAGCCCTGGGGATCCCGCCAGACTGCGTCGGCAAGCGCGGCGCCGTCCGTCTCCCTTCGCCCCGCCTGGCTCAGATGGGAGCAGTTGGCCAGGCTGTAGAAGGCTGACTGGCGCCGATAGCTCTCACGCGTCGGTTTCGGCGGCAGGACCTCGCCCCGCGCCGCCGCCCGCGCCTCGGCCGCACGACGCTCGGCCGCGGCCTGTTCGGCGGCCAGCCGGGACTTCCGCTGGCTCTTGCCGTCGAAATACATCCACACGGCGATGACGGGCGCCATGACGATGACCCCGAAAACCTGCCCGGCGCGGGTTCCCGCCCCGTAATGCCGTTCGTCGTGTTCGACCTGGCTCACCCGGGCGGCATCGACACAGACGTCGCGCCTCGCCGCGATGACGCGGCCGCAGGCCCAGGGCCCAAGCAAACGCCCCTGATTGACCCGCAGCCTGCCGCCGTCCTCAAGCACCAGACGTCCGGTGAAATCGCCGGCCAGCGTGTCCTGCGCCTCGGCCATGGGCGTGACGACCTGGACCGTCCGGTCGCCGCATGATCCGCAGAACAGGGCCAGGCCGGCCAGGGTGATCCGCGCGATCCGCATTTACGCCTCCTCCGATACTGCGCGCAGAGTGGGCGGGCCCTGTTAATGCGGGATGCCTGACCTCGGTTAACGAGGCCGCGCTACAGCCGCTTCTCCATGAAGACGTCGGCCCGGGCGTAGGGCGTGTCGCGGGGCGGCAGGTCGATGAAGCTGAACGAGCGGTAGAGGGCGCCGGCGACCGTCAGGCTGGAGGCGCTTTCCAGATAGAGGCGATGCGCGCCCGCCGCCCGCGCCCCGGCCTCGCAGGCCTCCAGCAGGCGGCGCGACAGGCCCTGCCCACGGGCCGAGGGCGTCACCGTCATCTTGGCCACCTCGAAGCCGCCATCGGCCATGGCGATCAGGGCGCAGCAGCCCAGGGCCTCGCCGTCCCGCTCGACCATGAAGATGCGCCCGCCAGGGGTCAGGATCGCGCCGACGGGATCGTCGATGACCTTCCTGTCCTTGGCCTCGACCGCGAACCCGCCCTCCTCCAGCCACGCCAGGTTCAGCGCCGCCCAGGCGGCGGCGTGGCGGGGTTCGAAGGGGATGATGACGGCGGGTTTCATGCGTTCGTTTCTGCCCCAGCAGCGGACAAAGAAAAAGGGCGGCTGGATTGCTCCAGCCGCCCCATCAAGCCCCAACGAGAGAAGCTTACGCTTCGTCGTCGCCCTCGATTTCGTAGACCGGACCCGAGTCCAGGCCCTTGGCGGCGGTGTCGCGATCGACGAACTCAATCACGGCCATCGCGGCGTTGTCGCCGTGACGGAAGCCCGCCTTCATGATGCGGATATAGCCGCCGTTGCGCTCGGCGTAACGCGGGCCGATCGTTTCGAACAGTTTGCCGACCTGTGGCACGTCACGGACGGCGCTGATGGCCTGACGGCGGGCGTGCAGGTCGCCCTTCTTGGCGAGCGTGACCAGCTTCTCGACGAAGGGACGCAGTTCCTTCGCCTTGGGAAGCGTGGTCGTGATCTGCTCGTGCTTGATCAGCGACGCAGCCATGTTGGCGAACATGGCGGTCCGGTGGCTGGCCGTGCGGCCGAGCTTGCGATAGGCGGCGCCGTGGCGCATCGGGGTCTCTCCTACTCCGGCCCGGGTTTCCCTCTTCAGGGACCTTGGACCGCATTCATTCTAACCGCTCCGATGACCAACAAACGGTCCGGGCGGAGGGTTGAAACTAGATCTGGTCGTCGAACTTCTTGGCCAGGTCTTCGATGTTTTCCGGGGGCCAGTTCGGCACGTCCATGCCGAGCGACAGACCCATGGAGGTCAGCACTTCCTTGATCTCGTTCAGCGACTTGCGGCCGAAGTTCGGGGTGCGAAGCATTTCGCCCTCGGTCTTCTGGATCAGGTCGCCGATGTAGACGATGTTGTCGTTCTTCAGGCAGTTGGCCGAACGGACCGACAGTTCCAGTTCGTCGACCTTCTTCAGCAGGGCCGGGTTGAACGGCAGATCGGGCTTGCCGTCCGTCGCTT
>JAZKHQ010000071.1:0-12964 GCA_040385285.1 Pseudomonadota bacterium
AAAGATGAAGCTGTGTAATTACAGCACCTTGAATTGCTCGACGCACACAGTTGAGCGGCTGGATGCAACTCTGCCTTCCCCCGTTTCGGGGGAAGGCAGAGTCAGCGGAACTTCCGCATCCCGCGCGGGCCCTGGCGGCCGGCGGCGGCGCGTTTGCCGAGCCAGTCCTTCCAGTCGGGCCAGTTGCGGCGGCGGCCGCCACCGTCGGCCCATTCGGGGCCGGCCTCGGCGGTGAAGACGGCGACGTCGGCCAGGTTCGTGCCGGCCTTGAAGTTCTGCAGCTTAACGCCCTTGCCGCGGCCCATCTCGGGCAGTTCAGCCAAGGGGAAGACCAGGGCCTTGATGTTGTCGCCGATGACCGCGACGTGGTCGCCGGCGGCGCGCAGCATGGAGACCATCTCGCCGTTCAGCACCTGCTTGCCGCCGCGCTTCTGGGCCAGGGTCTCGTCCTCGGGGGCGATGAAGCCGTAGCCGGCCTTTGACGCCACCAGCAGCTTGCCGCCCGGCTGGTGCGCCAGGACGCCGACGATGTCGGCCTTTTCGTCCAGATCAATCATCAGGCGCAGCGGTTCGCCGTGACCGCGTCCGGAGGCCAGCTTGTCCGCCCCGACCGTGAAGATGCGGCCGTCCGAGGCGCCGATCAGGATCTTGTCGGTCGTCCAGGCGGGCACGAGCCAGGCGAGGCTGTCGCCCTCCTTGAACTTCAGCTCCGACGGATCCTCGACCTTGCCTTTCGCGGCGCGGATCCAGCCGCGCTCCGAAAGGATGACGGTGATGGCTTCGCGCGGAATGAAGGCCTCGGGCGCGACGAAGGCGGAGCTGTCGACCGCCTCGGCGATAGTGGTGCGGCGGGGCGAGATCAGGGCCTTGCGCACGTCGTCGAGGCCGACCGCGATCAGCTTCGCCTGTTTGGCCGGCGAGGCGATCATCGCCTTCAGGCCCGCAAGTTCGTCCGACAGCTCCTTGAATTCGTTCTCGATCGCCATTTCCTCGATCCGCGCCAACTGGCGCAGGCGGGTGTCGAGGATGTAGTCGGCCTGCATCTCGGTAAGACCGAAGCGGGCGATCAGCACGGCCTTGGGCTGTTCCTCCTCGCGGACGATGCGGATGACCTCGTCGAGGTTCAGGAAGACGATCCTGAGGCCTTCCAGCAGGTGCAGCCGCTTCTCGACGCGAGCGATGCGCCAGTTCCCGCGCCGGATCAGCACCTCGCGGCGGTGATCGAGGAAGGCCTGCAAACAGGCCTTCAGGCCCATGACGCGCGGGGTGCCCGAGGCGTCCAGCACGTTCATGTTGATCGGGAAGCGGATCTCGAGATCGGAGAGCTTGAACAGGCTCTCCATCAGCATCTCGGGCTCGATGGTGCGCGACTTGGGCTCGAGGACCAGGCGGATGTCCTCGGCGGACTCGTCGCGGACATCGGCCAGCAAGGGGGCCTTCTTGTTCTCGATCAGGTCGGCGAGGGCCTCGATCAGGCGCGACTTCTGCACCTGATACGGCATCTCGGTGACGACGATGCGCCAGACGCCGCGGCCGAGATCCTCGGTCTCCCAGCGGGCGCGCAGGCGGACCCCGCCCCGGCCCGTCTCATAGGCGTCGAGGATCGAGGCATGGCCTTCCACGGCGACGCCGCCGGTGGGGAAGTCCGGACCGGGAACGATGGTCGCCAGTTCTTCGGTCGTGACGTCGGGGCGTTCCAGCAGCACCTTGCAGGCGTCGATCAGTTCGCCCGCGTTGTGCGGCGGGATCGAGGTGGCCATGCCGACGGCGATGCCGGACGAGCCGTTGGCCAGCAGGTTGGGGAAGCCCGCCGGCAGGACGATCGGCTCCTCGTCCTGATCGTCATAGGTAGCGCGGAAGTCGACGGCGTCCTGGTCGATGCCGTCCAGCAGCAGGACCGCGGCCGCCGTCAGCTTGCACTCGGTGTAGCGCATGGCCGCGGCGTTATCGCCGTCGATGTTGCCGAAATTGCCCTGACCGTCGACCAGCGGATAGCGCTGCGAGAAGTCCTGGGCCAGGCGGACCAGGGCATCATAGATCGAGGCGTCGCCGTGCGGGTGATAGCCGCCCATGACCTCGCCCACGACCTTGGCGCATTTGCGCGCCGCGGCCTGGGGGTTCAGGCGCATCTGGTGCATCGCGTACATGATGCGGCGGTGCACCGGCTTGAAGCCGTCGCGGACGTCCGGAAGCGCCCGGTTGGTGATGGTCGAGAGCGCGTAGGCGAGATAGCGGCGCGAGAGAGCCTCGCCCATCGGCTCATCGATAATGCGACCGCCTTCTGGAGGCGGCGGGGTGTGAACGGTCATGCGGTTTCGAATCGGCGAACTGGAGCGCGAAGTCTAGCGCGCTCCAGCCCGATTCCGGTGCTTACTGCGCCGGCTTGGGGGCCTTTTCCGCTTCCGCCGCGAAACGGTCGCCGAACTCGTCGCCGGCGTACCAGAGCGGGCGCTGGTCGGCGTCGGCCACGGCGCGCACCACGGCGGTCGAGACCTGGGCGAAGCGGGCGGCGGCGTTCCAGTCGATGGGCTGGTTCAGGTCGTCGTTGGGCTTGTGATAGGTGTCCTTGAGGAACGCCTCCCAGATGGCCGCGCCGCCGTTGGCGTGGCCGGTCGAGATGTCGATGGCGGGCACGCCGGTCTGGACGAAGGAGTAGTGGTCCGAGCGCATGAAGAACCCCTCCTCCGGCAGCGGATCGGGGCTGTTGACCAGGTTCAGCGACGCGGCCACGCGGTCTACGGTCTGGCCCAGCGTCGAGTGATCCGAGCCCAGCACGACGATGTCGGTGAAGGCGTAGGTCAGGACCGGCATGTCCATGTTCACCACGGCGACGAGGCCGTCCTTGGCCACCGTCGGGTTGTTGGCGAAGTATTCCGAGCCGAGCAGGCCCTTCTCCTCGCCCGTGACGGCCAGGAAGATGACCGAGCGGCGCGGGCGGGTCGGACCGGTGGCCAGGGCACGGGCCACCTCGAGCATCGCCGAGGTTCCGGCCGAGTTGTCCATGGCTCCGTTGTAGATGCGGTCGGGCTTGGTCTCGTCAGGCGAAATGCCCTCGTGGTCCAGGTGGGACATGACGACCACATACTGGTCGCGCAGGGCCGGGTCGGAACCGGGCAGGACGCCCACGACGTTGGTGCTGTCGACCTGGCTGACCTGATTGTCGATGCTGAGAGTGATCTGGCCGGGCAGGTCGAAGCCGCGCGGCTTGCCGTCGGGCGTGTCCGCCTCGGCCAGGATGTCGGCGCCGGACCGGGGAGCGCCGGCGAACATGATTTCCGCGGCGGGAATGTCTAGGGCCGCGAACAGGGGCGTGGGCCCCGACATGGGCGGCTCCGGACGGCGCAGGCCGAACTGCGGCTGGGTCAGGTATTCCGTGACCATGGCCCAGGGCGTCTCCTTCTCGCTGGCCCGCGTGTTGAGCATGACGATGCCGACGGCGCCGCGCATGAAGGCCGCGCCCTGCTTGCCTTCCGCAAGGGCATCGTCTGTACCGGGAGGGCCGCCGACGAACATGACGGCGATCTTGCCGGTCAGATCCAGGCCCGCGTAGTCGTCGTAGCCCTTGTCGGGCTGATCGATGCCGTAGCCGACGAAGACGGCGGGCGCGGTGACGGTGTTGCGGCCCGGACCGACGGGAATCATCAGCGACTCGGCGCCGTGGGCCCAGTTGACGGTCTGACCGCCGTTGGGCGTCCAGGCGACGCCGCCGGACATGACCTGGGTCGAGGTGAAGCCGACGGGCTGGCGCCAGCTCGTGCCCTCTGCGTTTCCGCCCGGGGTCAGGCCGAGGCCCTGGAACTGGGTCTGGACATAGAGGGCGGCGACGTCGAAGCCGCGCGTGCCGGTGCCGCGCCCCTCCAGCAGGTCGTCGGCGAGGAAGCTCATGTGCGCCTGCATCCGCTCGGGCGCGAAGACGCCCAGATCAGTGGACTGGGCCGCCGCAGGAACCGTGACGAACAGGAAGGCGGCCGTGGACAGGCCGGAAAGGATACGCGTCAACATGATGGATTTCCCCTTGATGCCTGACGCTAGCATCGCGGGTCGGAACGGCAACCCTGCCGGCGCTTATTCCGGCCGGGGCGCCTTTTGGGCCTCAGGCGCGTAGCGGTCGCCGTACGGATTGCCAGCGTACCACAGCGGGCGCTGGCCGGCGTCGGCGATGGCGCGGGCGATGGCGGCGTTGACGCGGGCGAAGCGGGCGGCGGCGGTCCAGTTCATCGGCCCGGACAGGTCGTCGTTCGGCTTGTGATAGCCGTGCTCGAAGAAGGCGCCCCAGGCCGCCTCGCCGCCGTTGGCGTAGCCGGTGGCCAGCATGACCGACGGCACGCCCGCCTGGACGAAGGAATAGTGGTCCGAACGGGTGAAGACGTTCTGTTCCGGCATCGGGTCGGGCGACAGGCTGACGCCCTCCGTCTGCGCGGCGGCGGCGACCAGCGGCCCCAGCGTCGAATGCTCGGCGCCGAAGGCGACCACGTCGGTGAAGTCATAGGTCAGGATCGGCATGTCCAGATTGACGTCTGCGACGACGTTCTGAACGACCGGATAGCGGGCCAGATAGTCCGAGCCGACGAGGCCGAACTCCTCGGCCGTCAGGGCCACGACCAGCACCGAACGACGCGGCGGGCTGGCGACCAGCGAGCGGGCGGCCTCCAGCATCGAGGCGACGCCGCCGGCGTTGTCGAGCGCGCCGTTGTTGATGCGGTCCTCGCCAGAGGTGCTCATGCCGAGGTGATCGAGGTGGGCGGTCAGGATGACGTATTCGTTCTTCAGGACCGGATCGGTCCCCTCGATCATCCCGATGACGTTCGAGGTCTGGAGATCCTCGCGCCGGGTGTGGACGTCGAAGGACGCGGCGCCGTCGAGGGCGAAACCGGCGGGACGGCCCGAGGCGGCTTCGGCGCGGATGTCGGCGTAGGATTTCGGCGCCCCGGCGAACAGGGCGGCGGCGGCGGCGTCATTGAGGAAGGCCGTGACGCGGATGCCCGGCGTCGAGCGCCGGGGGCCGTCAGGGCCGACCCAGGTGGTCTCGGTGCGGCCGGCGAAGCGGCGCAGCAGGGCGTCAGTGTAGCGCGCGGCGCTGGCCGTGGTGTTGACGGTGATGACGCCGTCCGCGCCGTGGGCTTCTGCGATGCGGGACTTTGACTGTTCGGCGCGCTGGGCCTCTTCGCCGGTCATGCCCGCGGGCGCGCCCTGAAGGACGACGACGATCTTTCCGTGGGTGTTCAGACCCGCGTAGTCTTCTTCCAGGCCGTAGCCCACGAAGACCAGATCCGCGTTGGTGATGGCGATGCGCGCATCTCGCGCGATGCCGAACAGGGCGTCGACGCCGCTGGTCCAGGTCACGGGCTGGCCGTCGGCGGGCGTCCAGGACAGGGTCGCCTCCTCGACGCCCATGCGGGCGATGGTCACCGGCTGGCGCCATGATCCGTTGGCGCCGGGCGTCAGGCCCATGCCCTGCATCCGCGTCTGCACATACTGGGCGGCGAGGTCATAGCCGCGCAGGCCGGTGCCGCGCCCCTCAAGCGCATCGTCGGCGAGGAAGGCGACGTCGGCGTGGATGCGCGCCTCGGCGGCGGGGTCGCGGGCGGCTTGCGCGCTGGCCGAACCGCTGACGAGGGCGAGGCCGAGGGCCAGGACCGAAACGAACGTCTTCATAGGTATCTCCGACTTGAAGGCGATGGCTAACACAGGCCGACGCTCAAAGGCGACCCGCCTCGGCCAGCTTGTCCATCATCCACACGCGGGCCGGCGGGATGGGCCGGTTCTGGGGGTGGAAGACGAACTGCTCGAGGAAGTGGCCGGTGAGGTCCAGCCCGGCGCGCACGTCGCCCTCGACCAGCCCGGCCTGGGCGCCGAGCATGAAGGGCGGCAGGGTCAGCAGCTTGTCGGCATAGGGCGCGCCCGCCTCGCGGCTGACGGCCCGGCCGGTGCGGGGGCTGACCCAGATCAGGTCATCGGTCGAACCGGTGGCGCCGCATTTCGACAGGTCGAGCCCGAAGCCGAGGTCGTCCAGCAGCCCCGCCTCGAACCGGGCGAAGACGGCGGGCCAGATTTCGGGAAAGGCGAAGGCGCCCATCAGGGCCTCGAAGGCCAGGAAGGCCCCGGGATGCGGCTCGCGTTCCGGCAGGGCACCTTGCGCCACGGCGGCGGCGGCGTTCAGTCCGATCAGGGCCAGTGGATCGTCGAACAGGGCGGACGGCCCCTGCCCCACCGGCTCCAGCCGCGCGGAGCCGAGCTGGTCCGAGGTGCGCGAGCGGAAATCGGCGGTGACGCGCGCCCCGGCTTGCAGGAACGGCTTCATCCGCCGCGAGGCGCCGCCCGCGACATAGGCCGCGCGGCGGCCATGCTCCGCCGTCAGCAGTTCCACGACCACGCCCGTGTCGCCATGGGCGCGGGCGGACAGGACATAGGCGTCGTCGGAAAACTCCACGCCTACTCCGGCGCCTGGATCAGGGCGACGACGGCGCGGGCCTTGTCATTGGGCACCGGGATGCTGAGGACATACTGTTCTATCTTCCAGCCGTCGTCGGTCAGGCGCAGCACGCCCGAACCGCGCGTCTCGCCGTAGCTGGCGTTGTCGAGCAACTCGTCGAACCAGACGACGCAGCGGCAGTCGAGCGGGGCCAGGGTCAGGACGCGGTCGCGCGGGGCGTAGGTCCAGCCCCTCCCCTGGGCGAAATACGGCTCGGCATAGGCGCGAAACTCGGTCAGCGACCAGCGCTCCCCTGCATCCGTGCCGATGAAACGAGCGTCGGGCGTGAACTGTGAGAAGTAGACCGCGCCGTCGGCGGAGGCGGCGGCCGCGTGCATCCGGTCCAGGACGGCGGCGGCTTCGGCTTCCGGCGTGGACTGGATCAAGGCGGCGAGGATGAGCGCGATCATGCGCGACCCTAGCGCGGCGCGGGGCCCGTGGGGAAGTCGTGTCCGAGGGCCTCGGCCATGGCCTGCTGCGAGATCAGGAAGACCTCGGCGGTCTGGTGGAAATTGTTGGACAGGACGATCACCGTCACGTCCGCGTCGGGCTGGTAGGTGATGAGGTTGCGGAACCCCGACCAACTGCCGGTGTGGTAGATCTGGCGCTCGTCGAAGCCGGGGCTGACACGCGTGCCCAGCCGATTGGCGAACAGGCCGTAGCCCCAGTCGCGGCGCACGCGGCCGCGCTCGGGTCCGGTGTCGGCCGGCGCATGGTCGCGGATCATGTCGGCGTAGCTTTCGGGCGACAGCAGGTAGCCGCGATGCAGCGCGCGCTCCCATACCAGCAGGTCGTCCAGCGTCGAATAGAGGCCGCCGGCGGCGAAGACGACGCTGGGGTTGGCGTCCGGCTGGGGCGCCAGACCGCCGGCGAGGTTGGCGTAGCCCATGATGATGCCGTGGTCGGCGCCGTCGTCATAGCCGGTGTCTTTCATGCCCAGAGGCTCGAACAGCGCGGTCCTGAGATAGTCGGCGAAGGCCATTCCGCTGGCGCGTTCGATCACCACGCCCAGCAGGTTGAAGCCGGCGTTGTCGTATTTGACCTTCGTTCCCGGCTGGAACTGCAGCCGGTACATGGCCGAGGCGGCGGTCAGCTGGTCCGGTGTCGTGGGGCGGATGCGGCGCTGGCCCCAGTTGGCCTGGCTCATCAGGTCAGGCACGCCCGAGGTGTGCGACAGGAGGTGATGCAGCCGGATCGGCGCCCAGGCCTCGGGGCACGGGTCGATCCATTTGCACAGGGGATCATCGACGCTGAGCACGCCCTTGTCCTGAAGCGTGAGGATCGCGGCGGCGGTGAACTGCTTGCTGACCGAGGCCAGGCGGAAGCGGTCGTTGAGCGCCAGCGGGCGGCCCTCGGTCTGGCCGTACGCCTGGCGGAAGACGACCTTGTCGCCGCGCGCCACCAGCACGGCGCCGGTGAAGCGCGAGCGGTCCAGGCGCTGGGCCAGACGCGGCAGATCCTCGACCACCACCAGCGGCGGGCGCGGCGGCAGAGGTTTGCCGGCGGCGGAGGGTTCAGGCGCGAAATAGCGGACGGCGGCCACCGCGCCGACCGCCAGCAGGACGGCGGTCAGAAGGGCCAGCAGCAGCCGTGGGTGTCCCCCGGCGGATCTCGGCGGATCGAACGGCAAGGTCAGACGTCGAAGTTCAGGCCGAACTGGGCGTAGAGCGCGCGGCTGTCCTGCCACTTCGGGTCGACCTTGACCGTCAGGAACAGATGCACCGGACGGTCCAGCAGCAGGATCAACTCCTCACGCGACTTCTGGCCGATCCATTTCAGGGTCTGGCCGCCCTTGCCCAGGACGATGGGCCGCTGGCTCTCGCGCTCGACATAGATGGTCTGTTCGATGCGGGCCGAGCCGTCGGGCTTTTCCTCGAAGGCCGTGGTCTCGACGGCGGCCGAATAGGGCAGCTCCTCGTGGACCCGCAGATAGACCTTCTCGCGTGTGATCTCGGCGGCGAGGACGCGCACGGGGACGTCAGCGCTCTGGTCCTCGGGATACAGCCAGTGGCCGGCGGGCATTGCGAGGGCCAGCCGCTTCTTGAGGTCGTCGACGCCGTCGCCGCTGAGCGCCGAGATCATGTAGACCTCGGAATAGACGCCGGTTTCGAACATCGCGTGTGACAGGGCCAGCAGGGTGTCGCGGCGCATGCCGTCGATCTTGTTCAGGGCCAGGATGACCTGTTTCCCCGCCGCCTTCAGCGCGGCGATGATGGTTTCGGTGTCCTCGGCCGAGCGGCGGTCGGCGGCCTGGCCTTCCTTGCCTTCGGACGCGATGTGCGAGGCGGCGTCGATCAGGTGGACCACCACGTCGGCGTCGTCGGCCCCGCCCCAGGCGGAGGCGACCATGGCCCGGTCGAGGCGGCGGCGGGGGGTGAAGATGCCCGGGGTGTCGACCAACACGATCTGGGCGTCGCCTTCCATGGCGATGCCGCGCACGGGGAAGCGTGTGGTCTGGACCTTCTGGGTGACGATGGAGACCTTGGATCCCGTCAGCCGGTTCACCAGCGTGGATTTCCCGGCGTTGGGCGCGCCGATGATGGCGGCGAATCCGGCGCGCTGGTTCGGGTTTTCAGGGTCGGTCAAATCACGCCTTCACGTTTCAGCATCGCGGCGGCCGCGGCTTTCTCCGCCTCCTGACGTGAACGCCCCTGCGCGGTCAAGGGTTCGGCGCCGTGAACCGTGACTTCGACGGTGAAGGTGGGGGCGTGATCCGAGCCCGTGCGCTGGACGATGCGGTAGACGGGCAAAGGCCTGCCCTGCCCCAGCGTCCACTCCTGAAGCGCCGACTTGGGGTTGGCGACGGACTTCTGCGGCGGGGCGGCCAGTTCGGCGGCCCAGGCGCGTTCGAACACGGCGCGGGCGGCGTCGATGCCGCCGTCCAGCCAGGCGGCGGCGAGGATGGCCTCCATGGCGTCGCCGAGCACGCCCTCGCGCCGGCGGCCGCCCTGCTTGGCCTCGCCCGGCGACAGGCGCATGGCGTCGCCGACGCCCAGCGCCTCGGCGGCGCGGGCGCAGGCGGCCTTGTCGACGAGGCTGTGCAGCATCGAGGACATCTCGCCCTCGTTCGACCTAGGGAATACGCGCATCAGCCGGTCGGCGACCAGCAGGCCCAGCACCCGGTCGCCCAGGAACTCCATGCGCTGGTTGTCGAGGAACGGCCGGCCCCGGGCGTCGTGCTCCGCTCCCTCGCCCACGCTGGCGTGGGTCAGGGCCTGATCGAGCAGCGACGGGTCGCGGAAGTCGTGCCCCAGCTTGCGCGCCAGCGCCGCGACCGCCTCGGCCCGTCTGTCGGCCATCAGTGCAGGACGGTGAAGAACCGGCTCGGACGGACCTTCGAGAACCAGCTGACCGGGTTGAACAGCGAAGCGCCCGGGTGCCACGAGAACAGGATGATCTCGGCCTTGCCGACCAGGTTCTCGGCCGGGACCAGGCCCACGCCGCCGTTTTCCGGATACTCGCGGCTGTCCAGCGAGTTGTCGCGGTTGTCGCCGATCATGAAATAGTAGCCGGCGGGCACGGTGAACTCGAGCGTGTTGTCCAGCGGATTGCCGGGACCCCACTCCTGGGCGTTGAACGTCTTGCCGCCCGGCAGGGTCTGTTTGAACCTGATAATCGAGTGGCCGACCTCGTCCACATCATTGCGGCTGACGACCACGTCCGGAACGACGGTTCCGTTCAGGTACAGGACGTTGTTGATCATCTGGATCCGGTCGCCCGGGAGGCCCATCAGGCGCTTGATGTAGTCGGTCTGGTTCGGGCCCTGGCCGGCGTCGCGTGGCAGCTTGAACACCACGATATCGCCGCGCTCGGGCTGGTTCTCGAGGATGCGGCCCTTGAACAGCGGCGGGCTCCACGGGATCGAGTGCCTGGAGTAGCCGTAGCTCCACTTGGAGACGACGATGTAGTCGCCCTCGTAGAGGTTCGGCTCCATCGAGGCCGAGGGGATGGTGAAGGGCTGGAACAGCACGATCCGCAGCACCAGGGCGATCAGCAGGGCGAAGGCGACGGTCTTCAGGATCTCGAAGAACTCGTTGCCCGAGCCGCCAGACGAGCCCTTGCCCTTGCGGGCGTAGACCGGGGTGGACTCCGTGTCCTCGAACGGCGCGTCGCCGTGATCGCTCCAGACGGGCCGCTTTTCAGGCTCCGATGCGGCGACAGGCGCGGGCGCAGCGGCGTGGGGCGCTTCCTCGTGCGGGGCCTCGACCGGCTCCGGTTCCGGGTGATGATCGTGCGCTGAAGGCTCGACGGTCACGGCAGGCTCTTCCGCCGGGGCTTCCTCGGCGTGGGCGACGGGATGCTCCACGCCCGGCGCGTCGGCCTCGGCATGATGCGAGATTTCGGGATCGGCCGGGTGTTCCTGGCTGACGTGGGCCGGTTCAGCGGCCTCGGCGGCATGATCGTCATGCGCCTCGTGAGCGGCCTCGGCCGGCGCGTGATCCGCATCGTGGGTGGTGGTGGGCTCGACCGGAGGATGCGCATCGTGCGCATGATCGTCGTGCTTGTGCTCTTCGCTCATTCTCAATCCCCCTGCCGCTGCTCGCGGTCTTCGGCGCGAAATCGGTATAGCCAGATCAGGCGGCGGGCAAGACTTCGATCACCACGAAGGCGAGCGCATAGGGATGCTCGTCGCTGAGCGTCAGATGTATCACCGGTTTGTGGCCGTCCGGCGTCAGTCTGGCCAGGTGCTCTGCGGCATGGCCGGTCAGGGCCAGGGTCGGCTTTCCGCTGGGCAGGTTCACCACCCCCATGTCGCGCCAGTAAACATCGCGGCGCATGCCGGTGCCCAGCGCCTTGGCGCAAGCCTCCTTGGCCGCGAACCGCTTGGCGTAACTCCAGGCGGCGTCAGGCTTTCGCTCTGACCGGGCGCGCTCCAGTCCGGTGAAGCAGCGGTTCCGGAAACGGTCGCCGAAGCGGTCCAGCGAGGCCTGGATGCGGCGGATGTCGCACAGATCGGCGCCGACGCCGATGATCATGCCGGACACTCCGGCCGGGTGGCGTCCATCAGGGCCCGCATCCGGGCGATGGCAGGGCCCAGGCCAACGAAAATGGCCTCTCCGATCAGGAAGTGGCCGATGTTCAGCTCCATCACCTGAGGGATGGCGGCGATGGCGGCGACGGTCTCGTAGTCGATGCCGTGGCCGGCGTGGACCTCCAGCCCAAGCGCGGCGGCGCGGGCGGCCCCGGTTCGCAGGGCCGTCAGTTCAGCCTCGGCTTCGTCCATCCGGCCCTCGCGGACGGCGTCGCAGTAGGCGCCGGTGTGCAGCTCGACCACGGCTGCGCCCGTACGGGCGGCGGCCTCAATCTGGGCCGGGTCGGCGCCGATGAAAAGGGACACGCGAGACCCGGCCTCATTGAGCTTGCCGACGAAAGGAGTGATCCAGTTGTGGCCGCCGACGACGTCGAGGCCGCCCTCGGTCGTGCGCTCCTCGCGCTTCTCGGGCACCAGGCAGACAGCGTGAGGCCGGTGATGCAAGGCGATGGCCAGCATCTCCTGCGTCACGGCCATCTCGAGGTTCAGAGGCCGCGACTGCTCACGCAGCAGGCCGGACAGACTGTCGATGTCGGCGTCGGAGATATGGCGGCGGTCCTCGCGCAGGTGGGCGGTGATGCCGTCGGCGCCGGCGGCCAGCGCATCCTCGGCCGCGCGGACAGGGTCGGGATACTGGCCGCCGCGAGCATTCCGCACGGTGGCGACGTGGTCGATGTTGACGCCGAGTCTCAAACGGTCAGCCATTGGATCAGGCCTTGGCCAGGCGCCGGCTGCCCGGATCCTCGACCGGCAGGGCGGCCAGGTCGGGCGGCAGGGCGTCGGCGGGGTAGGCCGGCACATCCAGCGTCGCCAAGGCCATCAGCGGCACGCCCACGTCGGCGCGGCCGCCCGAACGGTCGACGATGCAGGCGGCGGCGACCACGTCGCCTCCGGCCTCCCGGATGGCGGCGATGCACTCGCGCGACGACAGGCCCGTGGTGACGATGTCCTCGACCATCACGACCTTCTGGCCCGGCTCGACGTGGAAACCCCGCCGCAGCTTGAAGGCGCCGCCTTCCCGCTCGACATAGAGCGAGGGCACCCCGAGGTGGCGGGCGGTCTCATAGCCCGGGATGATGCCGCCCACGGCGGGCGAGATAGCGACATCGACCGGGCCCACGGCGGCCGTGATCTTGTCCGCCAGCGCCTTGCACAGCCGCTCGCAGCGACGGGCGTCCATGAACACCAGATTCTTTTGCAGGAAGACCGGGCTGTGCAGCCCCGACGACAGGACGAAATGCCCCTCGCGCAGGGCGCCGGCGGCGCGGAACTCGTTGAGGACGTCTTCGGAGGTCATGAACCGTCCTTAGCGCCAACCCGGGGGCGGCTCTAGCCCTTGAACCGCTCGACCGTGTCGACGGACGGATTGGCGCGCAGGGCGGCCATGATCGAGGTGGCGTGTTTGGCGTCCTTCACCTCGACATCGATGTCGACGTCGAAGAAGTCCTGCTGCCGGTGGC
>JAZKHQ010000072.1:0-12859 GCA_040385285.1 Pseudomonadota bacterium
CATGGTAGACGCCTCGATGATCAAGGAACACCTCGAAGTCATCGGCTCGGACGGCGAGCATGTCGGTCGCGTCGACCACGTCAACGGCGACCAGATCGAACTGGCCAAGATGGACCTGACCGGCGGGTTCAAGCACCACATGATCCCGGTCAGCTGGGTAGATCACATCGACGAGCATGTGCATCTGAACGTCACCAAGGACGACGCCAAGGCGCGCTGGACCGAGAAGCCGCACTAGGGGGCCTCAAGCCGCGAGCCACCGCGTGGCGAGCATAGGCCACGCGAAGATGCGGCTTTCCGCGAATTAACGAAGGCCCCGCTGTTGCAGGCGGGGCCTTTGCCGTATCCCGGGGCCATGAGACTGCTCCTGAACATCCTCTGGCTCATCTTCGGCGGCTGGATTTCCGGCCTGCTGTGGCTGCTGGGCGGCGCGATCCTGGCGCTGACCGTCGTCGGCCTGCCGTGGACGTTCGCGGCGTGGCGTATCGCCAGCTATTCCTTCTGGCCGTTCGGGCGCGAGATCGTGTGGCAGGAGGAGGCGAACCCCGTTGTCGGCTGCCTCGGCGTCGTGCTGAACGTCATCTGGTTCATCTTCGCCGGCTGGTACATCGCCCTGTCGCACCTGGTCATCGCCGTGGCCGAGTTCGTGACCATCATCGGCATCCCCTTCGCTCTGAAGGATCTGGAGCTGGCGAAACTGGCGCTGGCGCCCGTGGGCCGGACGATCCGGGACAAGCCCTAGCCGGGCGAGATCATCTTTTCGGGCCGCACGGCCTCGTCGAACTCGGCGTCGGTCAGGTAGCCGCCGCCGACGGCTTCCTCGCGGAGCGTCGTGCCGTTCTTGTGCGCGGTCTTGGCGATTTTGGCGCAGGCGTCGTAGCCCAGCTTGCCGTTGAGCGCCGTCACCAGCATCAGCGAGTTGTCCAGGCCGCGCTTGATGTTGTCCTCGCGCGGCTCGATGCCGACGACGCAGTTGTCGGTGAAGCTGATCGCCGCGTCGGCCATCAGGCGCACCGACTGCAGGAAGTTGTAGGCCATCACCGGGTTGAAGACGTTCAGCTCGAAATGCCCCTGCGACCCGGCGAAGGTCACGGCGGCGTGGTTGCCGAACACCTGGACGCAGACCTGGGTCAGGGCCTCGCACTGGGTCGGGTTGACCTTGCCGGGCATGATCGAGCTGCCCGGCTCGTTCTCCGGCAAGGCCAGTTCGCCCAGACCCGAGCGCGGGCCGGAGCCGAGGAAGCGGATGTCGTTGGCGATCTTGAACAGCGACGCGGCGACCGTGTTGATGGCCCCGTGGCTGAAGACCATGGCGTCGTGGGCGGCGAGCGCTTCGAACTTGTTGGGGGCCGTCGTGAAGGGCAGGCCGGTGATGCCGGCGATCTGCTGCGCCACCTTTTCCGCGAAGCCGACGGGGGCGTTCAGGCCGGTGCCGACGGCGGTGCCGCCCTGGGCCAGCTCCATCAGCTTGGGCAGGGTCAGCTCGATGCGCTCGATGCCGTTGGCGACCTGCTGCGCATAGCCGCCGAACTCCTGGCCGAGGGTCAGGGGCGTGGCGTCCTGGGTGTGGGTGCGGCCGATCTTGATGATGTGGGCCCAGGCCTTGGCCTTGGCGTCCAGCGCCGCATGCAGATGCTTCAGCGCCGGGATCAGGTCGTTGACCACCTGTTCGGCGCAGGCGACGTGCATGGCCGTGGGGTAGGTGTCGTTCGACGACTGGCTCATGTTGACGTGGTCGTTGGGGTGGACCGGCTTCTTCGAGCCCATCTCGCCGCCCAGCATCTGGATGGCGCGGTTACTGATCACCTCGTTGGCGTTCATGTTCGACTGGGTGCCCGAGCCGGTCTGCCAGACGACCAGCGGGAAGTGGTCGTTCAGCTTGCCCTCGATCACCTCGTTGGCCGCAGCGACGATGGTGTTCCCGATCTGCGGGTCCAGCTTGCCCAGCGCCATGTTGGTCTCGGCTGCCGCGCGCTTGACGATTCCCAGCGCCCGCACGATCGGCAGGGGCTGCTTCTCCCAGCCGATCCTGAAGTTGCCCAGCGACCGCTCGGCCTGCGCCCCCCAATAGACGTCGTTGCGGACCTGGATGGGGCCGAAGGTGTCGGTTTCGGTGCGGTGGTCGGTCATCTTGGCAGGCTCTTCGGCTTGGCTCTCGGTGCGCGCGGGGTGTAGCACGGAGCGACGGCTGAACAAGCGCATGAGCATGAGGGGAATGGGCATGGCGAAGATGATCCGGCGGACACGAGCGGCCCTGTTGTCGCTCACCCTGATGACGGGCGCCACCGCGGCGACGGCGCAGACTCCGCCGCCGCCGAATCCGATCCCCAATGTGGTCATCCGCACGGACCACGGCGACATCTGGCTGGGCCTGAACATCGACAAGGCGCCCATCACGGTCTGCAACTTCCTGCGCTATGTCGAGGCGGGCAGCTATGTCGGCGGATCGTTCTTCCGCACCGTGGTGGCCGAGACCAACGACAACCCCAACCCTATCGACGTGATCCAGGCCGCGACCCCGGCGGGCAGCGACGACGCCGGCTTCGGCCCCATTCCGCTGGAGCGCACCCGTGACACGGGCCTCAGCCACAGGGCCGGGGTCATCTCCATGGCGCGCGACGGACCGGACAGCGCCACCTCCAGCTTTTTCATCGTGGTGGAGGATGCGCCGGCGCTCGACTTCGGCGGCGGGCGTAACCCGGACGGCCAGGGCTTCGCGGCCTTCGGCGGCGTCTCGGGCGGCATGGATGTGGTGCGCGCCATCCAGGCCCTGCCGGCCACGGACGAGGCCATCGACACGCCGGTCAAGATCCTCGAGGTCAGGCTGAACACCGAGTTCCCGAACGAATGCCGGACGTGACAGCGGGCTGGATCGGCTCGGGCAAGGTCCGGGCGCGGGAGGCGGGCGAGGCGGTGGAGATCACCATCGAGGGCCTGACCACCCAGGCGAAATACTACAAGCCGCTGGTCTATGAGTTCATGCGCAAGGAGTGGGCGTCACGCCCGTCCTGGGGCGATTTCACCGTCGAGATCGTGATGGAGCATGTGGGCGAGCCGCCGCACATGGACCTGGACAATCTGGCCAAGGCGTTGCTGGACGCCATCAAGGGCTATCTGTTCCACGACGACGCACAGGTGGCGCGCCTGCTGGTCGAGCGGCGCGAGGGCGAGCGCGAGCGGATCACGATCCGGGCGTTTCCGCGCGTTCAGGGCATGCCCGGATAGCGGTGGAAGGACGGCAGATCGCCCAGCGTCTCCATCCAGCCGATGCGTTCGGCGGTCTGGATCTGGCCCTGCAGCTTGATGGCGTCGGGGTCGTCCAGCGTGGCGCTCTGCACATCCGTCTGGCCCGGGAAGATGACCTCGTTGGTGTAGAACAGGCCGGTCCCGCAGACGCCGCAGAAATGGCGTCGCGCATGTTCGGACGAGGCATAGGCCACCGTCTCACCGGTGATCTTCAGCTGGTCCGTCGGCACCAGCGCCCAGGCCACGGCCGGCGCGCCGCTGCATTTGCGGCAGTCGGTGCAGTGGCACAGGGCGTGGTGGATGAACTCGGCCGGCATCTCGTAGCGCACGGCGCCGCAATGGCATCCTCCGGTCAGCATGCATCCCTCCCTGATTGAATGTTCCGCAAATGTTCTAGATGCGGAGCGGCGACGCCGTCAACCCGGCGGGCGGTTGAAGCGCAGCGTCGGGCCCATCAGCTGCATGTTGGCGCCGACGAAGAACTGGGGCTCAGACGGTGGGGTCAGGTTCTCTTCCGTCTCGCGCCGGACGACGCAGGCGCGGGTCGCGTGGGCAAGATTGATGAAGTCCGTGGCGTTCGGCAGGGACTCCAGCACGCAGCCGTCGAAATAGGGGTATTTCGCATCGGCGCCGCAGCCGAAGGACGAGGTCACGCGGCTGGCCGCCGTCATGACGATCCGGTTCGGCCCGGACAAGCCTTCGCGGAAGACGCCGGAGTAGCAGGCGGACATCACCACCACGGTCGGGCGCTCGCCGCACCAGCCCCGCACCAGCCGCGCCACGTCGGCCGTGCTCAGCGTTACGTCCGGGCCGAACACGATGCCGTTGGGCGAGCCGTGCGAGGTGAAATAGATCAGGCAGCCCCTCGTGTTGCGGCTGGTCACGTCGGTGATCCCGGCCATGGCCTGTTGCGCCGTCGTCGGGTTCGGCACGTCGGGGCGCAGGCTGTAGTCGACCATGGCGTCGCGCGCGAACCCTGCGTCGAGGAAGCCCTGGACCAGGTCGCGGCGGGCGTTGTCGAAGGCCTGGATCGGTTCGCCGTGGCCGCGCCAGTCGCCGGCGACGATCGCCACGGCCCAGCCGTCGAAGCGGGACGGGGTGGCGGCGGTCTGGGCCGCCGCGGGCGTGGCCAGGGCGGCCATCAACAGCATCAGGGCCGCGATCAGTCGTCGGAGCATCGCGTCATCCCCCAGCCGCGAAACACAGGTCTGCCTGACAGTGCTATTTCTTGCGGAACTGGTCCAGCGAGACGACCTTGGGACCGTCGTCGTCGCCCGGAGGCGGCGGGGCCTTGGCCGATTTCGGCTTGGGCGCCGGCATGGGCTCGGGCTCCACGGCCGGCTGGTCCGGCACGCGGGGCGGCTCGAACTGCAGCAGGAACTGCGCCGCCGGGTCCTCGAAGCGGGTGATGGCGGCGAAGGGCGTGGTCATGACCTTGGGCACGCCGCCGAACTTCAGCATCACCGTGAACCGGTCGCTCTCGACCGCCAGGTCCCAGTACTGGTGCTGGAGCACGATGGTCATCTCTTCCGGGTATTTCGCCAGGATGTCCGGCGGCAGCACCACGCCCGCAGCGCGGGTGCGGAAGGTGATGAAGAAGCGGTGCTGGCCGGGAATGCCCATCGGGCTGGCGGCGCGTTCGAGCGCGGCGCGGATCACCCCGCGCAGGGCGTCCTGGGCCAGCTGCTCGTAATGCATCTCGTCGACGGGTGGTGTGTCGTCTGCCATGCCTGCCTCTGCGCCTGATGCGCGAGTGATAGCGGGGCCGTGGGCCGGGCGGAAGGTGGCAATGTTGGAAAAGAAGGTCAGACCTTCTTTCGTCATCCTCCGGCGAAGCGCAGCGAAGACCGGGGGACCCAGCGGCGCCAAGCGTCAGCGAAGGCGATCTTCGGGCTTAGGTGCTCCCCACAGTGTCGCGCGCTCGCGCGCCGCTGGGTCCCCGGGTCGCTTCGCGCCGGAGGATGACGAAGGAAGTGAAATGGAAAAGCGCCGGGATTCTGTTGGCAGCTCCCCCATCTTCCAGGAAGAGGGAGGGCGCGTCCCTGAAAATAGGTGGAGGGCTTCTGTTGGCAGGCGCCCTCCGGGCCCCGCCCCGGGAACTGATCCCCGAGGACTTAAGTGTTCGAAATCACCCGAACCGCTTACGCGGCGAGAGCGACTTCTCCAGCGAAGTTATCGTTCGCAGTTAGAAAATGGCCCGGTGCGCTGGGCCAACACGGGCGAAAGCAGTCCTCTTTACACGTCCGTCGATGCTAGTCGGCCCCATGCTGCCCCGCCGATACACGGGAGAGATTGGTGGAGCCGCCGGGAATCGCACCCGGGTCCGGTCCGCTTATTACAGGCGCGTTTATCGCCATATCCGGAGCAAGCCCCGGCACGACCAATATAGGGGTTCTGGCGTCGGCTTCCAAGCGCCGGGCGGGAATTCGGTCGAACGTCAATCCTCACGGGTCTCTCGCAGCGCCCGACGCGACGCCTCCAGGGCGGCCCGATAGCCTTCGCCGTCGCCGAACTCGTCAAACCCCGCATAGCGGCCGTGCGACCCCATCAGCCGGCGCGTGTGCTTGATCGGACACCAGTATTGTTCAGTTCGTGCGGCGACCTCGCGGACATAGGCGATGACCCCGTTCACATAGGAGCAATAGGCGCAGTTCAGCTTTTCGAGCGCGTTCAGATAAGGCAGGCCGGTGCGATCAAAAATCATGTAGCGGCCGCGCGGGACCTGCGGGATGCGGTAAACGCGAAAGCAGATGGCCTGGTAGAGCGACACCCAGAGATCGGCCACCGCGAAGGGCAGGATCAGGGAATAGATCACCGGCGCGGTCACCACGAACAGCACCGGCGCGCCGAGGATGTATTTCATCAGGTGGACGCGACGCTCTTCCAGACGCCGGACGGCCTCCTCCTCGAATCGGACCCGGCCGTGTTCCAGGCCAAATCTGAAGCCCGATCGCTGGCGTGAAAATTCGGCGGCCAGATCATGTTCCAGCTCCCGGATTTGACTGATGAGGGTGTCGACCCGGTTGGTCATGCGCGCTCTCGATGTTTGGCGTGCGCAGGGTTCGGCCCGGGCGTCACGCTTGCTGATGCAATCGCCGCACCCGGCCATCGCATAGCACCCACGCCCTGAGACGTCTCACGCACCCCGATCGGCGCCCGGATGCCGCATCCATCCCGGCGTCTGGTTTCGGAACCAGGTCAGTTGGCGCTTGGCGTAGTTGCGGGTGGCTTGACGGGTAGCGTCGATGGCGGCGTCGAGGGGGATTTCGCCGGCCAGGTGCGCCGCGAACTCGCGCACGCCGACGGCCTTCATGGCGGGCAGGGCGGGGTCGAGGCCGCGCGCCATCAGCGCCCGCACCTCATCCAGCGCGCCCTGCTCGACCATGGCCGCCACCCGCGCGTCGCAACTGGCATAGAGGGCGGCGCGGTCGGGCTCGACCACAATGCCGGTCCACGACCCGGGCGCGAGCAGGGGCGTGGTGCCGGCCATCCAGTCGCTGAGCGGGCGTCCGGTGCTCTCGGCGACGGCCATGGCGCGGGTCAGGCGCTGGCGGTCCCCGGCCTCGATGCGGGCGGCGGCGGCAGGGTCGAGCTCGGCCAAACGCGCGCGGAAGGCCTCCTCACCCTCGGTGTCGAAGGCGGTCTGGGCGGCGTCGCGGGCGCTGGCGGCAACCTGCGGAATGTCCGCAAGACCTTTCGTCAAGGCATTGAAATACAGGCCCGTGCCGCCGACGAGAATGGCGGGGCAACCCTCGGCATTCAGCGCCTCCAGCATCGGCATGACCGCGCGGGTCCAGCGACCCACGGACCAGGCGTCGGCGGCGTCGACTACGCCATAGAGGCGGTGCTCGGCCTGGGCTTCTTCTTCGACGGAGGGCCGGGCGCTCAGAACCCGCAGGTCGGCGTAGAGCTGCTGGCTGTCGGCGTTCACGATCACCGCGCCCCTCGCCCGCGCCATCTCCAGCGCCAGGCGCGACTTGCCCGAGGCGGTGGCGCCGGCGATCAGGGTGATGGGGGCTTCGGACAAATCGGCGCTCGCGGCTCAGGCCCTTTCGGCGATAGAAGGCCCGCTCAGCCCCTGCAAGGGTTCCGGAGTTTCGTCTTGGCCGATCAGTCCCCCATCCACGCCAAAGTCGTCGCCGCCCTCGACGCCGTCATCGATCCGAAATCGGGCAAGGGGCTGGTCTCGGCCGGGCTGGTTCAGGGGCTGATGGTGGCTGAGGATCGCGCTGGTTTCGCCATGGAGGTGGCCCGCCGCGACGTCGGCATCTACGCCCCGGTGCGCGACGCGGCCGAGGCGGCGCTGAAGGCCCTGCCGGGCATGGCGCGGGTGTCGGTGATCCTGACGGCGGAGTCGGCGCCGGCGCCCGCGCGCCGCACGGCCAGCCTGTCGAAGGAAGCCGTCGACCAGGGGCGGCCCAAGGCGCCGGTTCCGACCACGCGCCCGGCCCATGTGAAGCGCGTCCTCGCGGTCGCCAGCGGCAAGGGCGGGGTGGGCAAGTCGACGGTGGCGGTGAACCTGGCGGCGGCTCTGTCGGCGCGGGGGCTGTCGGTGGGTTTGCTGGACGCGGACGTCTACGGCCCGTCGCTGCCGACCATGCTGGGCGTGTCGGGCCAGCCGTCGTTCGCCGACAACATGATGGTCCCCAACGAGGCCCACGGGCTGAAGGTCATGTCGATCGGCTTCCTGACCGGGCGCACCGAGGCCATGGTCTGGCGCGGGCCGATGGCGTCGCAGGCGATCAAGCAGATGCTGGGCCAGACGCGTTGGGGCACGGAAGAGGCGCCGCTGGACGTGCTGGTCGTGGACATGCCGCCGGGAACGGGGGACGTGCAGCTGACGCTGGTGCAGAACACACCGATGGACGGGGTCGTCATCGTCTCGACCCCGCAGGAGGTGGCGCTGGCCGACGCGCGGCGCGCCCACACCCTGTTCAGCCAGGTCGAGGTTCCGGTGCTGGGCCTGATTGAGAACATGACCGGGCCGGTGTTCGGGCAGGGCGGCGCCAAAGCGGAAGCGGACCGGCTGGGCGTGGACTTCATCGGCGACCTGCCGCTGGACGCCGCGGTGCGCGAGGCGGGGGATGCGGGCGCCCCTGATCCGGCGGTCGTCGCCCGGTTCGGCGCCATCGCGGCAGGGGTGGCGAAAAAACTCGGCCTCTAAGGGTTTTCAAAGGCAACTTGAATCGCCACCTTGACGGTTCCAGTCCTCCCTGAAAGCAGATCCCATGAGCGTCGACGCCCTTTTCCGGCCTTTCGAGGTCAAGTCGCTGAAGATGCCGAACCGCATCGTCATGGCGCCCATGACGCGGTCCTTCTCGCCGGGCGGGATTCCCACTGATGACGTGGTCGCCTACTACCGCCGCCGGGCCGAGGGGCAGGTCGGGCTGATCGTCACCGAGGGCACGGTGGTGGAGCGTCCCGCCGCCCGCAATGACGCCAATGTGCCGCTGTTCTACGGTCAGGCCTTGCCGGCATGGAAGAAGGTGGTCGAGGCCGTCCACGCGGCCGGCGGGCGCATCGCGCCGCAGCTGTGGCACGTCGGCTCGGCGCGGGGGCAGGGGGCGGACTGGCAGCCGCTGGGCAAGGTCGACAGCCCCGCCGGTATGACCAGCCCCGGCAAGCGTGGCCTCGAACCCATGACGGACGAGGACATCGCCGACACCATCGCCGCCTTCGGCCGCTCGGCCCGCGCCACTCGCGACCTGGGGTTCGACGCGGTCGAGATCCACGGCGCCCACGGCTATCTGATCGACCAGTTCTTCTGGTCCGGCCTCAACGACCGGGCCGACAAATGGGGCGGCGGGACCATCTCCGACCGCGCCCGCTTCGGCGCCGAGGTGGTCAAGGCCGTGCGCGAGGGCGTCGGCTCGGACATGGCCCTGATCCTGCGCCTGTCGCAGTGGAAGTCGCACGACTTCGCCGCGAAGAACGCCCACGACCCGGCCGAACTGGAACAGTGGCTGACGCCCCTGGCCGAGGCGGGCGTCGACATATTCCACTGCTCGCAACGGCGCTTCTGGGAGCCGGAGTTCGAGGGTTCGGACCTCAACTTCGCCGGCTGGACGAAGAAGGTCTCGGGCAAGCCGACCATCACCGTCGGCTCGGTCGGGCTGGACGGCGAGTTCATCGCGGCGTTCGGCGGGGCAGGGTCGAAGCCGGCTTCGCTGGACGGCCTGATCGAGCGGCTGGAGCGCGACGAGTTCGATCTCGTCGCCGTCGGCCGCGCCCTGCTGGCCGATCCGGAATGGGTGCTGAAGATCCGCGACGGCCGTCTGGACGAACTGCTGGACTTCGAACGCTCGGCGATGGCGCGGCTGTATTAAGCGGGTTCGACCACGCAGGCGGTGCCGTAGGCCAGAACCTCGGTGATGCCGGGCATGATCTCGTTGGCGTCGTAGCGCATGGCGATGATGGCGTTGCCGCCCAGCTCGCGCGCGTGGGCCAGCAGCTCCTCATAGGCCTCGGCGCGGGCGGTCTCCGCCAGCTTCACATAGGCGCCGACGCGGCCGCCCAGGATGGACTGCAGCCCGCCGACCATGTCGGAGATGGCGTTCCTCGAGCGCACGGTGATGCCGCGCGTCATGCCGATGACGCGGACGACACGATAGCCGGGCAGGTCGTTGGCGGTGGTTACGATCATCAGTTCTCTCCGTGGGTTAGCGGCGGTCCAGAACGCGGAAGGTGAAGGCGTGGTCGTCCTTCTCGCCCGGCTCGTGATGTTCGGATGATACCTCGACCCACGCCGCTTCATCGAATGCGGGGAACAGGGTGTCGCCTTCGGGCTCGGCCTCAACCTCGGTGATGTAGAGCCGTTTCGCCCGCGGCAGGGCGTCGGCGAACAGCTGCTGGCCGCCGATCAGGCAGATTTCGTCCATGCCGTCCTCGGCCGCCTGTTCGCGCGCGATCTCAATGGCCTCATCCAGACTGGCGCAGACCAGGGCGCCGCGCGCCATGCCGTCGGCCTCATAGGACTGGTCGCGGGTCATGACGATGTTCAGCCGTCCGGGCAGGGGCTTCAGCGGCAGGCTTTCCCACGTCTGGCGGCCCATCAGGCAGGGCTTGCCGATAGTAATCGCCTTGAACCGCTGCAGGTCGCTGCGCAGCCGCCAGGGCAGGCCGCCGTCACGCCCGATCACGCCGTTGCGGGCGCGGGCGACGACTAGGGACAGGGGGGGAATGGGCAAGGGCGACTCCGGGAATCGGGAGCGGCGCGGCGGCCGCTCCCGTCACAGGTTCCTACGCGTCCGGCTCAAGCACTTTCAAGCGGAACAGCAGGGCGCCGAGCACCGCGCCCACGGCGGGCGCGACGAAGAACAACCACACCTGGCTCATCGCCTGACCGCCGGCCAGCAAGGCGGGGCCGAAACTGCGGGCCGGATTGACCGACACGCCCGTCACCTGAATGCCGACGATGTGGATGACCGCCAGGGTGATGCCGATGGCCACGCCAGCGAACAGGCCGTGCTTCTGATCGCCGGTCACGCCCAGGATCACGACAACGAAGATGGCCGTCATCACCACCTCGAAGATGACCGCGGCCACCATGCCGTATTCGCCCAGATACCCCGGCCCCCAGCCGTTCTGGCCCAGGTTCTCGACCCCGGTCTTGGCGATCAGCGACAGGATGAAGGCGCCCAGAACGGCCCCCAGAAACTGTGCGACCCAGTACAGCAGCATGTCCTTGGCCGACATCCGCCCGGCCACGAAGGCGGCCAGGCTGACGGCCGGATTGACGTGGCACCCGGACACCGGCCCGATGCCGTAGGCCATGGCCACGATGGCGAAGCCGAACGCCAGCGACACCGCCAGCTGGTCGAACGGCGCCGGCCCCAGCACCGCCGCCCCGCACCCGAACAGAACCAGCACCATCGTGCCGACAAACTCGGCCGAAAAACGCTTCACCATGGCGAACCCTCCCGTTGCCAACCCCGCGTCATGGCGGGTCGAAGGCAGGATGTGGCGAGTCTTATGGTGAAGCTAGTTCGCGGAACGGCGCTTTGTCAGCGCTCCAGCCAGTGCAGCCATTTCCTCTGCATGGCGGCTTCCAGGTCGATGCCGGCGCCGTCGCAATAGATCAGCAGCATCCCCAGCACGTCCGCCGCCTCGTCGCCCAGCTTGCCGGCGTCGGCCTCGCCCCGCGCGCGGCCGCTGATGCGCAGATGCTCGGCGGTCAGTTCGCCCAGCTCCTCCTGCACCTTCAGCAGGGCCCAGTCGCCGGACCGGTCGATGCCGTGCTGCTCGGCGTAGATGTCGGAGATGCGCAGGACGTCGGCCTGCAAGGTCTTGAGGTGCATCTGTCAGCTCGGATCGCGAAGGTAGATCCGCTCCGAGCGCATCAGTCTGGAAATCTCACAATATGTGTCAGCCGACGAGCAGTTTGATTCGAAGGCTTCTCTAAAAACATCTTGATCCCAGTTTGCTCGCAAAGCCTCTTTTACTTGGCGACTGAGATTGATGACTGAGCGCCCAGGAAATAGTTTGTAGTCATTTATGAACATAGCGCAGCGCTCATAATGGTCCAATATTTCGCCTAGCTGCTTTCGTTTAGAGCTGAGGCGCCGAAGTTTATGATATTTAGACCAGCTTTCGCTGATCTGTTCGGATAATTTAAGGCAAATTTGAAATTCTGAAGCTCGAGAATTTTTAAGGAATGCAAGCGCGGCCACTGCAAGCGAAAATGCCGCCACAACGGGCCCAGCAAATGCAACGAGCAGAGACTGAGATCCACCAAAGTGAATGCTAATTTGTTGCAACGTTACTTCTTCTTAGGGTTGACGTTGTGGCTGGTGGTGGAAACGCTGCCACGAACTTCTTTGGGATCGACTCTCGATTCTGGCGTTGCACCGAGACGATGATTTGTGGTGGAGACTGACTCTCTCAACAGCCTCAAATCCGCGACAGCAGGCTTCTTCGTTCCCTCGGTCATCAGTGTCCTCTCCAATCGTTGGTGCGAAGCTAAGCAATCAGATGGCGTTTTCAACCTGAAGTCCGTGACGCCCGAGCTGGGAGGTAGACTATTTTTTGGTTGGCGGTTTTACGACATGACTTGCCGTCGAGACGCTTCTCGTTCCCCCGCGAGGTCCCAAAGCGCCGTCATTGGCAAACCCGGGACGATGCTGTGTGGACGCGGCGTCGCGGGATTCTCCGGGCTTGCTACCGCCTGGACCTTGAGGCGGCTTTCCAGTTGGTTTGCTCACAAGCTTTCTCGTTCTAAACCGCGACCGGCGCCTTGATGTGCGGCCAGGGCTCGTAGCCGTCGAGGACGAAGTCCGACAGCTGATAGGCGAACAGGTCGTCGCGCGGGGCGATGGTCATCGTCGGCAGGGGCAGGGGCTCGCGGCTCAGCTGAAGCTCGGCCTGTTCGACGTGGTTCAGATACAGGTGGGCGTCGCCGAAGGTGTGGACGAACTCGCCGGGCTTCAGGCCGCAGACCTGGGCCACCATCATGGTCAGCAGGGCGTAGGAGGCGATGTTGAACGGCACGCCGAGGAAGACGTCGGCGCTGCGCTGGTACAGCTGGCAGCTGAGCTTTCCGTCCGCGACGAAGAACTGGAACAGGCAGTGGCAGGGCGGCAGGGCCATGTCGTCGACATCGGCCGGGTTCCAGGCG
>JAZKHQ010000073.1:0-20478 GCA_040385285.1 Pseudomonadota bacterium
CCTTCGTCGAAACGGTAAAACTAATCTTCTCCGGGCGATGGCCCGGCGCTCCGCCAAGCCTTCCCATCACCGACTGCGATGCAGGCGGGGCTTCAGCCTGCCTCCCTCCGGGGAGAAAGAGGCCGGACTAGACCTTGGCCCCGTAGCGCATCCGGCTCAGCACGTCCGTGACCTTGCGCAGCGGCGCGTCGAAGTCCTTGCCGGCCTTCCACTTCTCGAAGGCCATGACGTTCTCGATGCGGGCGGCGACGAAGGCGTCGGCGGCGTCCTTGCCGTCGAACCAGCGCATCGTCAGGGCCGGGATCAGGATGCCCGACAGGATCGCGCGCTTCGAATAGTGGTTCCAGTCCGTGGCCGTGTCGCCGGCCCAGCGCCAGATCCCGTCGGCGCTCTCCCACGCCAGCTTCAGCCCCAGGTCGGCGTTGGTCGGCAGGGCCAGGAAGGCAGCGCAGCGGCGCGTCGCCTCCAGGTCGGCGGCCCCGGCCTCCAGCCGCGCGGAAACCCCGGCGGCGATTCGCTCGCGGATCTTCAGGGACTTGGGATCAGGCAGGCTTTCCTGCGCCCGCGCATCGTGGCGGCGCGACAGCAGGGCGGCCAGATCGCGCGCGCCGTTGGGCAGCAACAGCTCCTCGTCGCCCAGCGACAGGCCGTTCGCCTCGCACGCCGCCCGCACCATGGCGGCGTTCCAGCCCAGGCGCGGCGCGCATTCCACGGCGGCGTCCAGCACGGACTGCTCCATGCGGTCGGCCCAGTCGGGTTCCGTGTTCGACAGGTGTGGCGCCTCGGTCATGGCGCCACCATAGTCCCGTCCTGCGGGCGTTTCGAGCCTTCAAGAACGCATGCGGCGATCTGGACATGTGGCGGGGGGTGGTGTATTCGCCCGCCTTCGCTCGGTGGGCTGTCGTCCCCGGGCCGCTATTTTATTTGTCTGCCCGTCTCCCTCACAGGACGCGGCGGGCGGCCAAAGGAGAGTTCAACCTGGTACAGATTTTCGTTCGCGATAATAACGTCGATCAAGCGCTCAAAGCCCTCAAGAAGAAGATGCAACGCGAAGGCAGCTTCCGTGAAATGAAGCGCCACGTGCACTACGAGAAGCCCTCGGAGAAGCGCGCCCGCCAGAAGGCCGAGGCCGTTCGCCGCGCCCGCAAGCTGGCCCGCAAGCGCATGCAGCGCGAAGGCCTGCTGCCCGCGCCGAAGCCCCGCGTCCCGGGCGCCGGTCCCGCCCGCGGTTAAACCGCAGGCCGCAAGGCTGACAGATCAAGGCCCGCCCCGGGAAACCGAGGCGGGCCTTTTCTATGCGCTAACGCCCGCGGCGCGGCCGCTCGCTGCTTGAGCGCGAGCCTACTTACCCCCGCCCCGGATCGCGGCGCCGAAGCTCTTCCAGCTCAGCTTCACGTCCGACAGGGCGCCGGCGCGGAACGCTCGCCCGGCGATCCAGACCATGAATAGCGCAAAGGCGAACATGCCGACCATGGCGCCGATCAGCTCGATCATCGGCGGGTCCGACGGCAGCCGCGCCATCATGACGAACGGGGTGAAGAACGGGATCATCGACATGATCTGGATCACCGGCGCGTCGGGGGTGCGCAGGGCCATCTGCATCGTAATCATGGGGATCACCAGGATCATCATGATCGGCCCCATCAGCGTCTGGGCGTCGCGCGGCGTCTCGCAGAAGGCGCCGATGGCCGCGAACAGCACCGCGTACATCATGTAGCCGCCGACCATGAAGGCCGCGAACCAGCCCAGCATGCCGCCATTGACCATGACGTCCCCGACCGTGCCCGCATACTGGGGCAGGAAGCCGATCATGGCCGCCGCGCCTATGCCGCCCCAGGCCGCGAGCACCGTCAGGGTCAGCAACGCCACCCCCAGCACCTTGCCGGTCAGGATTTCCGTGGCCGAGGCAGAGGACAGCAGCACCTCGAGGATCTTGTTCGACTTCTCCTCCATCACGCTGTTCAGCAGGATGGAGGCGCCGGTGATGATCAACGACCAAAGCAGGAACCCGCCCGCCAGACCGATGATCTGGGGCAGGCGGTCGCGGAACGACACCTCGCCGCCCCCCGCCGACTTGGGCGAAAAGGCCTTCACGTCGGGGCGGAAGGCCTCGGTCGTCTCGACCACCGCGCCGTCGATGCCGGCGCCTTCGAACACCGCGCGGCGGTTGGCGGCGCGCAGCGCGTCGCGGACGAAATCCTCCACCGTGTCGTCGGTGGCGCGGGCGGTCCAGACGCGGGCGCCGGGCTTGCCCTCGGCGTCGCGCGTCAGGAAGACCACCCCGTCCAGATGCTTGTCCTTGGGCGCATCCTCGTCGAGGAATCGGCGCACGGCGTCGGTCTGGGCCTCGCCCGGCCCGGCCTCGGCGATCTCGGCCGGGGTCGGGACAATACGCATCTTGGTCCGGCCCATAGAAGCCAGAGCGCCTTGGGCGGCATTGCCGCCGCCGGCCGCCATGCCGCCCGTGGCTTGCTGCGCCTTCTCGGCGGCTTCCCTGGCCCGGGCCTCCTGACGCTCGCCTTCGCGGCGCAGGGCGTCGCTGACGGCGGCGGCGAGGCCCGTGGCGTTCGGGCCTTCCTCGATCACAGCCACGGCGCGGACGGGTTCGGACGTGCGGATCAGAATGGGTATGGCGCCGCCCAACACGGCGAACATCGGAAACGCCAGCAGCGACAGCCAGAAGCCAACCGTCTTGGCGTAAGCGGCGTACTCGCGTCGGGCGATCAGAAGGGTGCGGTTCATCGGGCGGCCTCCGACTTCACGGACTGGTCCTGGTCGGGGTGGTCCCCGGTCAGGTCGATGAACGCATCATGCAGGCTGGGTTCGCGCAGTTCGAAGCGGCGCACGTCCAGCCCGGTCAGGAATGCCGCCTTGAGCGACTCCTGCCCCCGGGCGTTGGCGGCCAGCGCCGCCTTCAGCACACGCACGCCGTCCTGCTCCGACAGGGTCTCCACGCCGGTGACGCCCGGCAGGGCCGCGGCGGCGGCCGGATCGATGGCGCCCTCAAGCTCCAGGAACCGGCGCGAGGTCGCCCGCGCCTCGGTCACCGTGCCCTCGAACGCTTTCTGGCCCCGCGCCAGCAGCACGACCTTGTCGCACAGCCGCTCGGCGTGCTGCATCACGTGGGTGGAGAACAGCACCGTCGCGCCGTCGGCGGCGAGGCCGCGAATGACCGCCTCCAGCCCCTGCTGGTTCACGGGATCGAGGCCGCTGAACGGCTCGTCCAGGATCACGAACTCAGGCCGGTGCACGACCGAGGCGATCAACTGGACCTTCTGGGCCATCCCCTTGGACAGCTCCTTCATTTTCTTGCGGCTGGATTCGCCGAGGCCCTGGGCCTCCAGCATGGCCTTGGCGCGCTTGCGTCCCTCGCCCATCGACACGCCCTTCAGCGAACCGAAGAAGGCGATGGCGTCGATGGGGGTCATTTTCTTGTAGAGGCCCCGCTCCTCCGGCAGGAAGCCGATGCGGTCACGGACCCGGCGGCCGTCGTCGGCGCCGAGGATGTCGATCCGGCCTGAGGTGGCGGGCTGCAGCCCCAGGATCATGCGGATGGTCGAGGTCTTGCCGGCGCCGTTGGGGCCGAGGAAGCCGCAGATCGTGCCCTTCTCGACCTGAAAGCTCAGGTCGCGCACCGCCTGGAACTCTCCATAGCGCTTGCTGACCTTGTCCAGCGTCAAAGCCGCCGTCATGTGCACACCCCTCGAACTTTCGAAGGACAAACTAGCAGGCGCGCGTGGAGCCGCCACCGGAAACGGTCGGGCTAACGACGATTGACCGGCGACGGACGGCGGCGGATGCTCACGGAAACGGAGGGACGCAAAATGATCAGGAAGATTCTGGCTGTCGTGTTGGGCGTCATCGTCGCCGGAGTGGCGGTCGCAGGCGGCGAGTTCATCCTCGCAGCCATCTGGCCCATGCCGCAACACGGCATGCCCGACGCCGAGGCGATGAAGACCATCATGGCCAGCATGCCGCTGGGGATGAAGGTCGGGCTGGCCGCCGTCTATGCGGTCGCCACCTTCCTCGGCGCGGTCGTTGCGACGCGCGTCGCCAAGGGGCGCTGGGCCGGCTGGACGATCACGACCCTGATGCTGATGGCGACGGTGGCCAACTTCGTGATGCTGCCGCACCCGATCTGGCTGGTGGCGCTGTGCCTGGCGGCGATCGCGGTGGCGGGCTGGTTCGCCACGCGGATCGGTTCGAAGACCTAGGCCTTCACCGCCACCCGGAAGGCGTGGCCCATGATGCGGGTGGGGTTCACCTGCACGCCCCCGCGCTTGACCTCGAAGTGCAGGTGCGGGCCGGTGGAGTAGCCGGTCGATCCGACCAGACCGAGGCGCTGGCCGCCGGTCAGCTGCATCCCGGACGCCACGTCGATGCGGCTGAGGTGGCCGTAGAGGCTGGTCATGCCGTTCGGATGGCGAACCTCGACGAAGTTGCCGTAACCGTCGGCGTCGTAGCCGGTGCGCATCACCCGGCCCTCGGCGGCGACGTAGACGCTGGTTCCGGTCGGGGCGGCCATATCGACCCCCTTGTGCGCACGACCCGGCGCCGCGCCCAGCTTGCGGAATCCGAACGTCGAGTTGATGGCGAAACCCTTCAGCGGGCGCTGGAAGGCGATCTGGCGGATCACAGGTCCGGCCGGCTCGGCGACGGCGGTGACAGGGGCTGCGGCCGGGTGCGCGCCGCTGGCGACATGGGGCGCCTCATTGACCGCCAGGGGAGCCATGGCCATGGCCATGACGGCCGTGCCCAGCAGGGCGGCCAGGTGGCTGGTGTGGGTGACGAAGGATCGCAGGGTCGGCGTCAGGCGTCGCATTCGGCGGCGTCTCCGGTTCGGCTCTTTGAGCAAGGAGGCCGTCTCAAGGGCGCGGCGCCCGATGGCGCGCACCCGACATCGACAGCCGGAAGAGCGCCGTTCTAGCGATCGGTGGGGCGACTTTGGGGCGCAGCGCCACAGTAACGGGGTGACAGGTCGTCGCACCGCCGGAACCGGGCATGAAAAAGGGCGCGGTCCCTACCGAACCGCGCCCCCTTCGGTGAGCCTTGAATCAGGGCAGCTGCAGCGTGAAGCTGATGCCGCCCATGTGGCTGTCGGCATGGTCGCCGAAGCGGCCTTCGTAGCCGATGTTCATGCGCATGCCGCTCCACTCGCGCGTGATCCCGGCCGAGGCCATGACCTGGCCGCCGAACGGATCCGCGACATCCCGGTACAGCACCTGCGACGGGCTGCCTGACAGGCCAGTGCCCACGGCCTCGATGTTGTCGTCCAGCGAGTCGCGGTAGCCGCCCTCGACATAGAAGGTGTTGTCGCCGAACGAACCCTCGGCCCGAATGGCGGCCTCGGCCGTCACGGCCTCGAACGCACGGTTCTGGTACACATACTGGGCCGCGACGCCCTGTTCGGTGTAGCCGCCGACGTCGCTCTTGATCCAGCTGACGCCGACCCGGGGCGAGATCGCCAGACCGCCCGCGTCCATCCAGACGCCGGCCTGGCCGCGGACCGAGCGGGTCCAGCCGTCAGTGGCGCCGGTGCTGACCACCGGACCCACGCCCGTCGCGCGCTTGATGTCGTCGTAGCTGTCGCCCGAGACGCCGGCGCCGACGTTGGCGAAGACACCGCCCGAACGCCAGCCGAGCGCCGCATCGAATCCGAAGCTCTCGACATCGAAGCGCTGGGCGCCGCCGGTCACGTCGCCGGTGCGGGCCGAACCGCCGAGGGCCAGACGCCAGGTTTCCGACGGGCTCCATTCCAGGCCGACACGGATCCCTTCGCTGCGGGACTGGGCCTCGTCCACAAGGCCGCGTGCATCTGTCTCCGTGCGGTCGAACAGCGCGCCGAAGGTCATGGCCGACCCTGCGGACCAGCCTTCACGGCCAGACAGCACTTCGCTGGCGGCGTCAGCCATCTCTTCGCGGTGACGATACCCGGTCTCGGCCTGCAGAGTAGTCTGCGCGCCGTTGTCGCCGTAATACAGATAGTCATTGGCCAGGGCCGCCAGGACCCGGTGACCTGCAGCGGTCGGGTGCACGCCGTCATAATAGAAATAGCTGTCGGGATTCGAGCAGACAGTCAGCAGGACCTGGTTGAAGCAGGCGTCGGTGACATTGGTTACGCCGAAGGCGGTCGGGTTGGCCGCGATGGTGTCGCCGATCTTGTAGATGTCCATCAGGATGATGTTGGTGCCCGGACGCGCGGCGGCCGTCGCGATCAGCTGGGTCGACAGCGCACCATTGAAGGTCGTGATCGCATAGTCAGCCAACGGCGCGGCCGGCGAGGTGCGGAACTGCGGCGTCAGGCTAAGCTTCGGCAGGTTGGACACCAGAATGGTTCCGGCGCCGCGCGTGGCGATGTCGTTGACGATGAAGTTGATGTCCGATGCAGCGGCCAGGGCGGTGGGGCCCACATAGCCCTGCGGGTTGCCGAGTTGCGGATCGCCCGGCAGAAGCGCGCTGAACGTCGTCAGGCGCTGGAAGATGTTGTTGGCGCCGCCCAGCACGCTCACCAGGTCATTGGCGCCGAAGGTGCCGCTCGCGCCGGTATACAGCTGCAGCTGCGTGCGCATGCCCGGCCCGGGCGTAGCGACGGTGTCGGTGCGCGACCCGCCGAAGGCATAGTTGATGCTGCCCGTTACCGCCGCGCCTGCGGCATAGCGGCCCGCGTTGAAGCCCAACAGTTCCGTGAACACCGGTCCGTTCGAGAAGCGGCCCTGATAATAGAAAGCTCCCGGGGGCTGGGTGCCGCCGCTGACAGCGAACAGGTTGCCGTTGTCGCTCAGGCTGTCGCCGAAGACGACCAGGCGGTTGTAGGTCTGGGCCGAAGCGGCGCCGGCGATCGCCATTCCGGCGGCCAGAGTCAGGGCGGCCGCCGCGGCGGTGCGCAGAAGACGAGACATAGGTATTCCTCCCGAGGCCGTCGAAGCGCGGCCGTTGCGCCCACTCTGCGCCGCTTTTCGCCAGACGCAAGATGCCGTTGCGTAAGCTTCAGTAGAGAGTTCTGAACCGAAGCGTTCCGGGCACATCTCTCAAGACTTTCAAAGCTCCCGGATCGTAGTTCCGGTCCACGTCAGTAATGACGTAGCCCGTGTCCTGATCGGTTTTCAGATGCTGGCCCAGGATGTTCAGCCCCGCCCCGGCCAGGGCAAGGTTCAGGGCCGCCAGAACGCCGGGCTGGTTGCGGTGGATGTGCAGGATGCGGTGGCCGCCTGAAACCTCGGCCAGTTGCACGTTCGGCAGGTTGACGCAGAAGGTGGTGTCGCCCCGGTTGACGTAGGCCAGCAGGCGTTCGGCCGCGAACTCGCCGATGGCCTCCTGGGCCTCCTCGGTCGAACCGCCGATGTGCGGGGTCAGGATCACGTTCCGAAGGCCTCGCAGCGGACTGTCGAAGGGATCGGCGTTGGTGCGCGGCTCCTCGGGGAAGACATCGACCGCCGCGCCGCCGATACGGCCGTCCTCAACCGCCTGGGCCAGCGCCCCGACGTCGAGAACGTGGCCGCGCGACAGGTTCAGCAACAACGCGCCGGGCTTCATCCGCGCCAGTTCCGCCGCGCCGATCAGGGCCGTATTCGTCTCGCGCCCGTCCACGTGAAGGCTGACCACGTCCGCCTCGGCCAGCAAGGCGTCCAGTGACCGCAGCCGCCGTGCATTGCCCATGGCCAGACGCTCGTTGAGGTCGTGGAAGACGACCCGCATGCCCAGCGCCTCGGCCAGCACGGACAGCTGCGAGCCGATGGCGCCGTAGCCGACGATGCCGAGCGTCTTGCCACGCAGCTCTCGCGCGCCGGTCGCGGACTTGTTCCATTCGCCCCGGTGCATGGCGGCTGACTTGTCGGCCACGTCGCGCATCAGGGTGATAGTCAGGCCGATGGCCAGTTCGGTCACTGAGCGGGTGTTGGAATAGGGGGCGTTGAACACGGCCACGCCGTGATCAGACGCCGCCTTCAGGTCGATCTGGTTCGTGCCGATGCAGAAGGCCGCAACGGCCATCAGCCGATCCGCAGACGCCAGCACCCGGGCCGTGACCTCGGTCTTGGACCTCACGCCGAGAACATGCACGCCCTTCAGTCGCTTGATCAGGGCGTTCTCGTCGAGCGCGCCGGTGACGCTTTCGACCTGATAGCCCGCCTCGGTCAGGCGCTCGACCGCCGCCGGGTGGATGTTCTCCAGCAGCAGGATACGCATGCGGCTGCGCGGATAGGACCAGCGGCCCGACAGGCCCTCGGCATGCAGGATTTCGTCCAGTGACGCGGCCTCGGCGTCCGCCGCCTCGACCGCCCGGGGCCGGCGCACAATCTCGGTGAAGGCGTAGAAGCGGTCGGCGCGGCCCGCCAGCTTGACCTCCGCATCGGTCCAGCCGTCGCCGACCATGACCACCGGGCCGGTCAGGTTCAGCGTGTCCAGCGCCAGGGCCTTGCCGCGATCCGCCAGCAGGAGGCTGACTTCGACCCCCGTCGCCCGTCCGTCGGAATCATAGGTCAGGTCGTTGGCGAGCACCCGGTCAAGCGCGACGCCGAGTTCGGCCGCCACCGGCGCGATCACCTCGCGGAAACCACCCGAGACGATGACGATGCTGGCGGCGTTGTCGCGAAAGAAGGCGCGGTTGCGGGCGATCGACGGCGCCAGCGCGTCCACGGCGCGGGCGGCAAGCGTCTCGACATGCGCGCGGGTCAGGGGCAGCAGGGCCAGGCGACGGCGCAGGGCCTCGTCAAAGGCAATTTCTCCCGCCATGGCCTGATCGGTCATGGCCACGATCTCGGCCCGCACGACCGCCGCCTCCGGTGATCCTTCCAGACAGAGGTCCGCCAGCGCCTCGAGCGTCTCGAAGTCCACCAGGGTCGAATCAAAGTCGAAGACGAAGGTCGGTGCGGTCATACGCCGACAGTGACCGACCTTCGCAGTTGCAGCAACGGGTCCTAGAACTTGCCGATGCGGCGGATCTTGCTGTCCGGCTGACGGCTTTCCAGCACAGCGGCGCCGATCGCGGCCGCGATGGTGGCCAGCGCCAGAAGCGCCCCACCCTCCTGCGCGTGATCCTTGGCGAACCGGCCGGCGTCGTCAGCATAGCGGCGCGCGGTCTTGCCATGCTTCTTCAGCGCCTTGCCCGAGGATTTGCGCGTGGACTTCAACCAGTCGCGGGCCTCGTCCCCATAGGCCTCGGCCCGTTCGCTCGTGGCCGACAGACCGTCGCGAACGCTTTCAGCCAGTCCGTCGAAACGGCTGCGCAGGCCGTCCGCATCGATCCAGCCGCGCGGATCAATGCGACCGCGCAGGGTCTGATACCGCGTCGGGCCGGTGCGCTGGTTCAGCAGCAGGGCGGCGACGCCGACTCCGACCAGCACGGCCACCACCGCGCCGGTGATGCCGGGATGCTTGCGGACTTCGGCCAGGGCGCTGAACTGTCGAACCATCGGATAGTGAACCTCTTCGTCTAGGCCGTCTTCGGTCGGGTCGTACAGCCCGTCCTCGTACGGCTGATAGGCGGAATGCCGATCACGCATGAGGCTAGGAGCGAACCGCGCCAGCAGAGGTTCCGCCAGGCCGGGAAAAGCCGCGTAGAACGACGCGATCAGCCGCCCGCCGCCGCCGACAGTAATTTCCCGGATCGGATGGCTGGCGCAGTACAGGATGGTGTCGGCCACCACATGGGTCGCATAGACCGGCTGGGGGTTCTGCACCGCATATCCGGTCAGGTTGCGGGCGTGCTTGCTGTAGGGGCTGTCGACCGCCGCGGGCTTGATGAGGCTGAGGCTGATCGGCGCCCCTTCGCGGATCAGCTCCATCCGCAGCGCATTGGTGAAGCCTTTCACCGCGTGCTTTGACGCCGAATAGACGCCCTGAATGGGGATCGGCGCGTCGGACAGGATCGAACCGACATTGATGATCGCCCCGCCGCCGGGCCGCTCGCGCAGGTGCTCGACCGCCACCAGCGACCCGTTGACCAAGCCCCAGTAGTTGGTTTCGAACAGGCGGCGCTGATCCTCCAGCGTGGTCTCGCGAATCGGGCCGTAGATAGAGACCCCGGCGTTGTTGACCCAGGTGTCGAAGCCGCCGAACAGCCGCCGGCATTTGTCCGCCGCCTCCGCCAGGGCGTCATAGTCGGCGACGTCGGCGACCGCCCAGGCGACGCGCGCACCCTGCGCCTGAAGCTCTTCGCACAGGGCCTTCAGGTCGTTTTCGCCCCGCGCGATCAGGAACACGCATGCCCCGGCCTTCGCCGCCCGCCGCGCGGTCGACAGGCCGATGCCGGACGTCGCCCCCGTCACCACGATGGCCTGTTCGTTCAGGGGCTTCAGGGTCGGCCGGGTCAGCATGGACGGTCTTTGCGCTCGCGTTTTCTGTCGGCGGAGAAACGGAACGCCGCCTTCGCCGGTTCCTGCCTTATCCCCCGCCCCTTACCAGATGGGAACCCGTCGCCTATCTAGCGCCCTTCCCCATCCCGTCCCGAGCCGATCCTTGACCGACACCGCACACCCAGACGACCTCGCCGCCGCCTTCCAGATCGAGGGCTGGCCTGTGCGCGGGCGGCTGGTGCGCCTCGGCGCCGCCATCGACGAAGTGCTGAGCGCACACGATTATCCTGAGCCGGTCGCCGCCCTGCTGGGCGAGGCCTGCGCCCTGGCGGCGCTGGTGGGGTCGAGCCTGAAGTTCGAGGGCCGACTGATCGTCCAGGCCCAGGGTGACGGACCGGTGCGCTATGTCGTCGCCGACTATGACACCTCCGGCGCCCTGCGTGGCTTCTGCCGCTTCGATCCGGAAGAGGTGGCGGCGGCGTCGGAAGGATTCGCCCGACCGGGCGCCCAGACCCTGCTGGGCAAGGGCGTGTTCATCATGACGCTAGACCGCGGCGCCGATTTCGAACGGACGCAGGGGATCACCCCGATTGAGGGCGAGAGCCTGTCCTTGTGCGCCGAGCACTATTTCCAGCAGTCGGAACAGGTGCCGACCAAGGTGCGTCTGGCTGTCGGCGCAGTGACTACCGAGGCTGGCACCGCATGGCGGGCGGGCGGAGCCATGATCCAGGTCATTGCGTCCGACGACGCGCGCGGCGACACCACCGAGGTCTGGGATCGCTCGCGCGCCCTTTTCCAGACGCTGGGCGACGACGAGTTGATCGACCCGACGATCACGCCGGAAACCCTGCTCTTCCGCCTGTTCCACGAGGACGGCGTGCGGCTGGAGAATGCCCAGGCGCTGAAGGCCTTCTGCCGCTGTTCGAAGGACCGCATCGCCTCGACCCTCGCCGCCTTCTCGCCCGAGGAGCGCGCAGACATGGTCGAGGACGACGGCAAGATCCGGGTGACCTGCGAATACTGCTCGTCGGTCTATGAACTCACGCCGGACGAGGTGACGGCCTAGCCGTCCAGATCGAGCGAATAGCCGGCCGAGCGCACGGTGCGGATCGGGTTGACTGTGCCCTCGACGTTCAGGGCCTTCCGCAGGCGGCCGACGTGGACATCGACGGTGCGGGCCTCGACATAGACGTCGCTGCCCCAGACGGCGTCCAGCAGCTGTTCGCGGCTGAATACCCGGCCCGGGTGCTGCATCAGGTGGTCCAGCAGGCGGAACTCGGTCGGGCCGAGGTGGATTTCCTTGCCCGCGCGGCGGACCCTGTGCGCGACCCGGTCGATGACGATGTCGCCGTGGTTGATGCGGTCGTCGGCCAGACCCGGTCGAATGCGGCGCAGGACGGCGCGGATGCGGGCCTGGAGCTCGGTCATCGCGAACGGTTTGGTCAGGTAGTCGTCGGCGCCAGTGTCGAGGCCACGCACGCGGTCGCTCTCTTCCCCCCGCGCGGTCAGCATGATGACCGGCAGGTTGCGCGTCTCAGGCCGTCCGCGGATGCGGCGGCAGACCTCGATCCCCGAAAGCTTGGGCAGCATCCAGTCCAGCAGCACCAGGTCGGGCGCCCGCTCGTCGATCTGGAGCATCCCCTCCTCGCCGTCCGAGGCGATGACCACGCGATAGCCCTCCTTCTCCAGATTGTACTGAAGCAGGGTCGCAAGCGCGTCCTCGTCTTCCATCACCAGGACATAAGGCTGCACGTCGGTCTCTCCGTTTCAGGCGAGGAAGTCAGGCGTTGGGCGTGGCGGGCATCGACAGTTCGGGATCGCCCGTTCCGCTCCAGCGGGGGCGTTCGCCGATCATCTCGTCGCCGGTGATCTCGTAGTGGATGGTTTCGGCGATGTTGGTCGCATGGTCGCCGATGCGTTCGAGGTTCTTGGCCATGAACAACAGGTGAGTGCAGGCGCTGATCGTGCGAGGGTCGCCCATCATGTAGGTCAGCAGTTCGCGGAACAGGGCGTTGTAGTGTTCGTCGACCTCGTCGTCGGTGCTCCATACGGCCAGGGCCCGATCCACCTCGGCGGCGGTGTAGGCGTCCAGCACGTCACGCAGGCGCGTCGAAACCAGCTTGCCCATCCGTTCGATCGACCGGGTCAGGGGCTGCAGCGGGGCCGCATCGGCCAGGATCAGCGCCCGCTTGCCGATGTTCTTGGCCAGATCGCCTGTGCGCTCCAGGTCCACCGCCAGTTTCATCGCCGAGAGGGTCTTGCGCAGGTCGGACGCCACCGGCTGGCGCAGGGCGATAAGGCGGATGGCGCGCCTTTCGATGTCGCGGTGCATGGCGTCCAGCTTGGCGTCGCGTTCGACCACCGCGCGGGCCAGCGCCACGTCGCGACGGGCCACGCTCTCGACGGCGTCAGCCACCTGCGCCTCGGCCAGGCCGCCCATGCGGGCGACCTCGGCCGTGAGCTGGTTCAGCTCGTCGCCATAGGCCTTGACTGTATGGGTGTTCATCAGCCGAAGCGCCCCGTGATGTAGTCTAGGGTGCGCCGTTCGCGGGGATTCGTGAAGATTTCCTCGGTCCCGCCGGTCTCGACCAGCCGGCCCATGTGGAAGAAGGCCGTGCGCTGGCTGACCCGCGCCGCCTGGGCCATGGAGTGGGTGACAATGACGATGCAATAGCGCTCACGCAGCTCGTCGATCAGCTCCTCAATCTTGGCCGTGGCGATGGGATCCAGCGCCGAACAGGGCTCGTCCATCAGGATGACCTCGGGCTCGACCGCGATGGCGCGGGCGATGACCAGCCGCTGCTGCTGGCCGCCAGACAGGCCCGTGCCGGGCGAATGCAGGCGGTCGGCGACCTCTTCCCAGAGGCCGGCGCGCTTCAGCGAGGCCTCGACGACATCATCGAGTTCGGACTTGGACGTCGTGAGGCCGTGGATGCGCGGCCCGTAGGCGACATTCTCGTAGATGGTCTTGGGGAAGGGGTTCGGCTTCTGGAACACCATTCCCACGCGGGCGCGCAGCAGCACAGGATCAATGGCCTTCGAGTTGATGTCCTCGCCGTCCATCTCGATCCGGCCGGTCGTCTTGCAGCCGGCGATGGTGTCGTTCATGCGGTTCATGGTCCGCAGGAAGGTCGACTTGCCGCAGCCGGACGGACCGATCAGCGCGGTGACCGTCTTGTCCGGGATGTCCAGAGACACGTCGAACAGCGCCTGCTTGCCGCCATAGAAGACGGACACGTCGCGCGCGGCGATCTTGGTCGGGCCTACGGGCGCGCCGGCGCTGGCCGCCGGTTGGGGCGTCGCCGGACCCGCGGGACCATCGGGAGCGTGAAGGATGCGGAACTTCATTTAGGACCTACCACCGGCGTTCGAAGCGCCGGCGCAGCACGATGGCGGCGGCGTTCATGACGATCATGAAGGCGAGCAGGACCAGGATCGCTGCCGCGGTCCGCTCGTGGAAGGCCCGCTCCGAAGCGTTCTCCCAGATGTAGATCAGCGACGGCAGGGCCCCGACGGGCTCGGTCACCGAATGGGGCACGCCGGGCATGAAGCTGACCATGCCGATCAGAAGCAGCGGCGCGGTCTCGCCCAGGGCGTGGGCCATGGAGATGATGGCGCCGGTCATGACCCCGGGCATGGCCAGCGGCAGGACATGCTGGCCGACCGTCTGGACCTTGGAAGCGCCCATGGCCAGCGCGGCCTCGCGGATCGAGGGCGGCACGGCGGCCAGGGACGAACGCGTTGCGATGATGATGGTCGGCAGGGCCATGAGGGCCAGCACCAACCCGCCCACCAGAGGCGACGAGCGCGGCAGGTGCATCCAGTTGATGAACAGGGCCAGACCCAGCAGGCCGTAGACGATCGACGGCACGGCCGCGAGATTGTTGATGTTGACCTCGATCAGCGCCGTCAGCCGGTTGCGAGGTGCAAACTCCTCCAGCCAAACCGCCGCCGCCACGCCGATGGGAATGGCCAGAAGCGCCGTCACGGCCAGCATCAGGGCAGAGCCGACCACGGCGCCCAGCACGCCCGCCAGTTCGGGCTCGGTCGAGTCGCCGTTGGTGAAGAGCGCCTTGTTGAAGCCCGCGCCAACAGAACCCTCAGCCTTCATCCGGTCCAGCCAGCCGATCTGCTCGTCGCTGAGACGGCGCTGGTCAGCAGGCGTGGCGCGCGAAATCTTGCCCTTGAAATACAGGTCAGCCTCGTCCGACAGAGGCGCGGCGATAGGCACGGTCTGCCCGATCAGCGAGGGACGGGCCTGGATCAACGCCGCCGCCCGGAACTTCAGCTCGGACGAGAACAGTGATCGCATCGCCGTTGATTTCGTTCCGGCTTCGTCGTCGACCACGCCGAACTTCTTCAGCTGTTGCTCGGCCACAAGCTGTTCGAAATTGGCCCCGGCGGGATAGGCGCGGTCGATGCGCGCGGGGTCCATGAACACCGCGACGGTGGTGTTGTGCGAGTAAAAGGCCGTGTGCCCCTGTTCGATAATCCGGCCCAGCAGCAGCAGCAGAAAGGTCACGGCGAAGGCGATGGCCAGCATGCCGTAGGCCCGGAAGCGCCGCTCACGCCCGTGACGGCGCTCCAGTCCGGCCTTGAGCCGCTCCAGCCGCAGGGCGGTCATGTCTGGCGTCGCGTCAGTCATACTGCTGCCGATAGGTCTGGACGATCTTCTGGGCCACGATGTTCAGCATCAGGGTGACCAGGAACAGGGTCAGGCCGAGGCCGAACGCAGCCAGGGTCTTGGGGCTGTTGAACTCCTGGTCGCCGGTCAGCAGGGTGACGATCTGCACCGTCACCGTAGTCACGGTGTCCAGCGGGTTCAGGGTCAGGCGCGCCGCCAGGCCCGCCGCCATTGTCACGATCATGGTCTCGCCGATCGCCCGCGACATGGCCAGCAGCAGGGCGCCGGCCACGCCCGGAAGCGCGGCGGGCATCAGCACACGCTTGACCGTCTCGGACTTGGTCGCGCCCATCGCATAGCTGCCGTCGCGCAGGGACTGCGGCACGGCGTTGATTATGTCGTCCGACAGGGAGCTGACGAACGGGATAAGCATGATGCCCATGACTGCACCGGCCACCAGCGCCATCTGGTTCTGAACAAGCATCAGATATTGCCCGACGCCGTCCAGCGGCCCGCCGACCAGCCAGGCGCCCAGGGTGTTGAAGAACACCCGGAACGCCGGCCCCACGGTCAGGGCGGCGAAGAAGCCGTAGACCACGGTCGGCACGCCCGCGAGGATCTCCAGCACCGGCTTGACCGTCGCCCGCGTGCCCCCCCCGGCGTATTCCGACAGATAGATCGCCGACATCAGGCCGATCGGCGCCGCCACCGCCATGGCGATGATCATGATCAGGAAGGTGCCCGCGAACAGCGGCAGGGCCCCGAATGCGCCCGTCGAACCGACCTGGTCGGCGCGGATAGCCATCTGGGGGCTCCACTGGGTTCCGAACAGGAACTCGGTGATGGGCACGCTGGCGAAGAAGCGCGTCGCGTCGAACAGCAGTGAGGCGATGATTCCGAGCGTCGTCAGCACCGCCACAGCGGAGCAGGCGAACAGCGCCCCGACAATCCAGCCTTCCACGCGGTTCCTCGCCCGCATGTCCGGCCGGATCTGGCTGAACACGAACAAGCCCCCCAGCAACGCGGCCAGCAGCGCGGCTGCGGCTCCGCCCCAGCCCAGGGCCTGATGGATGCGCGCCACGCGCTGACCCTCGACCGGAAGCTGCTCGGCCAGCGGATGGGCCCAGATCTGCTGCGCCTGTTCGCCGTCAGCCAGCCGTCGCGCATCGGCGAAGAAGGCCTCGCGCCGGAACGGCTCCAGCGCCGTCACCTCGGCCGGCGCGCCCGCGGCGACCAGCCGGTGGCTGACCTGGCCCTGGAAGGCGCCGGCCGCAAGCAGCACCGTCAGCGCCGGGGCCGCAACCCAGATCAGGGCATAGAGGCCGTGATGCCCCGGGCGTGAATGCGCCGTCTCTCCTCGCGCCCGGCGGGCCGCCAGCATGCGGCCGCCGACATAGGCCAGCAGCGCGAGCGCGATCAGGATCGGCAGGAAAAACCAGGTCATCGGGGTCCGGGAGCACACGCCACGAGCGCACCGGGGGAGGCCGGCTCGACTCGGGCGGAAACTGCCCGCGATTGGTCAGCGGAATAAGACGAGCCCATGACAGTTCGGTGAAGCCGTCAGACCTGCGCCGCGGCCCTCTCGCGCACCATCGCCTCCGGCAGATAGGCGGTGAAGGCGGCGCCTTGTCCCGGGGTGCTTTCGACGGTCATTCCGCCCCGGTGCCGGTTGATGATGTGCTTGACGATGGCCAGGCCCAGGCCGGTGCCTTCGCGGGCCCCGCTCTTCTGGCCCTCGACGCGATAGAAGCGTTCGGTCAGGCGCGGCAGATGCTCGCGCGCCATGCCGGGACCATGGTCGCGTACGGTGACGGCGACGTAGCGCCCCTCCCCCGCCCCCCGGTCCGGGGTCAGCAGCGGCAGGCGTTGCGCCCCGGGCATCCAGGGCGCCGCCGCCTGATCCAACGTCAGGCCGCGATGCAGGGCGATGGTCACCTCCCCGTCGGCCGGCGAGTACTTGATCGCGTTGTCGATCAGGTTCTGAACCACCTGAAGGATTTCGTCGCGGTCGCCGGTGACGTTGGCGGGATCTTCGCCGCCCTCAACCTTCAGGGCCACCTTGCGGTCATGGGACAGCACGCTGACGGCGTCGATCACGTCCAGCGTGGCGCGGGCCAGATCGACCTTGCCGGCCGGCGGGATGTGCTCGTTCAGCTCGATGCGGCTGAGAGACAGCAGGTCCGAGACCAGCCGTCCCATACGATCAGCCTGCGCCGCCATGATGTCGAGGAAACGGTCGCGCGCCCTCTCGTCGTCGCGGGCAGGACCTTTCAGGGTCTCGATGAAGCCGGACAGGGAGGCCAAAGGCGTCTTCAGCTCATGGCTGGCGTTGGCGAGGAAGTCGACGCGCATCAGCTCCATGCGCCGCACGTCCGTCTCGTCGCGCAGCACCACCAGGGCAAGGGGCGCGTCCTCGGTCGACGGCAAGGGTCGGGTCAGCGCCCGCCAGTGGCGCGCCTGGGCGCCGGCGGCGGCGTAGTCGGTCGCCCGCGTCAGGCCGCCGAACAGCGCCTCATCGATCGCTTCCAGCACCGCCGGGTCGCGCAGCACCGACACCAGCAAGGCGCCCTCCCGCTGGATGCGCAGTAAGTCGCGGGCGGCCTTGTTAGCCAGCACCACGCGGCGTCCGGCGAAGTCGTCGGCCTCGCCGCCGCTGATCACCAGAACCGGGTCGGTCAGGGCCTCGAATACGTGATCGAGCAGCCGCGTCTCGGCTGGGGGCGGCTCCGGCTCGGCTGCGGGCGCATTGGCCGCCGGCCGCACAGGCGGCCTGCGGTTGGCCAGCCAGCTGGTCGCCGCCGACACCACAGCACCGGCCAGCAGCACAGGCGCCAGTTCCTGATGGTAGATCGCCAGTCCGACCAGAACGACGATGGCCACGCCCGTGCCAGCGCCGACTGTCCACAGCCGTGAAGACGGCGTCGGCGCGACGGGCGATGGCGTGGCGTCTGGCATGGGCGGTCCGTGATCGCGGCGTTCTGCGACACCGTCGTCCTGTCTTGTCACGCCCAATGCCCTGCGTCGATGACGGGGCCGCGACGGACAGGCTTGGCCATTCTTTTTTTATCTGTTGGCGGCAGGATGCCCCCATTCGGGGAACAACGCTTGCCGACCGCCCACACGACCATGCTGCTGAACCAGGACTGGCGCCTCATGGTGCTGGCCGCTCTCGTGTGCCTGGGCGGCGCCGCGGTGTCGCGGCTGTTGCTGCTCTACGCCAGGCGCGGATGCGAAGCGGGAAATGTGCGTCGCTTCGAGGGCTTCCAGGCCGCCGGCGCGACGACGATCGGCCTTACGATATGGTCGGCGCATTTCCTGGCGCTCCGGGCTTTGCCGATCGACGGCCGCATCGGCTACGACCTGCTGGGGGCCGCCGGATCACTGGCCGTCATCACCGGCGCAATGCTGCTTTCCATGCGGATGCATTTCCGCCGTTCCCACCCGACCTGGCGCTATGGAGCCGTCGCGGTGCGCGTTCTGGGCGCGCTGGGCATGCATGTCGTCGCCATGGGGGCCTTCCGGTTCAGCGGCCACATCGAGCTCAATCCGGTCATGACCGGCGGCGCGGCCGCCGTGGCTCTGGTCCTCGCCGTCCTGTCCACGCGTTTGGCGGTGCGCCCGACGATTTGGGCCAATATCGCCGGCGCCATCACCGGTCTTGCGAGCGTGGCGGCGCTTTATCTGATCTCCATCGCCGGCGCCCGCATCTCGCCTGACCCATCCATCGTGATACCTTCGTCCGCCCTGTCCGAGACGCTGATCCTGACGTGGATCACAGGGGTCATCGGCGCCCTGATGATCACAGGCGCCGCCGTCGCGGCCTTCTTCTACGGCTCCCGGATGAACGCCATGGCCCGGGTGCGCGAGGCCATCGACACCATGCCGGACGGCCTCGCCTTCTATGACGCCGACGATCGGCTGGTTCTGTGGAACGCCCGCTACGGCGAGGTGAACCGCGAGCTGGGCCCCGTCCTGCGCCCCGGCATGATGTTCCGGGAGCTGCTGGAAGTCGGCCTCAGCCAGCATCTCTACGCCGACGCCCTGGGGCGCGAGGCGGCGTGGATCGACGACCGTCTGGCCGCCCGCCGCGCCGCATGCCAGTCGATGGAGCAGGAGATGGCCGACGGCCGCTGGCTGCGCATCCAGGACCGGCGGACCGCCGGCGGCGGCGTGGTCACCTCCGTCAATGACATCACCGACCTCAAGTTCGACGCTCACGCCCTGGCCCAGGCGCGCGACGCCGCCGACGCCGCCAACCTGGCCAAGAGCCAGTTCCTGGCCAACATGAGCCACGAGATCCGGACGCCGCTGAACGGCGTGATCGGTGTCGCCCAGGCCCTGTCACGGACCCAACTGGACCGCGACCAGCGCGAGATGCTGGACCTGATCGAGTCCTCCGGCCACACGCTGCAGACCCTGCTCAGCGACATTCTCGACCTGGCCCGGGTCGAGTCCGGCCGGCTTGAGATCATGTCGGAGCCGTTCGATCTGGACCGCGCCATCCGCGAGGCGGGACAGCTTTACGCGGCCACCGCCCGCGACAAGGGGCTGCAGTTCTTCGTCGAGGTCGCGCCCGAAGCCCAGTGCTGGGTGCGCGGCGACGTGGTGCGGCTGAAGCAGATCCTGACCAACCTGGTGTCCAATGCGGTGAAGTTCACCGGCACGGGCTTCATCAGCATGACCGTGGCGCCCGGTCCCGACCGCGACGGCCGCGCCACCCTGCGCTTCAGCGTCGAGGACACCGGCATCGGCTTCGACAGCGCCGTGCGGGACCGTCTGTTCGGCCGCTTCGAACAGGCCGACGGCGCCATCACGCGCAAGTTCGGCGGCTCCGGCCTCGGTCTGTCCATCTGCAAGCAGCTGGCGGCCATGATGGACGGGGAACTGGACTGCGAGAGCGAACCCGGCGGTGGATCCGCCTTCTTCCTGACCCTGCCGTTCGAACCCATCGCCGCGCCCGAGGCCGTCGAGGACCTGACGCCCGCCCGGCTCGGCGACGTCATCCCCACTCTGCGGGTGCTGCTGGCCGACGACCACGCCACCAACCGCAAGGTGGTCGAGCTGATCCTGGCCCAGGCGCCGGTCGAGCTGACCTGTGTCGAGAACGGCGCCGAAGCGGTGGAGGCCTACCGCGGCGGCGACTTCGACCTGGTGCTGATGGACATGCAGATGCCGGTCATGGACGGGCTGGAGGCGATCCGCGAGATCCGCCTGCACGAGGCGGCCATGGGCGGCGACGCGGCGGCTATCGTCATGCTGACCGCCAACGCCCTGCCCGAACACGTGGCCTCGGGCGCCGCCGCCGGCGCCGACCGCCACCTGTCCAAGCCGTTCAACGCGGCCGACCTGCTGGGCCTGGTCATGGACGTGGCCGTCAGCGGGCCGAAGGCGCTCGCGGCCTGACAAGGCTCCGCAGGTTGCTGGCGCTATCGCTCGCCGCGCGGCGGCTCGCTGCTTGAGCGCATGATTCTGGCGCTATCGCTCGGCTCGCGGAGCCTCGCTGCTTGAGCGCATGATTCTGGCGCTACCGCTCGGCTCGCGGAGCCTCGCTGCTTGAGCGCA
>JAZKHQ010000074.1:0-31538 GCA_040385285.1 Pseudomonadota bacterium
GCCCGCGCGGAGCGTCTGCCTTCGTCGAAACGGTAAAACTATCTTCTCCGGGCGAAGACCCGGCGCTCCGCCTGCTCTCCCACCACCGACCGGAAACCGGGCGGGGCTTCAGCCTGCGCTCAAGCAGCGAGCGATAGCGTCGCGAGCGAAAGCGCCAGAATCATGCCGGCGAAGAGTCGTGCCCGTCCGCTTCACCATCACTGGCGACTGAACCCAAAGGCCGGTAAACCCTTTACATGACCCGCGCCCTTCCCGTTCTCGCCCTGACGCTCCTGCTGGGCGCCTGCGCCAGCCTTCCGGCGGACGGGCCGTCCAGCCGCGCCGTCAACGAGGCCTCCGCCGGCGGCTACGCCCTGGTCGATCTCGACGCCGGGACCGCCGAGCGCCTGCGCACCCTGCCCGCCGGGCCGTCCGGTTCGCTGGCCGGCGCGAACCATGACGCTCCCATCGACGTCATCGGCGTCGGCGACACGCTCAGCATCGCCATCTACGAGCCCTCGGGGGCCCTGTTCGGCACGCGTGGGACCGACGGCCGGGTGCAGGGCGGGGGCCAGACCCTGCCTGCCGCCGTGGTCGATCGCTCGGGCGCCGTCGGCGTGCCCTTTGCCGGCGCAGTGCGCGTGTCCGGCATGACCGCGCCCCAGGCCGCCGAGGCCATCCGCCGTGCGCTTTCCGGCCGCGTCGGCGCCCCCCAGGTCACCGTCGCCATCGCCGCCAGCCCGTCCAACAGCGTCGTGGTGCTGGGCGAGGTGCGCAGCCCCGGCCGCGCGCCCCTGACCATCAGCGCCGACCGGGTGCTGGACGCCATCGCCTCGGCCGGCGGCGCGTCGCGCCCGGTCGAGGACATCGAGGTCGCGGTCCAGCGTCAGGGACGCACCTTCACCGCCCCCCTGTCCGCCGTCACCACCAGCTTCGGCGAGAACGTGCGCCTGGCCGCCGGCGACCAGGTCAATCTGGTCTACAAGCCGCGCCGCTATTCCACCTTCGGCGCCGTGGGCGCGTCGGCCCAGACCGACATGGGAGCCGGACCCCTGACCCTGGCGGGCGCGCTCGGCCGCGCCGGCGGTCTGGACAGCCAGCTGGCCGACGCCCGCTCGGTGCTGGTGTTCCGCTTTGAACGGCCCGAGGCCGCGGCGGCGCTGGGCATCACCCAGCCGCCGTCCTCGCGCGGCGTGCCGGTGATCTACCGCCTGAACCTCGCCGACCCCGCCGGGATGTTCACCGCCGGCCAGTTCCTGATCCAGCCCGAAGACGTGATCTACGCGCCCCGTTCCGGTTCAGCCGAGCTGCGCACCTTCTTCGAGTTCGTGCAGAGCATCACCCGCGTGGTCTACGACGTGTCGGTGACCTCCACGCTCACAGGTGACTGACGCCCTCGCTGACCGCCTGAGCGGCATCGAGGCGGCGGCCTTGGCGACCTACGCCGCCCACGGCCTGCCGACGGCGCCCGGCCACTACCGCAAGGGTCCGCGCGCCAGGGGCTGGACCTTCCTCGGCGCCGACATCGAGCCGGAGGCCCGCTGGGCCATGGTGCTGGAGCGTCCGCCTGAGACCGGCTGGCGTCATGGCGCGCTGGAGGCCATCGGCGGCCACGACCGCAATCCCGCCGTTCAGGCGGCGTCGCGCGCCCTGACCGCCTGCCGCGCCCTGCGCGACCAACTGAGCACCGGCGAAAGCGTGTCCGCTGACGATGTCGCTGCGTTGCTGGAGGTGGCCGGAGCGCTCGAAAAGCCGCGCTCTCGCCTGCGGTTCAAACCAGCCTAGGGCGCGGTCCCGGTCGTGCGCATGATCTCGGCGCGCATCTCGGGCAGGCCGGCGCCCTTTTCCGCCGAAGTCACCAGCACCGCCGGATAGGCCGCCGGGCGCTTGGAGATGGCCTTCAGCGTCGCCGCCGCCACGCTCTCGCGCTCGTGCGCCTTGATCTTGTCAGCCTTGGTCAGGACGATCTGGTAGCTGACGGCGGCGAGGTCGAGCGCGTCCAGCGCCTCGTCGTCCACCTTCTTCAGCCCGTGGCGGCTGTCGATCAGCAGATAGACCCGCTTCAGCGTCACCCGCCCGCGCAGATAGTCGCGGCCCAGGTCCTGGAACTTGCGCACCGTGGTCTTCGACGCCTTGGCCCAGCCGTAGCCGGGCAGGTCGACCAGCCGCATCTTGCCGTCGAGATCGAAGAAGTTCACCTCGCGCGTCCGCCCCGGCTCATTGGAGGCGCGGGCCAGCTTGTGCATCCCCACCAGCCCGTTGATCAGGCTGGACTTGCCGACGTTGGACCGCCCGGCGAAGGCGATCTCGGGCAGGTCCGGATCGGGCAGCTGTTCGATCTTGGCCGCGCCCATCACAAACGTCGCCTGACGCGAGAACAGGACGCGCGCCGCCTCCAGCTCCTCGGCGGTGAAGCCGGTCTCGTCGTTGGGCTCCGGGGCGGCGGGTGCGTCGGTCACGCGGGCTTCTTGGTGAAGCGCGCGATCAGGGTGTCGATGGGGTTCTCGGCGTGATAGCGGCGCATGATGATATACTGCTGCAACGCCGTCAGGATGTTGCTCCAGGTGTAGTAGAGCAGCAGGCCCGCCGCGAGCGGGGCCATGATGAAGGCGAACAGGAACGGCATAAGCTGGAACATCTTGCGCTGGATCGGATCTGCCGCCGGCGGGTTCATCGACATGGTCAGCCACATGGTCACGGCATAGGCGATCACCAGCACCCCGACATGCAGGTTGGCGATGCCGCCGATCAGCGGGATCGCGGCGGCGTCCCAGGGCAGCAGGCCGAACAGGTTCCAGATCGAGCTGGGGTCGCGCGCCGACAGATCCTTCAGCCAGCCCACGAACGGCGCGTGGCGCATCTCGATGGTGACCGTCAGCATCTTGAACAGCGAGTAGAAGATCGGGATCGTCAGCAGCGCCGGCAGGCAGCCCGCGACCGGGTTCACCTTCTCGCGCTTGAACAGCTCCATGGTCTCAAGCTGCTTCTTCTGCGGATCATCGGCGAACTTCTCGTTCAGCGCGTCCATCTTGGGCTTGAGCAGCCGCATCTTGGCCGCCGCCTCGCCCTGCTTGTTGGCCAGGGGGAAGGTGATCAGCTTGATTACGACCGTCAGCGCCAGGATGGCCCAGCCGAAATTGCCCAGCAGGCCATAGAACCATTCCACCAGCATGAAGACCGGCCGGGTCAGGAACCACAGCATCCCCCAGTCGATGGCGTAGATGAAGCGCGGCAGGTTCAGCTGGTCCTGATAGCTCTTGAGGATCTCGTTGCGCTTGGCGCCGGCGAACAGGCGCTGGGTCTCGGTGACCTGCATGCCAGGCTGGATGACGCGTGCGCCGCCCAGCAGGTTGGCCTCCTGAACCTTCACGCCGCCTTGGTCGCGGACGCGGAAGCCGACCTTGACCGCCTCGGTCTGGGTCGGAATCAGGGCCGCCAGCCAGTATTCGTCGGTGATGCCCAGCCAGCCGCCGGTCGTCTCCTTGTCGATCGTCGGCTTCTTCAGCCAGTCCTTGTACTTGTGCTGCTCGGTGACGAAGCTGTCGCCCTTCTTGAAGGTGCCGATGGCGCCCTCGTGCGAGATCATGTCGCGGGCCACGTCCGGCACGCCCTGGCGCTCGACGCGGCTATAGGGTGCGATGGTGATGGCGGTCGTGCCCAGGTTGGCGACCGTGTCCTTGACCGTGAACAGATACTGGTCGTCGATCGAGACCACGCGGGTGAAGCGCAGGCCCTGCTGGTTGTCCCAGGTCAGGGTCACCGGCGTCGCGGGCGTCAGCACCGTGCCGCCCGTCAGGCGCCACTGCGTGTTGGGGCCGGGCACGCCGCCCGGCACATTGGGGCCGGTCCAGCCGAACTGGGCGAAATAGGCGTGCTCCATGCCCTGCGGGCGGAACATCTCGACCGGCGGCGAATCCTTGTCGATCGTCGCGCGGTACTGGGTCAGGAACAGGTCGTCGATGCGGCCGCCCGTCAGCGACAGCGAGCCGCTGAGCGTCGGCGTCTTGATCGGCACGCGCACCGAGGCGCCCAAGGCCTGGGTCCGGTCCTTGATGTAGACGCCGCCGGCGGGCGCGCCGGATGCGGGAACGGCGGTCGGATCAACCGTCTTTTCAGCCACGGCCGCCTGCTGCGCCGCCTTGCGCTGCTGGGCCTGCGGACCCAGAACGAAGGTCTGGTAGGCGAACAGGAAGATGACCGTGATCACCACGAAAGCGATGGTGTTGCGGGTGTTCTCGTTCTGCATGGAGGTCAGTCGTCCTGGCCGGTTGCGGCGCGTTTCGAAGGCGCGTCCGAAGGCGCCGGTCGCGGGGTCGCGAGCCTTGTAAGCGCCGATTTCACATCGTCAAGCAAACGGTCCCAGGGACGGTCCGCCGTGCCCATGCGGGCGATGAAGACATAGTCGCTGCCGGGCCGTCCCAACAGGGGGGTCAGCATCCGCGCCGCTTCACGGAGCCGCCGCTTGGCGCGGTTCCTGACCACCGCCCCGCCGACCTTGCGGGTGGCGGTGAAGCCTGTGCGGATGGCGTCGTCGCCGTCGGCGCGGTCCAGCCGCTGCACCACCACGGCGCCGCGGGCCTCTGAAACGCCTTTCGCGGCCGCCAGAAACTGGGGCCGCGACTTCAGGCGATCGATTTTTGGAAGATCGGTCATATTCCTCCCCCATTGGGGGAGGGGGACCGCGAAGCGGTGGCGGGGGCCAGCCCCACGCACCGGCTCTTGAGGCCTACCCCCTCCACCACCCTTCGGGTGGTCCCCCTCCCCCGATGGGGAGGAGAAGACTTAGGCGGTCAGGCGCTTGCGGCCCTTGGCGCGGCGGCGCGCAACGATCTTCTGACCGTTCTTGGTGGCCATCCGCGAACGGAAGCCGTGACGGCGCTTGCGCACGAGTCGCGACGGCTGATAGGTCCGCTTCACGGTCGGCTCCGATGGTTACAGGTTCGGCGGCGGACAAACGCGTCCGCTGCAGGAAGGGCGGGCGTATAAGGGGCGGTGGCGCGGGTGTCAACGCCGACGCGGCCGCAAGACGGAGTCGAAATGGACAAGGTGAGGCGCTTTCTGCCCCTGATCGTGCTGGCCGGGGTCATCGCCCTGATCTTCGGCATGGGCTGGAACCGCTATCTGTCGCTCGACACCATCCGTGACCACGGCCAGACCTTCCGCGCCCTGACCGCCGAACACTATGTCCTGGCGCTGCTGACTCTGATGGCCGTGTTCGCCATCCTGACCGCCAGCGTGGTGCCCGGCGTCTTCTTTGTGACCATCACCGCCGGCTATCTGTTCGGCCCGTGGGTGGGCGGGGTTTCGACCTCCATCGCCGCCACGGTCGGCGCCCTGATCGTCTACGGCGTCGCCCGCACGGCGCTGGGCCAGTCGCTGCGGGCCAAGGCGGCGCGCGACAAGGGTCTGATGATGAAAGTCTGCGACGCCATCGACAAGGACACCTTCTGGTACGTGCTGGCCTCGCGCCTCGCCGTTGTGGTGCCGTTCCACATGATCAATGTCGCCGCGGGCGTCATGTCGGTCAGGCTGGCGCCCTACACCATCGCCACGGTGATCGGACTGTTGCCCGCCCACATCATCTATTGCTGGATCGGCGCGCGGCTGAACACACTGCTGGTGACCAACCCGGACCCGGACTTCCAGGCCCTGTTCGGCCAGTTCTGGGGCCCGATGACGGGTGTGTTCGTGCTGGCGGTGGTCCTGCCCTTCGCCCTGAAGGGCGTGCAGAAGATGGTCGGAGGGCGTCGCGCGGCATGAGCCAGGGCGAGAACAGCATCGGCATGAGTCTCCGCGCCTTCTGGCGGCGGCCGGCGTTCGACGGCCTGTCGGGCCGGCTGCTGCTGCTGACCGCCGCCTTCGCGCTCGCCGTCGAGGCGCTCATCATCGCCCCCAGCGCCGCCTCCTTCCACGAACGCTGGCTGCGTGACCGGCTTCAGGCCGCCGAGCTGGCTTCGGTGGGCGTCGAGGCGCTTCCCTATTCCATGGTCAAGGACGACACGGCCCAGCAGTTGCTGGCCATCGGCGGCGTCCAGGCCGTGGTGGTCGGCGAACAGGGCGTGCGCCGCCTGCTGCTGCAGACGCCGGGTCTGGCCCGCGCGCCGGACCTGATCGACCTGCGCCGCCGCGGCCTCGGCGCCCGGCTGATCGACCCCTGGCGCACCCTGACCGGCCATCCCGAGCGGTCGCTGCGGGTCCAGGGGCGGCCCAGATACCGCTCCGGCGACTACATCGAGATCCAGACCCAGGCCCAGCCGCTGAAGCTGGAGCTGCGCACCTATCTGCTCAACAGCCTGCTGATGTCGGCGCTGATCTCCATCGCGGCGGGGGCCATGCTCTATGCGGCGCTGGCCTTCCTGGTGCTGCGTCCGCTGGGGCGGGTGACCCGCTCTATCGAGCGTTTCGCCGCCGATCCCGAGACCCCGACCGAGACCCCCTCGAGTCGCCGCGACGAGATCGGCCGCGTCGAGCGCGAACTGGCCCGGATGCAGGAGGAGGTGCGTCAGTCCCTGCGCAGCCGCGCCCGTCTGGCCACGCTCGGCGAGGCGGTGGCCAAGATCAACCACGACCTGCGCAACATGCTGACCTCGGCCCAGATCGCATCGGACCGCATGGCCGATTCGCCCGACCCGCATGTGGCCAAGGCCATGCCGCGTCTGGAGCGGGCGCTGGGCCGCGCCGCCGCCCTGACCCGCAACGTGCTGGACTACGGCAAGACGGCCGAGCCGGAGCCGCAGACGGTGCGCCTGCCGCTGGCCCCCGCGCTGAACGCCGCCGCCGAGGATGCGGGGCTCGAGGCGGGGGGCGTGCGCCTCGTCCGCGTCCTGCCCGCGCGTTTCACCGTCATGGCCGACCCGGACCAGCTGCACCGCATCCTGGTCAATCTGATGCGCAACGCCCGACAGGCCATCGAGGGGGACAACCTGCGCCCCAGCACCCGCAGCGGCCGGGGCCTGATTCGGGTGCTGGCGGAAAAGAAGAACGGCCTGGCCGTGATCCGCATCGTCGACGACGGCCCGGGCATCCCGGAACGTCTGGCGGACAAGCTGTTCGACGCCTTCGTCAGCGGCGGTGGGCAGGGCGGCGGCACGGGACTGGGCCTGACCATCTCGCGCGAACTGGCGGCCGGCCACGGCGGCGATCTGCGCCTGATTGAAACCGGACCCCAGGGAACGACGTTCGAACTGAGCCTGCCCGACTGACCCGCCACAATCCTGGCAACAGGCCGGCGCGGATCGGGCGAACGACATCGGTCTTCCGACCGGAAGGAACACGCCATGAAGATGCTCCCCCTTGTCGCTGCTCTGGCCTTCGCCGCAGTCGCCATGCCCGCCGCCGCGCAAAGCCGCTCAGGCCATGAGGCCCTGCCCCCCGAGCAGGACCCGACCCAGACGCCCGAGGAACTGGCCCAGACCCGGTCCCTGAACGCCGATGTGCTGAACCGCATCGTCACCGTGGACCAGCACAACGCCGCGGCCGCCGAATCCAACGCCGCGAGCCAGGCCAATGCCGAGCTGGACGCCGAGGCCGCCGCCCGCGCCGAGGCCAACTATGAGGCCGACCGCGCCAACTACGAGGCCCAGGTGCGTGCGTCCGCCGCCGCCGAGGCCCAGTACGAGGCCGACATGGCCGTCTGGCGCGAGCGGGTCCGCGCCTGCGAAAGCGGCGTCCGCGCCGCCTGCTCGCCGAACTAGCCGCATCGCCGTTGCCGCCGCTTTCATCCCGTGACAGGCTTTGGTCTTCACGGGGTGCAGGGTGGCGATGACCGACACGGCTGACGACCCGACGATCTTGCCGCTGAAACGCGCCGACCGCCCGCTGGGCGACGGCTTCGTCGATGTCTGGCGTCACCCAGTCACTGTCCGCATCACCCACTGGCTGAATGTCACGGCGGTGGTGGTGCTGTTGATGAGCGGCCTCAACATCCTGATGGCCCACCCGCATCTCTATTGGGGCCTGAAGTCGACATTCGCCGAGCCGTGGATCGACATCCCGCGCATCCCCGGCTGGCTGATGATCCCGAACATCCGCGACCTGGCCACCGCACGCCACTGGCACTTTCTGTTCGCCTGGATATTCGTTCTCAACGGTCTGGCCTATCTGGCCTACGGCGTCCTGAGCGGCCGCTTCGGCAAGCGCCTGTGGCCCACCCGGGGCGATCTTGGTGGTTTCGGCGCCTCGGTGGTCGAGCACGCCCGCTTCCACTTTCCGAAGGATGACCGCGCCCGGACCTACAACGTCATCCAGAAGCTGACCTATCTGGCGATGGTGCTGATCGTCCTTCCGATGATGCTGGTCACCGGCCTGTCGATGTCGCCGGGCTTCAACGCCGTCGGCGGCCTGCTGCTCGATCTGCTCGGTGGGCGGCAGTCGGCGCGGACGCTGCATTTCATTTCCGCTGGCCTCATCGTCGGCTTCATCGTCATCCACGTCGGGCTGGTCATCTGGACCGGCTTCCTGAACAACATGCGGGCCATGATCACCGGCTGGTTCGTCATCGAGCCGCCTGAAGAGGACGACGCCCCATGAATCGCCGTCACTGGCTGGCCGGCGCCTTGTCCGTCATCGGCGCGGCGACCCTCGGCGCCTGCGATCGCATCGGCCAGTCGCCAGTGGTGCGGCAGGCGCTGCGCATGGCCGAAGGCCTGACCCGCCGCACCCAGCGGCTGCTGATCCCGGCGACGGCGCTGGCGCCTGAATACGGCCCCGAGGACATCTCTCCCGACTTCCGCGCCAACGGCTCCACCGATCCGCAGGCCGCCGACTATCTCGCGCTCAAGGCCAATGGCTTCGCCGACTGGAGCCTGACGATCGACGGGCTGGTCGAGCGGCCCATGAGCTTGTCGCTGGTCCAGCTGCGCGCCCGTCCGGCCCGGACCCAGATCACCAAGCATGACTGCGTCGAGGGCTGGACCTCCATCGGCCAGTGGACCGGCGCGCCGCTCGCCGCCCTGCTCGATGAGGCGGGCCTGAAGCCCGAGGCGAAGTTCATCGTCTTCCACTGCTACGACGCGCTCGACAACACCGAGGACGGCGACCGCTATTACGAGAGCATCGACCTGGTCGACGCCCGCCACCCCCAGACCATCCTCGCCTACGACATGAACGGCGAGACGCTCGGCGTCCCGCATGGCGCGCCCCTGCGCCTGCGGGTCGAGCGCCAGCTGGGCTACAAGCACGCCAAATACATCCGCCGCATCGAGGCCGTGGCCTCCTTCGCCAATCTGGGCGGCGGCAAGGGGGGCTACTGGGAAGACCGCGGCTACGAGTGGTACGCGGGCATCTGACGCCGTCAGGCCCCGCCGTGTTCCGCCACGATGGAGGCCCACAGCGTCTCGACCTCGGCAAGGCTGTCCTCATACGCGCGCTGTTCGGCCTTCAAGCGCGCCGTCTCGATGGCGCTGGATGAACCCCAGATGTTGGAGCGCTGGTCCTCGGTCGCCGTGGTCTCGCCCGTGCCGTAGACGAAGCCGGTGCGCACATCGATGATCATGAAGGCGCAGGTGGCGTTCACCACCGCCTTCTCGCTGGGCAGGAAGCCGAGGGCGATGGTCTGAAGCGGCCCCAGCTGGGCGCTCTCGGTGCGGAAGCGGGTGTCGATCGTATAGATCAGGATGACGTCGGCCCTCAGCTGGGCCGCGGCGGTTCGCAGGTCGTGGGTGGAGCCGAGATTGGCGGGGACCAGCAGACGGCTGACCGGGGCGATGGCGGCGATGCGGGGCATGGCGCCCAAGCGGTTGAAGCTGGCGTCCGTCTCGATGTCCCGCGTGGTGACGATGGCGTAGGCGCCGGAGCCGATGCTGTCGTTCGAGCCGCTGCGGTAGCCGACGGCGGCGACACGGGCGACGGCCAGCCGGGCCGGGAAGGTGATCGCCGGCTGGCGCGACATGGCCTCGGCGATATCGACGTCGGAGATCGCGGCGAGAGACACTCCGGCGCCGGGCGTGGTGTAGGTCGAGCAGGCGCCCAGCATCAGCAGGCACGCGGCCAGCACGAATCTCTTCATCCAACCCTCTCCCTGTTGCGGCAAAGGGTTGCGCAGGGACTGGGGCTTGTTTGTGGCGTCAGGCGGCGGCGCAGGCCTCGAACCCGGCCTTCAGCGTGGCTTCGTCCAGATCGCGGCCGATGAAGACGGCGCGGGACCAGCGGCGCTCCTTGACGCCCCACTCGCGTTGGAGGTCGCCCTCCAGGATCATGTGAACGGCCTGGAAGACCAGACGGCGGTCCTCGCCGGCGACATTGATGATGCCCTTGGCCCGCAGGATGTTCTGACCCTGCGTCCCCAGCAGCTGGTCGAGCCAGGCGGTGAATTTCGTCCCGTCCATCGGGCGGTCGAGGGACAGGGAGATGCCCTTGATGTCGTCGGCATGATTGTGCCCGCGCGGACCGGTTCTGGACGCCAAAACACCGTCCGAAGCGTCCGGACCGTCCGGATCGTCCGCATGACCATGCCCCTGATGGTCGTGATCGTGGTGATGATCGTGTGCGTGGTGGTCGTGACCGCAGTGCTCGTCGTGGACGTGGCCGTCCTCGCCGTGGGGCGGGTTGGCGAACTCGGGGTTGATCTCGAGGATGCGGTCGAGGTCGAAGCCGCCGAGGCCCAGCACCTGATCCAGCGGCACGTTCGCACGCTGGGCGCGGGTGATGGGAGCCAGCGGGTTGAGTTTGCGCAGGCGCGCCTCGATGGCGACCAGCTCGGCCTCGGTCGCGAGGTCGGTCTTGTTCAGGATGATGCGGTCGGCGAAGGCGACCTGCTCGCGCGCCTCTTTCGAGTCGTCCAGCCGCGCCATGACGTGCTTGGCGTCTACCAGGGCGGTGACGCTGTCGAGCTGCGTCTTCGCCTTCACGTCCTCGTCGACAAAGAAGGTCTGGGCCACCGGGCCGGGGTCGGCCAGGCCGGTGGTCTCGACGATGATGGCGTCGAAGGCGGGCTTGCCGGGGCGCTGGCGCTTCATCAGGCCGGCGACGACGCGGATCAGGTCGCCGCGCACGGTGCAGCAGACGCAGCCGTTGTTCATCTCGAACACGTCCTCGTCGGCGCCGACCACGAGGTCGTTGTCGATGCCGATCTCGCCGAACTCGTTGACGATGACGGCGTAACGCTTGCCGTGGTCCTCGGTGAGGATGCGGTTCAGCAGCGTGGTCTTGCCCGCGCCGAGATAGCCGGTGAGGACGGTGACGGGGATCTTTTCCATGGCGCTCATCTAGGGGCGACGGGGCGGGGGCGCCAGTCGAGGTTCGTCACAACGAGCACAACGAAGGCACAACGAACACGACGGGACTGAGGGTCGATCGGCGCGCAGCGCCAGGAATGAAGATCGAAGGACGCGTGCCGCGTCAGGCGGGCGCACGATCTCGTTGTGATCGCCGTGATTTCGTTGTGCCCGTTGTGATGAACCTATGACTTGCTCAGCAGGTCGGACAATCCGGCAGGGCCGCCGGTTCCAGTTGCAGGGTGACGTGGCCGACGCCGAAGCCGCGGGCGGTCTTTTGCGCCTCGGCCAGCAGGGCGGGGCTGTCAGGGCGGTCGTGGACGAGGTGGGCGGTCAGGGCCGTCTCGGTGGTCGACAGACCCCAGACGTGGAGGTCATGCACGGCCGAAACGCCGGGCAGGGCGAGGAAGGCGTCGCGGACGGCGGCGACATCGACCCCGCGGGGGGCGGCGTCCAGCGCCAGATCGACGGAATCCTTCAGCAGCCCCCATGTGCCGATCAGGATGAAGGCGACGATGGCCAGGCTGACGATCGGGTCGACCAGCGACCAGCCGGTCAGCCAGATCACGCCCCCGGCCACGACCACGCCGATGGATACGGCGGCGTCGGCCATCATGTGCAGCCAGGCGCCTCGCGCATTCAGGTCATTGTGTCGCGCGCGGATGAACAGCAGGGCGGTGCCGAGATTGATGACGAAGCCGATGGCGGCCACGACCATGATCAGGCCGGGCTGGACCTGCGACGGCTCGGCGAAGCGGCGCACGGCCTCGAAGGCGATGGCGCCGCAGGCGAAGATCAACAGCAGGGCGTTGAACAGGGCCGCCAGCACCGTCGCCTTGCCATAGCCGTAGGTCTTGCGTGTGGATGAGGCGCGGCGCGCCAGCCAGGCGGCGCCCCCGGCCATGGCCAGACCCAGCACGTCGGACAGGTTGTGGCCCGCGTCGGCCATCAGGGCGGTGGAGTTCGAGAACACCCCGGCGCCGAACTCGATGGCGACGAAGACGAGATTGACCGTCAGCCCCAGGGCATAGCGCCAGTCGCCGGTGTCGGCCGGGGCGTGGGAATGGCCATGTGCGTGGTCGTGCCCGTGATGTGTGGGGCCGTGGTGGGAGTGGTCGTGCGCCATCCGCGCAGCCTAGTGCTGGTGCAGCGAGACGAGAAGGCCCAGGCCGATCAGGGCCACGCCCAGCACCGCCCCTTCATAGCGCGCCCAGCGTTCGAGCCGCAGCACCGAGGCCCCGGCGCGGGCCAGGACGGTGAACAGGGTCATGCCCAGCACCGTCCCTGCGGCGAAGGCGAGGGTCAGCAGGGCGAGCGCCAGAAGGCCTTCCTGCGCCGAGGACATGTAGATGGGCAGCAGCACCTCGCCGGGCGAGATCGCCATCATCGCCACCAGCCCCCAGAAGGCGGCCGCGTGCGACACGGTCGGCTCGGCCAGCTCCAGCGAATGGGCGCCGCCGCCGCCCGGCGTTACGAGCGCGGGACGGCGCAGGGCCGCCTTGATCAGATAGAGGGCGCCGAACAGGAACAGCAGGGCCGCCGACAGGTGCGGCAGCAGGCCCGCCACCCACTGGTCCAGCGCCGTGCCCGCCGCGATGATCAGGCCGCCGACCACGGCGGTGGAGGCGATGTGGGCGAGGCCGGCGGTCGCCACGGCGCTGAGCGTCTTCGGCAGGGTCCAGCGCTGGGCGCGGCCGACCAGCACGAAGGGCAGCCAGTGGGTCGGCAGGGCCGCGTGCAGGAAGGCGGCGGCGAACCCGCCCGCCAGCAGCGACATCAACACCGGTTGTTCGAGCTCGGGCGCCATTGAGCGACCCTATAGCGTGTTACTTTATAACGGTCGAGCGTCTTTTGCGTAGAGCAACGCGCGGTCCATCGGCAGACCCGACGCGCCGGGCGTGCGCTTTCTCGCCACCGTCTGGTGCACATTGACCGCGCCGCGCTCGAAGCCCTTGGCGAACAGGGCGAAGTAGAGGAGCCACAGCCGGGTGCGCGGGGCGCCGGCGAGGGCCTCGGCCTCGGCGCGGCGGTCGTACAGACGCGCCGACCAGATGCGCAGGGTCTTCCAGAAATGCTCGCGCAGGGTTTCGACGTCGAGCACCTCGAACCCCGCCTTGCCGAGGCCGGCGACGGTCATGCCGAGGCTGTCCAACTCGCCGCCGGGGAAGATGAAGCGGGTGATGGCGCGGGTGGTCGGGGTCGGCTTCAGCGCCGCCGGACCGTCGCGGCGGATCGAGGCCTGATGGAAATGCAGGCCGCCGGGCTTCAGCAGCCGCCGCACATGGCGGAAGTGGGCGTCGTGCTGGGTGAAGCCGAGATGCTCGAACATCTCCACCTGCGACACGGCGTCATAGGCGCCCCAGTCGACGACGTCGCGATAGTCGCGCAGCTCCAGCGTCACGCGGTCCTGCAGACCGAGGCGCGCGACCCTGGCGAGGCCGTAGTCGAGCTGGGCCTGGGACAGGGTGACCCCGTGGACGTGGACGCCGTGGTTCCGGGCCGCCCAGCAGGCGAGGCCGGCCCAGCCGCAGCCGATGTCGAGCAGCCGCTGGCCGGGCCGGAGGCGCAGCTTCCTGCAGATCAGCTCCAGCTTGTGGGTCTGGGCGTCTTCGAGAGTCGCGTCGGCGTCGGGGAAGACGGCGCTGGAATAGACCATCTCCGGATCGAGGAAGAGGCCGTAGAAGTCGTTGCCGACATCATAGTGGAAGCGGATGAAGTCGCCGTCGCGGCGGCGGGTGCGGTCGGCGCCGACGCCGTCGTCCGCGGTCCAGGCGGGGGCGACGCCCGTTAGGCTCTTGGCGGGATCGCCCTTCCGCAACAGGAAGGGCAGGGCGCATTTCAGCACCAGCCGCTTGTCCAGCCGCCTCGCCAGGCTGACGGCGGCGGCGTGGTCCCAGCGGTCGGCGGCGTCGAGCGGTGAGCCGCCTTCGATGGTCAGGTCGCCTGCGCCCACCAGCTGGAATACGGTGGTAAGTCCGGGCCGCAGCAGCAGGCGGCGGATCGCGTCGGGCCGGGCCACGACGATGCGGATGTCATGGGGCGCATCAGGCCCCAGCGGCAGAACCTCGCCGTTCCACAGCTGGACCGACAGGTTGGCGCCCAGCCGCTCGCCCACGTGCGCCACGAGGCGGCGCGCGGCGTTCAGGCGGGGATCGATGTCAGGCATGCCTGAAGTCTGGGCCATGCGGCGAGGCTTGCCATGACCGGCCGGATGCGGCCAGCCATCGCGGGGCGAATTCCCCATTTCCGGGCCGGAATCGCGCCATTCCGCGTTGACTCCGGACCCCTCGTCCGTATATGTCGCCGCTCTTCGCCCGCGGGGTATCCCGACGGGCCATTCTTTTTTGCGATTTCGCTTTGAGGCCTCCCATGTACGCGGTGATCAAAACCGGCGGCAAGCAGTACCGGGTTCAACCGGGTGATGTGATCGTCGTTGAAAAACTCGACGGCGACGCCGGCGCGAACGTTTCGTTCGGCGACGTGCTGATGCTGGGCGGCGACAAGGGCGTGACCCTGGGCGCTCCTCTGATCGCGGGCGCGGCTGTCGCCGCGACCCTGGTCGAGACCCGCAAGGGCGAGAAGATCAAGATCTTCAAGAAGACCCGCCGTCAGGGCTATCGCCGCACCAACGGCCATCGCCAGATGGAATCGGTCCTGCGCATCACCGGCATCGAAGGCGCCGGCGAGAAGGCCAAGTGGGACGGCGACGTCTCCATGATGACCAAGGCCGAGATGAACCTGCGCGCCCGCGGCCTCGCCGCTCGCACGGCGGACGTCGAAGCCAAGCCGGTCAAGGCCCCGAAGGCTGAAGCCGCTCCGGTCGAAGCCAAGGCGGCTCCGGCCAAGAAGGCTGCTGCGCCCAAGGCTGCTGCGAAGACCGAAACCAAGGCCGCTCCGGCCAAGAAGGCCCCCGCCAAGAAGGCGGCCGCGGCCTCCGACGAAGCGTAAGAACAGATTTAGGACAGGAGCGAACTCATGGCTCACAAGAAATCAGGCGGTTCGTCGCGTAACGGTCGCGACTCCGAGTCGAAGCGCCTCGGCGTGAAGAAGTATGGCGGCGAGCACGTGCTGGCCGGCAACATCATCGTGCGCCAGCGCGGCACCACCTTCCATCCGGGCGAGAACATGGGCCTCGGCCGTGATCACACCCTGTTCGCCCTGAAAACGGGCGCGGTGAAGTTCACCACCAAGCGTGGCGGCCGTTGTTACGTGTCGATTCTACCGGCCAATGACACCGCCCCGATGGCGACTGCCGCCGAGTAAAAGCGCGAACGGAAACCCGGGTCGCGCAGGCTGAGAAAGCCGCGATCCGGACCAGGGAAATATTCCGCGGGGAGTCTGGATCACCAGGCTCCCCGTTTTCGTTTCCCCGCCTCAAGCCGCCCGAGCCCTCCAAGGAGGCGGCATGAGCGAATGACAGCCGAAAGTGGTCACCGGTTTCGGCGCCCGGCATTCGCCAGAATGAAGCGAGGCGACGCCCATGTGCATCATCGAACCCTCACCCGTCATCGAGACGCGGCGGCTCGCTCTGCGCGCGCCGGGCTTCCAGGATGTGTCACGCCTGACCGCTCTGGCCAACGACCACGACATCTCGCGCATGACCCTGCGCATGCCGCATCCGTATTCCGATGCGGACGCCGAGACCTTCGTGATGGCGGTGGCCAGCCAGAACCCGCAGCGCGCGGCCACCTTCGTCATCGAGCACGAGGATCACGGGCCGGTGGGCGTCATCGGCCTGTTCGAGGACGCGGATCCCGCGCCGGAGGTCGGTTACTGGATCGGGCGGCCGTTCTGGGGCCGGGGTTATGCGACCGAGGCGTTGCAGGGCGCTTTGGCCTGGGCGTCGAAAAAGTGGAGGCGCCGCGCCCTGATGGCCGGCCACTTCGCTGACAATCCGGCCTCGGGGCGCGTGCTGGAAAAGTCGGGCTTCCTCTACACCGGCGAGGTGCGCAGGGGCTTCAGCGCCGCAAGGGGCGCGAAAGTGGATACCCGCCGCATGGTGTGGCTGGCCTGATTCTTGGGTGCTAACGCTCGCGACGCGCTCGCTCACTTCTTGAGCGCCGTTTCGGACGTTGACGCTCGACGCGCGGCGTTTCGCCGCTTGAGCGCCTAGCCCACCAGGTTCGGCACGAAGATCGCGATCGCGCCGAGGATGCCCGCAACCGCAGTCACCACGGCGCCGGCCACGAAGGCCAGGGCCGTGCGGGCGCGACGGCGGCGCAGGCCGCCGGGCCGGAGCGAACGGATGGTCACGGACGGGCGCCGGTCAAAGGCCTCGGATCCGACGATGTTATGTTGGGACATTCACGCGCTCCCCGACTTCAAGCCGGGGACAGAGCGGGCGCCGTGAGGCCAAAGGATGGCGAACAGCGCTCGACCGCTCACCGATGCGTGATCCCGGGCTGGGTGATCAGCCGCACCAGACCAAGCGGCCGCTGTAGGCGCGGTAATAGCCGCTCGACGGATCGTAGGAGCGGTAGCTGGCGCGGCACCAGTCGATGCGATGCGGATCGCGCCCGCCGCCGGCGGCGTAGCCCCCGCCGTAGCCGCCGCTCGGGTAGACCACGTCCGGCCGGCCGTAGGCGCCGTAATAGGCCGTGCCTGCGCCCGAGCCGTAGCCGCGCCCGGCATGGCCATAGCCGCGCTGACGCGTGCTGTAGCCATGGCCATAGGCGCGATTGGTGTAGCCGGCGTTCCACGAGGTGCGGCTGCGCTGGTCGCGCCAGCGGGCGCCGCAGTCGGTGCGGTTGGCGTCCCAGAAGGCGTCGCAGCGATAGTCGCCGGGCCGGTCGTACTGGCTCTGCACGTCCCAGCCGGATGAGCGTTCATGGCCGCGGCCGGTGTTGTAGCCGTTCCAGCTCTGGGCGGCGGCGGGCGCGGCCAGGGCAGAGACGGCGGCGGCGATCAGGAGGAGGCGCATGGTCAGGCTCCTTACAGGACGATGGCGACGGCGCGGCCGCCCCGGGTGACGACGTGACGCATCAGTACGGTGGGATCGACCCCCTCGCCGCCGACGCGCACGATGACGAACCAGCCGCCGTCGGGCAGGCCGGAGAAGGTGAAGCTGTTGTTGGCGCAGGTCTCGGAGCGGACGTAGGCGCGATAGTCGGCGTTGGGGTCGGCCACGGTGCGGGCGCGGACCACGGCTTCGGGGAGGGCGGCGCCCTCCGTGGAGCCGTAGAGAGTCTGGAAGCGCGCGCGGGTGTAGGGCGTCTCGGGCGTCAGGCCGACCGAGCCGGTGCAGCGGAAGGCGCGGCCTTCCTGCCGGTACTGGACCTGACCGTTGATAGAGGCCGAGCCCGAGGCGGTCGACCAGGTGAAGTCGGCGGCGTTGAAAGCGCTGGATGGGGCGGACGGCTGGTAAGGCATCGGCGCGTCCATGGGCGCGCAGGCGGCAAGAGCGGCGCTGAAGGACAAGGCGCAGGCGGCGAGGATGCGGTTCGACATGGCGGTGGCCTTTCCGGTGGTTCGCGGGCAAGGCGACTTTTACACCTGCTCAACGCCGGGAGTAAGGCCAAGGTTGCGGGGGTCTGTCGCGTGAGCCAAAAGACCGGCAAATGACCGAACGGAAAGTTCGGCCTCAGGAAGCGCCATGACCGTCACCTTCGCCGACATCCAGGCCGCGCAGGGCCGCATCGCGGGCCAGGTGGACCGCACCCCCACCCGCTATTCCCGCCGCCTGTCGCAGCTGACCGGGGCCGAGGTGTGGGTGAAGTTCGACAACCTGCATTTCACCGGCAGCTTCAAGGAGCGCGGGGCCCTGAACCGCCTCGCCCAGCTGTCGCCGGAAGAGCGCAAGCGCGGCGTCGTGGCGGCTTCCGCCGGCAACCACGCCCAGGCGCTGGCCTATCACGGGACCCGGCTGGGCATCCCGGTGACCATCGTCATGCCCGAGGGCACGCCCTTCGTGAAGATTGACGGCACCCGCGCGCACGGGGCGAACGTGGTGATTCACGGCATCGACTTCACCGGCTCGACCGAGATGGCGCACAGGCTCCGCGACGAAAAGGGCTACATCTTCATCTCGGCCTTCGACGACGAGGGCATCGTGGCCGGCCAGGGCGTCTGCGCCATGGAGTTCCTGGAGGACGCGCCGGACCTCGACGTGCTGATCATTCCGGTCGGCGGCGGCGGGCTGATGGCCGGCTGCGCCATCGCCGCCAAGGCGATCAAGCCGGACATCCGCATCATCGGCGTCGAGGCGGCCATGTACCCGTCCTTCACCGCCAGACAACGCGGCGAGAAACCCCAATGCGGCGGCCAGACCATCGCCGAGGGCATCGCCATCAAGGCCGTGGGTGACATCCCCTACGCCCTGGCCGCGCCGCTGGTCGAGGAGGTGCTGGTCTGCCAGGAGGCCGACTTCGAGCGCGGCGTGGCCTATCTGGCGACGCTGGAGAAGACCGTGGCTGAGGGCGCCGGCGCCGGCGGGCTGGCGGCCCTTCTGGCCTATCCGGACAAGTTCAAAGGCCTGAAGGTCGGCATCGAGCTGACCGGCGGCAACATCGACGCGCGGATGCTGGCCGTGGTGCTGAACCGCGAGCTGGTGCGCGAGCGGCGGCTGAGTGTCTATCGCATCCTCGGCGACGACAGGCCCGGCATGCTGTCGATCATGGCCGCCGTGATCGGCGACGCCGGCGGCAACATCATCGAGGTCATCCACGACCGGATGAAGCTGGACGTCCCGGCCAAGGGGGCTGAGTTCGACATCACGGTCGAAACACGCGATAGCGCCCATGCCGACGCGATCGGCCAGGCATTGAGGGACAAGGGCTATGCGCTTCGGATGGGCTAGGGCTGCGGTGGCCGCATTGGTGCTGGGGAGCGCTGCGTGCGGGGCGATGGACGATCCCGCCGATACCGCCCGCAAGAACGCCGCCCAGGCCGAGTTCTTCCTGAAGTCCAACGCCCGTCAGCCGGGCGTCGTCACCCTGCCGTCCGGGGTGCAGTACAAGGTGCTGCAATCGGGTCCGGCGGGTCCCAGCCCTGACGTCAACGACCTGGTGCGGCTGCACTATGAGGGGTCGCTGACCGACGGCACGGTGTTCGACAGCTCGTTCGACCGGGGCCAGCCGCTGCTGACCGCGCCGGAAGGCATGGGCGGCTCGCCGATCATCGAAGGCTGGACCGAGGCCCTGCAGCACATGAAGCCGGGCGACGAGTGGGTCGTCTATGTCCCGCCGGGCAAGGGCTACGGCAAGGCCGGTGCGCCGGGAACGATCCCGCCGAACGCCGTGCTGGTGTTCCGCATCCAGCTGCTGGACGTGGCGCATACGCCGGACGACATCCGCACCATCCCGCCCATGAACGTCGACTCAGAGAACGGCTGACCACTCGGCCGCGACGGCGGGGTCCGCTTCGGCGGCCGCGCGGGCCGCCCTTTCCGTCACGAACCGGTCCGGCGACAGCCGTGACAAGGCCCAGACCGCCGCGCCGCGCACCACGGGCGAAGCGTCAGCCAGCAGGATCGAGACCGGCTCGATCAGGGCCGGATCATCCGCATTGCCGGCGGCGTAGAGGGCATTGCGGATGAAGCGGTCGCGACCGATGCGCTTGACCGGGCTTTTCGAGAACAGGGCGCGGAAGGCGGCGTCGTCGAGCGCCAGCAGGTCCGACAGGCGCGGCGAGATCAGGGCGTCGCGCGCCTGCACCCGGCCCTCGCGCGCCTCGGCGGCGAACTTGTTCCACGGACAGACGGCGAGGCAGTCATCGCAGCCGTAGATGCGGTTGCCCGTTCTGGCGCGGAACTCGACCGGCCACGGCCCCGGGAACTCGATGGTCAGATAGGACAGGCAGCGCCGGGCATCGAGCTGGAAAGGGGCGGGGAAGGCGTCGGTGGGACAGGCGTCGAGGCAGGCGGTGCAACTGCCGCAATGCTCGCCCTCCGGCTCATCCTCCGCGATCTCGGCGGCGCTGAGGATAACGCCGAGGAACAGCCAGTTGCCGTGGGTGCGGCTGAGCAGGTTGGTGTGCTTGCCCTGCCAGCCGAGGCCCGCGCGCTGAGCCAGCGGCTTCTCCATCAGGGGCGCCGTATCGACGAAGACCTTCACGTCCTCGCCCGTCCGCGCCGCGACCTGACCGGCGAGGGTCTTCAGCCGGCCCTTGATGACCTCGTGATAGTCGTCGCCCCGGGCGTAGACCGAGATGTAGCCGGCGGAGCGGTCGTCCATCTCCGGCAGGGGATCGTGGGCGGGGCCGTAGTTGAGGCCCAGAACGATGGCGCTGCGGGCTGCGTCCCACATGGCCGTGGGATGGACGCGACGCTCAAGGGTTGTCTCCATCCAGCCCATCTCGCCGTGGCGGCCCGCCTCGACGAAATGCGCCAGCCGCTCGCCCGCGCTCCACGGCTCGCTGGCCGAGGCGAAACGGCAGACGTCGAAGCCGAGGTCGGCGGCGCGTTCTCGGATGAAGGATCGGGGGTCGGCCGCCATGGCCTGAACGTGTGGCCCGCCGAGGCTCAGAAATCCAGATCGGCGTACCAGGCGGGCGGCGTGACACCCGGGAAGCGGTCCGAAAGCAGGGGCCGGAAGCAGGGGCGGGACTTCAGCTTCATGTACCAGGTCTTCAGCGCCGGCCAGTTGGACCACGGCACCTCGCCGAAGAAGTCGAGCACTGACAGGTGGGCCCCGGCGACCAGATCGGCCTGGCTGAGCCTGCGTCCCGCGAGCCAGTCTCGGGCGCCGGCGAGACCGTCCAGCATGGCCAGATGGCCCTTCAGGGCGTCGCGCCCTTCGCGCAGGGCCCGGGCCTCGGGCGGGCCGAGACGCAGCAGGGGCTTCTCCATCCGCTCATGCAGCAGGACGGCGTCGACCTCGTCGCTGAAGCGGCGCTGGAACCAGCCGACCAGGCGGCGGGTCTCGGCGCGCTCGGCGGCGTCGCCGTTGAGCAGGAAAGGGGCGCCCGCGCGGTCCTCGACCCAGCCGAGGATGGCCGGCAGTTCGCACAGGACCAGCGGCTGGGCCGGGTCCGCGACCTTGAGCACCGGCGGCATGCCGGAGGGGTTCAGGGCCGAGAGGGGGCAGTCGGGCTCCCACGGGCGGACCGGGGTCTCGGCGAACGCCACCTTGGCCTCGCCCAGCGCCAGACGCGCCGCGCGCGAGGCGGGGTCGAAGGCGAAATGGAACAGGGTGCAGGCCGACATGAGGCGATCCATGCCCCCGCGCCCGTTAATCCGGCGTTTACTGCGAAACCGGTTCCGGCTCGTCGCCGTGGCCGGCGTTGATCCCGCCATGGGGATGGACGTGCCCGCGCGGGTCGGCGTGGATCAGGATGTCGGCGCGCGGGAAGGCGGCGAGGATGCGGGTCTCGGCCTCGACGACAATGGCGTGGGCGGCCTCCAGCGTCAGGGACGGCTCCAGATCGACATGCATCTGAACCATGATGACCGAGCCGGCCATGCGGGTGCGCAGCTGGTGCAGGCCGGCGATGCGCGGGTCGCTGAGGACGGCGGCGGTGATGACGGCCCGGTCGCTTTCGGAGGCGGCGCGGTCCAGCAGGTGATCGGCGGCGTTGCGCAGCAGGCCGGTCGCGCCCCAGAACAGCCAGACGGCGACCACCAGGCCGGCGGCGGCGTCGAGCCCCGGCGCGGCCAGCCAGGCGCCCGAGACGACGCCGATCAGCACCACGACATTGGCCAGAAGGTCGGCGGCGTAGTGGGCGCGGTCGCCGCTGACGGCCATCGAGCCCGAGGCCCGGATGGCCCGGTCCTGACGCCACACGAGGAAGCCGGTCAGGGCGATGGAGATCAGGATGACGCCCACGGCCCAGCCGCCCGCGACGACCGGATGCGGATTGAAGATGCGCTGGACGGCCTCCCAGCCGATGAAGACGGCCGAAGCGAAGATCAGGCCGGACTGGACCAGGGCGGCCAGGGCCTCGCCCTTGCCGCGGCCGAAGCGGTGCTTGTCGTCGGGCGGCGCGGCCGCCCAGCGCACGGCGTAGAAGGTGGCCAGCGACGCGATGAGGTCGAGCGTCGAGTCCCCCAGCGAAGCCAGGATCGACACCGACCCGGAGGCGCCGAGCGCGAAGGCCTTGAGCGCGATCAGCACCACGGCCACGCCCAGCGACAGCCGGGTCACGTCTCGCACGGCGTGGTCCAGGTCGTGTTCAGGCTTGGGCAGGGGCGTGGGAGGAACGGCCGTCATCACCGCCCCTTCTGGAGGAAAGGCTGGACCTTGCCAATGGCCGAGCCTGTTAACCAACCGCAGGTATTTGGTCATCAAACCGCCCCATGATGGGGGCCGGATCATAAACGGCATCGACTGTCGGAGCAGACATGGACGCCCAGACGGGCTGGATCGGACGGGGTGAGGCGCTGGCGCGCCTGGGGGTGAAGCCCCAGACGCTCTATGCCTATGTCAGCCGTGGCCGGATCACGGCCCAGCCGGACCCGCACGATCCGCGCCGCAGCCTGTACGCCGAGGCCGACATCGCGCGGCTGACCGGCGATGCCGATGCCCCGCCCGCGCCCACGCCGCGCAAGGCCCCGGGCCGGGGCGAGGTGGAGCTGAAGTCGGCGGTCAGCCTGATCGATCACGGGCGGTTGTTCTATCGCGGTCTGGATGCGGCGCAGCTGGCGGAAGGCTCGACGCTGGAGGATGCGGCGCGGCGGCTGTGGGATGCGCGGGACAATCCCTTCGCGGCGCTGAAGCCGCGCGTCGATCTGGTCGGCGGCGCCTCGATCCGCACGCGCCTGTTCGCCTGTCTCGGGCGGCGGGCGGAGGAGGACGGATCGTCGCTGGGCCGGGATGCGCAGACGCTGGTCGTCGAGGCGGCCTCGGTGCTGAACGAGGCTGTCGATGCGGCGGCGGGCTCAGGCCCCCGGACGTACTTCCATCAACGGCTGGGCCGCGGCTGGAAGGTGATGGAGCGTGACGCGCACATGCTGCGCCGGGCGCTGGTTCTGGCGGCGGACCAGGGGCTGGATGCGCCCGCGGTGGCGGCGCGGGCGGCGGCCGGAGGCGGCGCCCCCATGGCCGGGGCGGCGCTGGCGGGCCTGACGACGCTTTATGGATCCGCCCTGTCGCGCGACGTGGCGCGGACCTCGGCCTGGGTGGTCGAGGCGAGGCGCGATCCGGCACGGTCCACGGCGCACCGCATGCAGACGGCGGGCGGCGTGCCCGGCTTCGGCGACCCCGACTGGCCCGAGGGCGATCCGCGCGCGGCGGCCCTGCTGGGCGCGATGGACTTGCCGAAGGATCTGGAAGGCGTGGTGAGGGAAGGCGAAGCCGCGACAGGCCGCAAGGCCAGCTTCGCCATGGCTCTGTCGGTCCTCGCGCGGCGGCTGGACCTGCCCCGCGACGGGGCGCTGGACCTGCTGCTGATCGGGCGGCTGGCGGGGCTTCTGGCCCATGGGCTGGATCAGAGAAACGACGGCTCGCCTATGCGGGTGCGGCTGCGCTATGTGGGACCCGAACCGGGCGCGCACTGAGGCGTTGACTGCCGGACGCAACAGGGGATTTCATGGCGGACTGGATCGCGGCGATCATCCTGGGCCTCGTCGAGGGCCTGACCGAGTTCATCCCGGTGTCGTCCACCGGCCACCTGCTGTTGGCCAAGGCGGCGTTGAACCTGCCCGACGAACCCTGGAACACCTTCATCGTCATGATCCAGCTGGGCGCGATCCTGGCGGTGGTGGCGGTCTATTTCCAGCGCCTGTGGAAGGTGCTGCTCGGCCTGCCGGGCAAGGATCCGGCCGCACGCCGTTTCGCCCTTTCGGTGCTGCTGGCCTTCCTGCCGTCGGCGGCCCTGGGGGTGCTGTTCCACGACTACATCAAGGACGTGCTGTTCAACCCGGTGATCGTCTGCGTCACCCTGATCGTCGGCGGCTTCGCCCTGATCGCGCTGGAGCGCTGGGCGCCGGTGGCGCGAGTGGACGATTCCATGAAGTTCAGCTGGAAGACTTCGGTGGGCATCGGTCTGGCCCAGTGCCTGTCGCTGGTGCCCGGCGTGTCGCGTTCGGGCGCGACCATCGTCGGCGGCCTGCTGCTGGGCGTCGAGAAGAAGGCTGCGGCCGAGTTCTCGTTCTTCCTGGCCATCCCGACCATGGTCGGCGCCTTCGGGCTCGATTTCTGGGAGAGTCGCGAGCTGCTGACCAACGACGTGCTGGGCCTGATCGCCATCGGCTTCGTGGTGTCCTTCATCAGCGGCCTGTTCGTGGTCAGGACGCTGGTGGACTTCGTCGGCCGCTACGGCTTCGCGCCCTTCGCCTTCTGGCGGATCTGGGCGGGCGGCCTCGGCCTGCTGGCGATGTGGCTCTACTAGGCCGCTGAGGGGCTCTCGGCGAACTGGCCGCCGCGGCGGTAGCGCCAGAGGTAGGACGGGGCGATGGCCTCGACACCGGTGGGCTGGATGTCCAGCGCCGCCAGACCCTCGGCGTCGGCGCCGACGACGTTGTCGGATTGCAGCAGGACCACCTGATCCTCGGTCAGCACGGGCTTGAAGCCGACGACCGCCGGAATCTGGGCCAGGGCGCCGATGATCCGCGCCACGAAGAACGGCAGGGGCAGCAGCATCCGGCGGCGGTTCGTCTCGCGCAGCACCAGCTTCAGCACGTCCTCGAAGGTCATGACCGCCGGGCCGCCCAGCTCGAAGGTGCGGCCCGCCGTATCGTCACGCACCGTGGCGCGAGCGATGGCCTCGGCGGCGTCGGAGACATAGACGGGCTGGAACTTCGTCTGGCCGCCGCCGATCAGGGGCAGGGCCGGCGCGATCTGGGCCATGGCGGCGAAGCGGTTGAAGAAGTCGTCGCCGGCGCCGAAGACGATGGACGGGCGCACGATGGCCGCGGTCGGCACGGCGGCGCGCACGGCGGCCTCGGCCTTCGCCTTCGATCGGGCATAGGCGGACGGCGACTTCGCATCGGCGCCGATGGCCGACACCTGGGTCAGGCGGGTGACCCCGGCGGCGGCGCAGGCCTCGGCGATGTTGCGCGAGCCCTCGACATGGACGGCGTCAAACTTGCGCGAGCCGGTTTCGAACAGGATGCCGACCAGGTTCACGCAGGCGTCGGCGCCGCGCAGGGCCTTGGCCACCTGGGCCTTGTCGGCGATATCGCAGGCGACGGGCTGGATCTGGCCGGGATCGCCCAGCGGGCGCAGTTCGAAGGCCAGGCTGGGGCGGCGCACCGCCACCCGCACGCGCCAGCCGCGTTTGGCGAAGGCGCGGACGACCTGGGCCCCGACGAAGCCGGAGCCTCCGAAGACCGTGACCAGACCGGGCGAAACCTCAGCCATCGTGTGCTCCAGGCGAATGCTTATCCGGCGCCGAACGGGCCCCGTGGGGCGCGGGATAGACGATGCGGATTTCTCCCGCAATGAAATCGGTCGAAAACCCCTGTTGACCGGTCCCAATCACTGCCTTAAGGGTCCGCGCCTTCCGGATGGAAACGCTTCTGGCGTGACGATCTGGGCCCAGGTGGCGGAATTGGTAGACGCGCTGGCTTCAGGTGCCAGTGATCGAAAGGTCGTGGAGGTTCGAGTCCTCTCCTGGGCACCAAACATTCAAACGGCGTCGTGTCTTCGGATACGGCGCCGTTTTTGATTCCGGGCGCCCTCACCTGCCTTCTCCCCTTGAGGGAGAAGGCGGCTCGCGGAGCGAGGCGGATGAGGGGTGAGACACCCATGCATCCGGTTGGCGTCTGCTTCCATCAGTCGGGCTGCGGAAACAGCCCCCTCATCCGGCGCTCACGCGCCACCTTCTCCCTCGGAGGGGAGAAGGGAAGCCAAGTGGCGACTCCGCCGTCTCGCGTGTTAGGAACCCCCATGACCGTTTACCTGCACGAGGGCGACCTGCCCGCCGATCTGGACCTGGGGCCCGAGGTCGCGGTCGATTCAGAGACCATGGGGCTGCGTTTCCGGCGCGATCCGCTGTGCGTGGTGCAGCTGTCGGCGGGGGACGGGGACGCCCATGTCGTGCGGCTGAACCGCCCGGCCTATGACTGTCCGAACCTGAAGCGGCTGATGGCCGACACGAACGTGCTCAAGATCTTCCACTTCGGCCGGTTCGACATCGGCATGGTCGAGCTGCACCTCGGGGTCGAGACGCGGCCGGTCTATTGCACCAAGATCGCGTCAAAGCTGGCCCGGACCTACACCGACCGGCACGGGCTGAAGGACGTGGCGCGCGAGATGGCGGGGATCGACCTGTCGAAGGCGCAGCAGTCGTCGGACTGGGGCTCGCCCGTGCTCAGCCAGGCGCAGCTGGAGTATGCGGCGTCGGACGTCCTGCACCTGCACGCCATCAAGGCGCGGCTGAACGAGATGCTGGTGCGCGAGGGCCGCATGGAGCTGGCCCAGGCGTGCTTCGACTTCCTGCCCGTGCGGGCGCGTCTCGACCTGGCGGGCTGGGACGAGATGGACATCTTCGCGCACAGCTGATGACCGGACCCGCGGACAACAGGGACAGCAAGGACGAGGCCCGCGTCGCCGCGACGGCCGAGACGTTCCGCGTCCGCTCGCGCCGGGTGCATATGCTGCGCCGGGTGCTGCCCATCGTCATCGTGGTGCTGGCGGGCGGGACCGTCACCTGGGTCGTGTTCCGCAGCGTGATGTCGGGCGTCGAGCGTCAGGCCAACGAGAAGCAGGACATCCGCCTCGAGAAGCCCATGTTCCACGGCCAGGATGCGCTCGGCCGCCAGTTCGTGATCGGGGCGCAGGGCGCCGTGCGCGATCCGGCCACGGGGCGGTTCAAGCTGGTCGGCCCGGTGTTGAGGCTGAACCTCGGCGGGCGCAAGGTCACGGAAATGACCGCCGACGCCGGCACATACGACCAGGCGGGCGACACGGTGACCATTGGCCCGAACGTGAAAATCTCGGACGGCGGCTCGGGTTTCCGGCTGACGACACCGGAGGCGGTGGTCGACACCAACACTGGCGTGGTGTCGGGATCGAAGGGTGTCGAGGGGTCAGGCCCCCTTGGAACCATCTCCGCTTCGGCCTATGCGATTTATGAACAGGGCGAGCGGGTGGTGTTCAGCGGCTCTGGCGATAACAAGGTGCGGGGCGTGATACGCCCATCGGGATCCGGCGAATGAAGATGACCCTCGGCAGATATTCGATCGCGGCGGCCGTGGCGGCCGTGGTGCTGGCCGCGCCGGCCGTGGCCCAGAACCGCGCGAACTCGGCGGACGCGCCCGTCATGTGGGGCGCGGACACCGTGACCTACCGCACCAACGGCGTGACGCTGGAGGGCCGGGCCGAGCTGTTGCAGGGCGACAACCGCATGCGCGCCAACCGGCTGAACCTGACCACCGACGCGGGCGGCGACCTGACCCGCATCGAGGCCTCGGGCGACATCTATTACGTCACGCCGAACGAGACGATGCGCGGCGACGCGGCCGTCTATGATCCGTCGAACGACACGGTGGTGATCACCGGCGACGTCATCCTGACCCAGGGCGAGAACGTCATGACCGGCGGGCGGCTGACCTACAACCTGCGCACCGAACAGGCCCAGATGGCCGGGGGCTCGAACGGCCGGGTCCAGGGCGTCTTCTATCCGCAGCGGGGCGGCCAGTAGGCGGTCGTGGCGCGCAAGGAGCTTTCAGCCCTCAATCTGGATGACGCCGAGGCCGACAGCGCCCCGGTCGAGCCCGTGCGCGAAAAGGGACTGCGGGTCCAGCACATCGCCCGGAAGTTCGGCCAGCGGCAGGTGGTGCGCGACGTGTCCCTGAACGTCCAGCGCGGCGAGGTCGCGGGGCTGCTGGGGCCGAACGGGGCGGGCAAGACGACCTGCTTCTACATGATCACCGGCCTGATCCCCGCGGACTCGGGCTCGATCTGGCTGGACGGCGAGGACATCACGGCCCAGCCGATGTACCAGCGCGCCCGCATGGGCCTGGGCTATCTGGCGCAGGAGGCCTCGATCTTCCGCGGCATGACGGTCGAGAACAACGTCCGCTCGGTGGTCGAACTGCACGAAAAGGGCGCGGCCGCCGTCGAGGCCGAGACCGCGCGCCTGCTGCATGAACTGCGCATCGACCACCTGCGTCACGCCCCGGCGGCGGGCCTGTCGGGCGGCGAGCGGCGCCGGGTGGAGATCGCGCGCGCCCTGGCGGGCAAGCCCAGCTTCATGCTGCTGGACGAACCGTTCGCCGGCATCGACCCCCTGGCCATCGCCGACATCCGCCAGGTGATCCGCTATCTGGCGGGCGCGGGCATCGGCGTGCTGATCACCGACCACAACGTCCGCGAGACGCTGGAGATCATCGACCACGCCTCGATCATCTCGGGCGGCGAGGTGCTGTTCTCCGGCAAGGCCGACGAGATCATCCGCGACCCGGAAGTGCGCCGGGTCTATCTGGGCGATATGTACGGGTAGAGGCGGTGCCGGCCAGCCGGAAAGCGGACTCACAGAATGTCCGCTTTGGGGGGAAAGCGGACGTAGCCTAGTGCAGGAAGCGGTCCTGCTGAACTCCCGCTGGAACCATCCCACATCAATGCACGTTTCTTGCCTTCGGGCGTGGGCGAGCCCGCGTGGGCGGAGAAGAGACAGCATGTCTGGTGAAACGGCCTCCTTGGATGGAGGACAGCCGTCGCTGGTCGATGAATACCGCGCCCTACAGATCATCAATGAAACCGGCGCTTTGATCGCCTCGCAACTCGACCTCGAGAAGGTTGTCCGCGCCGTCGTGGACGCAGGTGTAGAGCTGACAGGCGCTGAGTTTGGCGCCTTCTTCTACAATGCAGTCGCAGAGGACGGGGAGAAGTTGCTCCTATACGCATTGTCTGGCGCTGATCCGAAGCACTTCGCGGCTTTCCCTCATCCGAGAGCCACCCCGGTGTTCGCCCCGACCTTCAACGGCGATGGCGTGGTCCGCTCAGACGACATCACGAAGGATCCCCGATACGGAAGGATGGGGCCGCACCATGGGATGCCCAAGAACCATCTGCCGGTCAGGAGCTATTTGGCGGTACCAGTCATCTCCCGTTCCAAGGAGGTGTTGGGTGGGCTGTTCTTCGGCCATGCCCAGACAGGCCGCTTCGGGGCCAGCCACGAACGCATCATACTTGGTATCGCCGCGCAGGCGGCGATCGCCATTGACAATGCGCGCCTCTATGACGCCGCGCGGTTAGAGCTAAAGCGACGGCAATCGACTGAGTTGACGCTCGGCGAGACCGAGCGACGGCTGAGCGCGGTGCTGGATAACGCCACCGTGTCGATATTCCTCATGGATGACCGGCAGCACTGCATCTACATGAACGCCGCCGCCGAGCGGCTGACAGGGTTTGTGTTCGAAGAGACGCGTGGTCGCCCCCTGCATGACTTGATCCACCATACCCGCCCGGATGGATCGCATTTTCCGCTGCATGAGTGCGCGATCGACCGCGCCTTCCCTGAAAACGATCGTCAGCAGGGCGAAGAGGTCTTTGTTCACAAGCAAGGCCATTTCTACCCAGTAGCCTTTACTGCAAGCCCCGTGCGGGACGCATCAGGCACAACGGTCGGCACCGTTATCGAAGTGCGCGATATCGCTGAAGAGAAGAGGAACGAAGAAACGAGATCCCTGCTGATGCGCGAGGTCGATCACCGGGCGCGGAACGCGTTAGCGGTTGTTCAGTCGCTAGTGAAGCTGACCGCCGCCGACGATCTTGAGGGATACAAAGCCAAGCTTATGGGGCGCATCAGTGCGCTGGCGCGGGCACAAGGCAATCTTGCGGAGCGAAAATGGGAGGGCGCCTCGCTAAAGGATTTGGTCTGTGAAGAGCTTGTGGCGCTCTGTCCGCGAGACACATTTGAGGTGTGCGGACCCGACATTCTGCTCCGCGCGGAACAGGCTCAGCCGGTCAGCATGATTATTCACGAGCTTGCCACTAACGCCTTCAAGCATGGAGCGTTGAGCCGGGCTTCAGGCAGGGTGCTTGTTGAGTGGCGTGTCGACGGCGGCGAGCTCGTCCTCAAGTGGCGCGAGGTGGGAGGCCCCGTTGTCACAGCTCCGGACCGTCACGGCTTTGGCTCGAAGTTGATACGCCAGCTATCTCAGCAAGTCGGGGCAAGTTTCCATAAGGACTGGTTGGAAGAAGGGGTGGAAGCAACTATGCGTTTCGCACTGCCGAAGTCTCACTCTGCGGTAGGCGCAAGCTAAGCGAGCAACGTCCGCTTTGGGTCGATAGCGGACGTTAGCACTTCGCCGAAAAGCGGACATTTGCTCGCGGGCAGACTCGGCTGAACGCAGTTCCGGCGTTCGCGCGTCGTTAACCGCTTCGGCGACAAGGTGTCCGCAGCAAGTTTCGGGCCACGGGCCTTGAGCGGGGAGCACCACGGGCGTGATCGGTCAAAGGCTTGAAATCCGGCAGGGGCAGGGGCTGGTCATCACCCCCCAGCTGCAGCAGGCGATCAAGCTGTTGCAGCTGTCGAACCTTGAGCTGGAGGCCTTCATCGAGGGCGAGATGGAGCGCAATCCGCTGCTCCAGCGCGACGAGCCGGAAGCGACTGGCGAGGCGCCAGAGGCGGCGGCCGCGCCCGCAGACTCCAGCGAACTGAGCTTCGACGAGGGGCGGGCGGCGGAATCCGAACGCACGCTCGACGCCCGTGACGATGACGTCTACGGCGACGCGGCGCCGGGCGAGCGCACCGGCGACCGGGCCGGGGACGACGCGGTGCAGCCGGGCCTGAACGACTGGTCGCGCGTGGGCGCCGGCGGCAACTTCAGCGACGGCGAGGGCGGCGAACGGCCGGACCAGCGCGAACTGACCCTGTCGGAACACCTGCAGGCCCAGGCGTCGTCCGCCGGCTTCAGCGCCGCCGACATGGCCATCGCCCTGACCCTGATCGACGGGGTGGACGAGGGCGGATACCTGCGCGCCGACCTGGGCGAGATCGCCGAACGGCTGGGCGTGCCGATCGAGCGCATCGAGGCCGTGCTGACGACATGTCACGGGTTCGAGCCGACCGGGGTGATGGCGCGCTCGGTGCCGGAGTGCCTGAAGCTGCAGCTGATCGACCGCAACCGGTTCGACCCGGCCATGGGCGCGCTGCTGGACAATCTGGACCTGCTGGCCAAGCGCGACCTGAGCGCCCTGAAAAAGGCTTGTGGCGTCGACGGCGAGGACCTGTCGGAGATGATCGCCGAGCTGAAGGCGCTGACGCCCCGCCCCGGCGCGGGCTTCGGCGGCGAGGCGGCCCAGACGGTGATCCCCGATGTCCATGTGCGGCCCGATCCGGCCGGCGGATGGCGGGTCGAGCTGAACGCCGACACCCTGCCGCGGCTGCTGGTGGACAAGCGCTATCACGGCGTGGTCTCCGCCGGCGCGCGCACGACCGAGGAAAAGACCTTCGTCGCCGACTGCGCGGCCCAGGCCAACTGGCTGGTCAAGTCGCTGGACCAGCGGGCCAAGACCATCCTGA
>JAZKHQ010000075.1:0-11853 GCA_040385285.1 Pseudomonadota bacterium
CGGTAGTTGATGGTTTCCGGCTTCTTGATCTCGCCGAACGACCACGAACGGATCTTCTCCGGCGAGGCCAGGGCGATCTTGATCTGGTCGAAGGTCGGGGTGACCGGGACCGGGTTGAAGATGTTCAGGACTTCCTGGTTCATCTTGATTCCTTCTGCGGCGGGGGGCCGCGTAAAATTCGAAAAGTGGAGAAGGCGAGAGACCGTCCCTGCCCGCTTGCGCGGACAGGGATCATCCGGTCGGTCAGCTGTTCTCCAGCTCCACGTTCAGACCCAGCGAGCGCATTTCCTTGACGAGAACGTTGAAGCTCTCGGGGATGCCCGCCTCGAAGCTGTCGTCGCCGCGGACGATGGCCTCGTAGACCTTGGTGCGGCCGGCCACGTCGTCGGACTTCACCGTCAGCATCTCCTGCAGGGTGTAGGCCGCGCCGTAGGCTTCCAGCGCCCACACCTCCATCTCGCCGAAGCGCTGGCCGCCGAACTGGGCCTTGCCGCCCAGCGGTTGCTGGGTGACCAGGCTGTACGGCCCGATGGAGCGGGCGTGGATCTTGTCGTCCACCAGGTGGTGCAGCTTCAGCATGTAGATGTAGCCGACCGTGACCGGACGCTTGAACTGCTCGCCGGTCGTGCCGTCATAGACGATCGACTGACCCGAACGCTCCAGACCGGCCTTCTCCAGCAGGTCCTCGATGTCCGAGATGTGCGCGCCGTCGAACACCGGGGTGGCGAACGGAACGCCCTTGGACAGGTTCCGCGCCAGCTCGACCAGTTCCGACTCTTCCGACGGCAGGGGGGTGTCCTTGCCGTAGATTTCCGTCAGACGCTCGACCAGGGCCTTCTTCTGCCCGCCGCCCTGCCAGGCTTCCAGCAGACCAGCGATCTGCTTGCCCAGGCCGGCCGCGGCCCAACCCAGGTGGGTTTCGAAGATCTGGCCGATGTTCATGCGCGAAGGCACGCCCAGCGGGTTCAGAACGACGTCCACCGAGGTGCCGTCTTCCAGGTGCGGCATGTCCTCGATCGGCAGGATCTTGGAAATGACGCCCTTGTTGCCGTGACGGCCGGCCATCTTGTCGCCGGGCTGAAGCTTGCGCTTCACGGCCACGAAGACCTTGACCATCTTCATCACGCCGGGGGGCAGTTCGTCGCCGCGTTGCAGCTTCTCGACCTTGTCCTCGAAGCGGCGGTCGAGCGCCTTGCGGGCGTCCTCGAACTGCTTCTTCATGGCTTCCAGCTCGCCCATCGCCTTCTCGTCGTCGAGGGCGATCTGCCACCACAGGCCGCGCGACAGCTCGCCCAGCTTTTCTTCGGTGACCGGGCCGCGGCCCAGGCCCTTCGGACCCGAAGTGGCGTTCTTGCCCAGCAGCAGGGGCTTCAGGCGGCCATAGACGTTGCGCTCAAGGATCTTGAGCTCGTCGTCACGGTCCTTGCCGAGGCGTTCGATCTCGGCGCGCTCGATGGCGACCGCGCGTTCGTCCTTGTCCACGCCGTGGCGGTTGAACACGCGCACGTCCACGATCGTGCCGGCCACGCCGGGCGGCAGGCGCAGCGAGGTGTCGCGCACGTCCGAAGCCTTCTCGCCGAAGATGGCGCGCAGCAGCTTCTCTTCCGGGGTCATCGGGCTCTCGCCCTTGGGCGTGACCTTGCCGCACAGGATGTCGCCCGGCTGGACCTCGGCGCCGATCGCCACGATGCCGGCCTCGTCGAGGTTGCGCAGGGCTTCCTCGCCGACGTTCGGGATGTCGCGGGTGATCTCTTCCGGCCCCAGCTTGGTGTCGCGGGCCATGACCTCGAACTCCTCGATGTGGATCGAGGTGAAGACGTCGTCGCGCACGATGCGCTCGGAGATCAGGATCGAGTCTTCGAAGTTGTAGCCGTTCCAGGGCATGAAGGCGACGAGGGCGTTGCGGCCCAGGGCCAGTTCACCCAGGTCAGTCGACGGACCGTCGGCGATGACGTCGCCCACCTTCACCACATCGCCCACGCGCACGATCGGGCGCTGGTTGATGCAGGTCGACTGGTTCGAACGCTGGAACTTCGACAGGCGATAGATGTCGACGCCCGAACGGCCGGCGTCCAGCTCGTTGGTCGCGCGGACCACCATGCGGGTGCCGTCGATCTGCTCGACCACCCCGTCACGACGGGCCACCACCACGGCGCCGGAGTCGACGGCGACCACCGATTCCATGCCGGTGCCGACCAGCGGCGCATCCGACTGAACCAGCGGCACGGCCTGACGCATCATGTTCGCGCCCATCAGGGCCCGGTTGGCGTCATCATTTTCCAGGAACGGGATCAGCGCCGCGGCGACCGACACGACCTGCTTCGGCGACACGTCCATCATGTCGACGTCGGCCTTGATCAGCAGCTGGGATTCGCCGTTGATCCGGCCGGGGACCAGGTCCTCGACGATCTCGCCGTTCTTCAGTTCGATGTTGGCCTGGGCGATCGTGTATTTCGCCTCTTCCATGGCCGAGATGTAGACCACCTCGTCCGTGGCCTTGCCGTCCTTCACGCGACGGTACGGGCTCTCGATGAAGCCGTATTTGTTGATCCGCGCGTGGGTGGCCAGCGAGTTGATCAGGCCGATGTTCGGGCCTTCCGGCGTTTCGATCGGGCAGATGCGGCCGTAGTGGGTCGGGTGCACGTCACGGACTTCGAAGCCGGCGCGCTCACGCGTCAGACCGCCCGGGCCAAGCGCCGACAGGCGGCGCTTGTGGGTGATTTCCGACAACGGATTGGTCTGGTCCATGAACTGCGACAGCTGCGAGCTGCCGAAGAACTCACGCACCGCGGCGGCGGCCGGCTTGGCGTTGATCAGGTCGTGCGGCATGACCGTGTCGATATCGACCGAGCTCATGCGCTCCTTGATGGCGCGCTCCATCCGCAGCAGGCCGACGCGATACTGGTTTTCCAACAGTTCGCCGACCGAACGGACCCGGCGGTTGCCCAGGTTGTCGATGTCGTCGATCTCGCCGCGGCCGTCCTTCAGGCCGACCAGGATCTGCAGCACCTTCAGCACGTCGTCCTTGCGCAGGACGCGGATCTCGTCGGAAACCTCGGGGGTCTCCAGGCGCATGTTCATCTTGACCCGGCCGACGGCCGACAGGTCGTAGCGTTCGCTGTCGAAGAACAGCGAGTTGAACATGGCTTCGGCGGCTTCCGGGGTCGGCGGCTCGCCCGGACGCATCACGCGGTAGACGTCGAACAGCGCGTCCTCGCGGCCCATCGACTTGTCGATACGCAGGGTGTTGCGCATGTAGGCGCCGACCGTGACGTGGTCGATGTCCAGCACGTCGATGGTGGTGAAGCCGTGGCCTTCCAGCAATTCGATGGTCGGCGCGTCCAGCTCGTCGCCGGCCTCGGCGTAGATCTCGCCGGTCTCGTAGTTCACGGCGTCAGCGGCCAGGTAGCGGCCCAGCAGGGCGTCGGCGGCCAGCGACAGCGAGCTCGTGGTGTCGCCCAGCTTCTTGGCGGCGCGGGCGCTGATCTTCTGACCGGCCTGGGCGATGACTTCACCGGTGTCGGCGTCGACCAGGTCGAACTCGGGCTTAACCCCGCGCCAGCGCTCGGCCTTGTAGGGCGTGACCCAGCCTTCGCCGCGCTTCTCGTAGGGGACCGTCTCGTAGAAGGTCTTCAGCACCTCTTCGCCGTCCATGCCCAGGGCATAGAGGAAGGTGGTGGCCGGCAGTTTACGGCGGCGGTCGATGCGGACGTAGACGATGTCCTTGGCGTCGAACTCGAAGTCCAGCCACGAACCGCGGTACGGGATCACGCGGGCGGCGAACAGCAGCTTGCCCGAGCTGTGCGTCTTGCCCTTGTCGTGATCGAAGAACACGCCCGGCGAACGGTGCATCTGCGAGACGATCACGCGCTCGGTGCCGTTGACGACGAAGGTGCCCTTGTCCGTCATCAGGGGGATGTCCCCCATGTAGACGTCCTGTTCCTTGATGTCCTTGACCGAACGGGCGCCCGTTTCCTCGTCCGCCTCGAACACGATCAGGCGCAGCTTGACCTTCAGCGGCGCGGCATAGGTCATGTCGCGCTGGATGCATTCCTCGACGTCGTACTTCGGGTCCTCGAACTCGTAGGACACGTATTCCAGCACGGCGCGTTCGTTGAAGTCCTTGATCGGGAAGACCGACTTGAAGACCGCCTCGATGCCCTGCTCCTTGCGGACGCCCGGACGGACCTCGCGCTGCAGGAACTGCTCGTAGGAGGCGCGCTGAACCTCGATCAGGTTCGGCATCTGCACCGCCTCGGGGATACGCCCGAAGGACTTGCGGATGCGCTTCTTGCCGGTGAACGACGTGGCGGAGGCGAACTGGCCGGGGGCGGCGAGCTCGGCGTGGGTCTTGGCCATTCTTGTTTCCCAATCGGCGCGCCCTCAGGCGCACCTCAAATGCAGCAGCCACGGCGTCGCCCTGCGGCGCGCCGTGATCGTCGGTTTCGGCGTCCACCCTCGGTCTTGCGACCAGGACGCCTGAAATCTGGTGAGCTCCCTGGGGAAGGAGCCACGCCTTCGCTCGGTCGGAGGGCGACGGACCGAGCCTCGGCGCTTTCGCGCGAAACTCAAACGGAGTTGCGGAACGGGCTGATATACTCGCTTTTCCGACGAAATAAAGGCCTTCTTCACGACTTCCGAACCGGCTGGACGCGTGGTGGGGCCGCGGACTAGCTTCACCGCATGAAAAGGCTCCTCACCCTCCTCCTCGCCGTTGCCCTCGCGGGCTGCATCAAGGTCGATGTGCCGGAAGGCGCCTTCTTCTATCCGGAGGCGCGGCTGCGGGCCGAGAACATCGTGCTGGAGGACAGCCAGCCGTGGCCGGGGGCCGAGGTGCTGTCGATCGCCTATCCGGGCGGCGCGGTGGCCGCGACCCGCATCCGCACCGGAGAGGCCCGGACCCCGCTGATCCTCTTCTGCGGCGGCAACATGTTCAGGCGGCGGGTCAATACCTTCGGCGCGGCCAGGAAGCTGACGCCCTTCGGCGACGTGCTGATGTTCGACTATCCCGGTTATGGCGACACGCCGGGCCAGGCTGACGTCGCGGGCTTCCGCGCGGCAGGCGAGGCTGTGGCCGCGGCCGCCCGGGCCCAGGCCGACGCCGAGGGCCGTCCCCTGATCGCCTGGGGCCATTCGCTGGGCGGCCCGATCTGCGCCGAGGCCGCCCGCTTCGCCCACGCCGACGCCCTGGTGCTGGAAGCCACCACCCCCAGCGCCCGCGCCGCCGTGCATCAGCAGGCCGGGATGATGGGCCCCTTCCTGCGCTTCAACATCGCGCCCGGGCTGGCCGCCATCAACATCCCCGCCTCGCTCGAAGGCTATCCCGGCCGTGTGGTGGTGCTTGAAGCGGGCAAGGACGACACCCTGCCCCCCGCGCTCAGCCGTCGGCTGGCCCGCGATCTGACTGCCCAGGGCGTCGAGGTCCAGCACCTCGTCTTCCCCGCCGCCGGCCATAACGACATCGGCCGCCAGCCCGATTTCCAGCCCCGGCTCGCCGCCGCCCTCGCCCTTCCCGTCAGGACCGCCCAATGAAGATCGCCGCCCTTCTCGCCGCCTCCGCCTCGCTTGCCCTCGGCGCATGCTCGATGATGAGCGCGCCCAATCTCAACACCCCGCCGCTTCAGGCCGACGTCGGCCCGCCGACCCAGGCGCGCTGGGACGCCGGCAACGCCGCCTATCTGGCCTGGAACAGCCAGCAGCGCGGCTGGACCGTCACCGAGTCCGGTCTGCAATACCGCCGCATGGGCGCCGCCCATCCCTCCGGCCGCCAGCCGACCGCTACCGACACCGTCCGCGTCCACTATCAGGGCACCTTCATCGACGGCCGCGAGTTCGACAGCTCCTACGCCCGCAACGAACCCGCCGAGTTTCCCCTGAACCGCGTGATCAAGGGCTGGACCGAGGGCGTGGCCCTGATGCACGAGGGCGAGACCTTCATGTTCGTGATTCCGGCCTCTCTCGCCTATGGCGAACGCTGGGTCGGCGGCGACGAGTTGCCCCCCAACTCGACCCTGATCTTCAAGGTCGAACTGCTGGAAGTGAAGCCGGCGGCCTGATCCGCCCGCGGAACATGACAACGAATTAACCTCATCCGTCACGGCTCCGCTTGACCCTGACGGGGGCCGGGCGTGATCTGCGCGCCGCCGCAGCCGGCGGCGTCAGTTTACGAGCCCTCGATGAAGCGTCTGCTTGTCTCCGCCTGCGCCGTCGCGCTGATATTCAGCGCCGTCCCGGCCCTGGCCCAGGTGGGGACCCCCGCCCTGCCCGTCGCCCTCGCGCCCATCCCGGCGCCGCGCGACGTCGCCTATCCGGGCCTGATCGACATCGCCGTGGACGCCACCGACGTCGAGCGCCGCATCGTCTCGATCAAGCAGACCATCCCCGTCGCCGGTCCCGGTCCGCTGGTGCTGCTGTATCCGCAATGGCTGCCGGGCAACCACGGTCCCGTCGGCCCGGTCGACGATCTGGCCAGCATCGTCTTCACCGCCAACGGCCAGCGCCTGCCGTGGGTGCGCAACACGGCGAACACCAACGCCTTCCAGATCGAGGTGCCCGCCGGTGTGACCTCGGTCGAGGCCTCCTATCAGTGGCTGACCCCCATCGACGGGTCTCAGGGCCGCATCGTCATCACCGACGAGATGCTGAACATCCAGTGGGAGAAGGCGCTGCTCTATCCCGCCGGCTACTACTCGCGTCAGATCACCTTCCGCCCGACGCTGAAGCTGCCCGCCGGCTGGAACTACGGCACGGCGCTGGACACGGTGTCCTTCACCGGCGGTCTGGCCACCTTCGCGCCGATCACGCTAGAGCATTTCATCGACAGCCCGGTGTTCGCCGGCCAGCACTATCGCCAGATCGACCTCGATCCGGGCGGCCGGTCGCCGGTGCGCCTGAACATCGTCGCCGACAACGCGGAAAGCCTCGCGGCCACTGACGAGCAGGTCCAGATCCTGCGCAATCTGGTGCTCCAGGCCGACCGCCTGCACGGCGCGCGGCACTATAATCACTACGACTTCCTGCTGGCCCTGACCGACAAGCTCGGCGGCATCGGCCTGGAGCACCACCGCTCGTCCGAGAACAGCGCCGACCCGGCCTTCTTCACCGGCTGGGACACCCACCTGGGCGACCGCGACCTGCTGAGCCACGAGTACAACCACAGCTGGGACGGCAAGTGGCGCCGCCCGGCCGACCAGCTGACGCCCAACTTCAACGAGCCCATGCAGAACAGCCTTCTGTGGGTCTATGAGGGCCAGGATCAATACTGGGGCTTGGTGCTCGCCGCCCGCTCGGGCCTGCTGACCAAACAACAGGCGATGGACTCCCTGGCCATGTGGGCCGCCAACTACGCGGCCATGCCGGGGCGCCAATGGCGCGCCATGCAGGACACCACCAACGACCCGATCATCGCCCAGCGCCAGCCCCAGCCCTGGGGCGCCTACCAGCGCAGCGAGGACTATTACGTCGAGGGCGCCCTGATCTGGCTCGACGCCGACACCTGGATCCGCGAGCAGTCGGGCGGCAGGAAGTCGCTCGACGATTTCGCCAAAGGCTTCTTCGGCGTCCAGGACGGCAACTGGGATCCGGCCCCCTACACCTTCGACACCGTCACCGGCGTGCTGAACGACGTCCAGGCCCGCGACTGGGCGACCTTCCTGCGCTCGCGCCTCGACGCCGTGAACAACGGCGACAACCACCTGCTCGACGGGTTCGAGCGCGGCGGCTACCGCCTCGTGTTCACCGAGACCGAAACCGACTACCAGAAGGCGCTGTACGCCGAATACGGCCGCTTCGACTTCCAGTATTCGCTCGGCTTCACCCTCAGTCCCACGAACAGGATCGGCGGCGTCCGCTGGGGCGGACCGGCCTTTGAGCAGGGTCTGGTGGCCGGCTGGGACATCGTCGCCGTCGGCGACCGGGCGGCCAGCCCGGCGGTCCTGCGCGAGGCGGTCACGGCGGCCAAGGGCGACGGCCCGCCCATCGTCCTGGTGCTGAAGCGCGGCGACCGGTTCCGCACCGTGACCTTCGACTACCACGGCGGCCTGCGTTACCCGCGGCTGGAGCGGATCGAGGGCACGCCCGACCGGCTGGGCGACATCCTGACGCCACGTCGCCGCTGAGTCTCCGGCGCCGCTCAGGGCGGCGCTTCGCCACACCCCCGCGCAGGGGCGGAAAAGGTCAGACTTTTCCGCCCCTTGTAGCTCCATAAGCGCGCCTTGACCTTCCGGAGCGGCGCCTATAGGTTCCGCGCCGAATTCAGACCCCCTCCGGCGCTCGCGTCGGGGCGCTGAGCAACACATCATGTCCCTGTCCCCGGAATCGCGCCAAGAGACGATCGCTCGTCTCAACAAAAGCGCATCCGATCTGGAGGCGCGCACGGCTCGTCAGGTTTCGGACGAGGCTGCGGGTCAGGCGGCGGCGGGTCAGGCGTGGCGCATCATCGCCGACCTGTTCGGCGGTGTGTTCATGGGCCTGGCGCTCGGGTTCATCGTGGACCGGTTCGCCAACACCGGTCCCTGGGGTTTGATCGGCGGCGTCCTTCTGGGCTTCGCCGTTTCGGTATTCATGGCCTGGCGGACGGCGCAACGCCTGATGGCCCAGGCAAAGGCAAGTGGAGTGGAGCCGAAGACGGTTCCCTTCGACGACGACGAAGAAGACTAAAGGGGCCCATGGCTGATCCGCTTCACCAGTTCAAGATCGTCCCGATCGTCGATTTCGGCGAAGTGACCCTGCCTGTCTTCGGCACGGTCCATCTGGCGTTCACCAACTCGCACCTGGCGATGACCGTGGCCTTCCTCATGGTCGTGACCTTCCTGCAGCTGGTCACGGCCGGCGCGAAGGTGGTGCCGGGACGCGCGCAGGCTGCGGGCGAAACCCTGTTCGGCATGATCGACGGCCTGACCGACTCGATCATCGGTCACGAAGGCCGCAAGCTGTTCCCCTTCGTCTTCACAGTCTTCACCTTCATCCTGGCGATGAACTTCCTGGGCCTGTTCCTCAGCTTCACCGCCACGTCCCAGATCGCCGTCACCGCCACCTTCGGCGTGTTGACCATCCTGCTGGTGCTGGCCATCGGCTTCGCCAAGCACGGCCTCGGCTTCTTCAAGCTGTTCGTGCCGTCGGGCGTGCCGTGGGTGGTGCTGCCCTTCGTGGTCATCATTGAATTCGTGTCGTTCCTGCTGCGCCCGGTCACCCTCACGCTTCGTCTGTTCGGCAACATGATGGGCGGCCACGTCGCCCTGAAAGTCTTTGCCGGCTTCGTCGTCGTCGCCGTGGGCGGCGCCATCGGCTGGCTGGGCGTGCCCGTGATGGCGCTCTCGCTGGGCATGACCGTTGGTCTGACTGCTCTTGAGTTCCTCGTGGCCTTCCTTCAGGCCTTCGTTTTCGCTGTTCTGACCACGATCTATCTGAATGACGTGGTCAACCTGGGTCACGGCCACTAAAGGCCTGTCTCAGTTCCGTCCCTAACCAACCAACCTCAGACTAGGATTTAAGACCATGGAAGCAGAAGCCGCCAAGCTCATCGGCGCTGGCCTCGCAATGACCGGCATGATCGGCGCCGGTATCGGCGTCGGCAACATCTTCGGCAGCTTCCTGACGGGCGCCCTGCGCAACCCGTCGGCCGCAGGCTCGCAAATCGGCAACCTGTTCGTGGGCGCCGCTCTGGCCGAAGCCCTGGGCATCCTGTCGTTCGTTCTGGGCATCCTGATCTACTCGGCCTGATCCCGTCCTGACGACGGCGACGCCTGCCGCCCAGCGCGGCATGGCGTCGCCGTCGACTGACCTTCGACCGACGCACTCAACCAGGCCACAGATGACCACTGCACACGAAACCGTCCTGCCCCACGACGCGACCGCACCGGTCGCGGCTGAGGACATGCACGCCACGACCGAAGCCGCCCACGGCGGTGAGCACGAGTCCGGCGGCCTGCCGCAGTTCGAGTTCCAGCACTGGTTCGGCCAGATCGTCTATCTGGTCTTCCTGTTCGCCATTCTCTACCTGCTGATCGCCAAGGTCTTCGCCCCGCGCATGCGCCGGGTGTTCGACGAGCGTGAGGCCACCATTTCCGGCGCGGTCGCCACGGCTCGCCAGGTCCAGGCCGAGGCCGCGGGCCAGGCTGAAGCCGCCAAGGCCGAGGTCGAAGCCGCCCGTGCGTCCTCACGCGCCACCGCCGCCGCCGCCAAGGCCCGCGTCACCGAAGAAGCCAACGCCCGCGCCGCAGCCGAAGAGGCTGTCGTCTCGGCCAAGATCGCCAGCGCCGAGGCCGCCATCGCCAAGACCCGCGACGCCGCCATGGCCAATGTCTCCACCATCGCCGCCGACACCGCTTCGGCCATGGTCGAGAAGCTGACCGGCAAGGCCGCAACCGCCGCTGAAGTGAAGGGCGCCGCCTGATGAACATGTTCTTTGAAGAAGGCTTCTTCGGCCTCGACAGCGCCGAAATGTGGGTCGGCGTCGGCCTGCTGATCTTCCTCGGCATCCTGGTGTTCGTCGGCGTGCCCAAGCTGATCGCCGGCGTGCTGGACGCCAAGGCCGCCAAGATCCAGGGCGAGCTCGACGAGGCCGCGCGTCTGCGCGCCGAGGCCGAGGCCCTGCTGGCCCAGATCCGCGCCGAGAAGGCCGAGGCCGAGGCCCAGGCCGCCGAGATGCTGAAGGCCGCCGAGACCGACGCCCGGCGTCTGGAAGTCGAGTCGAAGGCCAAGCTGGAGGAAAGCCTGGCCCGCCGTCAGGCCCTGGCCGAGCGCCGCATCGCCCAGGCCGAGGCCCAGGCCACGGCCGAGGTGAAGGCCGCCGCGGTCGACATGGCCGCCAAGGCGGCGGAATCGATCCTCGCCGCCCGTCTGGCTTCGGCCAAGGCGGACCCGGCGGCCGACGCCGCCATCGCCCAGATCGGCCGCCTGAACTAGCTCAGGCGCTCATCGAACGACAAAGGCCCGCCGGTTTCGCACCGGCGGGCCTTTTCGTTTCAGTGGGCCGGCGCCCCGACAGCAATCGGCGCCCGCTTGTCGCGCGCCACCAATCGTCCGTAGACGTTGCCCAGCACGATCCCGAACACCGCATTGGTGATCAGCATCCAGCCGATGGTGCCGAAGCTCCGCCCGAACACGCCGGTGTCGCCGATGACGATGAAGGCGACCAGCATCAGGACGAAGGCCCCGACCGAGAACACGATGCCCTTGGTCTCGGGCTCGCTCGTCGGCAGGCGCGGACACAGGATCCCGAACAGGGGTCCCAGCACCAGCACGCCCATCGCCACGTGAATGGCCCAGCCCGCGCCCATGTTGCGGCCCAGGCCGAGAATGTTCGACACGATCAGGGGAAACGGCGCGAACCACTGGAGAACCAGCACATTGAGGGCCTCCAGGGCCGATACGACAACCGTGGCCGCAGCGCCGGCGACCAGGCCCTTCTGTACGCGTGACATCATGACTTGAGCGCCTCCCAACGCCTGGTCTCAGTTCTACGCAGGGAGGAGCATACGCCTGTCGGGGCTGACCGGCGCAGTCGCGATTTCACATTGCCGTGCTTCGCAGGTGCGAAGGCCTACTCGGCCGCGATGTTCGAACCCTCGGGCGCCTTCCAGCGCAGGATCGGCGCCCGCGCGGCCCGGGTTTCGTCCAGACGCTTCAGCGGCGCATGGAACGGCGCGCCCTTGAACCGGTCGACGTCGCCGGCCTTCGCCGCTTCCGCCAGCAGGCGCATGGCGTGGATGAAGCGGTCCAGCTCCTGTTTCGACTCCGTCTCGGTCGGCTCGATCAGCATGGCTCCGTGGACGACCAGCGGGAAATACATGGTCATGGGGTGGAAGCCCTCGTCGATCATCGCCTTGGCGAAGTCGAGGGTGGTGATGTCCG
>JAZKHQ010000076.1:0-29747 GCA_040385285.1 Pseudomonadota bacterium
GGTCGGGCAGGCGCGTGGCCGCGAAGCCGAAGAAGACCGCGAACACCACGATCCCGAGGATGGCGTCATCCGCCGCCGCCCGCAGGGGATTGGACGGCGCTATGGTGGCGAGGAAGGTCGCAAAGCCCGCCTTGCCGGCCTCGGCCACCTCCGGCGGCATGGGCGGCGCGCCCGCCAACAGTCGCGCCCCACCCTCCGGATCGATGGGCCAGATCGCCAGCAGCCCGTAGGCCGCCAGCACCGCGTAAATCGTCGAGGCCACGATCATCAGGCCGAAGATCAGCATCGCCCGCCCGGCCAGCTTGCCGGTCGAGGCCGCGTCCGCGATCGAGGCGATTCCCGTGACCAGCAGCGAGAACACCAGCGGCACGATCGTCATCTTCAGCGCATTGAGCCACAACGACCCGATGGCGGCGATGAACCCCGCCGTCCCCTCGCCCCCCGGCAATCCATAGGCCTGCGCCGCCGCCCCTGCCCCTAGCCCCAGCACCAGGGCCAACATCACCTGCACGCTCAGCGACGACAGGAACCTGTTTTTTGACACATCGGGGCCGGACGGCGAGGCGGGGGAGGTCATGCAACCAAGCTAGGCACAGATCGCGCCCGGCGAAAGCGCCTTGGTGAACGCATGGCAACCTTCACCGTCCCAACCCGTTCTTCCGGCGCAATGGCTCACGCCGGAAAGACATATCCATGACCTCGATCAAGACCCTGACGGCCGCGGCGGCAGGCGCGCTGGCGCTGGCGAGCGCCGCTTCCATGGCCCAGGCCCAGACCCAGCCCTACTATCCGACCCAGACCCAGCCCCAGACGCAGAGTTCGGGCGAACAGGTGCTCGGCGCCATCCTCGGCGCCCTGTTCGGTACGGGCCAGCAGACGCTGGACGATCAATGGCGCCGCGGGACCCGCCCGCTCTACAACGGTCAGACCCAGTTCCAGACCCGGCTCGACGCCGGCGTGCGAGACCGCACCCTGACCTACGACCAGTCCACCCGCCTGCGTTCGGACTACGCCGACCTGGTTGCGCTGGAGACCCGCTACTATTCCGACCGTCAGTTCTCGACCTCCGAGCGCGCCGACCTGTCGGAACGCTACCGCCAGCTGTCGCAGCGGCTGGACGGCGGCTGGGGCGATGGCGGCTATGACAACGGCTACGGCGGCTACGCCACCATCGCCGAGGGCCGCACGGCCTTCGACGCCCGCGTCGACGCCGCCCTGCGGGCCCGCGAAATCTCCCGCACCGAGTCCACCCGCCTGAAGGCCGACTACGCCACCCTGATCCGCCTGGAGACCAGCTATCAGCGGGGCGGTCTCGACAGCCGCGAACGGGCAGACCTGCAATCGCAGTTGCGCGCCCTGAACGAGCGGGTCGGCGACAACTACGACAACGGCGGCGGCAACTATGGCGACTATCGCTCGCAGATCGCCCGCATCGGCGCCGCCATCGCCGCGGGTGAACGCTCCGGCCAGATCAACCGCAACGAAAGCGAACGTCTGCGCACCGAGCTGGAGGATCTGACCCGGCTGGAGGCCGCCTATTCGCCCAGCGGCTACAACGCCGACGAAAGCAGCTACCTGACCCGCCGCTTCGGCGAACTGGACACCCGCGTCCGCAACCGCAGTACGCGCTAGAACGACCACGAGAGACCATCAGGGGCGCTGCGGTGATCGCAGCGCCCCTCTTGATGTCCGCGAGTTCATCCGCCCGCCCCATTCGCGCCGCATTCCGCTACAAGTGTAGCGTTACAAATGTAGCGAACAGGACGGCGTCATGATCGAGTCCCTGCCCCGGCGCGAACGCGAGGTGTTCGAAACCCTCTGCCGCCTTGAATCCGGCACGGCGGCAAACGTCCGCCAGGCCCTGTCCGGCGACCTCAGCGATTCGGCCGTCCGCACCCTCCTGGCGCGGCTTGAGGCCAAACATCTGGTCGCACGCACACGCGGCGATGACGGCTTCCTCTACCGCCCGGCGCCCCGCACCGAGGCGGTCGCCGAGGGCGCGCTGAAGCGGATGATCGACACCTTCTTCGCCGGGTCCGCCGCCAGCGCCGCCACCGCCCTGCTCGGCCTGGGCCAGCGCCTGACGCCGGAAGAGGCCGAGGCGCTGGAGAAGGCCATCGACCAGGCCGTGGAGCGCAAGTCGTGACCTGGACCCTGATCCTCGCCCTGCTGGCCAAGTCCAGCCTGATCGCCGGCGCCGGCCTGCTGGCCGCGCCCCTGCTGTCCCGGCGTCCGGCCGACCGCGTCGATGTCCTGCGCGGCGCCGTCTGCCTGCTGCTGGCCATGCCGTTGATCTCGGCCCTGCTTCCCTCGTTCGACCTCGCCCTGCTGCCGCCGCTGCCGGTCCCCGACGCCGCGCCGCTTCCGGTCTGGCAGGCCGAGGTCGGGCCCATCGCCGGGGTGGCCGTCACCGCGCCGATGCCCGAGTTCTCATGGCCGCTCGCCTTCGCGGTCCTGTGGCTGGCGGGCGTCGCCGTGGTGGCGGGCCGCCTCGCCCTGGGCCTTTTCACCCTCGACCGCTGGACCCGGGAAGGCGACGCCGTCAGCGACCCCGCCTGGCGCGCGCCTCTGGCCCGCCTGAAGCCCCGCGCTCGCCCGCAGCTGATCGCCAGCGCCCGCGTCTCCGGCCCGCTCAGCTGGGGCGCCGATCCCGGCGTGATCCTGATCGACGACGCCAGCCTGGCCGAGCGCGAGGCGGCCCCCGCCATCCTGGCCCACGAGCTGGCCCACATCCGCCGTCGCGACTGGCTGTTCCTGGTCCTGTCGCGGCTGGCCCTGGCCCTGTTCTGGTTCAACCCGCTGGTCTGGCGCCTGCACGGCGAACTGGCCGCACGGTCCGAGGAAGCCGCCGACGCCGACGCCGTCTCCAGCGTCGATCGGGGCCTCTACGCCCGGGCGCTGGTCCGTCTCGCCGCCCATCCATCCCCGCACGCCGCCACCGCCATGGCGGCCAACGCAAAAACCCTGAAAAAGAGGATCGCCTGCATCATGACTGACCAGACCCCCCGCCGCCGTCCGCTGACGGTCGCCGTCGCCGTGGCCGCCCTGGCCGCCGTCGCCACGCCTCTCGCCGCGCTGGAGATCACCCGGCCGGAGCCGGCCGCCTCCGCCTCCGCGCCCGTGGCCCAGGCCTCCCCGATGACCGCCGCCCTCGCCGCGCCCATGGCCGCGCTCCACACCGTCACGGCGGAGCTGGCCGCCCCCCTGGCCCAGCTCAGCGGCCTGCAGACCGACGGATGGGGACAGGCCGCTCCGCCGCCGCCGCCGCCCCCTCCGCCGCCGCCGCCGCCGCCCGAAGCCCCTCCTGCGCCGCCCGCCCCGCCCGCGCCCGTGGCGTGGCAGACGCCGCCAGCCCCGCCGGCGCCCCCCGCCCCCCCTGCGCCGCCGCGGGACCGGGTCGGCTACACCTACTATCGTGACGCCACGCCGGAAGAGCAGGCCGCCGCCGATCAGGCCCGCGCCGAGGCTCGCCAGGCCCGCGTCGAGGCTGAACAGGCCCGCCGCGAAGCCCGTCAGGCCAGCGCCGAAGGCCGTCGCGCCGCCGAACAGGGCCGTGAAGCCGCCCGCGCCGCCCGTCAGGATGCTCGTGGCCAGGCCGAGGCCGCCCGTCGCGGCGCCGAGGAAGCCCGCCGTCAGGGCGAACGCGCTCGCGCGGAAGGCGCCCGGGCCATGGCCCAAGGCCGTGTCCATATGGCCGAAGGCGCCGTGCAGATGCGTAACGGCGCCGCCCAGATGCGCCGCGAGTCCGAGCGGCTTCAGGATCCGGCCTACCGCGCCCAGGTCATCGCCGAAAACCGCGCCCGTGGTCAGGAAACGACCGACGCGCAACTCCTCGCAGCAGCCGCCCGCATGCCGGGTCAGGCCGCCGAGATGGAACGCAACGCCGCCCGCATGGAAGCTCGCTCGCGCGGCCAGGACTGATCGAAACGGCGGCGCGGCTCACCCCTGCGCCGCCGCCTTTCTGAACGCCGTCAGATCAGCAGCGCGCCCTCATGGCGCAGCAGCCAGGTCTTGCGCTCCAGCCCGCCGCCGAAGCCGACCATGGCCCCGTCTGCGCCCACCACCCGGTGGCAGGCCAGCACCAGCGGAATCGGATTGCGGTTCAGCGCCACCCCCGCCGCCTGGGCCGCCCCGGGGTCGCCCGCCCGCTTCGCCATCTCGCCATAGCTGATGGTCCGTCCCGCCGGCACCTCGGCCAACGCCTTCCACACCCGCGCCTGGAACCCGTCGCCCGCCACGGCGTCGTCCAGTGACCATGGCACGCGCTCCAGCGCCGAGGCATCCCCCGCGAAATAGGCCGCCAGTGTCTCGCGCACAGCCTCCGGCATATCGCCCGGCGTCATCGCCGCGCCCGGATACTCCCGCCGCATCGCCCGCTCCAGCCCCTCGCCGAAACTGACGCCGCGCACGACGCCGTCCGCGTCACAGGCGACGGCCAGCGGCCCGATCGGGCTGTCGAGGGTGGAGAGCGTCAGGATCATGTCGCGCCCATCAGGGCATTCAGGCGACCGTAGTCCATGGCCGCCTCGATCTGCGGCTCGCACAGCCCGTCCGCCAGGAAGGCCCGCGCCAGCCGATCCGCCGTCGCATAGGCGGCTGCCGCCAGGTTCGACCCGGCGCTCAGCCGCCTTACGCCCATCGCCTCCAGCCCCGCCGCGTCCGCCAACCCCTTGCGCGCCAGCAGGTTCAGCGGCGCCCCGAGTCCGGCCAGCGTCCTGATCGTCTCCGGCTCCGTAACGCCCGGCATGAACAGGCCGTCGGCGCCCGCCGCCAGATACAGCCCGGCCCGCCGGGCCGCCTCCTCCAGCCGCCCCTCAACTGCCCCGATCCCGCGCAGCCACAGATCGCAGCGGGCGTTGATGAACAGGTCAGGCCCGACCGCCGCCCGGATCGCCGCGATCTTCTCCGCCAGCAACTCCGGGGCGTCGGCGCCGTCTTCCAGATTGATCCCCTCGACCCCCGTATCGGCCACGCGTTTCACGAAGGCCGCCGCTGCCTTCGGATCATCGCTGAACCCGCCCTCGACGTCCGCGCTGACGGGAACCGGCGAGGCCCGCACCATCCGCTCGACCGCGCCCAGCAGTTCGCCCTCCGGCGGCGCCGCTCCGTCGGGCCAGCCCAGCGCCCAGGCCACGCCCGCGCTGGTGGTCGCGACCGCTTTCGCCCCCGCCGCCGCCATCAGGGCCGCGCTGGCGGCGTCCCAGGCGTTGGGCAGGATCAGCAGCCCGGAGGCGTGCAGGTTGCGGAACACGGTCATGGCAGTCTCCTTCGAGCCGATCCTGATCCCGCGCGACGCCCCTGTCGCGCGGCTTTCGGACCATGTCAGCGCGACCGCAACCGCGATCCGTCCCGCACGCTATGGCAAGAGTCGCCGTTCCTCACTACCTTCGTGTTCATGGCTCGTTCCCCCTCGAAATCCGGCAAGCCGGTGCACGTCCCCCAGCGCCCCGGCATGGCGGAGGCCTCCGCCCCCTTCGTGCTGGACAAGCCGACGTCCAGGCCCAGCCACATGCCGATGTTCGCGCCGGTCACCGGCCCGCGCCTGACGCCGGAGGAGGCGCCGGGCAAGCCGTCGGACTGGGTCCCGCACCGCCCGGACCGCCCCGCGGGCCGCAAGCACATCCCCTTCCGGCTGCAGACCGCCTACACCCCCGCGGGCGACCAGCCCGCCGCCATCGCCGAACTGGTGGCCACGGCATCGACCGGCGAACGCGACCAGGTGCTGCTCGGCGTCACTGGTTCCGGCAAGACCTTCACCATGGCCAAGGTCATCGAACAGACCCAGCGCCCGGCGCTTATCCTGGCCCCCAACAAGACCCTCGCCGCGCAGCTCTATTCCGAGTTCAAGAGCTTCTTCCCCGACAATGCGGTCGAGTATTTCGTCAGCTACTACGACTACTATCAGCCGGAAGCTTATGTCCCGAAATCAGATACTTACATCGAGAAGGACAGTTCGGTAAACGAGCAGATCGACCGCATGCGCCACTCGGCGACGCGGGCGATCCTGGAGCGGGACGATGTCATCGTGGTGGCGAGCGTGAGCTGCATCTACGGCATCGGGTCGGTCGAGACCTACACCGCCATGACCTTCACCCTGAAGGTCGGCGACCGCATCGACGAGGCGAAGCTGCGGGCCGACCTGATCGCGTTGCAGTACAAGCGCAACGACGCGGCGTTCGAGCGCGGCATGTTCAGGAAGCGCGGCGACGTGCTGGAGGTCTTCCCCGTGCACATGGAGGACCGCGCCTGGCGCATCCAGCTGTTCGGCGACGAGCTGGAGAGCATCCAGGAGTTCGACCCCCTGACGGGCCGCAAGACCGCCGACCTGACGGAAATCACCGTCTACGCCGCCAGCCACTACGTCACGCCCCGCCCCTCGCTCAATCAGGCCATCACCGGCATCAAGGCCGAGCTGAAGGAGACGCTCGACTGGATGGTCGAGAACGGCAAGCTGCTGGAGGCCCAGCGGCTGGAGCAACGCGTGCGCTTCGATCTGGAGATGATGGAGGCCACCGGCTCCTGCGCCGGCATCGAGAACTACAGCCGCTGGCTGACCGGCCGCGCCCCGGGCGAGCCGCCGCCCACCTTCTTCGAATACATCCCCGACAACGCCCTGCTGTTCGTGGACGAGAGCCACGTCACGGTCGGCCAGATCAACGGCATGTTCCGCGGCGACTACCGCAGGAAGTCGACCCTGGCCGAATACGGCTTCCGCCTGCCCAGCTGCATCGACAACCGCCCGCTGAAGTTCGACGAGTGGGACGCCATGCGCCCCCAGACGGTGCACGTCAGCGCCACCCCCGGCCCGTGGGAGATGGAGCGCACCGGCGGCGTGTTCGTCGAGCAGGTCATCCGCCCCACCGGCCTGATCGACCCGCCGGTCGAGATCCGCCCCGTCAGCGGCCAGACCCGCAACCAGGTCGACGACGTCATCGACGAGGTGAAGGCCGTCGCCCGCGCCGGCTACCGCTCGCTGGTCACCGTCCTGACCAAGAAGATGGCCGAGGACCTGACCGAATACATGCACGAACAGGGCGTCCGCGTCCGCTACATGCACTCCGACGTCGACACGATGGAGCGGATCGAGATCATCCGCGACCTGCGCCTGGGCACGTTCGACGTCCTGATCGGCATCAACCTGCTGCGCGAGGGGCTCGACATCCCCGAGTGCGGCCTGGTCGCCATCCTGGACGCGGACAAGGAGGGCTTCCTGCGCTCCGAGACCTCATTGATCCAGACCATCGGCCGCGCCGCCCGCAACGTCGACGGCCGCGTCATCCTGTACGCCGACCGCATGACCGGCTCGATGGAGCGCGCCATCGCCGAGACCAACCGCAGGCGCGAGCGTCAGGAGGCCTACAACGCCGAGCACGGCATCACGCCGGAATCGGTCAAGCGCGACATCCGCGAGATCATGGCCAGCCCCTATGAAAGCCGCGCCCTCGACGCCCTGACCGCGCCGGGGATGAAGGAGGACGCCAAACCCTTCACCGGCACGAACTTCCAGGCCGCGCTGCGCGACCTCGAAGGCCGCATGCGCGACGCCGCCTCAAACCTCGAGTTCGAGGAAGCCGCCCGCCTGCGCGACGAGATCAAGCGCATGAAGCTGATGGACCTGGAGTTCGCCAACGAGGTCCTGACCGCGGAGGGGGAAGAGGTCGACAAGTCAGCGCCGAAGCGCTGGCGGGCCGATGCGGCGGCGGAGAAGGCAGAGGCGTTCCGGAAGGGGCGGTAGGGGACCTAGCGAGGTCGCTGGCGTCTCGGACCCGTAGTTTGAGTCGAGCGCATGAAGCTGATGGACTGAGATTTTGCCGACTAGAGGCCAACCTGTCTGTTCCAATCCTCTACGTACATCAGCATCCGGTCGAATTCTCTTTGCGAAAGATTTCGGGAGTGCGCTACGAAGTTACGAACATCTTCCATCTCGCCCATTTTTTGGTTGAGCCAGCTTTGAGTTGGGATGATATATTCAAAATCAGCCCAGTTATCTATAATTATCTTCACTAACTGACCGAATGTCGTGAAGTCAACGAGGCGACTTTTAGTGCCGTCAAGCCATGCGTTGGATACAGCTTTATCATATACTTGCTGAGCGGCTTTTTGAATATTAGGGGCAACTTTGGTTTGCCACCAGTTTTCGCCCTCTACCTCCGACAGTCTCTGAACGACGAGATCGCGGACTGCGTTTTCGAAACAATGTAAGAGAGCATAAAGCTGCGCCATTCTCAGAGCGCGGGCGCGAGATTCTACGCTGAACGGTGCCAGCAGTTGATCCCAAGCCACCGCGCTCGCGATATCTGAACCTGCGCCTACCCGGATGCCAGCCGCCCGAAGACGCTCAGCATCTGTTTCGAAGAGCATGGCGCGAAATAGCCAAGACCTCAGTTTGTCTCCACTATTCATCGAGTAAATTCTGCCGTATTGATTTAAATATGGCGTTGTAGACTTCCATATCCTTAGATTCGGGCAGGTGGATCTGAATAGTATATCTCAGATCAATATTTCGAGGATTAGGAGCGGGTTTTTCTGGTTCCGGTTCTTCCGGCTTCTTGCGCGAGTCAGGGTCGTAATGGGCGGGGACGGGGTGCCTTCCAGCAGTCATGTCAGCCAACTCTAAAAGGCTCAGAAAGGTCGATGCTTGTAGGCCGGCTACATTGTCGTTCGATCCATGCGTAGATTTGAACTTCCCGACAATCGCTTCACGATCCTTTTTTCCGAGATTGGTCTCATCAATAAGAAAAAGGTCTCCGTACGCAGATAGAAGGGCCTCTGCCATTACAGACTTCGATCGGGATCGATCTCGAAAATCTTTATATCGTTGGGTTGGAGTTCCGTCTTCGGTAAGAAATCCAAGCTCCTTCAATATGCCAAGAAATCCACGATCATTACTGCTCGTAAAGCCGAGACCTCGCAGATGGGCCAAGGTAAACTTATCCGGCACTGCGCCGCTGATGATTTTGTCAAAGACGCTCGCAACGTTGTTTTGCGCGACAAGATATTTTGCCGTCAGTGCCATCGACGCCCCTTGTGCTAGCGGCTCAGCGGTGTTGCTGATATGTTCCGCAGACTATATGCTGCGCGCGGAGGTTGTCCATGCCGAAATTCACGGTTCTTAGCCGCGTGGATGCCTACGTTGACTACACCACCGAGGTCGAAGCCGACTCCGCCGAAGAGGCCGTCGACCTGGCGTATGACGGCGATCCCTCGATCAAATGGAAAGAGCAGGGCGTGGTCGAATTCGACGCCCGCCATGTCGTGGCGCTCGACGCCAACGGCGACGAGATCGAAACCTACTCGCGCGGCAAGGGCTGACCCCTGACCCGCCACCCGCTACGGTGGGTGGATGGGGCAGGACGACAATCACTGGTGCGAGCTCGGCTTCGCCGAACCGGCCGTCGTCTTCAAGGGCCCGACCCAGACCGCGCGATCGGTCACCGAGGCCTGGGTCGCGCTGCACGGCTTTTATCCCAACTGCGCCGCCGACCGCCTGCCGCAGCTGCCGAACAATTCGCCCGTCGCCGACTTCCGCTGCGACGCCTGCGGCGAGGAGTATGAGCTGAAGGACAAACAGGGGAAGCTGGGGCGCTCGATCCCTGACGGCGCCTTCGGCGCGATGACCGCGCGGCTGAAGGCGACCGGCGCGTCACATAAACAATTGCGCACGCCCAAAACCTCACTTCCAAAATCTTCCCCAACCCTTTCAACCCCCTGCCCTGTCGCTCCCCGTGCGGTCAGCCAATCGGCGCGCCCTGGTCTCGCGACCCCGTATGGTCCTTCTGTCCCGTCGCAGGGAGGGCTCGTCGGCCGGCGACCGAATGGCGGCGGGAGCGGACGGAGCGGGGTGGAGGCTTTCAGCCTCCAGCCGGTGGACACCCGAGGAGGGAGTCCGGCCAGGGTCGAGGGGGATACTCGGACCGTTCCAGGACAGTCTCGCCATGGGACTGCCTGCCCGCCGGGGGCGCTGCGGTAAGGCGATAACACCGCCACCCGACGCAAGCTTCCGGATAACCGCCCGCGCGGAGCGTCGACGCGAAGCCGAAACGGTAAAACCACAGAACTCCGGGCCTCGCGCCCGGCGCTCCGCCTGCCCTTCCATCACCGACTGCGACGCAGGCGGCGAAGAGTCGTGCCCGCCATGGCCCCTCCGGGGCCCGGCCCGTCACCGATCTGTCACGCGAGCGTCGCTGTAGCGGCGCGTTAACGTTGTATGGGAGCGGTGACGGGCGAACACCCGCCCGCCGTGACAGGGAGCATCCCGATGCCCCGCCGTCCCATCCCACTCATTTCCTGCACCCGATCCCCTGCGTCCGGCTCCACCCCGGCGCATGCGGCCCGCGCGTGTGGACGAAGAAAGGACCCCGGCACGACTGACGCCTGAAAGGGGGCGACCCCGGCGAAGGATCCGGACGCCTCCACGCTCGGCCGTCACCCCGACGGCATTTGGAGGATACGCCATGGACGAGCAACGCAAGAAGCAGGAACGGGAGGCGTCCTACGCCTTCTACGGCGGCGCCCAGAGCCACGAATGGTGGGGGCTGGGGCCCAAATGGTCGCGACGGCCCGAGGGGTGGAAACCGCCCTCGTCCCCCGTTCGCTCGCGCCGGCGCTCCGGCGACACCGGTCAGGACTGACCTGACCCCGCAACATCAAGGGAGACCGATGATGTTCACCCAACACGACGACAACGGCGAAAGCAGAGCCTCGGCCTGGCTGATCGACGTGCCCACCGCCCTGAACGAGGAGCGGACCTTTGACGAACAGGGCCGGCGCCAGACCGAGGAGGACGAGCGCCGTCTGGGCCACGCGATCCGCAGCGCCGGGTCGAAGGGCTACTGGTTCCGCTGGGCCCAGCGCCGCGTCTGAGCGCCCGCCGCATCGCGCGGCCGGGGCGGGCGGACCGTTGGCCCGCCCCGGTTCCGATCAGGCGGCCGCCCGCGGCCTCTGCCGGCACAGGGCCAGGCGGACGATCTCGGCGCCTTCGGCCGCCTGGCCCGTCGTGGTGTCGGTGACCGTCAGGGTGCAGGTGGGGCTGCCGTTCAGGCTGGTCTGGCGCACGTCATAGGCGTGGCCGTCGCGCGGGGTGAAGCGGACCAGGTTGCGGCACTGGGTCGCCGACTGACCGCCGCCGCCGATATAGACCGACACGGCCCAGACATAGACGGCCTCGTCCGCCTTAAGCCGGGCGGTCCTGGCCTCGCCGTCGGTCCAGGTCAGATAGGCGGCCTGTTTGACCCCGTCGCAGAACTCGTCCGGGGCGACGGAGTATTCCTGCAGGCCGGAGACGCCGTAGGCCCCTTGCGCGTCATAGCCCTTGATGAAGCGCACGTCGGCGCCGGGCGCATCGGCCGCCGCGCCCTCATACATCGGCACGCTGGCGCAACCGGCGGCCGTCATCAGCCCTGCGGCCAGGACGGCGCGCGAAATCCACTTCAAAGACACTGTATTACCCCCGTCGCCGCGCGAATGCGGCGGGCGCACCCTAGCCGGGAAACGGGTTCTGTAAACCGGGGTCAGGCCAGAAGATCGGCATGGTCCGGATGGCGCTTCAGCCAGGCGACGGCGTAGCTGCAGACGGGCTGGAGCTTCAGGTTTTCGGCGCGGGCGTAGGTCGCCAGGCTTTCCATGAACCTGCCCGCCGCGCCGGTCCCGCGCAGCGACGGATCGGCCTCGACATGCAGCAGCGCTCGCGTATCGCCGCGCACGGCGTAGTCACAGAACACCAGAGCCTCGTCGCCTGCGGGGCTGTCGAAGCCCTCTTCGAACCGCTGCTCGTCGGCCACGTCGCGAAAGGGGGTCATCAAGGGCTCCTGTCCGTGTATCGTTCACGCAAAGGCGCGAGGCGCGATAGCGTTCCGCCGCATATGGGAGGAACCACGATGCGCACCAAGACCCTGATCGCCGCCGCCATGTTGATCGGCCTCGCCGCCTGCGGCCAGAAGGAGGAGGCGAAGGAGAACGCCGCCGCGCCCGGCGCCGAGAACGGCTCGCCCGCCGCCGTGAAGGCCGACGCCGCCGGCTCGCCCCGGCTGAAGCCCGGCCTGTGGCGCATCACCACGACGGGCGAAGGCCCCGCCGGAACCTCGCGCCTGTGCGTCGATGCGGCGATGCAGGAGAAGATGAGCGTGATCGGGTCCCAGGCCGGCGCCGGCGCCTGTCAGGAGAACAGCACCAAGGCCCTGCCCGGCGGCGGCTTCAGCTACCGCGCCGTCTGCGCCTCGACCATCACCCAGGGCGGCACGACGACCACCGAGGGCCAGATCAGCGGCGACATGAACACCGGCTACACCAACCGCATGACCTCGACGACGACGGGCGCGGCGGTCGCGCACATGAACCGCACGGTCGCCATGACCGCCGAGGGCGTGTTCGAGGGGCCCTGCCCCGCCGACATGAAGCCGGGCGACATGGAGATCCCCGGCGGCATGCGCTTCAACATGATCGAGATGGCCGAGGGCGCCGCGAAGATGGGGACGCAGTAGGAGCCTAGATCGGCGGCTTGTCCTGGAGCAGAGCCAGCAGGCCGAGAATGCTCTTCACCGTGAACCAGACGCTGAGCAGGAACCACAGGACCCAGAACAGGATCAGGAACGGGATGCCGATGAGCACCATCGAGCCGATGATGCTGATGCCGATCAGGACCCACAGGGCGATGGTCCACCAGAAGACGGACCAGAACAGCGCGATCTGCGCCTCGATGTGAGCGCGCGCCACGCCCTGGGCCGTGCCGCGCACGGCGTAGGCGACGACCAGCCCGACCAGCACCAGAATGTTGGCGCTGGGGATCGACAGGATGAACAGCGCCCAGGCAGCCAGCGCGCCGGGCTTGCCCTCGGACTCGTGGCCGCCGTATTGCGGCTGGGGCGACGGATTATCGGTCATCGGGGCGCTCCTAGATCAGCCACTTGCGGGGATTGCCGATCGGCCGGTCGGCCTTCAGCTTCATGACGCCGACGGCGCCGCGCGCCATCATCCAGATGGCCAGGACGAACAGCACGAACACGCCCAGGCCGATGATGATCAGCACCGCGCCCAGCACCGCCACCAGCGCGGCGATGTAGAGCGTGCGCTGCTGGAACACGAAGTGGCTGCGCGCCACGGGATCGGGCGGCCCCTCGCGTCCCAGCACGGACAGCAGCGCCAGCAGGGCCGACACGCCGATGGTCGGCACGGCCAGCAGGATCAGGGCGTAGGTCGCATAAAGCCCGGTCGAGCCCTCGACACCCTTGGCCTTGCGGCGGCCGAAGCGCTGGTCGCCGCGCATTGCGGTGTCGGCCTGGCTCACCCGGTCCTGCCATTCGGGCTCGGGCTGCGGCTCTGGTTCAGGCGTGTCGAATTCGAGCTCCGGCTCTTCCTCGGGTTCCGGCTCCGGTTCAGGTTCCGGCTCGGGCGCACGGGGCCGGCCCGCAAGGGCCTCGGCCGAGAAGAAGCCGACCTCGTGGTCGTCGTCCGGATTTTGATCGCCGTTTTCGGCCATCGGTCACCTCTGGGGTCGCCCTGGGGCGGGCGCCGCGTTCCGGCTCGACAATGACGGGACGGCTGCGTCAGCGCAACGGGCCAAAGTTCGACCTCAGCGCACCCAGGTCAGCTCGCAGCCTGGGGCCTCGGCGCCGTCGAGCGCGCCGGGCTTTTCGATGCGCACCATGACGCGCCGCACGCGCGGGTCCTTCAGGCAGGCGAGCGCCAGCCGTTCGGCGAAGGTCTCGACCAGCCCGACGTGGCCTTCGCCGGCGATGTCCCGGGCGGCCTGGGCCACCGTCTCGTAGTTAATCGTGTCGCTCAACCGCTCGACCGGATGGGCCCCGAGGTCCAGCGACACGTCGATCACCAGCGGCTGCAGCCGCCCGTGCTCGTGGTCATAGACGCCGATGCCGGCCTCGATGCGCAGGCCCCGCACGAAGACGGTCAGGCCCTCCAGCCGGGGGGCGTCGGACTGCGGAAACGGCGTGACGGTGGGATGGGCCATCGCTTACGCCTCTATGTCCGGGGTCTGCCAGGCCAGGTGCTGGCCGCCGTCGACGGCGATCATCTGGCCGGTCACGAGGTCTGCGTCCACCAGCCACAACACGGCGTCGGCCACGGCCTCGGGACTGCCGGCGCGGGCCAGCGGAACGGCGGCGGCCTCGGCGGCGAAGTCGGCGGGAGTCTGGTGGATCGACGGCAGGGTCGGGCCGGGCCCGACGCCGTTGACCCGGATGCGCGGAGCCAAAGCCTGGGCCAGGGTCCGCGTCGCCCACCACAGGCCGTTGCGCGACAGGGCGTAGGAGAAGAAGCGCGGGTCCGGCTTCAGCACCCGCTGGTCCAGCAGATTGACGATGGCCGATCCCTCCGGCGCCTGGGCTGCAAAGGCCTCGGCCAGGACGATCGGCGCGCGCAGGTTGGTCTCGATGTGCCGGTCCCAGGTCTCGCGCGACAGACCGCCGACGCGGTCGTCCTCGAACACCGAGGCGTTGTTGACCAGCACGGTCAGGGGACCGAGCGCCTCGACCGCCGCCGGGACCAGCGCGCGGACCTGGTCCTCATCCGTCAGGTCGGCATGAACCACAGCAGCTCGCCGGCCCAGCGCCGTGATTTCTGAGACAAGCCCCCGGATGTCGGACAGAAGCGACAGGGCGTCGAGCTCTTCAACCGGTCCCCGGTGATGGATGGCGACGTCGAAGCCCGCGCCGGCCAGCCTGAGGGCGATGGCCCGGCCGATCCGCCGCGCGCCGCCGGTGACCAGCGCCGCGCCCCGCGAGGCGGGCCCCTCCGTCAGGGGGTTGTCAGTCAACCCGGCCGAACTCGACGACGTTGATGATCGCAAGCACGGCGATGAAGCCGAAGATGACGCCGATGGCCAGCATGGGGGAGCTCCTGTTCCGAGGCCCGGCAATATAGCCCGCAGGGCTGCTGTTCAAGCGCGCGCGACGCAATCAGTCATGCTAGCGAGCGTCCCATGAACCCTACGATCCTCGTCATGCTGACCGTCGCCCTCGCCGGGGCCGCCACCGCCCTTCAGGCACCGATCAACGCGCGGATGATGACCGCCGTGGGCTCGCCGGTGAACGCGGCCTTCATGTCCTTCCTCGTCGGCACGGTGGCGCTGGGCCTGCTGGCGCTCAGCCTGCAGGCGCGGCCGGACATGGCGGCGGCGCGCGGCCTGCCGCCGTGGGCGTGGCTGGGCGGGCTGTGCGGCGCGGTGTTCGTGGTCGCGGCCACCTGGGGCGTGCCGCGTCTGGGCGTGGCGACCACCATCACCCTGATGGTCGCGGGACAGCTGGTCCTGAGCCTCGCGCTGGATCATTTCGGCGCCTTCGGAGTGCCGCAACAGCCGCTGAACCTGACCCGCATCGCGGGCGTGGCGCTGGTGGTCGGCGGAGTGTTGCTGGTCCGCCGCGCCTGAGCCTTGAAGCCGCCCGCTTTTTACGTGCTAAGTCCGGATGTTCTCGGGGGGATTGTGCGCATGAGAGTTCTGCTTGTCTGGATCGCGGCCGCGTTCCTGGTCTTCACCGGCCCGGCCTTCGCCCAGGACATCCAGCGCGCGTCGGTCCCCGTCTGGGTCACCCCCCTGCCGACGGAGGCCGCGCCCGCCAGCGACGGCGCCCCGGTGCGCATCCTGTCGGTCGACCGCCAGATCCGCCTCGATGCCGAGGGCGAGCACACCTATACCGAGACGCGCTACCGCATTCAGACGGCGGCGGGCCTGCCGATGGCCAACACCATCAACGGCGCCTGGAACCCCTCGCGGCAGACGCTCGAGGTCCACAAGATCCACATCATCCGCGACGGTCAGGTGATCGACGTGCTGGACGGCCAGTCGTTCCAGACCCTGCGGCGCGAGCGGAACCTGGAGTCCGCCATGCTGGACGGGATCCTGACGGCGACGCTGCAGCCGCGCGACCTGCGCGTCGGCGACATCGTCGAGACGGCCTTCACCCTGCATGACAGCGGCGGCGTCCTGGCCCCGCACCAGGAGACGCTGGACAGCATCTCGCCCGGGGCCGCCGTCGGCCGCTACCGCGTGCGCGCCAGCTGGCCCGCCGACCGCGACATCCGCTTCCGGCTCAGCGAGCCGTGGCAGGCGGTGCAGCCCCGCCGCACGCGCGACGGCTACGAGATCGAGATCGACGAGCGCAGCCTGGCGCCGCTGCGGATGCCGTCCGACCTGCCGGACCGCTACCACATCACCCGCATCCTGCAGCTGACCGACCTGACCGACTGGGCCGCGATCTCCACCATGATGGCGCCGCTGTATCAGAAGGCCGAACAGCTGGAGCCCGACTCGCCGCTGAACGCCGAGATCGCGCGCATCAAGGCGGCCAATCCGACGATCGAGGGCCAGATCGCCGCCGTGGTGCGGCTGGTCCAGGACGACGTGCGTTACCTCGCCCTGTCCATGGGCGAGGGCGGCTATGTGCCCGCGACCGCCGACGAAACCTGGCGCAGCCGTTACGGCGACTGCAAGGGCAAGACGGTGCTGCTGCTGGCGCTGCTGCACGCCCTGGGCGTCCAGGCCGAGCCGGCCCTGGTCAGCACCCGTCTGGGCGACGGGCTGGATGGACAGCTGCCGCTGGTGTCGTGGTTCGACCACGTCATCGTCCGCGCCGAGCTGAACGGCCAGGTCTACTGGATCGACGGCGCCAGCTCGGGCGACCGGGCGCTGGCCGACATCATGGTTCCGCCCTACCGCTGGGCCCTGCCCGTGCGGGCGGAGGGAGCCGGGCTGGAGGCGATGATCCAGCCGCCGGCGAGCCGGCCCGACGCCGTGATCGCCCTCAACTATGACGCCACGCGCGGGCTCGACGCCAAGACGCGGGTCTCGGGCGAGTTCGTCATGAATGGGCAGGCCGCGGCGGCCATGCGCGACTCAATGGCCTCCCTCCCCGCCGACCGCCTCGACGAGGGTCTCAAAAACATGTGGGAAGGCATCGTCCCCGGCGTCGATGTCCAGACCACCGACACCCACTATGACGACGACGCCAACAGCTTCCGCTTCCTGATGACCGGCGAGGTCCAGCTGGCCTGGGCCACGGCGCCGGGCGGGCGCTCGCTGTCGATCCCCAACTCGGCGCTGGAGCTCGCGACCTCGCCCGAGCGCAAGGACGAGTTCGCCGTGTGGAAGGACGCGCCCTATGCGGTCGACCACCCCAGCTATGTGCTGGCCACCGTGTCCCTGACCCTGCCCAACGGCGGCGAGGGCTTCCGGCTCGAAGGCGCCGACGCGACGATCGAGGCCGGCGGCCATCGGGTCGAGCGGCAGACCACCCTGAACGGCGGCGTCGTCACCATGACCAGCGCCACCCGCTCCCTGGCCTCCGAGGTCAGCGCCGAGAGCATGGCCGAGGCCCGGACGCGGCAGGCCAGCCCCATGACCTTCGCCGCGCGGGTGCGGGCGCCCGCCAACTACCGCCCCACCGAGGCCGACCGCGCGCGCAACGACACCTCCACCACCGACGTGGACGACCTGCTGGAGCGGGCCGAGGCCCTGATCGACGTGGACGATCTCGAAGCCGCCCAGGCCCTGCTGGACCGCGCGGTCGAACTGGAGCCGGAGAACATCAAGCCGCTGCTGCGCCGGGGCGCCGTGCGCCTGGGCCGCGACGACTACGCCGGCGCGCGCGAGGACTATGACCGCGCCGTCGATCTGGATCCCGCCGACGTCGACGCCCTGAAGGGTCAGGGCGGAACCGCCCTCGTCGAGGCCCGCTACAGCGACGCGGTGGTCAGCTACAGCGTGGCGCTGCGGCTCGATCCCGCCGACGCCGACGCCATGAACGGCCGGGCCATCGCCTATTACCAGCTCGGCCGCGCCGACCGCGCCCTGACCGACTATCGCGCCATCCAGGCGGCCGTGCCGTCCTGGCCAGGCGGCAAGTACGGCGAGATCCGCGCCCTGATGAAGCTGGGCCGGGGGGGCGAAGCGCAGGCCGTCATCGACGCCATGCTGGAGAAGTCCAACGTCGATCTCGGGGCCCTGATGCTGCATGCGCAGCTGGCGGCCCAGGACGGGCAGCCCGGCCGGGCGCTGCCGGCGCTGGACGCGGCCGTCGCCGCGGCGCCCGAGGACTTCACCATGCGCACCCAGCGCGCCGAAGCCCGCATCCGTTCGGGCGACGAGGCCGGCGCCCGGGCCGATTACGCCCTGCTGCGTCAGGCCGCGATCGGCGACCCGACCCTGCTGAACAATGTCTGCTGGTCCCAGGCCACCATGGGCTTCGACATGGAGCAGGCGCTGGCCGATTGCGACGCGGCGCTGGAGAACCTGGCCGAAGCCGCCTTCGTCATCGACAGCCGGGCGATGGTTCTGCTGCATCTCGGCCGCTACGAGGAGGCCAAGGCCGCCTATGAAACCGCCCTGGCGGGTCAGCCGAACCAGGTCGCCTCGATCTACGGCCGGGGTCTGGCCCGGCTGGCGCTGGGTGATGCGGGCGGCCGCGAGGACGTGGCCCGGGCCAGAGCGCGCGACATCGACGCGGGCGACGACTTCAAGGTGTTCGAGTCCCGCCACCCGGAACTGACACGCTAGTCTGAAATTGCCCTTCTCCCCTCCGGGGGAGAAGGTGGCTTGCGAAGCAAGACGGATGAGGGGGCTCTCGAAGCTCGCTCATCGCTGGAAGGTCAGCCTCTCGTCAGGCATCCCCCTCATCCGGCCCTCACGGGCCACCTTCTCCCCCGGAGGGGAGAAGGATCACGAGGCAGTGGCCACACGACATCCCCGTCGCAGCCACCCGATGCACGCCCTATATTGCGAGGGATGTCCGCGACCGACGAATCGATTTCCGGCGACGGGTCCGCGCTCAAGGCCGCGGACCTGATCCGCGATGAGGCCCGGCGCGCGCCGGACAAGCCGGGCGTCTATCGCATGTACGGCGAGGACGGCGCCTGCCTGTACGTCGGCAAGGCGCGGTCGCTGAAGAAGCGCATCCTTCAGTATGCGCAGGGCCGTTTCCACACCCAGCGCATCGGGCTGATGGTGTCGCTGACCCGGTCGATGGAGCTGGTGGTCACGGCGTCCGAGACCGAGGCGCTGCTGCTGGAATCCAACTTCATCAAGAAGCTGAAGCCGCGCTTCAACGTGGTGCTGCGCGACGACAAGTCGTTCGCCGAGCTGATGATCCGCCGCGACCACCGCGCGCCCCAGGTCAGGAAGCATCGGGGCGCGCACACCATCCAGGGCGACTATTTCGGCCCCTTCGCCTCGACCTGGGCGGTGAACCGCACCCTGACGACGCTGCAGAAGGCCTTCCTGCTCAGGTCGTGCTCGGACAGCGTCTACGAGACCCGCACCCGGCCCTGCATGCTGCACCAGATCAAGCGTTGCTCGGCGCCCTGCACCGGCCTGATCTCGCTCGAGGACTACGGCCAGCTGGTCGGCGAGGCGGAGCAGTTCCTGCGCGGCAAGTCGCGCGCCGTGATCGGCCGCCTGTCGCAAGAGATGCAGGCGGCATCCGACGACATGGACTTCGAACAAGCCGCCCGCGTGCGCGACCGCATCCGGGCCCTGTCGGCCATCGCCATGGAGAACTCCGTCGGGGCCGAGAACGTGGCCGAGGCGGATGTCTTCGCCCTGTTCAGCGAGGGCGGCCAGGCCTGCGTGCAGGTGTTCTTCTACCGCGCCGGCCAGAACTGGGGCGGCCGGGCCTATTTCCCGCGCGTGGACCGCGCCGACACCGACCCCGAAATCCTGTCAGCCTTCCTCGGCCAGTTCTACGAGGACAAGCCGGTGCCGCGGCAGATCCTGTCCAACGTGGTCCCGTTCGAGAAGGAGCTGCTGGAAGAGGCCTTCTCGATGAAGGCCCGCACCATCGACGGCCGTCGCGTCGTCTCGATCGAGCGGCCCGCACGGGGCGACCGCAAGGGGCTGGTCGACCACGCCCTGACCAACGCCCGCGAGGCGCTGGGGCGCAAGATGGCCGAGGGCTCGGCCCAGGGCAAAATCATGGATGAGGTGTGCGAAGCCTTCGGCCTCGAAAGCCGGCCCGAGCGCATCGAGATCTACGACAACGCCCACATCTCGGGGACCAACGCCGTCGGCGCCATGGTGGTCGCCGGCCCGGAGGGCTTCCGCAAGAACCAGTATCGCAAGTTCAACATCCGCGGCGAGGACCTGACCCCCGGCGACGACTACGGCATGATGCGCGAGGTCATGCGCCGCCGCTTCAGCCGTCTGGTCAAGGACGAGGACGAGGGCGAAGAGGTCGAGCGGCCCGACCTGCTGCTGATCGACGGCGGCGCCGGACAGCTGGCCGAGGTCCAGGCGGTTCTGGCCGATCTCGGCCTCGACGACATCCTCGCCGTCGGCGTCGCCAAGGGGCCCGACCGGGACGCGGGCAAGGAGCATTTCTTCATGCCCGGCAAGCCGCCCTTCATGATGCCTCTGAAGTCGCCGGCCCTGTATTACATCCAGCGGCTTCGCGACGAGGCCCACCGCTTCGCCAACGGGGCCCACGCGAAGCGCCGCTCGATGGACATCAAGCGCAATCCTCTGGACGAGATCGAAGGAGTCGGCCCCGGCCGCAAGAAGGCCCTGCTGCATGCCTTCGGCTCGGCCAAGGGCGTCGGCCGCGCGGCGGTCGTGGACCTGATGAAGGTGGATGGCATCAACCAGCCGCTCGCCGAACGCATCCATGCGTTCTTCCATTCCTCCCCCTAGCGAAGCGCCGGGGGAGGGGGACCGCGCGCAGCGTGGTGGAGGGGGCCTGCGGCAGGCCTCAGCGCGTGAAGGCGAGCCCCGTCCACCGCTTCGCGGTCCCCCTCCCCCAACGGGGGAGGATCGCCTATATCGACGCCATGGCAGAAGAATCCGCAGACGCCCTGTTGAAGGGCTACACTCGTTTCCGCGAAGGCCACTGGGCCGAGGCCCGGGCCCAGTACGAGGCGCTGGCCGCCGACGGCCAGAGGCCCCACACCCTGGTCGTCGCCTGTTCCGACAGCCGGGCCGACCCCGCCCTGATCTTCGACACCGCACCCGGCCAACTGTTCGTGGTGCGCAACGTCGCCAACCTGGTGCCGCCCTATGAGCCGGACGGCCATCTGCACGGCGTTTCCGCGGCGCTCGAATTCGGGGTCAAGGTGCTGCAGGTGGAGCGGATCGTGGTCATGGGCCACGCCCTTTGCGGCGGGGTGGCGGCGATGCGAACCGGCGCCCCCGCCGACTGCCAGGACTTCGTGGCCCCGTGGGTTGCGCAGGGGGCTCCCGCCGTCCGTCGCGTCTGTGAGGCCTGCCCTCCGGAAGAGGCGGAACAGCTGTCGGAAGAAGCCGTGGTCCGCCTGTCGCTCGACAACCTGCGCACCTTCCCCTGGATCGCCGAACGGGAGGCGGCGGGGCAACTAACCCTCACCGGGCTGCATTTCGGAATCGCCGACGGGGTGCTGCGCGCGTTGCGGGGCCCCGGCCGGTTCGAGGCGCTGGGCTGAACCGGCGAAGCATGACACACCGGGCATAACAGCCCACGGAGCCCCCATGAGCCGCAGCCGCATCCTGAATATCATCCCCAACGTCCTGACCGGCGGGCGTCTGTTCGCCGGGGTCGTCATGTTCCTGGTGCTGGCGGGCGCCACGGGCATACCGGGCCTTTCGTCCTATCTCAGCCCTGACGACCAGTTCGCCCTCTACCGCGTCGGCTTCTGGATCTTCGTCGTCGCGGCCTCGACCGACTGGGTCGACGGCTTCCTGGCGCGGCGCTGGGGCGCGACGTCCAAGTGGGGCGCGATCCTCGATCCCATCGCCGACAAGGTGCTGATCACCGGGGCCATCCTGGGTGTGCTGACCTCCGGCTCCCTGACCATGATCGCCATTCCCTGCGGCCTGATCCTGTTCCGCGAGTTCGCCGTCTCGGCGCTGCGCGAGGCCCTGCCCGACCATGCCGAGCTGCCGGTGACGCAACTGGCCAAGTGGAAGACGACGGTCCAGCTGGTGGCGCTGGGCGCCTATCAGCTGATCCTGCTGTGGGACGGCTTCGGCCTGCCGCTGGAATGGCAGCCGCCGTTCCAGGACTTCGCCTACTTCCTGATCTGGCTGGCGGCGATCATCACCCTGTGGACCGGCTGGCAGTATTTCAAGGACGCCCGCCGCCAGCTGGCCTGAGGGTTACTGAACCCCCAGCTCCCGCACCAGACCGGTCATGCCGTAGACGTCGCGCAGGGCCGTGGTCACCGCGACCGTGGTCACGATCACGCTGCGGTTGACGTTGCGGTCATAGCCGTAGGCGTTGCGCTGGGTCAGGACGGTGGAGTCGAAGTTCGCCCCCACGATCTCGCCCGCCTCGTTGACCACGGGCGAGCCTGAGCTGCCGCCGATGGTGTCGGACGACACGGTCATGTCCAGCACGGTCGCCGGGTCGATGCGGCCGCGCGCGGCCAGCAGCTGCGGCGCCACGTCGAAGGGCGCGGCGCCCGTCGCCCGGTCCCACAGGCCGCCGAAGGTTGTGAAGGCGCCGAACCGCTGGCCCGGCACGTCCGAGCCCTCGATCCGGCCATAGGTCAGGCGCAGGGTGCCGGTGGCGTCCGGATAGACGCTGTCGCCATAGGCGGCGAAGCGGGCGGCGGCCAGGCGTTCCGAGGCGGCGTCGGTCGGCGCCTGGACCCGGGCCTCCCAGTCGGCGCGGACGGCGCGGGTCGGTTCCTGGATCTTCAGCAGATACTGGATCAGCGGATCGTCCGAGGCCTGAACCGCCTCCAGCCCGCCTTCCCACAGGGCGCGGCGCACCGCCGGATCGGCCAGCTTCGAACCCTCGATCAGACGGGCCGACAGTTCCTCGGGGCTCTCGCGGCCCAGCAGGGTGCGGACGGCGGCGTTGTCGACCGTCAGCCACTCGCGGGTCTTGCTGAGCCACCATTCCATGCGGACCTGTTCCAGGCCCGGATAGACCGGCCGTTCGGCGAACAGGCCTGACTGCACGGCGGCCAGACGGCTGTCCGAATATTCCGGCAGGCGTTCGGCGGACGGCTTGGCCCGCTCCTGCGCCCCGCGCACGATGGTCCGGGCCCAAAGGAACATCTGCGACCCGCCGGCCACCGGCGTGGTGCCGATGCCCGTGCCGCCCTCAAGCAGCGCATAGGCCGGATAGAGTTCGCGCAGGACCGGCTGGACGGCGGTCAGATCGGTCCACGGGTTGGCCGTGGGCGAACCGTTCGCCTGCATGAAGCGGTGGCGGAAATCCACCTCCGCCTCCGCCTTCATCTGCATGAAGGCAGGGTCCGTCAGGGCGCGCATCCGGCCGAGGCCGCGCTTGTAGGTGTTCTCCAGCGAGACGATCGGGTCCATGGCCTCGAACGCCTGGCGCTCGCCTTCCTCCGAATAGCGGATCAGGCGGCCGCGCAGCTCGGACGCGATCAGCTGGTCCAGCGGCAGGACCACGTCGCGCACGCTCATCAGCTGGTCCTGGGTCAGCAGGCGCTGGGTCGCGCCGGGGCTGCCGGACACGAACACCGGCGTGCCCTCGACGGGCGTCGAGGCGTTCCATTTGAAGTGGGTCGGCGTCTCGGCAGGCGCGCCGTTCTCATACAGGCGGATGAAGGCCGCATCGATGGCGAAGCGCGGGAAGCTGAAGTTGTCCAGGTCGCCGCCGAAGGTCGCGGCGCGGTCCTCGGGCGCGAAGGCCAGGCGCACGTCGGTGTACTTCTTGTAGGTGTAGAGCTTGAACTGGCCGCCCCGATACAGCGTCACCACCTGACAGCGCTTGGCCGGATCGCCGTTGCAGGCTTCCTGCTCGATCCGGGCCGCCTCGGCGCCGCGCGCCTGGGTGAAGGCCTGGCCCGACAGGCCGCGGCCCGCCGCCTGCATCCGCTCGGTGACGTCGGCGATGTCGATCAGGATCTCGGCGGTGGCGCCGGGGCATTTCGCCTCTTCCTCGCGGGTGCGCGGCGTGAAGCCCCGCTCGGCGTAGTTCACAGCCTGCGTCGAGATGTCGGCCACGCACGACGCCACGCAGTGGTTGTTGGTCATCACCAGGCCCTCGCCCGAGACGATCCCCGCCGAACAGCCGCCGTATTTCACCGACGACAGCCGCACCCGGTCCAGCCACGCCTGATCGATGTTCGTCCCCAGCGTGGCGTTGGCCCGCGCGATGGGGAAGTTGTCGAAGGTCCACATGCCTTCCTCGGCGCCCGCCGACGAAGCGGCGGCGAGGACCAGGGCGGCGGTGGCGGCGGACAGGGCGAGATGACGCATGGGGGAACTCCGAAAAGACGGCGGCACCCTAGACCGGCATGTGTCCGGGGGGAAAGCGGGGTTAACGTCGCCGCCTTAATCCGATTTAACTTGGCCCCAACCCCCGCGACCGTCAGATAGTTCGCAAGTCAGGGGTTTTTGTTTCTTCATGTCACTCGCGCTCGCAACGCTTCTCTATGAGTGGCGCCGCTATATGGCCGCCGTGATGGCGCTCGCCCTGTCGGGCCTGCTCGTCCTGGCCATGACCGGCGTCTTCATCGGCATCGGCAAGGGCTTCACGGCCCAGATCGAGCGCTCGCGCGCCGACATCATCGTCATGCAGCCCGGGGCCACCAGCCTGATGGGCGGACCGTCGGGCGTGCCGCGGCGCTTCATCCCGCTGGTCTACAACCACCCCGAGGTGATTCAGGTCCTGCCGCTGGACGGCGCCGGCGGCAGCTTCCAGTCCGTCAAGAACGTGGACCCGACCAAGTCCCAGGCGGACCGCGCCCGAGAAAAGGCGCCGAAGCAGCAGTTCGTGCAGACCGTCATCATCGACACCACCAGCCTGACGGACGTGACCATCCCGACCGACTATTCGGACGAACTGGTCGAGGCCCTGCGTCAGCCGTACACCGTCGCAATCGACGAAACATCGCTGCCCAAGCTCGGCGTCAAGCTGGGCGACAAGGCCATGTACAACGGCCAGACGGTCACCGTCGTGGGCGTGACCCGCGGCTATCCCAACATGATGCAGGCCAGCATCGTCATGTCGCGCGACACCCTGCGCATGGTCGGCCAGGCCGACACCGGCCCGCGCGTCGGGCCGCTGATGGTCAAGCTGAAGGATCCGGCCCGGTCCCAGATCGTCGCCGCCCAGCTGAACGCCATGGGCAAGGACCAGTGGAAGGTCTGGACGCGTCAGGAGCTGGCCGACGCCAACGCCGGCGCCATGTTCGAGGAAGGCATCCTGGTCATCATCATCGGCGGCTGCGTGGTGCTGGGCACCATCATCGGCGTGGCCATCACCTGGCAGACCCTGCGCGGCGCCATCATGGCCAACATCAAGGAGTTCGCGTCGCTGCGGGCGCTGGGCGTCGGCATGGGCAGCCTGCGCCGCATCGTCATAGAGCTGAGCTTCTGGGTCGGCTGCGTCGGCGTCATCGCTGCGATCTTCCTGACCTGGCTGGTGCAGATGCTGGCCATGGCAGGCGCGGTCATCATCGCCCTGCCGCCGGTGTTGCTGATTGTCGTCGGCGCCGGCCTGATCATCATCGCCATCATGTCGGGCCTGCTGTCGCTCGGCATCCTGAAGAACAGCCAGCCTGCGGACCTCCTGCGATGACCACGAAAACGCACGGAAAGCACGGCGACTTCGCCATCGAGGCCAAGGGTCTGGTGAAGCGGTTCAAGACCGGACGCACCTTCATCGAGGTGCTGAAGCACGTCGATTTCGACGCCCGCCACGGCGATCTGACCATGGTCATGGGCCCGTCCGGTTCGGGCAAGTCGACCCTGATCGCCGCCCTGTCCGGCCTGCTGAAGCCCGAGGAAGGCCGTGTCGATACGCTCGACATCGACGACCTGTGGAAGCTGTCGTCGGGCAAGATCGACAAGTTCCGCCTCGATCACTGCGGCTTCATCTTCCAGGGCTTCAACCTGTTCCCGGCCCTGACCGCGCTGCAACAGGTCGAGGTGGTGCTGAAGTTCCAGGGCCTGTCCAAGAGCGCGGCCAAGAAACGCGCCACCGAGGCGCTGGAGGAGGTGGGTCTGGGCCCGCGCCTGCACATGCGGCCGTCGTCCCTGTCGGGCGGCGAGAAGCAGCGCGTGGCCATCGCCCGCGCCCTGGCCAAGGACCCGCAGATCCTGTTCGCGGACGAGCCGACCTCGGCCCTCGACGGCGAGAACGGCCAGATCGTCATCCGGCTGCTGCGCCGCGCCGCCACCGAATACGGCGCCGCCGTCATCTGCGTGACCCACGACCCGCGCCTGGAGGCCTGGGCCGACCGCATCATCAAGATCGAGGACGGCGTCATCATCGACGACCGTCGTCATACCCCCGACCCGAACGCCGTTCTGGCGTCGCACCACTGATATCGTTCAAGGACCGAAGACCGTCATGCCCGCCTTCCTCAAGAACAAATGGCTCTGGTTCGGCCTGCTCCTGCTCGTCGCCCTGATCGTCGGCTTCAACGTCATGCAGGGCGCCGGCAAGGCCAAGAAAGCCGACCTGGAAAAGGCCGCCACCACCCAGGTCGCCAGCCCCTACGCCGCCGTGGCCAACGGCAAGGCCGATGTCGAGGGCGGCATCATCCAGATCGCGGCGCGCCGCGGCGGGGTGGTGCGCGAGGTGCTGGTGCAGGAAGGCGACCGCGTCGTCGCCGGCCAGATCCTGGCCCGCCAGGAGGATGACGAAGCCCGTCTGTCGGTGCAGAGCGCCCGCGCCCAGGTCGCCCAGGCCGAAAGCCAGCTGGCCTCGATCCGCGTCGACATCGCCACCGCCGAGCGCGAATACGCTCGTCTGGAACGGCTGGTCGCCACCAACTTCGTCGCCGCCCAGCGGCTGGACCAGGCCCGCGACGCCATCGCCTCGGCCCGCGCCCGCCTCGGCTCGCAGCAGGCAGCGGTCCAGACCGCCCGCGCCCAGCTGGCCCAGTCGGAATACAATCTCGAACTGACCATCATCCGCGCGCCGTCCGACGGCCGCATCGTTCGCCGCTACGCCAACCCCGGCGCCGGCGCCTCGACCCTGAACGTCTCGACCATGTTCGACCTCGAGCCTGACGCCCCGCGCATCGTCCGCGCCGAAATCGTCGAGGCCGACATCCCCAACATCACCGTGGGCCAGCAGGTCGAGATCAGCCCCGAGGGCGACACCACCAAGGTCTACATCGGCACGGTCCTGCGCCGCGCCCAGGTTTTCGGCGCCCGCAAGCTGGCCTCTGACGACCCGTCGCAACGGTCCGACGAACGGGTGGTCGAGGTGGTCGTGGGCTATGCCGACGCGCCGCTGCTGATCGGCCAGCGGGTGCTGGTGAAGTTCATGAAGCCCGGCGAACGCGCCGGCGCCCCCCGCGCCAACGCCGCCGGCGTCGGCCCCGAGCGCTCGATGCGCGAGCCGGCCCAGCAGGGCGGGTAGGTTTGATCCTTCTCCCCTCCGGGGGAGAAGGTGGCTTGCGAAGCAAGACGGATGAGGGGGCTGGTTCAGCTCGCTCATCATCTGACGGTCAGCCAAAAGTCAGGCAGCCCCCTCATCCGGCCCTCACGGGCCACCTTCTCCCCCGGAGGGGAGAAGGGAAGAGTCACCGCCCCTTGAACTCCGCCGGCCGCTTCTCCAGCACCGCCGCCACGCCTTCGGCGTGGTCGTCGGTCAGGTGGGCCAGCGCCTGCATGGCCGCCGTCATTTCCAGGATCTGGTCGAAGGTGGCGTCCCGCCCCTGACGCAACAGGGCCTTGGTCATGCGCAGGGCCTGGGGCGCCTGGGCGGCGACGGTCGCCGCCATGGCCATGGCCTCGTCCATCAGGACCTCCGCCGGAACCACCCGGTTGACCAGCCCCCACGCCAGCGCTGTCGCCGCATCCAGCGTCCGCCCCGTGAACAGCAGCTCGGCCGAACGCGCATAGCCGACGTTCCTCGGCATCAGCCAGGTCCCGCCGTCGCCCGGCAGGATGCCCAGCTTCAGGAACGGCACGCCGAAGCTGGCGGCCTCCGACGCGATGCGCAGGTCGGCCAGTCCCGCGATGTCGCAGCCCAGCCCCATGGCCGGTCCGTTCACCGCCGCGATCAGCGGAACCTCCAGCCCGTACAGCGACCGCACGATGCGGTGCACGACCCGGCGGTAGCGCTCGCGGATCTCGGCGCCCGTGCCCTCGAACAGGTCCGACCGGCCCTGCATGGCCTTCAGGTCGCCGCCCGCCGAAAACGCCCGTCCCGCTCCGGTCAGGACGACGCAGCGCACGCTCTGGTCCGCGTTCACTGCCTCGCAGGCCGCCGCGAAGGCGTCGCCGTCGCCGAGGTCCGGCAGGGCGTTCAGCCGCTCGGGCCGGTTCAGGGTCCACAGTTCGATGGGGCCGCGGCGTTCTTTTCTGATCAGACTCATGCGCCTGCCATGCCCTCCGCGCCCCGGAATTGCAAAACCCCGGCCTCTTGCGAGAGCCGGGGCTGATGCAGTCGAAACCGCCGGGTTCAGTCGGCGCGTTTCTTCAGCTTGATGGGCGTGAAGTTCGACGGGTGGCTGACCACCCTGTCGTCCGAAGCCCGACGCCCGGGGACCAGCATTCCGCCCCAGAAGGCGAAAGAGGTCATGGCGTGCTGCAGGTTGCGGTCCTTGTCGTTCATCCTGGCGTCTCCTTTCGATAGAACGATGAAAAGAGACGCGTCGTGCTCTTCGGGGGTCTCACCCTCATAGTCGTTTCGCGTCATGATCCTTATGGCGCCGCTCGCGCCGCTAGTCAAGTTTTTTGATCCGCTACCGGATCAGTTTTTGCAGGACCGTCACTGACCGTGGACCAGCCGCCTTCCTCGATCCCCCGGGCCATCGCCACGCCGTGCGTGAAGGTGTGCATCGTCGACGGCGCGTCGAGCCTGTGCCTGGGCTGCTATCGCACCCTGTCCGAGATCGGCGGCTGGAGCGGGCTGACGGACGAGGAGCGCGCCCGGATCATGGCCGAGCTGCCGGGCCGCCGCGACCGCATCGACCCTGCGCTGCGCGGTTAACCCTTCGTCAGCCACGTCGTTTCACCGCATTCCAACGGGTGGGCGCCATGATGGGATCGTCCGCAGAAGCGGATCGATCTGTCGCGTGAGTTTGAATGATCCGCTTCGACACTTCCTCCGGTCTGGTGCTGGCCCTCGCGGTCTCGTCCTCGCTGAGCGCCGCCTGGTGGCTGAACCACCTCGACGGCCGCGGCCGGGCCGAGGCGGCCCCGGTCGCCCTGTCGGCCGCTCACGGCTCTGACGCACAGGTGCTGCGTGGGGCCGACGGCCACTACTGGGCCCAGGCCGACATCGACGGCCGCGCTGTCCGTGTCATGATCGACACCGGCGCCAGCGTCGTGATCCTGACGGCTGAGGACGCGGCGCGTCTGGGCGTGCGGCTGAAGGATTCCGATTTCGGTTCGACGGTCCAGACCGCCTCCGGCCTGGTCGGCGCCGCGCCCGTGACCCTCGATCACGTCGCCGTCGCCGGCGCCCGGGTCGACCACGTTCAGGCGCTGGTGGTGAAGGACGGCCTCCCCCACTCGCTGCTGGGCATGAGCTACCTCGGCCGCCTGTCGCGCTTCGAGGCGACGCCCGCGGGCCTGACGCTCCGCCCCTAAAGGGCTTTGACAGCCACCGAGACGGCGGTCAGCAGCAGGTACCCCGCGAACGTCTTCCTCAGCACCCGCCGGTCCAGCCGGTGCGCCAGCCGGGCGCCCAGCGGCGCCGTGATCATGGTCAGCAGGCCCATGACCACCGCCGCCGGCACATTGACGTAGCCCAGCGACAGGGGCGGCCGCCCGCCTGCATCCCAGCCGAAGACGATGAAGCCGAGCGTCGCCGCCGCCCCGATGGCCATGCCGAAACCGGACGCCGTCGCCACCGCCTGATGGATCGGCCGCCCGCACAGGGTCATCAGCA
>JAZKHQ010000077.1:0-5069 GCA_040385285.1 Pseudomonadota bacterium
GCACCAGCTCGCCCTCGGCCTCCAGCATGGCCATGAAGTCGCGCAGGGATTTGTAGGCGGCCATCGGTCACTCCAGCAGTCACGCTGGATTAGGCGGCGCGGGCGCGCCTGTCACCTGCGCCGGTCAGTCGCGGTCCCATTTGAAGGCCGGGTCGATCCAGTCGCCGAGGCGGCCGTCGGGGCGGGCCAAAGCGTCGATGCGGGCCATGTCGTCCGCCGACAGGGCGAAGTCGAAGATGGCGAAGCTCTCGGCCGCGCGGCTTTCCTTCGAGCTGCGCGGAATGGCGATGACTCCGTTCTGGATCAGCCAGCGCAGGGTGACCTGCGCCGCCGTCTTGCCGTGGGCGGCGCCGATGGCGGTCAGCACCGCGTCGTCGGCGACCTTGCCCTGGGCCAGCGGCGACCAGGCGGTGATGGACGAGCCCAGCTCGGCGGCCGTGGCCTTCAGCGCCTTGATGGACAGATAGGGGTGATGTTCGACCTGGTTGGTGATCAGCCGGGCGTCGGACGTCGCCTGAGCCCGCTTCCACTCAGCCGAGGGGAAGTTCGACAAGCCGATGTTACGGGTAAAGCCCCGCGCCTTGGCGTCATTCAGGGCTCCCAGCGTCTCCTCGAAGCCCGGCGTCGGCTTGGGCCAGTGGAGCAGCAGCAGGTCGGGGACCGTGCCCAGACGTTCCACCGCTTCCTCCGCCGCCCGTTGCAGATCGCCGTCGGCGAAGTCCGCGACCCAGATCTTGGTGGTCAGGAAGATGTCGCCGCGCGGCACGGCGGATTCGCGGATGGCCTGACCGACGGCCTCCTCGTTGGAATAGATTTTGGCCGTGTCGATGTGGCGGTAGCCGATGTCCAGCGCCGCCCCGACCATGCGGCGGGCGTCCTCGGGCGTCAGGTTCCAGGTGCCGAAGCCGAGCTGGGGGATGGAGACGCCGTCGATAGTCAGGCGGGGCTGGTCGGTCATGGAGCGTCTCCGGTGGGGGAGACCCGATATAGGCGCCTCAGCCCGCGTCGCCAGCGGTCAGCCAGTCGAACATCTCGTCCCAGAGGGGCTCCAGCCCCCTGCGGAAGGCGCCCTCATGGCCGATGCGGGCGACGCCGTAGTCGGCGGGGCTGCGCACCACGATCTCCTTCGGCGCGTTGGGATAGACCTCCAGCAGGATCGGCCCGGTCACCGGCGTGGCGATGGGGTCGTCGGTGAAGATCCAGCTGCGGATCGGCGCGGTCACGGCCTCGAAATGATGCGGTTTCAGGCGGTCCTTCAGTTCCTCGGCGAAATAGGCGGGCTTCAGGCACCATCGCCGCCAGGTCTCCCACACGCCGCGCGGCAGGTCGGTCCCCGCCCACAGGCCGCCGCCCTTGATGTAGCCCCGCCGCATGAGGCTCCACGGGCCGTAGGCGAGCCAGAAGAACAGCTCCAGCGGGTTGTAGCGGCGGTGATGCCGGCCCCAGTAGCCGCTGCCGACGCCCGCGAAGGCGTGGCGGCTGATGCGGTGCTGGTTGCCCATGAAGCCGAGAAAATGCCCGCCGACGCTGTGGCCCACATGGACGATGGGCAGGCCCGGCGCGGCCTCGGCCAGGGCGTCCAGCGCCGCCGGCATGTCCAGCCGGCCCCAGTCGGGATAGTCCATGTCCATCGCCGCCAAGTCTTCGGGACGCGACCCGGCGATGCCGCGGAAGTCGTAGGTCAGCACCACCGCGCCGCGTGCCGCCAGATGCCGCGCGAACCGGTCGTAGAATCCCTTGGGCATGCCCGTGCCCGCCGACACCAGCACCGCCACGGTCGGGCTGGGGCCATGGATCACCCGCATCGACAACGGATAGCCGTCGGCGGCGGCATGGGTGAAGTCGCGGATCGTCAGGTCGCTCATGCGGCAGGTCCGTCCTTATTCCAGACGAACCTAGGCGAATGACGCAGGGTCAGGTCAAGGGCGCTCGATCAGGGCCTGCGGCGATAGGTGAAGTCGTAACCGCCCGTCGCCGTCCAGGTCTGACCGCCGTCGCGGCTGACCAGGCCCCATTGCCGCACGCTGCCGTCAGGCTGGGCCTGGATCGTCATCCGCTGCTTGATATTCGGCTGCGCCCCGGGTGCGTCCAGCACCATGGCGCCGTCCACCACCTTGCCCTCGAACGCCGTCACCGAGCCGCCGCTGTCGACATAGAACTGGCGCCAGATGCCGCCGCCGGCCGAATCGAAGGTGCTGAAGCTGGCGCCGCGGTAGTCCGTCGCCACGCCGCCGGGACCGACGGTCTGGTGGTAATTCTCTTCGATGGCGCAGCCGCCGGCCGCAGTCGAGATGATGCTGTGGGCCACCACGGTCTCTGTCCCGGTGGGGCTGACGTCCCAGTCCCCGAGCCAGAAGGCGAAGGCCTGATGGTCCGCGTCGGAGCAGTCGACGGGGGCGGGCGTCGCCTGCATCAGGGCGGCGGCGAGCAGGGCTGTGATCATGGCGTCCTCCTGAGGAGAGGGGACGCCCGACGCTTCAGACCGTCAAGTTACGCTTCGGACAGCAAAAAGGGCCGCCCCATGCGGAGCGGCCCCTGTTGGTCTCGCCGGGCGGATAGCCTCAGGCGATGTCTTCGTTGATCAGGCCGACCTTGTAGTAGCCGGTTTCCTGCAGGCGATTCATGACTTCCATGAACTGGTTGTACTTCACCTCGGCGTCGGCGCGGATGAACAGGCGTTCCTCCTTGCAGGCGCCGCCGCCCAGGGCCGAGCACAGGTCGGCCTCCAGCGTGGCGATCGAGGTCGGCTGATCGGCGATGAACAGCGAACCCGATTCCTGGATGTTGACCACGACCGGCTTTTCTTCCGGCTCATTTTCGTTCGGCACCGCCGGCGGCAAGTCCAGCTTGATGGAAACGGTGGCCATCGGCGCGGCGACCATGAAGATGATGAGCAGCACCAGCATGATGTCGACGAACGGCGTGACGTTGATGTCCGCGTTCTGCTCGATCGTGCGGCCGCCTTGGCCCCCGGGACCGGAAAGTTTGGCGCCCATGCGCGGGTATCTCCCTGAAGGGTCCGCGTGGGCGAACCGTTACTGGCTAGCTTCGTCTCTTGGCGTCACCGGCCGCGCTTGTAAAGCGGTCTCGGGCCTCAATGGGTTCCCAAGGCTGCAAATACCCGTGACAGGCGAGCCAATCAGCCCTTCGCCAGCTTCAGGAAGCGTTCCATCAGCGCCGGATCGGACTTGAAGGCGCCAGTGAACCGGGTGGTGATGGTCGAAACGTGGCGGTGGTGCACGCCGCGGGTGGTCATGCACTGGTGCTCGGCGTCGATCATGATGGCCACGCCCAGCGGCGCCAGGTGCGATTCGATGGCCCCGGCGATCTCCTGGGTCAGGGTCTCCTGGGTCTGCAGGCGCTTCGAGTAGATCTCGACGACGCGGGCGATCTTGGAGATGCCGACGACCTTCTCGTTCGGGATGTAGGCGACGTAGGCCTTGCCCAGGAACGGGGCCATGTGGTGCTCGCAGTGGCTTTCGACCTCGATGTCGCGCAGCAGCACCATGTCGTCATAGCCCTGCACCTCCTCGAAGGTGCGGCTCAGTTCTTTGCCGGGATCGGCGTCATAGCCCTCGAACCATTCGGCATAGGCGTCCACGACCCGCTTGGGCGTGTCCTTCAGGCCTTCGCGATCGGGGTCGTCGCCGGCCCAGGCCAGCAGGGTGCGGACGGCCTCCATCGCGGCCTCACGGCTGGGACGAACCGGGGCGTCATTGCTGCCGACCAGGACGGGCTTGGCGGGGGTAGAGCTCATTTCCGACGTTCAACGGCGAAGTAGCGCCGGGACGATGGCCCCGGAAGGACGCGCGCCGTTCTCCCTAAAGCGGCGTCGGGGTGGTCCCCGGCGGCGCAGACCCGCTATATGGCGCACTTCGTCCGTCTTGCAAGAAAACCTAAGGCAAACGCAGCAATATGCCGCTGACACTCCACGACACCCTGCGCCGTGAAAAGCGCGTCTTCACCCCGCTGAACCCGGACCGGGTGACCCTCTATGTCTGCGGCCCCACGGTCTATGGCTACGCCCACATCGGCAACGCGCGGCCGCCGGTGGTGTTCGACGTGCTGGTGCGGCTGCTGCGCCGGACCTACGGCGCGGACAAGGTCATCTACGCCCGCAACGTCACCGACGTGGACGACAAGATCAACGCCAAGGCCAGCGCCGAGGGCGTGCCGATCGGCGAGATCACGGCGCGGTATGAGGCCGCCTATCTGTCCGACATGGCGCTGCTGAACGTGTCACCGCCCGACATCGCGCCCCACGTCACCGACCACATGGACGCCATCGTGGCCCAGATCGACGCCATCATGGACGCCGGCTGCGCCTATGCGGCCGAGGGCCATGTGCTGTTCGACGTGTCGAGCTATCCGGCCTACGGCGCGCTCTCAGGCCGGAACCTGGACGACATGATCGCCGGCGCCCGGGTCGAGGTCGCTCCGTATAAAAAGAACCCGCACGACTTCGTCCTGTGGAAGCCGTCGAAAGAGGGCGAGCCGTCCTGGCCGTCGCCCTGGGGCGCGGGCCGCCCCGGCTGGCACATCGAATGCTCGGCCATGATCGAGGAGGTCCTGGGCCTGCCCATCGACATCCACGGCGGCGGCATCGACCTGGTGTTTCCGCACCACGAGAACGAGATCGCCCAGGGCGTCTGCGCGCATGGTCACGCCCATGCGGACCGATCGCACGACGAATACAGCCGCTACTGGATGCACAACGGCTTCCTGACCATGGACGCCGAGAAGATGTCCAAGTCGATCGGCAACGTCCTGTTGCTGCACGATCTGGTGCAGACCGTGCCGGGCGAGGTGGTGCGGTGGGCGCTGCTGTCGGCCCACTACCGCCAGCCGCTGGACTGGAACCAGAGCCTGCTGGACCAGAGCCGGAAAAATCTGGACCGCCTCTACGGCGCCCTGCAACGCGCGGCGGCGGTCGAGGCGTCGGGGGACCAGCCGCCCGAAGCTTTCCTCAAGGCCATTGAGGACGACATCAACACCCCGGGCGCCATGGCGGCCCTGTTCGCCCTGTCCGGCGAGATCGAGCGCGGCATGACCGCGGGCGACACGGCGGC
>JAZKHQ010000078.1:0-12062 GCA_040385285.1 Pseudomonadota bacterium
TCATCGGCATCATGATCGAGAACTACGCCGGCGCCTTCCCCCTGTGGCTCGCGCCAACGCAGGCCGTCGTGGCGACCATCGTGTCAGAGGCCGACGACTACGCCCGCGAGGTGGTCGCGAAGTTCAAGGCGGCGGGCCTGCGCACCGAGATCGACCTGCGCAACGAGAAGGTCGGCTACAAGGTCCGCGAGCACTCGGTCGGCAAGGTCCCGGTCATCGCCGTCGTCGGCAAGAACGAAGCCGCCGAGGGCAAGGTGGCGCTGCGCCGTCTCGGCTCGCAGAACCAGGAGCTGGTCACGGTTGAGGAAGCCATCCGTGTGCTGACCGAGGAAGCGACGCCGCCGGATTTGCGCTGATTTTTCCTTCTCCCCTCGGGGGAGAAGGTGGCAGGCGGCAGCCTGACGGTTGAGGGGGCTCTCAAAGCTGGCTCATCGTCCAAAGGTCAGCCTGTGATCAGGCTTCCCCCTCATCCGGTCGCTCGCGCGACCACCTTCTCCCCCGGAGGGGAGAAGGCTGATTCCGGCAGCCTGATCGCTAGCCGTTCTGGGCGAAAGCCTTGGTGAACTTGCCGTCGACCAGACCGCCGATGCCCCAGTTCAGGGTGACGCCGATGGCGTATTTGACGGCGTAGAACTCGGTGCGCTCGGCGCCTTCGCCCTCGGCGCGCAGAAAGGTGATCGACTGGATTGCGCCCAGCGATTGCAGGCCTTGCGACATCTGGACGACCTGCGGCGTACAGGCGGCCAGCAGTTCGGCGGCCATGACATCCTCGGGGCAGCGCCCTTGGGTGCTTTCGCTCATCATCCGCTCCAGCGCGGCCTGATACTGGCCCTGATCGGGCGCCGTCTGCGCCTGGGCCGCGCCCGACAGCATCGCCACGGCCACAGCCGCCATCATCATCTTCACGCGCATCGAAATCTCCCGAACAAGGCGGACACGATGCGGCGGCGGCGGCCAGGGCTCAAGTGAAAGCGCGGTAATGCGGGCGGTTGGTCAGCCCTCTTTCAACGCCCGGCGGATCACGCCGGCCGCCCTGTCTGGGGCCAGGTCGTGGGCGATGGCGGTGCGGTACTGGCCGTCGGGGCCCATCAGATAGACGGCGAGGGAGTGGTTCATGGTGTAGTCAGGGCCCTCCCCGACCTTTGAATAGAAGGCGCGGTAGGCGTTGGCGGCGGCGCGGACCTGTTCCGGCGTTCCGGTCAGACCGATGACGCCCTTCGGGAAGCCGTCGGTGGACAGGTAGTCCTTCAGCGCCTGAGGCGTGTCGCGCTCGGGATCGACGCTGATGAACAGAACCTGGAGCTTGTCGCCCTCGGCGCCCATGGCGCGCTTGGTGGCGTCGATGGCGGCGAGTGTCGTCGGACAGTAGTCCGGGCAGTAGGTGAAGCCGAAGAAGACCAGGGTCCATTCGCCGTTCAGGATCGACTGATCGACCGCGCGGCCGTCCTGATCCGTCAGCTGGAAGGGGCCGCCCGGAAGCCGCCCCTTGTCATCGGTGACGCTGATGACGCCGCTCGTGGGCGCCGGATCGCGGCGGCCGACCATGACCAGGGTGGTGAGCACAAGCGCGGCGGCGATGACGATGCAGGCGCCGGCGAAAAGCAGGACGGAACGGCGGGGCATGGGGCGACTCCGATATTCTGAGGCGTGATCTGATCGGAAAACCGCTCACACTTTTCCGGATCACGCCTTGGGCAAGCGCGGTCTATAAGACGCTTGTGAGCGCGCATGAAGCTGAACCGTCGTCGCACCGCGACCTGAGCCCGGAAGTCCCGCTGCACGGCTGGCGCGACCTGCCGCGCCGGGGGCGGGGCCTCAGCCTGTCGACCCTGATCGTGATCCGCTGGCTGGCGATCATGGGCCAGACGGCGGCGATCCTGACGGCCTGGTTCGCCCTGCATTTCGACCTGCCGCTGTGGCCGTGCCTGCTGGTCATCGCCACCAGCGTGGTGACCAACCTGATGGTCATGGGGCGGCAACGGCGCGTGGATGCGCGTCTGCCCGACGGACGCCAGACGGCGGCGCATCTGGGCTTCGACATCCTGCAGCTGGCGGCGCTGCTGTCCCTGACCGGAGGGCTGGAGAACCCGTTCAGCCTGTTGCTGGTGGCGCCGGTGACCATCGCGGCGGCGGCCCTGCCGTCACGACAGGCGATCGCCCTGGGGTTCATCGCCATGCTGGCGGTGGCGGCGCTGTTCTACTGGTCCATGCCCCTGCCGTGGAGCCTGGGCCAGACGCTGGACCTGCCGCCGCTGTACCGCTTCGGCATGGGGCTGGCGCTGGTGACCGGGGTGCTTTTCACCGCCGGATACGCCTGGCGGGTGGCGGAAGACGCCGAGAAGCTGGAGCTGGCGCTGGCGACCACCCAGGATGTCCTGCAACGCGAGCAGCGGCTGGCGGCCCTGGGCGGGCTGGCGGCGGCGGCGGCGCACGAGCTGGGCACGCCGCTGGCGACCATCCAGGTGGTGGCCAAGGAGCTGCTGCGCGCGTCCCCCGCCGACAGCGGCGCGGGCGAGGACGCGGCCCTGATCCTGTCGCAGGCCGAGCGCTGCCGCGAGATCCTGAAGCGGCTGTCGCAGCAGCCGGAGGAGGGCGACGCCCTCTATGCCGACGTCGGGCTGAAGGCGCTGCTGGAGGAGGTGGTCGAGCCGCACCGGGGCTTTGATCTGAAATTCGACGTGGTGGTGAAGACGGCGTCGGGCGGGCCCCCGCCCCGTGTCCGGCGCATGCCCGAGGTGATCCACGGCCTGTCGACCCTGGTCGAGAACGCCGCCGATTTCGCCGGATCGACCGTGCGGGTGCAGGCGACGGTGGACGCCGGCTGGATCGAGATCGAGGTGCTGGACGACGGTCCCGGCTTCGCCCCCGACATCCTGCCGCGCCTCGGCGAGCCCTATGTGACCAGCCGGCCGCAGGGCAAGGCGCGGCTGGCGCTGGCGGCCCAGATCGCCGCCGCCGCCCGGCCCCCGCGCATCGGCAAGAAGAACAAGGCCGCCCTGCCGCCGCCTGAGCCCGTGACCATCGCCCCGAGCCAGGGCGGCATGGGTCTGGGCTTTTTCATCGCCCGGACGTTGCTGGAGCGCACCGGCGGCAAGGTCATCGTCGGCGCGGGCGACGGCGGCAAGGGCCAGCCCAAGGGCGCGCGGGTGATCGTGCGCTGGGCCCGCCCGGCGCTCGAAGTGTCGCAGGGTACGGACTGATCTTGACCGGGGCCGCGCGCGGGCCGACTTGACGCTCAAATAGCAAGGATCACTTGATGACCGACGTGGAATCCCGGATCGCCGCCCTGACGGATCGCAGCCTGCTGCTGGTGGACGACGACAACGCCCTGCGCACCCGGCTGGGCCGGGCGCTGGAGAGCCGGGGGTTCACGGTGACGACCGCCGCCAGCGTGGCCGAGGCCGACGAGGCGCTGAAGATCTCGGCGCCGGCCTTCGCCGTGCTGGACATGCGGCTGGAGGACGGCAACGGCCTGAAGGTGGTTGAGGCCATCCGCGAGAAGCGCGAGGACGCCCGCATCGTCATGCTGACCGGCTACGGCGCCATCGCCACGGCCGTGGCGGCGGTGAAGGCCGGGGCGGTCGACTATCTCCAGAAACCCGCCGACGCCGACGACGTGGTCAAGGCCCTGCTGATGACCGGCGAGGCGCCGGAGCCGCCGGACAACCCCATGAGCGCCGACCGGGTGCGCTGGGAGCACATCCAGCGGGTCTATGAGCTGTGCGACCACAACGTCTCGGAAACCGCCCGACGGCTGGGCATGCACCGGCGGACGTTGCAACGGATCCTGGCCAAGCGCGCGCCGCGGTAGTCTCCCAAGGCTGGCCGGTTCGTCACAACGAGCACAACGAGACACAGAGAACACAACGGGACTGCGTTCGTCGCCGCGCGAAGCGCCTTGCATTTTACGATTGTGAACGCCTGCGGCGCCGTGCGCTCGGTGCCGCCGTGTCCGTTGTGGTTCTCTTGCGTTGTGTTCGTTGTGACGAACCAAGCGGAAGGCCCTACTCCCTAAGCCCTCGAAAAGCCGCCAGCCGCGCGAACGCCAGCGTCAGCGCCTTCCTGCGCGCGGGCGCCAGCGGGATCGCCGGTGCATCGCGCACCACCGCCCCGCCGAACGCATCCGCGACGATCAGGCCGCAGTCGTCGCCGATCAGTTCGTGGGGGAACTCCGGCGCCACGGCGAAATAGAAGGCGTCGCAGAAAGGTCCGTACTCCTGCCATTTCTGGTCGCAGCGGTAGTCATCGACCCCTGACTTGACCTCACAGATGACGATGTCGCCGCGCGGACCCAGCGCCATGACGTCGGCGCGGCGGTCGTTGGGCAGGCCGACCTCGAGCAGCGGCGCATAGCCCATGTCGACCAGCAGCCGCGCCACGCCGCGCGTGACGCCGAGCGTGGTTTCGGGACGCGAAAAGACGAGGTCGATCTGGAGGGCTGCGGCGGCCATGCCGCCTTATGTTCCGCCTCTGTTCCGGCGTCAACGACCGGTATGAACCACCCGGCCGGTGCTCATGCCCAGGGCGCGGGCGCGGGCGATCAGCCGCGTCCGCTCGGCCTCGGACGCTGTCTGGCTGCGATGCCAGATCCACCAGTCGGACTTGTCGGGCAGGGCCAGGATGGCCCAGCTGTAGTCCGGCGCGTGATCCCAGATCCAGTAGTTCTGGCCCGCCAGGCCGCCGAAGCTGAGGATGCCGGTCAGGGTGAAGCGCAGGCGCGCGTTGGTTCCCGGGTCGGTCACCCGGGCGTTGGCGCGCAGGGTCTCGACCCCGCCGTCGGCGCGGCGGGTGCAGGTGACGGTGATGCCGTAGCGGTTGGGACGGCCCTGGCCGTTGAAGTCGATCTGGGCGCGGCTGCAGTCCTTCTGCGCGTCATTGGGGCTGCGCACGATCTCGAACCACCGGCCGTCGAACTGGTCGAGGTTGACGTCCGTCGCCTGGGCGAAGGCAGGGGTCGAAACCGCAAGGGCGGCGAGGGCCGCAAGGATCAGGCGCTTCATCGAAATCCTCCATCGAGTCCGTCAGATACGCATCAGTCAGGTCAGCAGTTGCGCGCGCGCGCGCCACTGGTCCCGCGTCTGGCCCCATTTGTCGACCGCGACCTCATGGAACGGCGGCGGCAGGCGGGTGGGTCCGAGATTGGTCGAGCCGAGGCGTTCCGCCAGCCGCTGCGACGGGCCGTTGTCGGGGTCGATGCAGTGAATGACGTCTGGCCAGTCCAGCACGTCGAAGGCGTAGTCGATCGCGGCCGTCGCCGCCTCGACGCCGAGGCCCCGGCCCTGGGCGTCCGGATGCAGGCCCCAGCCGACCTCGTTTCCGGGCCAGCCCAAGGGCCGCCACGGGCCGATACGGCCCAGCCATTGGCCGGTGTCGCGGTCGATCAGCGAGAACATGCCGACGCCCGTCAGGCTCCAGGCCCCGGCCATGGTCATGAAGCCGCGCCAGGCGGTCTCGGGCGGCTGCACCCCGCCAAGGAAACGCGACGCCTCTGGGTCGGCCATCATCTCGGCCCAGCGTGGGAAGTCGGCCATGGCCGGCGGGCGCAGGATCAGGCGGGCGGTTTCGAGGATTGGGCCAGAGGGTGTGAGGCTCACAGCAGATACTCCCGCTCAAGAATGTAATCGCTGCCGTGGGCCGACAGCACGCTGGAATAGAGGCCGAAGCGGTCGATGCGGATCGGCGGCGAACGCAGCAGGTTATGGCCGGTGATCCAGGCCCCGACCCGGTCTGGATTGGTCTGGGGCTTCAGATAGGCCAGCGTCAGGTGCGGGCGGTAGTCGCGGCGCTCGACGGTGATCCCGGCGCGCTCGGCGGCGGATTTGCAGCGGCCGGCCAGGACGTTCAGCCGCTCGCTCGGCTCGACCCCGGCCCAGATGGCATGAGTCCGATGGCCGTCGCCGAAGGCCCCGACGCCGCTGAGGGCGATCTCGAATGGCCCGCCGCCGATACGGCTGAGTTCGGAGGCCAGGTCGTCCGCTGACCGCTCGCTGACCTCGCCATAGAAGGCGAGGGTGATGTGCAACTGATCGGCGGTGCGCCACTTGGCCCCCGGCAGGCCGGTCTGGCGCCGTTTCAGGGTCTCGGCGACGTCGTCAGGGATCGACAGGGCGGTGAACAGGCGAAGCATGCGACCGAAGGTAGCGGAGGCAACCGGACGTCGATAGTCCGGTTTCCCTTGCGGTAGAGGCTGTGTAGCCCGATATTTCACGCTCAAGCCGGGCGTTCGCCCCGGTCAAGGGAGACGGAACTCGCCATGAGCGACTTCAACAACGGATTTTCGCGGCCCATGCCGCAGACGGCCGACATGTCGGTCGATGCGGGCCTGCGCGCCTTCATGCTGGGCGTCTACAACAAGCTGGCCCTCGGCCTCGTCGTCGCCGGCGCCCTGGCCTGGGTGGTCGGCAACGTGCCGGAGGTGACACAGTATTTCTATGTCGCCAACGACGCCGGCCGGATCACCGGCATGTCGCCGCTCGGCATGGCGGTGCAGTGGGCGCCGCTGGTGCTGATCTTCGGCTCCATGTTCTTCATGAAGCGGCCGACGCCGGTGGGCACCAGCCTGCTGTACTGGGCCGTGGTCGTGACCATGGGCGCGTCACTGGGTTGGATCTTCCTCGTCTATACGGGCGCCAGCGTGGCCACGACCTTCTTCGTCACCGCCGCCGCCTTCGGGGGGCTGAGCCTCTACGGCTACACGACCAAGCGGGATCTGGGGCCGATGGGCACCTTCCTGATCATGGGGGTGATCGGCCTGGTCATCGCCTCGGTGGTGAACATGTTCCTGGGCTCCAGCCTGCTGAGCCTGGGCATCAGCGCCATCGGCGTGCTGATCTTCTCGGGCCTGATCGCCTTCGACACCCAGCGGCTGAAGATGACCTACTACGCCCTCGGCGGCGACCAGGCGGCGATGAGCGTGGCCACCAGCTACGGCGCGCTGAACCTGTTCATCAACTTCGTGAACCTGTTCCTGTTCCTGCTGCGCTTCATGGGCGGCAACCGGAACTAAGGTTTCGCGCGCACTGAAATAGAGAGGGCCCCGCTGGCTACCGCGGGGCCTTTTCTTTCGTCATCCTCCGGCGAGCGCAGCGAGACCGGGGGATGACGAAAGAAAAGTATCTGCTCCCCTATTCCACCACCGTGAATTTCCGGCTGTCGAACACCCGCAGCACCTGCGCCAGTTCGCGGCCGCGCTTCAGCACCTGGCCGCCCTCGCCGACGACGGCCCACTGGCCCTGACGGTGCTGTAGCGCGGGCCGTTTCTCGATGCGGTAGAGGGGCGCGTCGCCCGAGCGGCGGAAGACGGCGAATTCGGCCACGTCCTTGTGCCCGACCATGGCGTAGTCGCGCCATTCGCCCGCCGCCACCATCCGTCCGTAGACGCGCAGGATCAGGTCCAGCTCGCGCCGGTCGAAAAAGACCGGGCCGGAAGAGGGTTCGGAGACGCCGGGATCGAGGCTCATTGTGAGATCAGGTTACGCCGCCCGCGTCGAAACGCCAGCGTCCGCTTGCATATCCGTGTCGCGCGAAGGCCTCGCCCTGAAATAAAATCGAGGCGACACGAAATGGTCCCGTTTCCGCCCAGCGCCCGCCCGCTTGCGCAAAGAGAAGAGACACATCGGCTCGTCGGGGCCCGGAGCGATCCCGGATCCTGAACAGCCCCCCCAGCCCCCCTGGATTTCTCCATTTCGGGCTCCGGCGGGCCGATGCTTCCTCCAAAGCGAGACGCCCGTCCTGCCACCCCTCCCCCCTCCGGCAAGGCGGGCGTTTTGCTGTGTGGCGGTCGTCAGTCGGCAGTCCAGTGCGCCGCCGCCCACAGGGCCAGGACCTGATTGCGGCGGAAGTCTTTCTGGCGCGCCGGGGGGCGTCCCAGCACAGCCACCTCATCCGCCGCGCGACGATAGCGGTCGACGGCGAAATGGACCGAGCCGGCGAACAGGTGGGCCTGGGCCGCGTTGATGGCTACAGTCACCCGGTTCGGCGCGCCGAAGGGCAGATCCTGCGCATAACCGGCATAGGCCTGATCGAAATAGAATGCCGCCAGCCGATACTCGCGCGCCTGCCACAGCACATTGGCCATGCCCGACAAATCCTCGGGCCGTCCATCCAGAGCGACGGCTTCGAGGACAGAGCCTGAGGCGGCAGCCAGTTCGGCCATCATCTCCTCACCCCGCCCCTGGGCCGCCAGAATGGCCGCCAGGGTCTGACGGTAGCGGCGGCGGTCGGCGTCGGTGTTGAAGGCGTAGACGCCGTAACGGATCGCCAGCCGCGCCTCCGCCTCGGCGTCCGCGAGACGTCCTGCGCCCAGATACGCGGATGCCAGGCGACCGTGCAGGCCCGCAGGCGTAGACTGGGTGCCGGACTGGAAATAGCCGAGCGCATCCTGATAGCGGGCAATGGCGCGGTCCATATCGCCCTCGGCGGCCCAGGCGTCGCCGATGAGGGCGACCGGTTCCCACAGGGAGGCATGGCGCAGACCGTTGGCGTCCTCGCCCACCGCCAGCGCCTCCTCTGCGAGCGCCCGCGCCGTGGCCGTATCGCCCATCTGCAGCCTGATCTGGGCGCGCCGCAGGAGCAAGTCGGAGCGATGACCGGAGCGGACCTCCGGACGGTCGGCATAGAACTGATAGGCACCGACCAGCAGCGCGTCGGCACGTGGCCAGTCCTGCCGCATGATCGCAATTTTCGACCGAAGTTCGTACTCGGGCCGACCGCCTGCTTCACGGGTCAGGGCTTCCCGGCGCTCGATCGCCAACTCGGCTCCGTCGAACAGCCCATGGTAGATCAGATCGTTGCCCAGCCTGTACCAGGCCCCCGACAGACTGTTGCCGGGCGTGTCCGTGCAGTCGGCCGCCACCGCGTCGAACAGGGCGATCTCGGTCTGGCGCAGGGGGTCGGCGCGCATGGCCGTCTTCACCGCTTCGAGGCGGGCGGTGCAGGTCTGGGGGTCGGCGCGCGCCACCACGGGCGTCGCCAGACAGGCCAGAGCCACGGCCATCCCTCGCAGGAATGTCCGTGGCCGGGTCATGGCCGCTAGAGCGTGATCGTGACCGGCTCGCCGGCGCGGGTGACGGTGACCTCGAGCGGTTCGGTGCGGCCCTCCAGCGCCGCGGCCAGGGCCCGGATGTCGGAGACGGGCGCGCCGGCCACGGCGGTGACGATGTCGCCCGCGACCAGACCGGCGGAAGCCGCCTGCGAGCCGCCCTCGACGGCGGTGACGACCACGGTGGTCGAGCCTTCGCCCTCGGCGTGCATGCCGTCGCGGAAGCCGGCGCCGAAGGCCTGGAGCGCGTCGGGTCCGAGGTCGATGCCGGCGGGGCCGGGCGCCTCGACAGTGAAGGCCGTCGTGCGCTCCTCGCCGCCGCGCAGATAGACGACCTCGAGCCGCGCGCCGGGCTGGGCGATGCCGACGCTGGCCAGGACGGAGCCGGCGTTGGAGACGGGGCGGCCGCCGATGCGGGTGATGATGTCGTCGCGCCGCAGCCCGGCCATCTCGGCTGGCGAGCCGGGGGCCACGTCGTCGACCACGGCGCCGCGCACGATGCCGAGGCCGAGGGCCCGGGCGCGGTCAGGGTTCAGGGAGCCGAGGATGGCGCCGATGCGGCCGCGCTTGACCTCGCCGTTGGCGCGCAACTGGCCCACGACATACATCATGATGCGGGTCGGCACGGCGAAGGCGATGCCGTCGTTGCCGCCGCCGCCGCCCGACAGGATCGAGGTGTTGATGCCGATCAGCCGGCCCCGGCTGTCCAGCAGCGGCCCGCCCGAGTTGCCCGAGTTCACGGCCGCGTCGGTCTGGATATAGTCCTCGACGCGGTCGCCGAGACCCGAACGGCCGAGACCCGAGATCACGCCCATGGTCAGGGTCTGGTCGAGGCCGAGCGGATAACCGACCGCGAAGGCCAGGTCGCCGGTGCGCAGGGTGTCGGAATCGACCACCTCGACCTGCGACAGGCGCGGCGCGGTGATGCGCAGGACGGCGATGTCGGTGGCCTTGTCCGTTCCGATCAGGACCGCGTCGACCAGACGGCCGTCGGTCATGTCGACGGTGAATTTCGAGCCGTTCTCAACCACGTGGTTGTTGGTGACGATGATGCCCTCGCGCGCGTCGATGATGACGCCGGAGCCGGTGGCCATGGGCTTGGGCTCGTTGTCACCGGACGAGGGGCCGCGCGACGAGCCCAGCGTCGTGACCTGGACCACCGCCGGCAGCGACCGCTCCAGCCCGGTGGCGAAGGTGAAGACGCCGCGGCGGGCGTCATAAGGGATGGGCGACTGGGCCCCGGATTGCGTTTGGGCCGAGGCCTGTCCGGCCAGGCCGAGAAGGGCCGAGGCCGCCAAGGCCGCCAGCAGCGCCGTCTTGCCGAACTGAGTGCTCATACGCGTGATCCCCTGAGAGATACGGACCCTAGCGCGAGAAACGGAGGCTGACGATAGTCCCCGGCTTCGCGTCATCAATCGTCATGGCGCCGCCGTGACGGCGCATGATGGCCCGCACGAAGGGCAGGCCCATGCCGTGGCTTTCCGGCGTCTCGGCGTCCGGCGCAGGCGCGGCGTCCATCCCCGGCCCCTGATCGGCGACCGACAGGACGGCGCCCTCGCCGTCCGGGGCCGCCCGGATCAGGATGCGGCCGCCCTCGGGCGAGTATTTCACGGCGTTGTCCACCAGGTTGGACACCGCCCGCTGCATAAGCGAGCGGACGCCCAGCGCCGAAACCGCCTCGCCCTCCCAGCGGATGTCCACGCCCCGCACCTCGGCCAGGGGTTCGTAAAGTTCGCAGGCCGAGGCGGCCAGTTCGTCCAACCGCACGGTCTCGAAGGCCCAGGCCTCGCCGTCGCGCAGCGTCATCGCCTCGTTCATGGCGCGGGTCAGCTGGCGCAGGTCGGCCTCGGCCTCGCCCGCCAGCCGCGCCTGCTCGACCGGATCGGTCGTCTCCGCCAGACCCGCCATCCGCGCCGTGGCCCGCGCCAGGGGCGTGCGGAAGTCGTGGGCCAGCTGGTCCGAGGAATCACGCAGCCAGCTGAGCAGCTCCTCCAGCCGGTCCAGCGTCTGGTTCACCTGCACAGTCAGTTCGGTCAGTTCGGGCGCCACGCCCACTTCCGGCGCGCGGCGCGAGAAGTCGCCGACCGCGGCGCGATCCAGCGTCTGGCTGACTTCGCGCAAGGCCGCGGTCAGGCGGCGTCGGGCCAGCAGGGCGGCGGTCAGGCCGCTGGCCAGCACCAGGGCGGCGATCAGGACGGTCAGCAACACGGCCCGGCCCATCGCCTCGCCCGAGCGATCCACCACCCGGCCGACGATGATGTCGAGCGCCCCCGTGCGGCGATGCACTGTGATCACCTCGACGTCGCGGCCGGCGCACAGCTCGCCCTTGTCCAGATGCACCCGGTACACATCCTCGCCGAGGCGCGGCAGGCGTTCGGCGCGGGCGGTCTCCAGCGCCGCGAGGCCCGCGGGCTTGCCCACCGGGGCGCGGATGTAGCGGACGCCGGCCCCGCCCCGGCCGGTGCGGCAGGTCTCCTCCAGCGTGCGGGCCTCACGCGTCGGCCCGGCCTGGAACACCGACAGCCAGGCCGACAGATAGGCGGCGTCGGCGGCGGTCAGGGTCTCGACCGTCAGATCGGCCTCGTCGCCCAGCTTGGCGACCATGGCGGTGTAGTCGCCGAGCGCGGCGATGGCGGCCTCTTCCTGCTGGTCCTCGCGGACGGCCTGGCCGGTCAGGATCAAGGAGCCGGTCAGGGCCGCCGCCGCCAGAACGGCGATCAGGGCCGAGACCTGGGTGGTGGTGCGCCGCCCCAGCCAGGCGCGGAAGGAGCCCAGCAGGCGCATCACCGTCAGCTGCCCCCTGACTCGGAAGAATTGGCGAGATCGCGGAAGATCAGGCTCTGGCTGCGGGCCGAGACGATCAGCGGATGCAGGTCCTCAGGCACCTCGGGGCACTGCTCCTTCAGGCGGCGGCGCAGGGCGCTGATGCGGGCGTCGATGATGTTGACGAAATTATCAGGCAGGAATTTCCACTCCACCCAGCAGCGGTCCCACAGCATGGTCTTGGTCACCGGCTGGCCGC
>JAZKHQ010000079.1:0-23725 GCA_040385285.1 Pseudomonadota bacterium
GCATCTGACTTTTAATCAGAGGGTCCTCGGTTCGAGCCCGAGAGGACGTACCACCGGCGGCGTTCAGCGAAAAACCTGCGTGTCCGGCTTCCGCCGCTTGCGGCATTCGCGGCAGACCAGCGTCCCCGGATGGCTTCGGCTGTAGCGATAGCGATGCCTGCAGCGGCTCTGCCGCAGCCAAGTTTCGATCACTTTGCGCAGGCCTTCGAACATCGCGCGTTCCTATCACCGGTCTCAATACACGGCCAAGCTTCCAGTTCCGGGGACGGCGTGATCTATATCGGCCATGCGCGTTTCGCCCCTGATCCTGATTGGCTTCCTCGCTCTTGGCGGCTGCACCATGGCGCGGTCGGCGGGTGAAGGCGTGGGCACGGTGGCCAGCGGTTTCGGCACGGCCGTCACGGCCCCGCTGGAGGACTTCAACCTGCGCCGTCAGGTGATTCCGACGGTGCTGCTGCAGGCCGAGGCCAACCCGTACGACATGCGCAACATGAACCGCTGCTCGACCATCGCGGACGAGATTGTGCGGCTGGACGAGGCGCTGGGTCCCGATGCCGACGAACCGCCCGCCCCGGACGGCCGTTTCATGAGCGAGCGGGCGGCCGATGCGGCGGCGCAGGGCGCGCTGGGGCTGATCCGCGACACCGCCACCGACTTCATCCCGGGGCGCAGCTGGATCCGCCGCCTGTCGGGAGCCGAGCAGCACAGCCGCCATGTCCAGTCCGCCATCCAGTCAGGCCGCCTGCGCCGCGCCTTCCTGAAGGGCATGGGAATGCAGCGCAACTGCGCGCCACCCGCCGCGCCCAGCTGGTTCCAGCCGAGCCGCCGGCGGTGAGGAGGACGCCGCCAGCAAGCGATGCGCCATTCGTTGAGCGCATATTCAACCTGGACAGCGCTGATCTTCCAGTGCGCTTTTCCGCACCCACCTTGGCGCCCGGTGGTGAGTTCGAGTGCTGGTGTTTCATCGAATGGCCGGACAAGCCTCGCCGCTTCTATGCCTGCGGCGTGGACGGCGTTCAGGCGCTGATGCTCGCCATGCGAACCGCTCATTCGGAACTCTTGGAAAGCGACGCCTATCAGGCAGGACGGCTGAACCTTTTCGACCAGTCCGATCTCGACCTTCCACCCGGGTGGGGCACAGGCCCGCTCTACGACGTCCCGCCTCGCGGTTAGTTCGACGTATGCCGCGCGTGGAAATCCCGGCGGAACGCCTCGAACCGGCCCTCGCTGATCGCCGCGCGCATGGCCGCCGTCAGGCTCTGGAAGAAGGCGATGTTGTGCCAGCTCAGCAGCACCTTGCCGAGAATCTCGTCAGCCCGGATCAGGTGATGCAGATAAGCCTTTGAATAGCCGTTGGACGCCGGGCTCGGACTGGTCGCATCGAGCGAATCCTGATCCTCGGCGAACCGCGCGTTCTTCAGGTTGATCGGCCCGTCCCAGGTCCAGGCCTGGCCGTGGCGCCCGGCACGGGTCGGCAGGACACAGTCGAACATGTCGACGCCGCGCCACACCGCCTCGACCAGATCGATCGGCTTGCCCACCCCCATCAGGTATCTCGGCCGGTCGGCGGGCAGCAGGCCGGGCGCGTAGTCCAGCACATCGCACATCGCCTGGTGTCCCTCGCCCACCGCCAGCCCGCCGATGGCGTAGCCGTCGAAGCCGATCTCCCGCAGCCGGTCCGAGCTCTCGCGGCGCAGGTTCTCGAACGTCGAGCCCTGCTGGATGCCGAACAGGGCCTGTCGGTCCCGCGTCCCGAACGCAGCCTTTGACCGCGCGGCCCAGCGGGCGGAAAGCTCCATCCCCTCGCGGGCTCGTTTCTCCTCAGCCGGCCAGGCGACGCATTCGTCCAGCTGCATGGAGATGTCGGCGCCGATGCAGTCGGCCTGGATCTCGATCGACCGCTCGGGCGACAGCACGTGCTTGGACCCGTCGATGTGGCTGGAGAAGGTCACCGCCTCCTCCTTCACCTTCGAAATCCCGGTCAGCGACATGACCTGGAAGCCGCCGCTGTCGGTCAGGATGGGTTTGTCCCAGCCCATGAACCGGTGCAGCCCGCCCAGCCGCTTCATCCGCTCCGGCCCCGGCCTCAGCATCAGGTGGTAGGTGTTGCCCAGGATGATGTCGGCGCCGGTCGCCTTCACCTGATCCACCGTCATCGCCTTGACCGTCGCGGCCGTGCCCACGGGCATGAAGGCGGGCGTGCGGATGTCGCCTCGCGCGGTCTTCAGGACGCCGGTCCTGGCGCGGCCTTCGGTGGCGGTGATGTCGAACGGGAAGGTCATGAGGCCGCGCGGAATAGCAGCGAGCCGTCTCCATAGGAATAGAAGCGATACCCGTCCGCGATCGCATGCGCATAGGCCGCCCGCATCGTCTCCAGCCCGGCGAAGGCCGAGACCAGCATGAAAAGGGTCGATTTCGGCAGGTGGAAATTGGTCATCAGCACGTCCGCCGCCCGGAAACGGTAGCCCGGGGTGATGAAGATGGCCGTGTCGCCGTGGAAGGGCCGGATGACGCCGTCCTCACCCGCCGCGCTCTCCAGCAGCCTGAGCGAGGTGGTGCCGACGCAGACGATGCGCCCGCCCGCGGCATGCACGGCGTTCAGGGCGGCGGCGGTCTCCGCGCTGACCTCGCCCCACTCGCTGTGCATCTTGTGGTCGGCGGTGTCGTCCGCCTTGACCGGCAGGAAGGTCCCCGCCCCCACATGCAGGGTCACCGCATGTGTGGTGACGCCCCTCGCCCGGATCGCCTCCAGCAGTTGGGGCGTGAAATGCAGCCCCGCCGTCGGCGCAGCCACCGACCCGTCATGCTCGGCGAAGACGGTCTGATAGTCCGAGCGGTCGCGGTCATCTTCTGGCCGTTTGGCGGCGATGTAGGGCGGCAGGGGCATGACCCCCACATCGCGGATCGCCTCGTCCAGCATCGGCCCGGCCAGGTCGAACCGCAGGGTCACCAGACCGTCCTCGCCCTTGCTCTCCACCGTCGCGTCGAGCCGCCCGAGCAGGCAGGCGCCATCAACCTCGGCCCCGAGCCCGCCCTCAAGTAGCGACAGCGGTAGGGCGCGAAAATGCACCCGGTCCCCCGCCTTGATCCGCTTGCCCGGCTTCATGAACGCGGACCAGACATCGGGGGCGTCCCGGTGATGCAGGGTCGCCTCGACGGAGACGGTCAGGATCTCGCCATCCGCCCCCACCCGCTCGCGCACCCCCGACAGCCGCGCCGGGATCACCCGCGTGTCGTTGAACACCAGCGCATCTCCAGGCCGCAGAAAGTCCGGCAGGTCGCGGATCCCCCGATCCTGACGCGCGCCGTCCTGCACCACCAATAGCCGCGCCGCATCGCGCGGCTCGGCGGGGCGCAGGGCAATGCGATCCTCCGGCAGGTCAAAATCGAAGTCGGCGGTCTTCATGAGGCGGCGTTAGGCGCACGAGGTGATCTTACGGTCAAGCCGACGGGAACTCACCGCGTCCGGCCCCGTTCTTCGACTGTTATCGTAGCCGCCGATTGTGGATATGAATCCAATGGGCGCTGGCTCATCTCTTCTCGCCGACGTGAGTTCGTGAATGTCTCTCCCGATTGATATGACGGGCGAAAACCGCGAGGCGCTGCGTATCGACGCGGTCAAGCGCTATGACATTCTCGATACGCCGCCGGACGGGTCGTTCGATCGCCTCGCCGCCATTGCGGCCCGCAGGTTCAGGACCCCGATCGCGATCATCAGCATCGTCGATCATGACCGCATCTGGTTCAAATCGCACCAGGGACTGGACGTCACCGAGATCGCCCGGTTGCCGGGCCTGTGTTCGTCCGCGATCATGTCCGCAACGCCCTATGAACTGACCGACGCATCGCTGGATCCCCGGTCTCTCGCCAATCCCCTTGTCGCCGGGGATTTCGGATTGCGCTTCTATGCGGCCGCACCGCTGACCACCCATGACGGTTTCAATCTGGGAACCCTGTGCGTCATCGATTTCGAGCCTCGCGAGCACGACGCGGCGGCCATGGCCGACCTGACGGATCTGGCCTCTGTCGTCATGGATCAGATGGAACTGAGACTGGCGTCGCGGCAGGCGGCCTCGCACGCCGATCTGATGTCGCGCGAGATTGACCATCGCGTCGCCAACAGTTTGCAGTTCGTCTCGTCCATGCTGGCGATGCAAAGCCGCGCGCCGGGACTGATGGACGCCTCAGCGCAGTTGCAGATCGCCGCCAACCGCGTCGCAACCGTGGCCCAGGTTCATCGGAACTTCTACGCCGAGGCAGGCCAGGACATTATGGCCCTGGCCTTCCTACGGCGGCTATGCGCCGATCTGTCGGACGCCCTGGACCGCCCGATCAGCGTCGAGGGTGAGGAGGCGCCCTTGCCTTCGGCGGCGGTGCAATCGCTCGGATTGATCGCCAACGAGATGATCACGAACGCAGCCAAATACGGCAAGGGTGAGATCGATGTTGAGTACCGCCTCGCCAATGGTGTGTACCACCTCTGTGTAGCGAACGACGGGCCGCCCCTGCCGGAAGCGTTTGATCCGCGCACTAGCACAGGTCTTGGGATGAAGGTGGTCGTCAGCCTGACAGCGCAACTGGGCGGCACGCTTACCTGCGAGCAGAAGGATATGGGCAATGGTGCACGGTTCAAGCTGACATTCGCACGCCCCCCTCACCCTAGTTGACCCTAGGCTTCTGACCCACAAACCCCCGCCCATGCTGCACTCGCTTGATGCGCTCCTCCGGCAGGTCGAAATCGAAATCGGCGGTCTTCATGAGGCGGCGCAAAGGCCATGCCCAGGGAGCGGTCAAGCACCGCTTAAGCCTTGCTTCAGCCGATTATGGGAAGGTGGGGAATGAGCCTGGACCTGCCCCGACTTGCCGACGGAGAGCATCTGACGGCTTGGGACAGGCTGCGGCGCCCGGTATGGTTGTTTGATCCCGTCAGCTGCTTCGGCGTCTACGCCAACCAGTCGGCCCTGACCCTCTGGGGCGCCAGTAGTCTCGAAGAACTGCTTTCCCGCGATTTTTCCAAGCTGTCGCCGGCGGTTCGCACCCGGACGGAGCGTTTGCGCGTCCTGACCGTCGATGGCCGGCAGGTTCAGGAGAACTGGACCTTCTATCCCAACGGACAGCCGGTTACGGTTCAGGCTGTGATCTCTACCGTGGCGCTGTCTGACGGCCGGGAAGTGTTGCTGTTCGAGGCCGCGGAAACCGATGTTGAAGCCGAGGAGCGGCGGGCTGTCGAGGCCCTGCGTCATTCGTCCGGCCCGATCGGCCTGTTCGAAGGCGGCGGCGCGGCCCTGTTCTCTAACCCCGCAGCCTTCGCCGCCTATGGGCCGGATGCCGGCTTCGTCGGGCGCTTCCTGATTGCGTCAGAGGGCGAGGCCGCCCTTGAGGCCGCGAACGCCGGACAGGAAACCAAGGCCCTGTTCCAGATGGCCACCCAGGCCGGGACGCGCTGGCACCATGTCGATTGCCGCCCCCTGCTTGACCCGGTGACCGGCGCCCTCAGCGTCTTATTGAACGAGCGGGACGTGACTGACCGCGTGGAAGCGGAAGCCGCGCGGGCCGCCGCCGAACAGAAGGCCGCCATGGCCGAGGCGCGGCAGCGCTTCCTGACCGACATGTCCCACGAACTGCGCACGCCGCTGAACGCGGTGCTGGGCTTCTCGTCGCTGCTGGCCGAAGCCGGTCTGGATCCGCGTCTGCGCGAGCATGCCGAGCGCATCCACGGCGCCGGCGAACGTCTGGCGGAGGTGGTCGAACACATGATCGGCCTGTCGCAGCAGGATGACTGGACCGGCGACGCGGGCGCTGCGGATCGTCCCTCCCGCTCGACGGCCACATCCGACGCCGTCGCGGACGACGCAGACGACGGCCGCGCCATGCGGGTGCTATACGTCGATGACAACGACAACAACCGCACTCTGATCTCAACGCTGTTGTCGCTTCAGGGCGTGGTCTGCGAAACCGCGGACGACGGCGCACAGGGTCTGGCCGGGGCCTCGCGCGGCGGCTGGGACGTCGTCCTGATGGATATCCAGATGCCGGTCATGGATGGCGTGGAAGCGGCGCGACGCATCCGTGCGCTCGACGCCGAGGCGTCCGCCGTTCCGATCATTGCGCTCACGGCCAACACCCTGGACGACCAGCTGCTGACCTATGCCGAGGCCGGGATGAACGACTGCATCGGCAAGCCCGTGAACACGCCGGAACTGTTCGCCAAGCTGATGCAGTGGGCCGCGACGCCCTGGCGCGAGACATGGCGCGCGGATCAGGCGGACGTGGCGGCGGCCTGATCCCGCGGCCCCCGCCCACAAGGCTGTTGTCAGAATCCGAACAGCGACGATTTTGGCTGATCCGTCAGGCCCAGCAACAGGCCCGTGACCTGCGCACCGCTGCCGTCCTCGGTGATGATGCGGAACGCCTGCTCGCTGAGCGGCGTGGAGTCGGGCCGGGCCATCGCCCATTCCGCGAACAGCCGGTCATTGATGGGCCAGCGACCCAGCACGGTGACGTCCGTGTGGCGGTCATCGGCAACGAGGCGGACCATGAGGTCGTCAATCTTGCCATTGCTGCCCTCAATGACCTGAACGAATTTACCGTCAGGCAGGGCCAGCGCCCCGGTTATCCTGTCGCGCTTGTTGTTTCGTATCGAGGCGCGAAAGATGGAGTTGAGTCCCGGAGTGTCACCGTGCGGTATGTTGGAGTGGCTGCGGTAAACAAGGCGGCACAGGCGTTTCGGCATCGGGATGTCCCCGGGACGAGGCGCCCCCAAGGGCAAACTCCCGGCCACGCTTTCCGATCCGTGTTATTTCAACGGCGCGACGACCCGTCGGCGTTGACCCGCCGCCCCAACCGCGCCAAACCCCGGCCCATGCTGCACTCCCTTGAAAACCTCGCGCGCGACGCCCGGTCGTGGCCGTTTGAACAGGCCCGCAACCTTCTGGCCCATGTGCTGAAGAAGCGGCTGGACGAGGCAGCACGTGCGGACGCCGCCGCCCTGATCGACGCCGGCAAGGCTGACGAGGCGCTGGCGAAGCATCCCGCCCTTCAACGCCCCGTGATCTTCGAGACCGGCTACGGCCCATCGGGCCTGCCGCACATGGGCACGTTCGGCGAGGTGGCGCGCACGACGATGGTGCGCAACGCCTTCCGCGCCCTGACCGGCGACCACTGGGCCACCCGCCTGATCGCCTTCAGCGACGACATGGACGGGCTGCGCAAGGTGCCGGAAGGCATCCCGAACCCCGAAATCCTGCTCGAGGACCTGCACAAGCCCCTGACCGTGGTGCGCGATCCGTTCGGCACGCACGACAGCTTCGGCGCCCACAACAACGCCCGGCTGCGCGCCTTCCTCGACGGCTTCGGCTTCGAGTACGAGTTCTTCTCGTCCACCGAATGCTACCGCTCGGGCCGGTTCGACCACACCCTGCTGGTGATGCTGGAGCGGTTCGAGGCGGTCCAGGCGATCATGCTGCCGACCCTGGGCGAGGAGCGCCGCGCCACCTATTCGCCCTTCCTGCCGATCAGCCCCGTCACCGGCCATGTGCTGCAGGTGCCGACGCTGGAGCGGAACGTGGAGCGCGGGACCATCGTCTTCGACGACCCCGCCGGCGGCCGCACCGAGGTCCCCGTCACCGGCGGCCATGTGAAGCTGCAGTGGAAGCCCGACTGGGCCATGCGCTGGACCGCCCTGGACATCGACTACGAGATGTCGGGCAAGGACCTGATCGAGAGCGTGCGTGAAAGCTCCAAGGTCTGCCGTGCGCTGGGCGGGACGCCGCCCGAGGGCTTCAATTATGAGCTCTTCCTCGACATCGAGGGCAAGAAAATCTCCAAGTCCAAGGGCAACGGCCTGACCATGGACGAGTGGCTGCGCTACGGCACGCCCGAGAGCCTGAGCTGGTACATGTTCCAGTCGCCGAAGTCGGCCAAGTCGCTGCACTTCAACGTCATTCCGCGCGCCATCGACGACTACCTGTCCTTCATCGACCAGTACCAGACGCAGGAGCCGGCCAAGCAGATCGACAACGCCGTCTGGTCGATCCACGCGGGCCATCCGCCCGTGGTGGCCAGCCCGGTCAGCTTCGCCCTGCTGTTGAACCTGGTCGGGGTCGCCAATGCCTCGTCCAAGGATCAGCTGTGGGCCTATATGGCGAAGTATTTGCCCGAAGCGACGCCGGAGACCGAGCCGACGCTGGACCGGCTGATGGGCCACGCGCTGAACTATTACGAGGACTTCGTGAAGCCGACGAAGGCCTATCGCCTTCCCGATGACAAGGAGAAGGCGGCGCTGCTGGACCTTGCGGCCCGCCTGAAGGCGCTGCCCGCCGATGCGGACGCCGAAGCGATCCAGGGCGAGGTCTACGCGGTCGGCAAGGAGCACGCGTTCGAGCCGCTCCGCGCCTGGTTCGGCGCCCTCTACGAAGTGCTGCTCGGCGCCTCGCAGGGCCCTCGCTTCGGCTCATTCGCCGCCATCTACGGCCTGCCGCAGACAATCGCGCTGATCGAGACTGGGGCCAACGGCGAACTGGCCTAACGCGCGCTCAAGCAGCGAGCGACCGCGTCGCGAGCGTTGGCGCCCTTAACGTAGATGAACTGAAAACAACGGCGCGGTTCCGGGAGCCTTCATGCGCGGCCGTGCATTCTCCAAGCCATCGACCAACTCGATGAAGGAGACTGAGCCATGTCGAAGTCCAATCTGAAGTTCGCCGCCGTAGCTGCCGCAGCCCTCGCCTCGATGGCCGCGATGGCCCTGCCGAGCGTCGCTGCGGCGCAATCCAACGGCATCACCAATTGTGACGCGCCCGGCGGCCGCCAGCGCACCGGCGCCCTGATCGGCGCGGTCCTGGGCGGCGTGGTCGGCAGCCAGGTCTCTGACAACGAGCGCACCCTCGGCGCCGTGGTCGGCGCCGGCGCCGGCCCCGCGGCCGGGTCCTACATCGGCTGCAACCAGCAGCGCGCCCGGGCCAACGCCAATGTGAATGCGGGCGCCTCGGCCAGCGTTGTCCGCCCGACGACCACCGTCCGGGTCCGCTCGGGTCCCGGCACCAACTATCGTCAGCTGGGCAGTGTAACCCGCGGCCAGGCGCTGCAGGTCGTCAGCTCGCAGGGCCAGTGGGTCCAGCTGTCGAGTGGCGGCTGGGTCAACGCCAACTACCTGACCTACTGATCCGTCAGGTCTGAACATGAAGGGGCCGCCCGAAAGGGCGGCCCTTTTTGTTGCGCTATCGCTCGCCGAGCCGCGCTACTGACTCACCCAAAGGATCCGCGCCATCCACTGGATGTCGCGACGGGCGACGGCGCGGGGCGCATAGGCCGGGTTGATCGAGGCCAGGGTCACCGTGCGGGCGGTCAGGGCCGCGACCTCCTTGGCCAGGGTCTCGCCCTCACTGGTGCGCACCACCACCCGGTCGCCGCGCCGCACGCCGGTCACGTCGCGGTCGACGATGACGCAGTCGCCCTCGCGATAGACAGGCGCCATGGAGTCGCCGGCGATGCGCAGACTGAAAAGGCTGTCCTTGGGACGCGGCAGCTCGGTCTGCTCCCACCCCTCGCCCGTCGGCAGACCTGCGTCATCGAAGAAGCCGTCCCGACCCGCCTGGGCCATGCCCAGCAGCGGCGCGACCGAAGGCGTCGGCGGCGCGTCATCCGCCAGCATCGCAAAGGCCGACAGCGGCAGACCTGTCGCTTCCAGAACCCGCGTCAGGCTCTCGGTCGAGGGCCAGCGCGGGCGCGGCGGATCCCCCGGCCCAAACCGCTTGGACGGATTGAAGCTGGTGGCGTCCAGCCCGGCCCGCAGCGCCAGTCCGGAAGCGCTCAGGCCCTCACGCCGCGCCAGCGCGTCGATGGCCTTCCAGAGTTTCGCATGAGACAGGGGCATGGGCGCGGGGGTTGATTCCCGCGCAGCATACTAGGAATATCCGCCTATTCCAGCCCTGCGGCCTTGCGTTCCTGCCAGGCCCAGAAGGTGCCGACGGCCAAGGCGATCAGGATGCCGTAGCTGGCCAGGTTGAGCACCGTGTAGAAGGACGCCGCCGGGGGGCGGATGTCGACCATCGACATGATGTGGCTCATCACCGCCAGAAGCTGCAGGGCGCAGACCCAGACGGGCCATGCGCGGCGGCTCTTCCAGGCCAGGGCGCCGTAGACAAGCAACCCGACGGTGTCGATGGCGAACATGCCCCACTGGACGCCGTAGAGCTTGGTGTCGTCCTGGACCAGCATCGAGGCGAACCAGGCCAGCAGATAGACCGCGCCGCCGATCTTTTCCGGCTCGTCCCCCTTCAGGAAGGCGAACGCCACCACGATGACGGTGAAAACCGCGCCGACCTGCGAATAAAGGGTGTCGAACATGAAATCGCCCCCGACGCGTCGAGCGCCGGGGGCGATATTGCATCGAGTCTGACGAAACCGAAACTGTCGGTTTCAGTCATTACGCCGAATTCAGGCGACGCGCAGGTGACCCTTGGGCGGAGTGCCGCCGATCGGGGTTTCCCAATCGTCGGGCTTGTCCACCGGACCGAGGGCGTAAACGCCCCAGCCCATCTTGCGGTGATCCTTTTGCAGCTCGGCGTGGCAGGCGACGATCGCGTCCCGGGCGACGCCCAGGGCGGCGATGGTTTCCATGGCCTTCGACTGCGAGCCGGTGCCGGCCACGGCCGAGATCGACAGGGCGGCGCGGGCGCCGATCATCGATTGGACGAGCGTGGTGGCCTGGGTGATGGCCCCGTCAATCGCCTTTTCCGTCGCATACAGATCGCCCGCGACGCTGGCGACGACTTGATCCCGATCCATAGAAACTCCCTCCACCAAACAACTGGTGAAGAAGTCATTAACACGCAACAGGCGAGTCTGGTAGGGTTTTGTTAAGCATCCCGGCCGGCTCCACGCCGCCGTCGCCCGGCGGCCTGTCCTCGGGCTTGTCGACCGGGCCCAACGCCAGAATATCCAGGCCCAGCTTGCGCGCCAGGGCCGACAGGGCGTTGTGGGCGTCGACGATGTGGGCGCGTGCTTCGGTCAGGGCGCCGATGCCGGCCGCCGCCCCCTGAAACACCTTCTGGCCCGTAACCGCCGATAGAAACGCCTCATGGCGCGCTCCGGGAAGCATGGCGGCCAGAGTCGCGGTCTCATACAGGGCGGCGTCGATGGCGGCTTCGGCGGCGTAAAGGCGGGCGGCCAGCGCCTCGCCGACGGTCTCACGGCTCATGGAATATCCCCCGCGGCCCGGCGCCGCCAAAGACATTGCAACCATGAATAATTTCCTAATGCAACTCTTCGCTGCTTTCCTCCAGCAGGAAGTGCGCGCTCAGGGTGGCGATGGGCTGATCCGGGTCATCCTGCCAGGCCTCGGCGAGGACATGGACCACGCGGCGGCCGGCCTTGTTGATTCGCGCCCGGCCGAAGACGTCGCGCGGCCGGCCTGAGCGCAGATAGGCGACGGTGACGTTGATCGGCTTGGGCAGGTGCAGGGACGGATAGTTCTTCGCTACCTGGGCCACGGCGGTCAGCTCAAGCAAAGCCGCCGTCGATCCACCGTGCAGCGCCGGCAGGATCGGATTGCCGATCAGCCTGTCCGCGAACGGCATGGTGACGGTCAGCGTGTCGCCGTCCGTTGCCGTGGTCAGGCCGAGAAAGCGCGCATAGGGCAGCCGGTCCAGCAGGTCGCTCATGCGCCCCTCCCCCTCTTCGGCCGCTCTGCCGGCAGGATGTAGGCGGCCTGCGCGGCGGCGACGGGGTTGTCGGGGCTGTCCTCAAAGGCCCAGGCGCGGACAAAGGCGATGGATCGGGTCAGGCGATAGCAGCGCGCTTCCGCGATCAGGTCCCGTCCCGGCTCGGCGGCGCGCATGTAATCGACCCGCAGGTCCAGTGTCGCGATCGGCTTGAACACGTCCAGCGCGACCCACACGGCCAGTCCGCCGACGTGGTCCAGAAGGGTGGTCACCAAACCGCCCGACAGCACGCCCGTGTCCGGGTCGCCGACCAAGTCGTCGCGATAGGGCGCGCGGATGCGCACGCGGTCGCCATCGCGGCTCACATAGCTGAAGCCCAAGGCGTGGGTGTGGGCCGCGCCGGAGGCCAACTGGGGCAGGATCGCATCGAGTTGATCGCTCATCGGGATCGTCCTTAGCCCAGAGGGCGTTGCGCGCAAGCCGCGTTCGCCGTCTGATGGAGCCTGCATGATCAAGCCTGAAGACTTGCTGCGGCCCACGCCTCTGGGCCTCTATTGCCCGCCGGGTGACTTCTATGTCGACCCGGTGCGCCCGGTGGACCGCGCGGTGATCACTCACGGTCACGCCGACCACGCCCGCTCAGGCCACGGCGCGGCGCTGGCCACGCCCCAGACCATCGCCATCATGGCCGAGCGCTATGGCGAGGAATTCACCCGGCTGCGCCAACCCGTGACCTATGGAGAAACCGCCTCGCACAACGGCGTGGAGGTGAAGCTGGTCCCGGCCGGACACGTTCTGGGCTCCGCCCAGGCTGTCGTGACCTGGAAGGGCCTGACCATGGTGGTCTCCGGTGATTACAAGCGCCGGCGCGACCCGACCTGCACGGCCTTCGAGCCGACGCCGTGCCATGTGTTCATTTCAGAGGCGACGTTCGGCCTGCCGGTCTTCACCCATCCGCCGGATGCGGAAGAGATCGCGCGGGTGGTGCTGTCGCTGCGCCAGTTCCCCGAGCGCGCGCACCTGATCGGCGCCTATGCCCTGGGCAAGGCGCAGCGGGTCATCTGCCTGCTGCGCGAGGCGGGGTGGGATCGGCCGATCTGGTTCCACGGCGCGATGGAGCGGCTGAACCGTCTGTACGAGCGCGAAGGCGTGGCGCTGGGGGAACTGCGGCCCACTACCGGCCTCGGCAAGGATGCGCTGGGGGGCGAGATCGTCATTGCGCCGCCGTCCGCGATCCAGGACCGTTGGGCCCGGCGTTTCGCTGATCCGGTCACGGCGTTTGCGTCAGGCTGGATGCTGGTGAAGGCGCGGGCGCGTCAGCGGGGCGTGGAGCTGCCGTTGGTGATCTCGGACCATGCCGATTGGACCGAACTGACCGACACCTTCACCGAGCTGAAGCCCGACGAGATCTGGATCACCCACGGGCGCGAAGAGGGTCTGCTGCGCTGGGCCGAGATCAACGGCATGAAGGCCCGGGCGCTGCGTCTGGTCGGCTATGACGACGAGGACGACGAGGCGTCACCCGTGGCCGAAGAGGCCTAGGCCGCCGAACGGCTCTTCGCCGCGGGCGCCGCTTCCTCGACCGCCGGCTCCTGGCTGAGCGCAGCGTTCATGGCCATGCGCAGGCGTTCCGGCTTGATCGGCTTTTCGACCACCGCGGCCATGCCGATGGCCAGATAGGTCTTGGCGTCGTCCGGGTCGGCGTTGGCGGTCAGGGCTATGATCGGAGTCTGGCCGGCCGGCCCCTTCAGCTTGCGGATGGCCTGGGTCGCCTGGACCCCGTCCATGCGCGGCATCTTGATGTCCATCAGGATCAGGTCGAAGGCGCGCGACTTGACCGCGTCCAGCGCCTCCATGCCGTCCTCGGCGGTTTCCGAGGTGCAGCCGAACATCTCGCACAGGGCCTGGGCGACCACGCGGTTGGTGGCGTTGTCGTCGACGATCAGGACGTGCGGGTTGGACTGCAGGTCCAGATCCGACAGGGCCGACACGTTCGATGCCGCCTCGGCCTCGACCGCGACACGCTCGCCCTCGATGTCGAAGGCGAAGGTGGCGCCGCGGCCGGCGTTGTTCTCGGCCCAGATGCGGCCGTCCATGCGCTGGACGATCTGGCGGCAGATCGACAGGCCCAGGCCTGCGCCGTCGGGGCCGGATCCGTGCACGAAAGGTTCGAAGATGACGTCGACCCGCTCGGCGTCCACGCCGGGGCCGTCGTCGCGGACGCGGGCCTCCATGCGGATGCGGTCACCCTCGACCCATGCCTTCAGGCTGGCCTCGACCACCCCGTTGCGGGCGAACTTCAGGGCGTTGCCGATCAGGTTGTTGAACACCTGCTTCAGGCGCATGCCGTCGATCATGACGGCCAGTTCGGTGTCGCCTTCATAGCCGACCATCAGGGCGACGTTGTCCTGGCTGGCGCGCGGCTCCCACATGGCCTGGACATCGTCCATCAGGGCGCGCAGGGCGGTCGGTTGCGGTGACAGCTCCAGTTCGCCGGCCTCGGCGCGCGACAGGTCCAGCGCGTCCTGCAGAATGCGCAGCAGGGTCTCGGACGAGTCCACGATGGTCTGGACATGCGAATGGGCGGCGTCGTTCAGCGGCTGGCGGCGCAGCAACTCGGCCACGGCCAGAACGCCGTTCATGGGCGTTCGCAGCTCATGGCTCATGATGGCCAGGAACTGGCTCTTGGCGCGGGCCGAGCTGAGGGCCTGGGTGCGGGTGTCGCTGAGGACGCGGGCCTGTTCGGCCAGTTCGGCGTTCTGGCGGCGCTGGGCGTCGTTGGCGGCCTGCAGCAGGGATACGGCCGTGCCGACGCCCCAGTATTTGCCCTCGCGGGTGACGATGAAGCCGCGCATCAGCGCGCCGGCCCCGCCCTCGAGGATGATGTTGGAGAAGGCGTCGATCTCGATCCCCGCCTCGACCACCGCCGGCTCGGCGTCCATGACCTGGGTCACCGGGCGATTGGAGTAGAGCGCATGGCCGAACGGGCCGGCGATCTTCAGCAGAAAGGCGTTGCGCTCGATCAGGCCGACGGGCCGAAGATCGCGGACGACAGGTATGACCAGCGTGTCCGGCTCGCGCTCGAACCGGGCGAAGATCTCGCTTCCGAGAGTCTCGACGGTAACCGCCTCGACGCGTTCGGTCAGGGTTTCAATCGTAGGCATACTGCCTGGAACTCCGTGTCACCGGTGGACATTGCGCAGAAAGCGTTTGCGGAACGGTTAATCGGGGAAACGGCGCGTTTTCAGTGACGTACCGCTTCGCTTTGCGTCTGGAGCCCCGCAGGTGTAGAAGGCGCGCCCCGGAAAGCTCGTTTTTCCCCCATCCCTCTTTGCATGCGCGCGGCCGAAACGGCCGACCGCAGGTTCGTCATGAGCGTCATCCAGCCGACATCGCCGAAATCCGCCCTCGTCCTGTTCTCGGGCGGGCAGGACAGCGCGACCTGCCTGGCCTGGGCGCTGGAGCGGTATGAGCGGGTCGAAACGGTCGGTTTCGACTATGGCCAGCGCCATGCGGTCGAGATGGACGCCCGCCTCGCCGTTCGGGCCGGCATGGTGAACGTCCTGCCGCAGCGGGCGGACCGGCTCGGCCCCGACCATGTGGTCGACCTGACCGGCTTTGGCGCCATCGGCGAAACGGCGATGACCAGCGACCGCGCCATCGAGGTGGACGCGCGCGGCCTGCCGACCACCTTCGTGCCGGGTCGCAACCTGATCTTCCTGACGGCCGCGGCGGCGCTGGCGGACCGGCGGGGGCTCGACGTGCTGGTCGGCGGCATGTGCGAGACGGACTTCAGCGGCTATCCCGACTGCCGCCGCGACACGATCGACGCCATGAGCCGGGCGCTTAGCCTGGGTCTCGACAAGCCCGTGCCGATCGAGACGCCCCTGATGGCCCTGACGAAGGCCGAGACCTGGGCGTTGGCCCACCGCATCGGCGGTCAGGCCTTGGTCGCACTGATCATCGAGGACAGCCATACCTGTTACCTGGGCGACCGCACGCACCGCCACGCCTGGGGCTACGGCTGCGGCGCCTGCCCGGCCTGCGAACTGCGGGCGGCGGGATACCGCGAATGGGTCGGCGCATGACCTATTCGGCCAAGGAAGTCTTCCTGACGGTTCAGGGCGAGGGCGGACAGGCGGGGCGGCCCGCCGTCTTCCTGCGCTTCGCCGGCTGCAACCTGTGGAGCGGGCTTGAGCGCGATCGCGCCACAGCCGTCTGCACCTTCTGCGACACTGATTTCGTCGGCGTGGACGGCGACGGCGGCGGCAAGTTCGCCTCGGCCGACGGGCTGGCCGACCATGTCGCGGCGATGTGGCGGGGCCGCGAGGGCGATCCGAAGCTGGTCGTCTGCACCGGCGGCGAGCCGCTGTTACAACTGGACACGCCTCTGATCGACGCCCTGCACGCGCGCGGCTTCGAGATCGCCATCGAAAGCAACGGAACCCTGCCCGCCCCCGCCGGGATCGACTGGATCTGCATCAGCCCCAAGGCCGCCGCCCCCGTCGTCCAGACCACCGGCCAGGAGCTGAAGCTGGTCTATCCGCAGGCGCTAGCCCTGCCCGACCGGTTCGAGCATCTGGCCTTCGAGCGTTTCTGGCTACAGCCCATGGACGGCCCCGACCAGGCGGCCAACACGGCGGCGGCCATCGACTATTGCCTGACCCATCCGAAGTGGCGCCTCAGCGTCCAGACCCACAAGTACATCGGCGTCCGATAATGCAGTTCGAGATCACGAAAGCGGCCACCTTCGACGCCGCCCACCACTTCCCCAACGAACCCGAGGGCAGCATCTATCGCCGCCTGCACGGCCACAGCTTCATGGTCGAGGCGACGGTGCGCGGCGACACGCTGGACGAGGCCCACGGCTGGATCGCCGACCTCGGCGCCCTGGACCGCGCGCTCAAGGCCGCCGCCGAGGAGCTGGACCACGGCCTGCTGAACGAAAAGCCGGGGCTGGAGCTGCCCAGCCTCGAGAACCTGTGCCTGTGGTTCGCCAACCGCCTGAAGCCTGAATGGCCGGGCCTGTGCCGCATCACCGTGGCGCGGCCGACCATCCATGAGCGGTGCACGGTGGCGCTCTAGAGCGCCGGTGTCAGCGCCCAGATCAGCACGCCCCCGGCGATGATCGAGACCACCGCACTCAGACGCACGGCCCAGACCGGAATCCGCGTCGCCCACCACGTCGAATAGGCCGCGTGCCACCGGCGCGGCAGCACCATCAGCACCACGGCCGACACGATCAGGAACACCCCGATCAGATTGATGATCTGCGGGCTTCTTGAAACAACCGACGCCAGCATCAGCACAAAGCCCGCGGCGATACGGCCGGCCATCTCGCCGAAGTGTGTCAGCGGTGTCCCGCCCATCGCGGCCAGCACGCCGAGCGCCCGCTGCGGCGCCAGCAGCATGAACAGGCTCAACCCGATCAGCCAGACGCCGATCAGCACGGCGAGCCATTGGGATAGGGAAACGATCATCGAAACCTCGGCGCCGGAGGTCGGCCGCGCTACCTATCACGGTGCCCCCGCCTCGCGCTAAGCTTCAGCGATGGACCCCGGCCAGAGAACCCGTCTCGAGGCGTTGAAGTCGCAAGCGCTGAGTCGCCGCAAGCGGGCGGAGGAAGGCAGCTATCTCCGGCCCATCCTGTCCAGCCTTCGCCAGGCGAGCATCCGATGTCGTCGCCTGTCGCCCGCCCGGGTCAAGGCGGCGTTGGGAACTTTGGCTGACGGCCCCGGCCAGGACGAGCGGCTTCTGTGGTCCGCCATTCCTCATGGCGTCTGCCATGCCTGGACCGGCGAGGATGAACGGACCGCCCTGATCCGCCGTGCGCTGGACGCATGCTGCGACAGCCAGTCCCGTGTCGCCGTCGTATGGCACCCCGCCTTCGCGGGCCTCCGGTTGAGGGCCGACGACCTGGCCCGCCACGCCGCTCTCATCTTCGATGGATCGCCGGAAATCTGGATGTGCGATGCCGCCGGCGGCGGCTGGCTGATCGAGATCGCCCGCTTCGACACTGAGGTCTGCTGGTTCCGGGCCGCCTGAGGCGTTGAGCGAACCCGCCACGTCCTCGCGTGTTGTCACCCCGTGCGCATCGCGACGTTCAACATCAACGGCGTCAACACGCGGCTGGCGAACCTGCTGGCCTGGCTTGAGGCTGAGCGCCCCGACGTCGCCTGCCTTCAGGAGCTGAAGGCGAACCAGACCCAGTTTCCCGAACAGGCCATCCGCGACGCCGGCTACGAGCCCGTCTGGGTCGGCGAGCATCGCTGGAACGGCGTGGCGATCCTCAGCCGCATCGGCGCGCCCGTCGTCACCCGCCGCCGTCTGCCCGGCGACGAGGCCGACGGTCAGAGCCGCTATATCGAGGGGGCGGTCGGCGGCGTCCTGATCGGCTGCCTCTATCTGCCCAACGGCAACCCGCAGCCGGGGCCGAAATTCGCCTACAAGCTGGCGTGGATGGAGCGGCTGATCGACCACGCCGCGACCCTGTTCGCCACCGATGCGCCGGTGGTGCTGGCGGGGGATTACAACGTCGTTCCGACCGAGGCCGACATCTACAACAGCCGCTCGTGGAAGAAGGACGCCCTGCTGCAGCCCGAGAGCCGCGCGGCCTTTCAGCGGCTGCTGAACCAGGGCTGGACCGACGCCATCCGCGAGCGGTTTCCCGACGACCCGCCGCCGTGGACCTTCTGGCAGTATTTCCGCGAGGCCTGGCCCCGCGACGCCGGCCTGCGCATCGACCACCTGCTGCTGAACGAGGCCGCCGCCGCGCGCCTGACCGACGCCGGAGTCGACCGCTGGGTGCGAGGCGAGGAAAAGGCCAGCGACCACGCGCCGACGTGGATCGAGCTGACAGACTGAGCCGCTGGCGCGACCGGCCCGCCTCGCGCTAAGCCTTGACTATGGACGTCTTCCCGCACCCTTGGCGACAGCGAGGCCGCCTCAGCCTCTGGCGGTACACGCCGAAGGTGCGGATGTATTCCGGCTGGCATTTCTCCGCCGACGCCGAGGGCTGCGACAGCCTGCTCGAACTGCTGGATGGGCTAGCCACTGCCGGAACCGCCAACCATCGCACACTTGCCGTCGTGCACCCCGGATCAGTGGGCGTGGACCGCATATTCGGTGACCACGCGTTGAAGGTTCATCACCCCGCGAAGCTGCGGCTGGCGTTCGACTCGGCCACACCGGAAGCTGATCTGGTCGAAACCTCCGACCGCGTCACGCTCACGATGGGCGCCGATGGTCTGAAGGCGTTTCGCGAGGCAATCTCCGACCTCCGCGCGGGAGAAGCCGATTTTGGGATAAGCCTTGCGGACGACGACAGCCTGTCCTTCTGGTGGTGGCCGAAATGAAACCCCTCGCCGGCATCCGCATCCTCGAGTTCGACGGCCTCGGCCCCGTGACCTTCGCGGGCATGGTGCTGGCCGATCTCGGGGCTGACATCCTGCGCCTGACGCGCAGCGCCACGGCGGGCGCGGCCGTGTTCGACGAGGTCGGCGGCGAGGTGCTGCACCGGGGCCGCCCGGCGGTGGCGGTGGACCTGAAGAACGAGGCCGACCTCGCGGCGGTGCTGGACCTGATCGCCGGCGCTCACGGCGTCATCGAGGGGTTCCGGCCCGGCGTCATGGAGCGGTTGGGCATCGGCCCGACAGAGTGTCGGGTGCGCAATCCGGCGCTGGTGTTCTGCCGCGTCACCGGCTGGGGCCAGACGGGGCCGATGTCCGATCAGGTCGGGCATGACATCAACTACATCGCTCTGACCGGCGCGCTTCACGCCATCGGTCCGGCGGACCGGCCGCCGCCGCCGCCGCTGAACCTGATCGGAGACTACGGCGGCGGCGCCATGCTGGGGCTGGTGGGGCTTCTGGCGGCCTTGCTGGAGGCGAAGACCACCGGGCGCGGACGGGTCGTGGACGCGGCCATGACCGACGGCTCGGCCATGCTGTCGGCCCTGTTCTTCGCCCTGCGCGGACGCGGGATGTGGAGCGACCACCGCGGCGCCAACCTGCTGGACGGCGGCGCGCCCTTCTATCGCTGCTATGCCTGTGCGGACGGAAAGTTCGTGGCCGTCGGCGCGCTGGAACCGCGCTTCTACGCCGCCCTGATCGCCGGGCTGAACATCCCGCCGGACGAGGCGCCTCAGTACGACATGCGGGGCTGGCCCACCCTGCTTGCACGGCTGGAGACGGTGTTCGCAACGCGCGATCGCAACGACTGGGCCGCGCATTTCGCCGGGACCGAGGCCTGTGTGACGCCGGTGCTGGACTGGTCCGAGGCCGCCGCCCATCCGCACAACGCCGCGCGCGGGACGATTATCGATGGCGCGCCGGCTCCCGCCCCTCGCTTCGACGGTCAGGCGCCCGCCATCACGCCCCAACCCGCGCCGATGACGCTGGATCAGGCGAAGGCGGCTTGGGACTAGGCTTTCGCGGCTCCGGCCCTCAGACCGTGCTCGGCCAAGGCCACCACCGCCACCCCGCCCATGGTCAGGGCCGCGCCGGTCAGGATCTGGACTGTCAGGACGTCGCCGAGCCACAACCAGCCGATCAGGATCGACACCACCGGTGTGGCCAGCAGATAGGGTGTCACCCGCCCGGCTTCACGCTGCTGCACCAGCCAGAAGACCAGGCTGGTCGCCGCCACCGACGACACCACCCCGGCCCAGAACACGCAGGCCCAGATGAGGGGCGTAGCGTGCTGGATCGCCGCCCACTGGCCCCGCTCGAACATCGCCGAGCCCAACGCCAGGGTCGGAAGAGCGAACAGAGCCAGTAGCCCCTGCATCTTTAAGGGCGGGATCGAGGTCGTACGCCTCGCGATAACGGTGGTCAGGGCCCAGCAGGCGCTGGCCACGATCCCGACTACAATGGCCTTCCATTCCTGCAACGCATGCGGGTCCAGCGCCATCCACACCACACCTGTGAATGCCAGGACCAGCCCGAGCAACGCCGCGCGGCTAAGCCGCTCGCTCAGCAGCAGGAACGAAAACAGGGCGGTAAAGGGAATCCAAAGCTGCGACGCCACCGACACGGCGCTGACGTCGTTGGCCAGGAAGAAGGCGAGATAGATCAGGCCATAATGCAGCGGCCCGCCCACGGCCGCGATGATCAGCAGGCTCTTCCAGTTGGGGAACGGGGGCCGCACGAACCAGACCAGACACACCGCCGCCACCGCGAACCGCAGCGTCGCCATCAGCAACGGCGGCAAGACCTCTGTCGCCACCTTGGCCGCCGCGTTGTTCACGCCCCAGATCACCACGATTGCGGCGATGGTTGCGATCTCGAACACGGTCAGGCGGGTGTGGGTCATGCCCCTGCCTAATGCCCGCTCGCCCGGGAAGCGAGGGAGCCGCCGGTCACATCGGGTGACCCAGGGTTACGTTTCAGAACACCGGCTTTGCGATCATCAGCCAGTACACGCCCAGCACCCCGGCGAAGGCCGGCCAGCCCAGGGCGAACCACCAGCGGAACAGCCGGTGATAGGCCCCCGGCAAGGGTGAGCCCTCCGCTGCCGCCGCCTGGGCCAGCCTCGTCATGCGCAGCTGCATCCACACCACCGGCAGCCAGCAGGCGCCGATGAACAGGTAGAGCGCATAGGCCGCGGCCAGCCAGGGTTCGAACGGCCGCCAGCCCTGCATCAGGATCATCGCAACGCCCGTCACCGGCTGCACCACCACCGCCGTCGCCGTGAACACGAAGTCGGCCAGAACCACGATCCGGCCCACCGCCGCCACCGTCGCCGGGTCGTTCGTCCGGTGCGCCCTCAGCATGAAGAAGGCGATCCCCGCGCCCGTACCGAACAGCACCGCCCCGGACAGGATGTGGATCATCTTCAGGATCAGGAACGTCATCGCCGCGCATCCGTCCCGGCCACGAACAGGCACAGCGCCATCATCGGCAGAACCTTCAGCCACGGCCCGATCGGATCGAGCCAGTAGTGCGGCAGGCTGAGGGTGCCCGCTATCAGATAACCGAAGGTGGCCAGGCACATGACGATCGCCACCCGCGCCGTCCAGCCTCGCACGAACAGGGCCAGACCCAGCGCCACGTCCAGCGCCGCGCCCCACCCGGCCACCGCCTCCGCGTGCTGGCCGTATCCGCCCTCATGCAGGATGGCCACGGCCCGCTCCCAGCCCGGACCGAAGGTGATCAACCCGGTCAGCAGCCAGAACAGGCCGAGGGTCACAATGGCTATGGGCCGCACGAACCACAGCCGCGCATGCCAGACGTCCTGCACCGACGCCGGGGTCTGGCTGAGGTAGGCGCTGATCCCGCGCGAGGCCACGCCAAGCTTCCCGCCCCAGTCATTCTCGCGCCCCGCCACATCATGATCCAGCTGCCGCATCGAGGTGGTGGTCAGGGGCGAGAACCAGCCCAGCCGCGCCAGCAGGTCTCCGGCCCACAGCACAGGCGCCGCCGCCCAACGCGGGGTGCGGACGACTAGCGCGGGCGCGAACCCCAGCCAGCCGCGATAGAGCTTCAGCAGGTCGATCAGGGTCACCGTCTGCGGCCCCGTGATGTCCAGCGTCGTCCGGCTGACCTCGGGCCGGTCCAGCGCCGCGACGACCGCGCCGCACAGGTCGTCCATGGCCACGGGCCGCACCACCTGATCGCCGCCGACCACAGGGATCGCCAGCGGCATGGCCGCCAGAGCCCGGATCATGCCCGTGCCGCCGAACGCACCGCGCCCGATCACCAGCGACGGTCTCAGGATCAGCCAGTCCAGCCCGCTGGCCGCCAGCATCGCCTCGGTATGCGCCTTCGTGCGGGCGTAGGCCGTGCCCGCCTCTGCGTCCGCGCCCACGGCCGACAGGTGAACCAGTCGCCTCACACCCGCCGCCTCGCAGGCCGCGACCAGGGCGTGGGGACCCTCGACATGAGCGGCCCGGGTGTCGTCCCCGCCCCCGTCCTGAAGCACGCCCACGCAGTTCACCACCGCATCGACCCCCGCAAGCAGCGGCGCCCAGGCCGCTGCATCGGTCAGTCGACGAAAGTCAGCCGCGACCCACTCAAGCCCCGGCGCCCGCCGCCCTGCCTCATCCGGCCGCCGCGCCCCCGCGCGCACGGTCCATCCCGCCGCCGACAGCGCCGCCGCCACATGCGAGCCGATGAAGCCGTTGGCGCCGAGGACGAGCACGCGCCTCATGCGAGGATCCGATCAGTTGAAGCCTTGTCCGGCATCGCGCACCAGGTCGGTCCTGTGAGCCTGCGCCGTCTCCGCGCCACCCACAGATAGACAGCGTCCCGACATCCACCGGGCAGCCACCGCAGGGCCGACACGGCGGAGATCGGCGCCGGTAGCCCCGCAGCGATGCGCAGGACAGCCTCCGAGCGCTGGTGCGCCTCCCCGCCCTGGATCAACAGCATGGTCGAGGGATCGGTGGGATCGACGCCGTAGTGGGCCAGCAAGGCCTGCCCCAGCGGCGACTGCACCGGCGCCAGCCGAAACCGTCCCGTCCGGTCGTGCCGGAGGATGAACCGGGCCGAGCCGGAGCACAGGACGCAATCGCCGTCGAAAAGGATCAGCGGCCGGTCGTCCGGAAAGGACGGCACGGCCGGGTCGTTGCGGTAGCTGTATGGCTCCCGCGTCACCCCGTGATCAGAACGGGATGTCGTCGTTCAGGTCGTAGCTTTCCTTGGGGCCGCTCGGCTTGTTGGCGCCGCCGGTGGAGAAGCCCGAGGAATAGTCATCGTCGCCGCCGCGGCTCGCGCCGCCGCCCGCGCTGTCGCTACGGCCGCCCAGCATGGTCAGCTCGCCGCGGAACTTCTGAAGCACGATCTCGGTGGTGTATTTCTCGACCCCGCCCTGCTCGTATTTGCGGGTCTGGAGCGAGCCCTCGATGTAAACGGTGGAGCCCTTTTTCAGGTAGTTCTCGGCCACCTTGACGATGTTCTCGTTGAAGATGACCACGCGGTGCCACTCGGTCTTTTCCTTGCGCTCGCCCGAAGACTTGTCGCGCCAGGTTTCCGAGGTGGCCAGGGACAGGTTCGCGACCCGCTCGCCCGAATTGAGGGTGCGGATCTCCGGGTCCTTGCCCAGGTTGCCGACCAGAATGACCTTGT
>JAZKHQ010000080.1:0-20870 GCA_040385285.1 Pseudomonadota bacterium
CCCCACTGCTGCCTCCCGTAGGAGTTTGGGCCGTGTCTCAGTCCCAATGTGGCTGGTCATCCTCTCAGACCAGCTACTGATCGTAGCCTTGGTGAGCCTTTACCTCACCAACTAGCTAATCAGACGCGGGCCGCTCTAATGGCGATAAATCTTTCCCCCGAAGGGCACATTCGGCATTACCACCCGTTTCCAGGAGCTATTCCGAACCTAAAGGCACGTTCCCACGTGTTACTCACCCGTCCGCCACTAACCCCGAAGGGTCCGTTCGACTTGCATGTGTTAGGCCTGCCGCCAGCGTTCGCTCTGAGCCAGGATCAAACTCTCAGGTTGAGTTGACTTCTGACCTAAGCTGACGGTCCGAAGACCGTCTGGCATTAGTTCTACGTATTTTTGACGAGAACCACTTCGACGATCCGAAGATCATCGACATGGTTGTATCTTTTCAAAAAGACCGCAGATGTCAGTGTCGAGACAATCTCTAGGATTGTCGCTAGGACACCGCCGCCTGCGTTTCTCTTTCCAGATCAACGATTTCAAAGACCAGGACCGGAACTTTCCGGCCTCACCGTTTAACGCCCGTGATCGGCGGAGGCGGCGATGTAGTCGCCTCGGATTTTCAAGTCAAGCGGCCCTTCCGAAGAAGTTCCTCTTTTTCCCGACGCCGTCCGTGGGGCGAACCCTGGGTCGGCGGGAGCGGCGTCTCTAAAGAGGGCCAGTCCGGGAGTCAACCGATCTTCGGAGATTTTCCGGGGCCGTCCGAACCGGGGTTCTTCAGGCCGCAGAAAGCTCGTCGGGGAAGGAACCCTTCCCCTCGGGGCGATCCGACGATTCGATCGAAGGCGCGGAACCTAACCGAGGACTTCTAAGGAAGCAAGAACTTTTGGCTCTTTTTTCCCGTGTGGAGGGCGGTGACTTTCGTCTCCGCGGCCCCGCGCCGTCGGCCCGTTTCCGAGCGAGGCGGCGATATACGCAGCGGCTTTGCGCTCCGCAAGCAGACTTTCGGCTTTTTGCGAACTTTCTGACGGACTCGCGGTCGCCCTACGGTGTTAGCCGGCCGCGATATAGGTGCGCAGGGCCTCGGCTTCGTTCTTGGCCTCGATGATCTGGCACTTCACCACATCGCCGATGGATATGACGCCCGTCAGGCGACCGCTGGTCAGCACCGGCAGGTGGCGGATCCGCTGCTCGGTCATCCGCCCCATCAGAATGGCGACCGTCTCGCCCGGATCGGCGAAGATCACCTCATTGGTCATGTATTCCGCTACAGGGCGGTCCAGGCTGGCCGGCCCATCCTTTGACACGGCGCGGACCACGTCGCGCTCGGACAGGACGCCTACAACACGGTCATTGTCACAGACGATAAGGGCGCCGACTCGCCGGGCCTTCAGCTCAACGCAGGCCTCCGTCATCGAAACCGACGGCGGGATGGAGAAAACGTCTCCGCCCTTGTCCTTGAGAATCTCGGCGACCAGCATGCGCGGCTTCCTTCCCTATAGACTTATAGAGAGCAGCCTCGCGGACGGGGCCGCTTCAAGGGCTAAGGATCGCCCATCCCCGCCGCGGAAGCAAATGCCGACTGGCCGAACAGTCGCACCCAGGTCCCGGTCAACAGCGCGCCGGCGACGAAACCCGCCACATGCGCCTGCCATCCATATTGCGTGAAAGCGCTGGGCCCCGCGAACTGGGTCACGGCGGCCAGCAGGTTGACGCCCAGCCAGACGGCTCCAATTCCCAGCAGCAGCGGACTGAACAGCGGCCCGACGCCGCGCCGGGCCTGGGCTGTGCGCACCGCCGCCGCCAGCAGGCCGGACACCGAAGCCGACGCCCCGATCAGTATGTCGGGCGACCGTGGCTGGGCCGCTGCGAACACAAGCCCCCCGATCGCGCCGCATACCAGGAAGAAGGTCAGCAGGCCGAGGAAGCCCATGAACCCCGGCATGCGCCGCGCCACCGGCGTGCCCAGCACGATGGTCATCAGCACGGATATCATCAGGTGCGTCCATCCGGCGTGCAGCAGGACATAGGTGAAGATCCCGCTCCCCCGGCTGCTCCACAGCGCCGCCGGGGCCAGGCCGAACGCCCGCGCCGCTATTGTCGGGTCCCCCTCGCCGAAGCCCAGCTGGGCCGCGAAGGCCGCCAGCAGAATCAGCGACAGGGCCACCGGCTGCCAGGGCGCGGTCAGAACGGGTTCTCGTCTCGGCGCTTCCAGCGATCGGCTCCTGATTCCTTATTAAGGACGAAAGCGTGTCTGGGCCCAGAATCTCAAGCGGTTCTTAATAACCCTGACCCAATTTGGCACGCGGGTTGCTTGCCGACTCGTCAACCTTAACCGTGCGGGGATCGCCCGATGAACCTGAAACTGACTGTGGCCATTGCGGCCTTTGTCCTGATGGCGCCGGCCGCGGCCTGGGCGCAATCGAACGGGTCTTCGGGCGCCGCGTCGCTTCAGGCTGGATACGGCGGCGCGCGCTACGCCACCGCGCGGGCCCAGACGGGCTCCACCCGCGACGCCAACGGCAACCGCCTGATCGTCAACGGCATGATCCAGAGCGGAGCCAGCGCCTACTCCAGCGCCTCGGGCGGGGTCTCGTCCAGCTACAGCGGCGTCGGCGGCACGAACGGCGGAACGGCCATCGGCGGCTCGACCGCCATCGGCAACAGCCTGAACGTCGTGGTCCAGGGCAACTGGAACACCGTCATCGTCAACTCGCGCCAGACCAACAACGGCAACGTCAACGCCGGCGCGGCCCTGAACGGAACGCTGAACCTGCGATGAGCAACAGCACGCCGATGCGGCGCCTCAGGATCGCGGGACTGGCGACGGCGGCGGTGGCGCTGCTGTCCGGCTGCATCGCACCCGTGGCCGGAAACAACGGCCTCTACGCCTCGCCCATTGGCAACGCGCCGGTGACCGCGAACCCGACTCCCTATTCTTCCGCCCTGATCTGCCTCGCCGACTATGCGCGGCGCTACAACCTGCCTTCGCCGCGGATCGCGGTGGGCCGGATCCAGGACTACACCGGCTCCGTATCCGCCGACGGCGGCCGCCAGATCACCGGCGGAGCCTCGCTGATGGCCGCCTCGGCGCTGGGCAAGGCCGGCGCCCGGATGGTCGAGCGCTTCGACACCTCGGTGTCGGAGATGGAGCTGCGCTACGCCAACAACCGCCTGATCGGCGACGAGGGCGCGGGCGGGCCTGAGGACGTCCAGTACCGCCGCATCCTGGCCGGCCAGGTGCCGGGCTCGGACTTCTACATCGTCGGCGGCATCACCGAGGTGAACCACAATCTCCGCTCCGCGGGCTGGGACTTCGGCGCAGGCGAAGCCGACACCGACACGCCGCTCTCGGGCGTGTTCCAGGGCCGCTATTATGTGATGAATGTCGCCATGGATCTTCGGGTGGTGCAGACCACCACGCTCGAGGTCGTGGACGTCATCTCCTACCAGAAGCAGATCATCGGCCGCGAAGTCTCCGCGGGCGTTTTCGACTTCATGGGCGGCAACGTCTTCGACATTTCGGCGGGCGAAGGCGGCTTCGAGCCGGTTCAGCTGGCCGTCCGCTCGCTGGTCGAACGCGCCATGGTCGAGATCATGGCCAATATGTACGGCGCCCCCGGACCCGACATCTGTCTCGACACGGCCAATGAGCCGTTGCGGGACACCTACGGCCAGACCGGCGGCTACTATCCCGCCTATCAGAACACGGACACGAACAATGGCCAGACTCGCGCGGATCCGGCTCGCTGGCATGATCGCCGCGACGGTGACGTGCGCCGCAGCCGCTACTGAGGCCTCGGCGCAGTCCCAGGGCTCCATCGTCCTGAACAACCAGCTGCAGATGGGCGACGTGATCGCCGGCGAGACCCTGACCGTGGTCGATGCCTCCAGCCAGGTGAACGTCTCCGTCTCGGCCCAGGGCAACAGCTTCTCGGGCATTGTCGAGAACGATTCGATCGACGTGCAATCGACCCAGGAGATGCGAGGCGACGCCGTCGCCACCGCCGACATGACCTTCGGCGGCGACACCGAGGGCGCGGTGACCGCCGTGATCCAGGCCGGGGGCAATTATCTGGCGGCCGGCGGCTATGACGCAGACGTGGCCGTTCACGCCAGCCAGCTGAACACCGGCGGCGAGGTTTCGGCGACCTCCTCCATCGACGGCGGCACGGCGCGCCTGATCGGCGGCGCCGCGGTCACCACCTCGGCGATCAGCAACACCGTATCCATGGGCGGCCAGGGCTCGACCCTCAGCGGCGTCATCAGCCAGGGCTCCTCGGCCTCGGTCCGGTCCTCGAACTACGCGGCCACGCAATACATCCCTGCCCAGGGGGTCTTCTCCAGCCTCGCCACCGCCAACGGCTTCGCCGCCACCAGCGGCGCGGCCTCCAACCAGAGCCTTTATGTCCGTCAGCGCTCGACCGGCGACATGATCGAGGCGGGCGTCAGCGCGAACGCCGGCAACGCCTGGGATCTGGCCGGCCGCGCCCGCGCCACCGGCAACACCGCCAACTTCACCAATCAGGGCGGAGCCCTGATCGCCGAGACGGATCAGGCCAACAGCGCGAACGTCCGCGCCACCGCCGTCACCACCGCATATGATTTCGGCCGCGCCGAGGCCCATGCGCGGGCGGCGGGCAACGACGTCTCGGTCGGCAACAACGACGTCTATGTTGAGATCGACAACACCCAGCTGAACACCGGCGGTGTCGACGCCAGCGCCACATTCTCCGGCAATACCGGCTACGACGCCTATGTCGGCGCCGACGCGGTCGGCAACTCGGTCGTCGGCTACGCCTGTTCGGAATGCGCGGGCCAGTTGAACGCCACCAACGTCCAGCAGAACGACGGAAATGTCAGCGCCACCACCAGCGTCAATGTGGCCGGAAGCGGCCGCGCCGCCATGACCGGCGCCAACGCCGTGGGCAACGCCGCGACCTTCTATGTCTCACGGCCAAGTCATTAACTGTCCGTAATTTAACTTGAGAATCCCTCGTGGCGCCCATCAGGGTGCACGCGGGGCGTCGGCGATCGGCCGGGGACTCCTTGTTCTTGTCCAGCGACCCGTTCCGCCCGAGCGACGGTCGCGCCCCGGAGTTCTCCATGCGAGCCGCCCGCCTGCTTCTTCTCGCCGCTTCGAGCGCCCTCGCGCTGTCGGCCGCCGCCATCACCCCCGCCCTCGCCCAGACCGCGCCGTCGGCGCAGTGGGCCCAGTCGACCAGCGACATCCCCGCCGACAGCAATGTCCGCTTCGGCACCCTGCCCAACGGCATGCGCTATGCGGTCATGCGCAACGCGACCCCTCCGGGTCAGGCCAGCTTCCGCCTGCGCATCGACGCCGGCTCGCTGATGGAGAATGACAACCAGCTCGGCCTCGCCCACTTCATGGAGCACATGGCCTTCAACGGCACGACCCACGTGCCCGAAAACGACCTGCTGCGCATTCTGGAGCGTCTGGGCCTGGCCTTCGGCGCCGACACCAACGCCTCCACCGGCTTCGACCAGACCGTCTATATGCTGGAGCTGCCGCGCACGAACGACGAGACCGTCGACACCGCCATGCACATCATGCACGAGCAGGTGGCCGAGGCCCTGATGGCTAGCGACGCCGTGGACGCCGAGCGTGAGGTCATCGCCGGCGAGGAGCGACTGCGCAACACCCCCGGCCTGCGTTCGGTCAAGGCGCAGTTCGCGCTGCTGGCCCCCGGCCAGCGCATCTCCCAGCGCATGCCGATCGGCGACCTGAACATCATCCGCAGCGCCCCGCGCGACCGCTTCGTCGAATTCTATGACGCCTATTACCGTCCCTCGCGGGCGACCTTCATCGCTGTCGGCGACTTCGACGTCGATGTGATGGAGCAGAAGATCATCGCCGAGTTCGGCGACTGGCAGCCCCGCGTCGCCGCCGACGGCCCGAACCCGGACCTGGGCACGGTCGCTCCGCGCCAGCCCGAGACCCGCATCCTGGTCGAACCGGGCATCCAGTCCTCGATCCAGCTGAACTGGACCAAGGCTCCCGACACGGACCCGGACACCGTGGCCGAGCGCCGCGAAAATCTGATCCGCAATCTCGGCATGTCCGTGCTGAACCGTCGCCTGGGTGAAATCGCCCGCGCCGACAATCCGCCTTTCATCAACGCCAGCGGCGGCCAGTTCACTCTGGTCGACAGCCTGGACATCGCCGCCTTGTCGGCCGATTTCAACCCGGGCGAGTGGAAGCCGGCGCTTGAGGCCATGGAGCGCGAGCAGCGCCGCCTGGTCCAGTTTGGCGTGTCCGACGCCGAGCTGCAGCGTGAAATCACCGAAATCCGTACGGCTCTTGAGAACAGTGTCGCCGGCGCCGCCACCCGCCGCACCCCGGCCCTGGCTGGCGGTCTGGTCAACGCGGCCAATGACGACAACGTCTTCTCGTCGCCCCAGACCAACCTCGACCTGTTCAACGCCTCGGTGAACGGCCTGACCGCGGCCCAGGTGAACGAGTCGATCAAGACCGTCTTCACCGGCGGCGGCCCGCTGATGCTCGTGATCACGCCGGTCGAGCTTGAGGGCGGTGAAGCCGCCGTCACCGCCGCGCTGGAGGCTTCGCGCCAGGTCCCGGTCACCGCGCCCGCTGCCGCCGCGGCCCTCGACTGGCCCTACGCCGCCTTCGGAACGCCTGGCACGGTCGCCAGCCGCACCGAGCTGTCTGACGTGGGCGCCACCGTCGTCACCTTCAGCAACGGCGTGCGCCTGACGGTCAAGCCGACCGAATTCCGCGACGAGCAGATCCTTGTCACCGTGCGCACGGGCATCGGCGAGCGGGGCATGCCCACGGACCGCGCCGACGTTCAGGCCCTGGCGCCGCTGGTCTTCGCCCAAGGCGGCCTCGGCAAGCTGACCGCCGACGAAATGAGCCGCGTGCTCAATGGCCGGACCTATTCGGCCGGCTTCGCCGTCGACGGCGACGCCTATCAACTGTCCGGGGCCACCCGTCCGCAGGACTTCGCGCTCGAGATGCAGGTTCTGACCGCCTATCTGACCGACCCGGGCGTGCGTCCAGCGCCGTTCCAGCAGATCAAGGCCTTCTTCCCGCAGATCATCGCCCAGCAGATGGCCACCCCCGGCGGCTCCTTCAGCCTGGGCGCGGCCGGTCTTCTGGCCAGCGGCGACAAGCGTCAGGGCTTCCCGACGGCGGAAGAGGTCGCCGCCTACAGCAATGACACCCTGAAGTCCGAGGTCATCGACGGCCTGTCGCAGGGCCCCATCAATGTGGTCATCGTCGGCGACGTGACGGTCGAGGACGCCATCGCCCAAGTCGCCGCGACTCTGGGCGCCCTGCCCGCCCGTGGACCGGCGCCCGCCGGCCTGCCAGGCGCGGACCAGCTGCGCTTCCCCGCCGGCACGGCCGAGCCGGTTCAGCTGCACCACACCGGTCCGGCGGAACAGGCTCTGGGCTACATCGCCTGGCCGACCACCGACCAGGTCGGCGACCGCACCGAGGCGCGTGTCGTGGGCATCCTCGGCGACGTGCTGCGCCTGCGGGTGCTGGACGAAATCCGCGAGAAGCAGGCCCTGGCCTACGCCCCGACCGCCGGCGCCAGCGCGTCGGATGTCTATGAAGGCTACGGCTCGATCTTCATCACGGCCCAGACGGCGTACGAGTCGCTTCCGGCCTACTACGCCGCCATCGACGCGATCGTGGCGTCGCTGCGCGACACGCCGATCACCGAGGACGAGCTGAACCGCGCCCGCCTGCCCACGATCGAATCGATCCGCCGCAGCCAGGCCAGCAACGAATACTGGCTGACCCAGCTGGAGGACGTCGCCGTCGATCCCAGCCAGGTGCAGCAGACCCTGAGCCACATCTCGGACATCGAGGCCATCACCCCGGCCGACATCCAGCGGGCGGCGCGGCAGTATCTGCGGCCCGACACCGCCTGGAAGGTCACGGTCACCTCGACCCAGGTCGGCCAGTAAGAAAACGCCGTCTCAACGAAAAGGGGGCCCCGATCCGCAAGGATCGGGGCCCCAGTTGCTTCAGGACTGTCGACGGAGATCGACGGTCCAGATCTATGCCGCCCCGGCTGACCGCAGGCTGAACGTCCCTGTTCAGACTGGCGTCAGAAAACCCGACCGCCGACGCCGCCATCGAGGGTGATCATCGCGCCCGAAACCGAACCCACGACCTGCTCCACCATCTCCTCGCGGTATTCGGTGTAGCTCTCCTCGCGGATGATGGTCAGGATCTTCACCCCCGCGCCGTAGCGGCGCAGCAGCGAGCGTTCGTTGCAGTCGCGCTCGGGCTTCTGCGGCCGGCATTCGATGTTTCCGCCGCGGCCGTGCCACAGGGCCTCGCCCTTGCGGCAGATCATGGTCTCGCCGTGCTCGAAGCTGATCCGGTCGATGTATTCGGCGATGGTGATCTGCAGATAGGTCCCGGCGATGCAGCGATACAGCTCGCCCTCGTAGTCGTCATAGACGTCGCGGTCCGGCCGCACCTGCGAGGCCGGGTGCGGGATGCTGCGGTCGTCGAGGCAGAAGGCCTGGATGACCACGCGCTTCTCGAAGCGCCGTCGGGCCTCATAGGGCACCCGCACCCGCTGCATTATCCGTGAGCCCTCGACGTTCAGGCCCTGGATGGTGGTCGGATAGGGCTGATCGACCGTGACATAGGCCGAGCCGCCGCCGCCGACATAGACGCTGCCGCCGGCACGGGCGTTGACCCCGGCCCGCGCCCCTGCGGCCGCGCCGGCGTTCACATTGACGTTCACATTCAGATTGCCGTTCCCGCAGCACACGGGCGGGGGCGGCGCAACGCAGCAAGGCTCCGGCGGCGGGGGCGGAGGCGGAGGCGGCTCGCAGCACGGCGGAGGCGGCGGCGGGCAACCCGACCCGCATTGGGCCGCAGCGGTGTCCGCGACCGCCGTCAGGGCCATAAAGCCGGCGGCGGCGACAAGCCATTTGATGATCCGCACCCGCATGGGCTGGACTCCCGAAAGTTCCGCGCCCGCCCCGAAGGAGACAGGCCTCTTCAACCTGACAGCTAAGTCGAAAGGCCTTTCGAATCCGTTGCCAACCTTGGCCTCACGCTTGCGCCCTCAAGGTCCGAGAGGACCGCGATGTTTCATTCCGGCACACAGCGACTGATGGACATCTGGACCGCCTTGCCGGACGCGGGGCGCGTGCCGGCTCGCACGGCGCTGGATCCCATCCAGCTGGGGCCGCTGCTGGCCCAGACCTTCATGGCCGAACGGCGCGGCGACGACCTGGTCTTTCGCCTGGCCGGCGGCTGGATCGAACGGCTGCACGGGCGGCCCCTGCGCGGCGAGGGCTGGCTGGGCCTGTTCCGCGAGGATGGGCGGGCGCTGGTCGCCGCGGCCATCGCCCAGACAGTGCGCGAGGCTCGCCCTGTCGTCATCGCCGCCGAGACTGATCCGGGGGGCGACCCGTTCGAGATCGTCCTGGCCCCGTTCCGCGGCCCTGACGGCGCCGCCGACCGCATCCTGGGCCTGTATCAGCCGACCCGATTCGGCGGACAGGCGCTACGCGACATCGGCGGCCTGATCGCCCGGGTGTCCATGGGCGTGGGCGATATCCAGCGTGCGCCGCTGCAGCTGGCGGCCCTGAACGGACGGCGCGTGGCCTAGACGGGTTTCAAGTCCCGCACATACCGCTTCCAGTTCTGCACATAGTGGGCGGCAGACCCTTTCAGAAACTCGACCTGCTCTGGCTCCAGCGTGCGCACCACCTTGCCGGGCGACCCGACGACCAGGCTGTTGTCGGGGATCACCTTGCCCTCGGTGATCAGGGCGTTCGCGCCGATGATGCAATTCCTGCCGATCTTCGCCCGGCCCAGCACCACCGCGCCGATGCCGATCAGGCTGTTGTCGCCGATCTCGCAGCTGTGCAGCATGACCATGTGGCCCACGGTGACGCCGTCGCCGATGGTCAGGGGCTCGCCCGGGTCGGAGTGCAGCACGCTGCCGTCCTGGATGTTGGTGTCGCGGCCGATGGTGATGGGGTCATTATCGCCGCGCACGACGGCGCCGAACCAGACACTGGCGCCCGGTTTCAGAATCACGTCTCCTATGACCGTTGCATTCGGCGCCACCCAGTATTCGCCCTCGGGCGGGCACTGCGGTTTCTTGTCCGCCAACGCATAGATCGTCATCGAAACATCACCTCATCTTTAGTTATTTCATCGCTTTAAGCCTTCGTAAACCACGTTAGGCTCAAAGTGTTCTTGCGATTCGAGGCCGCCACTTCGGCCCGGATCAGAAGCCGGATCAAGCCCGGTCCGGTCAACCCAGGGGGACGTGCGTGACGCGTTCTGTTCGGCGGCGGGTCAACCCGCCGGGTGTTTGCACCTCATCCGATCCGGGCCGGCCGTTTGCGTCCCTGACTGCCATCCTCCCCATCCTTGTCCAGGGCGGAACCCATTCGGGTCCGCCTTTTTTCATGCCCTGGAGGCGTTCATGACCAAGCGCGCGGCCCTCAAGCGTCAGACGAGAGACATCGGTCGGGAGGGAATTCTTGATTCCCACCAGTTCAGCGAGGACGCCAAGGTCCGACGCCTGCCGACCGCGCCGGGATCGCGCGGCGGCTGGTCGCCCCATCCATCCAACGATGACCGGGACCAGGCCTATCTGAAGACGCTCAAGCCCAAGTCTGAGGGCCAGTCCGAACTGATGAAGGCCATCGACGACCACAACGTCGTCCTGGCCCTGGGGCCGGCGGGCACGGGCAAGACCTATCTGGCCGTGGCCAAGGCGGTCGAGGCGCTGGAGGCCGGCACGATCGGCCGCATCGTCCTCAGCCGCCCCGCGGTCGAGGCGGGGGAATCGATCGGCTTCCTGCCCGGCGACGTTGAGGACAAGCTGGCCCCCTATCTGCGCCCGCTCTACGACGCCCTGTCGGACCGGCTGTCGATGAAGCGGGTCAAGGCGCTGATGGCCGAGGGGCTGATCGAGATCGCCCCCATCGGCTACATGCGCGGCCGCACCCTGAACAACGCCTTCATCGTCGTCGATGAGGCCCAGAACTGCACCTACATGCAGCTGAAGATGCTGCTGACGCGACTGGGCTGGCACTCGACCATGGTGGTCACCGGCGATCCGCAGCAGTCCGACCTGCTGCCCGGCATCTCGGGCCTCAGCGACATCGCCGAGCGTCTGCAGGCTGTGCCCGACATTTCGGTGGTGAAGCTGGCCGAGCGCGACATCGTCCGCCACCCGCTGGTGGCCAGCATGATCGGGGTTCTGTGATCAAAGGCCGGGGTTGGCGTCAGGCGCTCGCGTAGGCGTCAACCTCGGCCAGTCTCGCGACCTTGTCGGCTTCGGGCAGGAAAGACCCCTCGAAGCTGTTCCGCGCCATCTGCGTCACCTGGTCCCGCGTCAGGCCGACCGCCGCAGCCAGCCGGCGGTAGTTCTCGTTCACATAGCCGCCGAAATAGGCCGGGTCGTCCGAGTTCAGGGTGACGTGCAGCCCCTGACGCAGCATCTCCGGCACAGGGTGATCCTTCAGATCCTTCACCACGCAGAGCTTCAGGTTCGACAGCGGACAGACCGTCAGCGTCATCTGCTCGGCCGCCAGGCGGCGCACCAGCGCCGGGTCCTCCATCGAGCGGTTGCCGTGGTCCATCCGGTCGATGTGCAAAAGGTCCAGCGCCTCATGCACATAGGCGGGCGGGCCCTCCTCCCCCGCGTGGGCGCACAGCTTCAGGCCCAGCGCACGGGCGGCCGCGAACACGCGCTGGAACTTCGCCGGCGGGTGGCCCAGCTCGGATGAATCCAGACCGACGCCGATGAAGTGATGCAGATACGGCTTCGCCATCTCAAGCGTCGCGAACGCTTCATCCTCGCTCAGGTGGCGCAGGAAGCTCAGGATCAGCCCGGACGTGACGCCCAGCTCGGCTTTCGCGCGGTCCATCCCGGCGATCAGCCCCTCGACCACCACGCCGAACGGCACACCCCGGTCGGTATGGGTCTGGGGATCGAAGAAGATTTCCGCGTGCCGCACATTGTCCGCCGCCGCCCGCTGGAAATAGGCGAAGGCCAGATCCTCGAAGTCCTGGCGCGTCAGCAGCACGTTCGCCCCGGCGTAATAGATGTCGAGGAAGTCCTGCAGGTTCGAGAAGTCATAGGCCGCGCGCACGGCCTCGACGCTGTCGAACGGGATCGAGACCCCGTTCCGCTGCGCCAGCTCGAACATCAGCTCGGGCTCCAGTGAGCCCTCGATGTGCAGGTGCAGCTCCGCCTTGGGCAGGCCGGCGATATAGGCATCGAGCGACATGGCGTTTCCCCGTGTGGACGAGGCCCAGTCTAGCCTACATCCGCTCCGGCGTGTCGATGCCCAGCAGCTCCAGCGCCTTGACCAACTGGCCCAGGGTCGCCTGCGACAGGGCCAGGCGCGAGGCCTTGGTCGCCTCGTCCGGCGCGATCAGCACGGGGCACGCCGCGTAGAATTTCGAGAACGACTGCGCCAGCCGATAGGCGTGCTCGGCCACCACGTGCGGACTGCGCCGGTCATAGGCCTCGGTCACCGCGCCGTCGAAGGCGTCCAGCGTCAGGGCCAGATCGCGCTCGGCCGGCTCGGCGACGGCGATTGGACCGGACTTCGCGCCCTGCTCCTCGGCCCGCCGCAGCAGGGATTTGATCCGCACCGCCTGGTACAGCAGATACGGCCCGGTCTTGCCCTCGAAGCTCATGAAACGGTCGAGGTCGAAGACGTAGCTGGTGGTCCGCGCGTTCGACAGGTCGGCGAACTTCAGAGCCGCGACCGCCACCTTGCGCGCCGTGGCTTCGAACTCGGCCTCGGGCAGGTCGTCGCCCAGCTTGGCCTCATGCAGCCGCTCGCGCGCCTTGTCGGTGGCCATGGTGATCAGGTCGTGCAGCTTCAGCACCCCGCCCGCGCGGGTCTTGAACGGCTTGCCGTCCGGCCCGTTCATGGTTCCGAAGCCGAGGTGCTCGAGCGCGCCCTCGGTCGCGTATCCGGCCAGATAGGCGGCCCGGAACACCTGTTCGAAATGCTCGGCCTGGCGTTCGTCGACGACATACAGGATCAGGTCCGGCCCGATGGCCTTCTTGCGGTCCAGGATCGTGGCCAGGTCGGTCGTGCCGTACATGGCCGAGCCTTCCGAGCTGATGACCAGAAGCGGCGGCGGACTGGGGGCCTCGATCACGCTGCCGTCGGCCAGCTTCTTCTTGCGGGTCTCGCCGGGTCGGGCGACGTGGACGACCTGCGCCCCATCGTCCTCGACCAGCAGGCCCGTGTCACGCAGGTGGGCGATCATCTCGGGCATTTGCGGATCGGCGTCGCTTTCGCCGTTCCACAGGTCGAAGGTCACGCCCAGTGCGCCGAACTCACGCTCCAGCGCCGTGCGGCTGACGGCGACGAAATGGGCCCACAGGGCGCGGTAGCCGGGGCGTCCGCCCTGCAGCTCGGCCGTCGCCTTGCGGGCACGGTCGCGGAAATCGGGGTCTTCCTTGGCCCTGGCGGCGGCGGCGGGATACAGCCGCTCAAGATCTTCCAGCGTCACCGGACTTTCGGCGGGGAACGGCCCGCCGCCCTCGGCCAGGAAGGCGTCCGCCTTGCCCTCGTCGCCGGCGGCCACGATCAGCAGCCCCATCTGGAAGCCCCAGTCGCCGAAGTGGGCGTCGCCCCAGACGCTGTCGCCGCGGAAGCGGAACACCCGCTTCAGGCTCTCGCCGATGATGGAGCTGCGCAGGTGGCCGACGTGCATCGGCTTGGCCACGTTCGGCCCGGCGTAGTCGATCAGCACCTTGCGCGGCGCCGCCACCGGCGCGGCCCCGAAATGCCCGGCGTCGCCCGCGACCTCACCCGCCCGCTCGGCCAGGGCCGCGTCAGACAGGCGCATGTTGATGAAGCCGGGCCCCGCCACCTCGACCGAGGCCAGGCGCGGATCGCCGGCCAGGCGCTCGGCCACCCGGCCCGCCAGTTCACGCGGATTGGCTTTCAGCGCCTTGGCGGCGGCCAGCGCCCCGTTGGACTGGAAATCGGCCAGGTCGGGACGGTCCGACACGGTCACGCGCGCCAGCGACGGCTCCACGCCTTCGGCGGCGAAGGCGGCCGCGACCGCTTCGCCGAGCGTCGATCTGAGGTCGGTCATTGCCGGGGCGTGGCCGGGGGCAGGGCCGCCGGCATGCGGAAGCGGCTGCCGGTGCGGTTAAATTCGGCCATTGCCGGCGTCACGTCGAAGCCGACAAGAACCTCGAAATTGGCGCCGCTGGTTTCCGCCGAGGCGCGCGGGATCATGATGGTGCGCTCTTCGGTGACGGTCGTGCGGTCCGCGCCGTCGAATTCAACCGGCAGGTCGAAGTATTCCTTGGCCAGAACCGCGTTGTCCCGGGCGGTCACGGCGATCCAGTAGCGATAGGTGCGGCTGTCGCCCTCGGCGCGCGGACCTCGGCCCAGGTTGAACAACACGTCGACTTCCACGCGGATCGGCTCATCGGACTGATAGGCGCAGCCCGCGCTCAGACCCTCGATCTCGCCGGTGTAGCCGACGTTGGCCATGCGCGGCTGGTTGTCGACCATCTCCACGTAGCGGGCGGCGTCGTAGAGGATGCTGACATATGGACACGGGCCGGCGTTGGGCTGGCGGCGAAGCGGCGCGAAGCGGGGGCCGCGCTCGCGCTGGTTCGCCTCCGAGCCGTCGGCGTTCTGGCCCGAGCCGTCATCCTGTCCCGGACGGCGTCCCGACTGGGACTGCGCATGGGCGGCGGCTGGCAGGACGGCGGCCATTACAAGGGCGGCGACAAAGGCGGGAAGTACGCGACGCATCAAATCTGTTTCCGACAGCCCATTGGGAACGCGCGCACGACGGTCGTGCGGCGACAGGGCACGCTCGTCGCTGATAGCGGCTAAAGCGAGGCGCGGCAAACCCGCGCGCGTCCTGCGCGATATGGCGGTGGGGGTCCGGAGCGACTAGGTTGGGGACATGACCGCATTCGCCTCCCCGGCTTCGACTGAGCGACGCCCCCTGACCCTGCGTCTGGCCACGCCGCGCGGCTTCTGCGCCGGGGTCGATCGAGCCATCCAGATCGTAGAGCGCGCGCTCGAGAAATACGGCGCGCCCGTCTATGTGCGCCACGAGATCGTCCACAACCGTCATGTGGTCGAACGCCTGCGGTCTCAAGGCGCGGTGTTCGTGCGCGAGCTGGACGAGTGCCCGGACGACCGGCCGGTGGTTTTCTCGGCCCACGGGGTGCCCAAGGCAGTGCCTCAGGCGGCGAAGTCCCGGCGGCTGTTCTTCCTGGACGCCACCTGCCCGCTGGTGTCCAAGGTTCATGTGGAGGCCGAGCGCCATCACGCGGCGGGCCGTCACATCATCCTGATCGGCCACGCTGGCCATCCGGAGGTCGTCGGCACCATGGGCCAGCTGCCGCCCGGCGCCATCAGCCTGGTGGAGACCATCGAGGACGCCGAGGCTTTCCAGCGGCCGGGCGACCAGCCTCTGGCCTACGCCACCCAGACGACCCTGTCGGTCGACGACACGGCGGGCATTCTGGGGGCGCTGAAGCGGCGCTTTCCCGAACTGCCCGACCCGCACAAGGAAGACATCTGCTACGCCACCACCAATCGTCAGGAGGCGGTCAAGCGAATGGGCGAGGGCTGCGATCTGGTGCTGGTCGTCGGCTCGCAGAATTCTTCGAACTCGGCGCGGCTCGTCGAGGTGGCGCTGAAGGCAGGCGCGGGTGATTCACGTCTGATCGACGACGCCGGCCATATCGACTGGACCTGGTTCGATGGCGTCCAGGTGGTGGGCGTCACCGCCGGGGCGTCGGCGCCCGAGACCCTGATCACCGAACTTGTCGATGCCATCCACGCCCGATTCGACACCACCATCATCGAAGACGACGGCGCCCGCGAGGCCGTAACCTTCAAGCTTCCCAGGGTGCTGGCCGAAGCCTAGTGTTTTGTCCTTCTCCCCTCGGGGGAGAAGGTGGCGGCTATAGCCGCTCGGATGAGGGGCTGGTTCAGCTCGCTCATCGTCTGAAGGTCAGCCTGTAATCAGGCATCCCCCTCATCCGGTCGCTCGCGCGAATACCTTCTCCCCCGGAGGGAGAAGGGGAATTGTCTTACAGGCCCGGCAGCTTGAAACCGCCCGAACGGCGCGGAGTGATGGTGATGTCCCCGCGGCCGCCGGTCAGGCGCTGGTATTCGGCCTGAGCATCAACCGGCACGTCGCCTTCCGCGGTGGTGACGACAGCCGGCGTCTGCGTGGAGGCGTCGTCGTTGCGCCAGAACATGATGCGGTCGGCCCAGCTGGGGTCCTTGTGCGCCAGATCGCCCACTTCCCGATCAATCACATAGCGGGCCAGCGGATCGGCGCGGTCGGCGCCGGCGGCGACGACCAGGGCCTGTTCACCCTCGGTGCGGGTCACGGCCTGACGTTGGCCCAGCAGGATCTGACGGGCGGCGGCCTCAGGCGCCAGGTCCTCGGCGCGCGGCTGGCCGGGGGCCGGGGGACGCAGGCCGTATTCCGGCGGGATCGACAGCGGCGCGGTCGAGACGGTCAGGAACTCGTCGGGGGTGACCTTGGTCAGGCCGATGCTCTCGCGCATCCCGGCGCAGGCGCCCAGCGACAGGGTCGAGGCGGCGACGAGGGTCAGGACGGCGGCGTTGCGAATGCGCATGGTGTTCGGTCGGCTCCGGGTCGCGCAGGACGCGATAAAAGGTCTGGAAGGCAGGAAAGGACGGTCTGATTACGACTTTTCGTTGGCCGCGCCAACCTTGGCGGCGCGTTCCGACATTAGGGTGTCGATGATCAGCAGCAGCACTCCGATATTGATGGCGGCGTCGGCGATGTTGAAAATCCACGGGAACACGCCGGTCCCTGAAAAGTCGATGAAATCCACCACCCCGCCGAAGCGGATGCGGTCGATGACATTGCCCAGCGCTCCGCCCATGACGAAGCCGATGGCGGTGACAAGCACGCGCCGGTCTGTGCGCGTGGCCCAGACCGCGAGGAAACCGGCCACTGCGATCGAGAACACGCTCAGCGCCCAGCGTCCGGCCCCGCCGCCGAACAGGCCGAAGCTGACGCCATCGTTCAACACGAAGCTGAAGCGCAGGATCGGCTCGATCACCGGGATCGAATGCAGCGACCACATCTCGCGCTCGATCAGGCCGCCGTCCGCCGTCAGCATGGACATGGCGTCCAGCACCCAGGCCTTGGTCAGCTGGTCCAGCACGATGATGACAAGGGCGAAGCCGTAGGCGGCGTAGGCTATGCGGGGGATTTTCATGGGGCCGGTGGTTAGCACTCAGGGTGAATGGGGCGAAGCGAAAAGCAGAGATGCTTCGGCGTGATCTTATCCGAAAATCGGCGTCCACTTTTCGGGATCACGCCTAGCCTATCAGGGCGCGGGCGGCGGCGCGGGCCTCGTCGGTGATGACGGCGCCGGCCAGCATGCGGGCGATCTCCTCGCGCCGCTGGGCCTCGGTCAGGTCGGCGACCGAGGTGATGGTCTGGCCGTCGTGGTCGGCCTTCTTGACCTTCCAGTGGGCGTGGCCGCGCGCGGCGACCTGCGGGCTGTGGGTCACGACCAGAACCTGGGCGCCCTCGGCCAGTCGCTTCAGCCGTTGACCCACGGCCTCGGCCACGGCGCCGCCGACGCCCTGGTCGACCTCGTCGAAGATCATCACCGGCTGGCGCTGGCCCTCGCGGCTGGCCAGGGCCGCCTTCATGGCCAGGGCAAACCGCGCCAGCTCGCCGCCGGACGCTATGGAATCCAGCGGGCCGAAGCCCGCCCCGGCGTTGGTGGCGATTTCGAAGCGCACGGTCTCGACGCCTGACGGCCCCCGGCGTCCTTCGCCCACCGGCTCCAGCGTCGCCCGGAAGCGCGCGCGGTCCAGCTTCAGCGGGGCCAGTTCGCCCATCACCGCCTCCGCCAGCCGTTCGGCGGCCGCCTCGCGCGCCGAAGTCAGCATCGAGGCCACGGCGTCATAGTCATCCCGTGCCCGCGCCGCCTCGCGCCCAGCGACCGTGATGGCCTCGGCCCCATCCTCGATCAGCCTCAGCTGTTCGCGCAGGCGGATGCGCAGGGTCGGCAGCGCGTCGACGGTGGTGTTCAGCTTGCGCGCGGCGGCCCGCAACGCGAACAGCCGCTCCTCGGCCTTGTCCAGCCGGCCGGGCTCGAACTCGAAGGCGTCGGCGGCCTGATCGACGGCGGCGGTCGCTTCCTGCGCCTCTGTGATGGTGCGGTCGATGGCCTCGGCGGCGACGCCGAGGCGCGTAATCACGGGATGATCCGGTCCCGCTCCCGCCTGCGCCGCCCGCTGCCGCGCATGCTCCACGGCCCTGAGCGCCGACGCCAGCCGCTGCACCAGCTTGTCGCCGCCCAGCTGCGTCCGCGCGTCCGACAGGTCGGCGATCGCCTTCTCCGCCGCGCCCAGGATGGCCCGCTCGCCCGCCAGCTCGGTCTCTTCGTCGGCGCGAGGATCCAACGCGTCGAGATCGGCCAGGTTCAGGGTGATCTCTTCCATACGGGCGGCGGCGTCGGCGGCTTCCGCCTTCAGCTGCGCCAGCTTCGCCTCGGCGGCCTTCAGCGCCTCCGAGGCCTTGGCCACGGCGTCCAGATGCGGCCGCAGACCGCCATAGGCGTCCAGCAGCCCGCGATGGGTCTTCCAGTCCAGCAGGCCCACGGTTTCATGCTGCCCGTGCACCTCGACCAGGGCCTGGCCGATCTCGCGCAGGGCCGTGACCCCGGCGGGCTGGTCGTTGATGAAGGCGCGGCTGCGGCCGTCGGCGGCGACGATGCGGCGCAGGATCAGATCCTCGCCCGCCGCGACCTCGAACCCCTTGTCAGCGATCAGCGCGGTCAGGGCCTCGTCGTCCGGCGCGGTGAAGACGGCGGTGGCGGACGCCTGCTTCGCCCCCTTGCGCACCAGACCGGCCTCGCCCCGCGCGCCCAGGGCCAGACCCAGCGCATCCAGAATGATCGACTTGCCGGCCCCGGTCTCGCCGGTCAGCACGGTCAGGCCGGCGCCGACCTCGAGGTCCAGCGCCTCCACCAACACGACGTCGCGGATTGAAAGAGCAGTCAGCATTGGCGGGCGCGATTCGGCATCGTCCGCATCATAGCGTCAGGTCCGCGGACGGCGGGCTTTTCGTTCAGCCCGGAATCAGCCGTTCCAGCCAGCTCTCGCGGCGGGCTTCCGGCGCGACCTCGGGGCGTGAGCCTTCCTCGGTCAGCAGGGCGTAGGCCTCGGCGTACCAGGGGCTGCCCGGATAGTTATAGCCCAGCACCGCGCCGTTGCGGACGGCTTCGTCCTTCAGGCCCAGGGTCAGATAGACCTCCACCAGCCGGTACAGCGCCTCGGGCGTGTGCGAAGTGCGTTGGTAGTCGGCGTTCTCGATCACGGTCTTGTAGCGATTGATCGCCGCCAGCAGTTGGTGGCCGCGCTGGTAGTAGCGGCCGATGGCCATTTCCTTGCCGGCCAGCTGGTCGTTGACCATGTCGATCTTGACCATGGCGTCGGTGGCGTAGGACGTGCCCGGATAGCGGCGCACCACATCGCGCAGGCCTGTCAGAGCCTGGTTGGCGTAACCCTGGTCCCGGCCCACGTCGGTGATCTGCTCGAAATTGCAGATGGCCTTCATGTAGAAGGCGTAGGAGGCCGAGGGATTGCCGGGGAACAGCTGGATGAAGCGGTCGGCCGCCGCGATGGCGTCGGCGTAGCTGTTGTTCTGATAGTACGCGTAGATCTGCATCAGGATCGCGCGGCGCGACCATTCCGAATACGGGTGCTGACGCTCCACTTCCTGGAAATAATCGATGGCGTCGCGCCACCGCTTGCTCTGCAGCCGCTCGTAGCCGGTGTTGTAGAGGGCCTCGACCGGGCGCTCCTCATAGGCCAGGCGCGGGCGCGTGGGCCCGTTGTTGCACGCCGCCAGCGTCAGGGTCGAGGCGGCCGCAGCCAGCAGCAGAAGGCCGGAACGGAACTTGGACACAGGCAAGAAAGACCCCACGACACGAAGGCGGGCCCGGCGAACGCCGAACCCGGACAGGATGACGCGATCTCTACACCAGCCGTTTCCCCGCGCCAATGCAGCCTGCAAAGCCGAATTTCCGGCCCCGACGGCTTGTGGCGCGGCGACTCGCTGATAAGAAGCGCGCGAACACTCTAGCGCTCGTCATTGGAAGCGCGATGAGGGCGAAAGGATGACCGGGTCATGAAGCTGCTGTCGGGCAACTCGAACCGGACCTTGTCCCAGGCCATCGCGGCCCACCTGGACATGCCCCTGACCCGGGCCCAGGTGAAACGCTTCGCCGACAACGAGGTCTTCGTCGTCATCGAGGAGAATGTGCGCGGCGAGGACGTCTTCGTCCTGCAGTCCACCTCCTATCCGGCCAACGACAACCTGATGGAGCTGCTGATCTGCATCGACGCCCTGGTCCGGGCCTCGGCCAAGCGGATCACGGCCGTCATGCCCTATTTCGGCTATGCCCGGCAGGACCGTAAGACCGGCGGCCGCACGCCCATCTCGGCCAAGCTGGTGGCCAACCTCATCACCCGCGCCGGAGCCGACCGGGTGCTGACCATGGATCTGCACGCCGGCCAGATTCAGGGCTTCTTCGACATCCCGACCGACAACCTGCTGCCCGCTCCGCTTCTGGCCGCCGACATCCGCGAGCAGATGGGCGCCAAGGCCTCGGGCGAGGTGGTGATCGTCTCGCCCGACGTCGGCGGCGTGGTGCGCGCCCGCGCCCTGGCCAGCCGGCTGGGCGCCGACCTCGCCATTGTCGACAAGCGCCGTTCGGGCCCGGGCAAGAGCGAGGTCATGAACATCATCGGCGACGTCGAGGGCCGCCGCTGCATCCTGTTCGACGACATCGTCGATTCCGGCGGCACCCTGGTGAACGCGG
>JAZKHQ010000081.1:0-35299 GCA_040385285.1 Pseudomonadota bacterium
CCCAGATGTTGTCGCGGCCGAACTTCTCGCCCATGAACTGCTGCAGCAGCATCTTGCGGATGGGCTCCAGCGTCGCATAGGGCAGAAGCAGCTCGATGCGGCCGCCGCGGTCCTCCATGTCGATGCGCAGCTTGACCAGGATGGCGGCGTTGGCCGGACGCGCAATGGCGGCGAAACGGGGGTTGGTCTCCAGCCGGTCCAGATTGAAGTGGACGGGCGTCAGGGGCTCGAACGCGGCGCGGGCGTCATTCAGCACGACCTCGACCATGCGCTGGACCAGCACCCGCTCGATCGTGGTGTAGGGCCGGCCCTCGATGCGAAGGGCGGCAGTGCCGCGACGGCCGCCCAGCAGCACGTCGACGATCGAATAGATCAGGTTCGAATCGACCGTCAGCAGGCCGTAGTTGTCGAGCTCCTCCGCCCGGAACACCGCCAGGATGGCCGGCAGGGGAATGGAGTTCAGATAGTCGCCGAAGCGGATCGACGAGATGTTGTCGAGGCTGACCTCGACGTTGTCGGAGGTGAAGTTGCGAAGGCTGGTCGTCATTAACCGCACCAGGCGGTCGAAGACGATCTCGAGCATCGGCAGGCGCTCGTAGGACACCAGCGCCGAGTTGATGATGGCGCGGATGCCGGACCGGTCGGAGCCGTCGTCTTCCCCAAGGTCGAAGCCGAGAAGGCTGTCGATTTCGTCCTGATTCAGAACCCGTTCGGGCAGGATCGAGGCGCGCTCTTCCTCGTGCGCGGGAGCGGCGTAGTCATCGTCGGGGGCCAGCGCGGCTTCGGCCATCTACTGGACCAGCATTTCTTCAATGAGCACAGCGTCGACCTTGCCGGGGGCGGCGATCAGGTTGACGCGGCGCAGTATCTCGGCGCGCAGCTGGAAGGTTCCGGCCGAGCCGTTCATCTCCTCAGGGCGGACTTCGCGAAGGAAGCTCTGGAACATGTCGTTCATGCGCGGCATCTCGGCCTGCAGATGCTCGGCCACCGCCGGGTCCTGCATCTCGAGCGTCAGCTTGAGCTTCAGGTGGACAGGCCGGCCGTCGCTGGACTGAATGTTCGTCACCAGGTCCGGCAGGGTGAAGAAGGTTTCGCCGTCGGGGCCTTCCGAAATCTTGCCCAGGGACGGATCGGCCGGCCCCTCGGCGCCCCCGCCGTGGCCGCCCTTCTTTTCTTCCTTCTTCTTGCCGTGACCGCCCTTGGCTTCCGCACCGTGGCCGCCCTCCTCCGCCGCCGCGGCCTTGGGCTGCATCAGGAAGAAGGCCGCGCCGCCGCCTCCGCCCAGCACGAGAACGGCGGCGGGAATCACGATGAACAGCAGCGGCAGCTTCTTCTTCGCGGGGGGCGCATCGCCCTCGGCTGCAGCTTCGCCGCTCTCGGCGACGGCCGGGACCTCGGCGTCCGCTTTCTTCTTCTTGCCAAATTTCAGCATTCGCCGTCCGCCCCGGAAGGTGTGAGATCCAGAAGAGCCATGTTTGGTTAACGGGGCGTTTAGAACCGGCAAATCCTGCCGGGCGAAAACGGGCCCGATCCGGCGGAAAGCCCCGCCCCGCCTGCGTTAACCCTGTTGGCACGGTCGTTGCGAGGGGATGGGCGAAGGAGCCCGTCTTGGAAAACGCCGCCTACATCGGACTGTCCCGCCAGATGACGCTGCGCCGCGAACTCGACATCGTGGCCAACAACATCGCCAATGCGGACACCACCGGCTTCAAGGTCGAGCAGTTGCTGCTGGGGACCGAGGTGGGCGAGCGCGCCCGTAACGACAACGTCCGTCCGGGCGTCAGCTTCGTTTTGGATAAGGGCGTGGGCCGCGACTACGGCCAGGGCGAACTGAGCCAGACGGGCCGGACGCTGGACTTCGCCATCGAGGGCGAGGGCGCGTTCTTCAAGCTGCAGGACGGCGCTGGCGAGGCCTACACCCGCGACGGCGCCTTCACCCTCGACCCCGAAGGCAAGCTGGTCACCGAGGGTGGCCTGCCCGTGCTGGGCGATGGCGGCGAGATCATTCTGGATCCAAAGCTGGGCGAACCGGCGGTCGGAGACGACGGCACGATCACCCAGAACGGCCAGTTGGTCGGGCGTCTTAGCGTCGTGCGATTCGACACCCTGGCGGCGCTCGAGAAGGGCGGCGACGGCCTGTACCGCAACGCGTCCAACGCCACGGCCAGCGAGGCGACCGACGCCCGCATCCGTCAGGGCATGCTGGAGGGATCGAACGTCAACTCGATCCTGGAAATCACCAATCTGATCGAGATCAGCCGCGCCTACGAGCGGATGACCAAGCTGATCGAACAAGCCAACGACCTGTCACGCCGCTCGGTCGAGCGGCTGGGCCGGGTCGGCTAAGGGAGTAGCGAGACATGCGCGCACTGAGAACCGCCGCCTCGGGCATGGCCGCCCAGCAGCTGAATGTGGAGGTCATCTCCAACAACATCGCCAACATGAACACGGTCGGGTTCAAGCGGCAGCGGGCCGAGTTCCAGGACCTGCTGTACCAGAACGTCGAGCGGATGGGCGCGCAGTCGTCCAGCCAGGGCACCGTGGTGCCGACCGGCATCCAGATCGGCGCCGGCGTGAAGGCGGGCAGCGTCTACCGCATCACCGAGCAGGGCACGCCGCAGCAGACCGGCAACGACTTCGACATCGCCATCGACGGGCGCGGCTATTTCCAGATCACCCTGCCCTCGGGCGAGACGGCCTACACCCGCGCCGGCAACTTCGCCGTCAACGGCGAGGGCCAGCTGGTGACCGACGACGGCTATGCGGTCGAACCGGCCATCACCATCCCGCAGGACACGGTCGACATCTCGATCTCCAAGACCGGCCAGGTCCAGGTCATCACCGACGGCCAGACCGAGCCGCAGACGGTGGGCCAGCTGGAGCTGGCGACCTTCTTCAACGAGGCGGGGCTGGAAGCCATCGGCGACAACCTGCTGATGGAGACCACTGCCTCCGGTTCGGCCAACGTCGCGGCGCCGGGCGAGCCGGGCTTCGGGCAGCTTCTGCAGGGCTACACCGAATCCTCGAACGTGGACGCGGTCAGCGAGATCAGCGCCCTGATCATCGCCCAGCGCGCCTATGAGATGAACTCCAAGGTCATTTCGACCGCCGACGAGATGCTGTCCGTCTCGGCCCAGGTGAAGGGCTGATGCGCGCCCTCGCCGCCTTCATCGCCGCACTGGCGCTGGCCACGCCGGCGCTGGCCGATCCCGTCAGCCTGCGCGACCAGCCGACGGACGACGACGGGCGGGTCACGCTCGGCGACCTGTTCGACAATGCGGGCGTTGCGGCGGACGTCTTCGTCGCCAGCCGCAACGGCCCGAGCGTGGTGCTGGAGGCCGGCGCCCTGCAAAGCCGCGCGCGGCAGGCGGGCCTGACTTGGACCAACCCGCAGGGTCTCCGCCGCGTGGTGGTGCGTGAAGGCGCGGGCGTTCCGGCGCCGTCGACCTCGGCCGCCTCTGTCGCCGCCCGTCCCGGCGCGACGGTGGAGGTTCTGACCTATACCCGCAGCCTCGCCACGGGCGACATCGTCCAGCCTGCGGACGTGGAATGGACTTCGGTTCAGGCGCACATGGCCCCCGCCGGCGGTCCGCAGGACGCCGAGGCCGTGATCGGCCTCTCGGCGCGCCGTGCGCTGCGTGCAGGCGCTCCGGTCGGCAGCCGCGACCTGACTTCGCCACAGGTGATCGCCCGCAATGACATGGTGCAGGTCTCGTTCGTTTCCGGCGGCGTCACCCTGACGGTCACCGGTCGGGCCACGCGCGACGCCGCCCTGGGCGAGGCCGTGCCGATCATCAACACTTCTTCCGGCCGCACCATCGACGCGGTCGCCGCCGGTCCCGGCCGCGCCATCGCCGGGCCCGCAGCCCTGCAGGCCCGCGCCGCCCCCACCCAGTTCGCCCGTTAGGATGCCCGTGATGCGCAAAGCCCTGATCGCCGCCGCCCTGCTCGTCCCTGTCGCTTTTGGGCCGCTGGCAGCCTGCTCGACCGCCATCGAGGCGGTGCAGGGGCCGCAGCTGGCCCCAATCGGCTATCCGGCCGCACTGGTGCCGGTGCAGCAGGCCTATCTGCCCGCGCCCGAGAGCCGCCCGGCCAGCGCCAACAGCCTGTGGCGCACGGGCGCGCGCACCTTCTTCGGCGACCAGCGCGCGCGCCGAATCGGCGACATCCTGACCGTCAGCATCGACATCGACGACAGCGCCCAGACCTCCAACTCGACCAACCGGGCGCGTTCGAACGACGCCTCGGGCGGGGTGACCAACTTCTTCGGGCTGGAGAACAGCCTCGGCCGCGCCTTCCCCGGCGGTTTCGACCCGGCCAACATGGTCGGCACCCAGGGCGAGGTGAACGCCTCGGGCTCCGGCAGCGTCAACCGCTCGGAGCGGGTCAGCCTGACCATCGCGGCGGTCGTCACCGACGTGCTGTCCAACGGCAACCTGGTGATCCAGGGTCGGCAGGAAGTGCGCACCAACCGCGAGGTGCGCGAACTGACCGTCGCCGGCATCGTGCGCCCGGAAGACATCTCCTCGGCCAACACCATCGCCCACACCCAGATCGCCGAGGCGCGGATCAGCTACGGCGGCCGCGGCGACATCAGCCGCATGCAGGCCACCCCGGCCGCCCAGTCGCTGGTGGAGCGGTTCAGCCCGTTCTGAGCGCTCGCCGGTCACGCGATAATTTAATCACAGCCCACGGATCGCCGAAATGCGTCTAAGCGGAGCCGTGAACCGTTAATGGAAAGCAGCGTTTGCCAGTCAGACGTGAGATTTCCGATGTTCAAATTCGTCCTCCCCGCCGTCGCTGTTCTGGGCCTGACCGCCTTCGCCGCACAGTCGTATTCGCCGGACGCCGAGCCGGTGACGGCCGCCCCGGTCATGGGCTGGCACCTGAGCCATGAGCCGGGGATGGCGAAGCTGGCCTATGGCGTCGAGAACTCCGACCAGCTGGCGCTGATGCTGATGTGCGAGCCGGGGCGGTCGGCCGCGACCGTCTATGGCGAAGTGCAGCCCAAGGCGGCGCGCCTCAGCCAGGCTACCATGGGCCCGGTCGAGACGGATCCCCTGAGCGGCGGCGATGCGTTCGAGACGCGTGTCTCCCTGCGCGATCCGGCGATGCAAAGCCTGGCCCGGCGCGGCAAGCTGGACGTCCAGGGCGAGGCCGGAGACTTCACGCTTGAGGCTTCGGCGGCCGAGCGTCGCCTGATCGGCGAATTCTTCGCCTATTGCGCCACGAGCCGGACCTGACCACATCTTCGTCTGGACCATTCAGCGGGGGCTGAACCATGACCATGATCCTGGCCGCGATGATCGCGGCGCTGAGTTTGCAGGGCCGCACGACGCCCGCACCGGCCTGGACCTGGGCCCTCTATGAGGGCGACACCCTGACGCTGGCCAACGAGATCCCCGACACGCCGCGCCTGCGGGCCACCTTCGAATGCGAGCCGGGCTCGAGTGTGGCCAAGCTGACCCTCTATGGCGGTTCCCCCAGCGCCAACGGCATGGCCCAGGTCAGCGCGGGCCAGTCGAACGCGACCGTGGCGGTCAGCGACGGTGCGCGCGGATCTGGTGTGCTGACCGTCCGGACCGATCATCCCGTTTTCGCTGCCTTCACCGCGAACGGCCAACTGACGGTGCGGGCCTCGGATGTCGGCGTGACCGTCGTGGTCGAGCCGGATCACCTTGCCAAGCTGCGTCGTTTCGCCGAACTGTGCGCCGGTTGAACCGGAGCCTGTCCATGCGCGTCCCTGCCCTGCTTCTGCTGAGCGGCCTCGCGCTGGCGACGGCGGCCTGCAACACGACGGATACGGGCGGGCCGGTGGCCGAGCCGCTGGCGTCGGCCCCGCAGCCGGTCGAAGGCTATGACTGGTTTTATCATGCGACCGGTGACGACGCCCGGTTGGCCTACGGTCTGGCCGAGAGCGACGACCTGCGGCTCGGCATGGATTGCCGACGCGGCGCGGGTCGGCTGGAGCTGAGCGCCACCTCGCAGAACGCGGACGCCAAGGAGATCCACGTCGAATCCGGTGGTGACACGGAGCGATTCCCGGCCCGATCAGAGCCGTCGGAACTGCATGACGGCGTCTTCCTGACCGCAAGCGCCGATGTGGATGAGCCGGTGTTCCAGCGCTTCCGCCAGGTCGGCTGGCTGGCCGTGTGGCAGGGTGAGACGCGCGAGGCCTATGCGCCGCACCCGGGCTCGCGGGGCAATATCGAGCGCTTCTTCGCCTTCTGCGGTTGACGCAGCGGCGGCGGTCCGGTGCAGTCCGCCCCTGTTTCGAAAGGGGCTTCATGTACCGGTCGGCGATCATCCTCATCGCGGCGCTTCTGGCGTCGGGCTGCGCCACCGTGGGAGCCCCGGCGCCCACGAACCCGGCGACCGCGTCGGCCGAAGCCGGCGATCCGGTTCTGGCCTCGATCATCACCGACTATGAAGCCTGGCTGGAGCGCCAGGGCGCAAGCGAGGACGCTGAGTCCGCCGACGATGACGGTTCCACGCGGATGCCCGACCTGTCGCGGGCGACGGAACTGACCCGCGTCGAGCCCCTGACTGGGTTCAAGCGGCGACTGGATGCGGTGAACACCGCCGGGCTGAACGATCAGGACGCCGAAAACCATGCCTTCCTGAGCCGGCTGGTGAACCGGGCGCTGGAGGAGATCCCGCTCGACACCGGGCGCCTGGCCTTCAACTCCGAGGGCGGGGTTGGCCAGAGCGTGGCCTATTACGCCGGCTCGACCCGCATCACGAACCGCCGCGACGCCGAGAACTGGATCGCCCGGCTCGGCGGCATCGGCAAGATGTACGACGACGCGACGGTCAATGCGCGGCGCGGGATCAGCACCGGCATGGTGCAGCCCCGATCCGTGGTCGACAGCGCCATCAGCCTGGCCGCGACCGACGCCGCATTCTCGCCCGAGACCGACCCGCTGCTGAAGCCCCTCGCGACCCTGCCCGCCTCGATCCCGGCGGAGGAGCAGGCGGCCCTGCGCGCCCGCGCCGCCGCAATGGTGGCTGAGCAGATTCAGCCGCGCCGTGAGGCCTGGCTCGACTTCCTGCGCACCGAATACAGGCCCGTAGCGTCCGAGGCGCCGGGACTGGGGCTGAAGCCCGGCGGGCGCGAGCTCTACGCCTTCTTCGTACGCGGCTACACCACCACCGACCTGACGCCGGATCAGATCCACCAGATCGGCCTGGATGAAGTGGCGCGCATCCGGGGCCGCATGGAGACCGAGATGAGGGCGTCGGGCTGGACCGGCGACTTCGCCGGCTTCCTGAACTTCCTGCGCACCGATCCGCAGTTCTATGCGACCAGCCGCGAGGATCTGCTGGAGAAGGCGTCGGAGATGGCCAAGCGGTCGGACAACGGCCTGCCGGCCCTGTTCGGAACCCTGCCCCGCCTGCCCTATGGCGTGCGGCCCGTGCCGGCCGAAATCGAGCGGACCTACACCACCGGGCGCTATTTCGGCGGCTCGATGGAGCGGGGCGTGGCCGGGGGCTACATGGTCAACACCTCGATGCTGGACCAGCGGCCGCTGTACGAACTGCCCGCCCTGACGCTGCACGAGGCGGTGCCCGGCCACCACTTGCAGATCGCCCTGGCGCAGGAGGCGGCCGAGGGCGCGGCGTTCAAGCGCGGGGCGGACCTGACCGCCTTCACCGAGGGCTGGGGCCTGTATTCCGAGTTCCTCGGCGAGGAGATGGGCTTCTATCGCACACCCTACGAGCGGTTCGGGCGGCTGAGCTACGAGATGTGGCGCGCCTGCCGGCTGGTGGCCGACACGGGCATGCACTGGCTGGGCTGGAGCGTGGAGGAGGCGCGCGCGTGCTTCCGCGACAACTCGGCCCTGTCGCCACACAACATCGAGACCGAGCTGCAACGCTACGTCGGCTGGCCCGGCCAGGCCACGGCCTACAAGATCGGCGAGATTCGGCTGCGGCAGATCCGGGCGCGGGCGGAGCGCGAGTTGGGCGAAAAGTTCGACGTCCGCCGCTTCCACGACGCCCTGCTGGTGGACGGCCCCCTGCCCCTCGACCTGCTCGACGCCCGCATGGACCGCTGGATCGCGGCGGAGAAGGCGCGCTAAAGGCCCAACGCCGCCCGCTGTTTCTTCGTCAACTTGCCCGCCACGATGCCGTGGGCGATGGCGAAATGCTCGGCCATCTCGTCGTCGGGCCAGGCGTCGAGCGTCTCGAGGTTCACCCATTTGGCGCGGGCCAGATAGGGGGCCGGGCGGGCGTGGCCGCTTTCGGTCAGGACCTCATAGGCGATGTCCGAGACCTTGAACGACACGCCGCCGCTTTCGCCGACCATGACGAACATCTTGCCGCCGACGCGATAGGCGTCGTGGTGGTCGCCGAACGGATGATCCAGCGTGGCACCGGGCAGCGCCAGGCAGACCTTGCCGACGCCCGCCCGGTCCATCAGGCGTCAACACCCCCAGAAACACCAAGGCCGATAGGACAGACCACGCCGGTGCCGCCGATGCCGCAGTAACCGGCCGGATTCTTGGCCAGGTAACCCTGATGGTAGTCCTCGGCGAAGTAATAGGTCGGCGCCGCTTCGATCTCGGTGGTGATCTGACCACGACCGGCCTTCGACAGCGCGGCCTGATAGGCGTCGCGCGAGGCCACGGCTTGGGCCGCCTGATCCTCGTTCAGGGTGTAGATCACCGAGCGGTAGGTGGTGCCGATGTCGTTACCCTGGCGCATGCCCTGGGTCGGGTCGTGGTTCTCCCAGAAGGCCTTCAGCAGGTCGCCGTAGCTGATCTCGGCCGGGTTGAAGACCACCTGCACCACCTCGGCATGACCGGTGCGGCCGGTGCAGGTCTCCTCATAGGTCGGGTTCGGCGTCAGCCCCCCGGCGTAGCCCACGGACGTCACCCACACGCCCGGCAGCTGCCAGAAGATGCGCTCCACGCCCCAGAAGCAGCCCATGCCGAAGATCGCGGTCTCGAATCCCTCCGGATGCGGCCCCTTCAGCGGGCGGCCGGTGACGAAATGGACCTCGTCGGTGTGCAACGGCGTGGACCGGCCCGGCAGGGCGGTCTCGGCCGTCGGCATCTGGGTTTTCTGGGACAGCATGGGGGCAAGCTCCGGGAGAATGAACTGAAGCCGATATGGGGACGCCCGCGGCGCTTGCCGAGGGGGGCCGGTTGTTCTATCAGCCCCGTCTCGTCGGATCGACCTCCGGCGGCTTCACGCGCGTCGTGGAAACGGACAGGTGGCGGAGTGGTCGATCGCGCACGCTTGGAAAGCGTGTGTAGGTGAAAGCCTACCGAGGGTTCGAATCCCTCTCTGTCCGCCACGCACTTCCTGGATAACCGCCGGGTCCCTGTAACCCGGGAAATAACCCCGACATTACCGCGCGTTCGCCGAACCCGGAGACGGACGGCGCTGGCCGGCACGGTCACTGGCATCGGCGCGGATCTGATCATCATCGACGATCTGATGAAGGCCCAGGATGCGCGCCTTCCGGAGACCCGACAACGAGCCCGCGACTTCATCGACCAGACCCTGCTGACGCGCCTGGACGAAAAGGGGACGGGCGCGATCATCGCCATCCAGCAGCGCCTGCACGAGGGCGACGTCTGCGCCCACCTGATGGGCAAGAGTGACTACCGCCATCTCAACCTGCCGGCCATCGCCACCCGGGACGAGATCATTTCCCTCACCCGTGGACGCAGCCATGCGCGACGCATCGGAGACCTTCTCAATCCCGAGAGGGAGTCGCAGGAGGTGCTGGACCGCCTGCGAGACGAGATGGGCCCTCGGGCCTTCGAGGCGCAGTACCAGCAGAACGGCTGGCCGCAGGAAGGTCCACTTTGCGGCGGCGCTCACCGAGCCCATAGGACGTGACGTTGAGTGAGGCTAGGACGGCCGGGTCAGGATCCAGACGGCAGCCGCCAGCATGACGGCGCCGGCGGCGACAGAAATCGCCACGGGTGCGCCGCCGGACCAAAGCAAGAGCCAGCTGGCGGGCAGGCTGACGCCGGCGATCGCTTTGGCCTTGCGGGGGATGGCGCGGCGATGCTCCCAACCGTTCAGCGGCGGCCCAAGGTGGGGATGAGCTCGCAGCCAAGCGTCAAGCTGTGGTGAGCTGCGGGCGAACGCCCAGCCTGCGACCAGCAGAAAGGGTGTCGTCGGCAAGAGCGGCAGGACCACGCCCGCCAAAGCGAGACACACGGCGCCGCTTCCGAGTAGACGGAGCGGCCAGGCACCGTGACAGCGCGTCTCACAAGGGGAGCAGTGGCACTCGCTGAACAGGCACAAGTCTGCCGGGCAGGTCGATCTGGCGCCGAGGTTCGCGAGATCGGTCATGAACTGACTATGGCCCGGGGCTGCGCGGCAGGCGTTGAGCTCGCGCAGGCGATGATGGCACCGCCGGGCGTCCGCATGTCCAGCGCCCGGGCGCTGGTCAGCGGTGTCCGTCCCGCAGTCGCCGCCACCTCCCCCAAGTCCACCGGCACCTCCAAGACAGGCGCAACGGGTTGGGCGTGGACACCAGTCGAGGCGGCCAGGGCCAGCGTCAGAAGGACGCAAGCCCCCGCGGTGTTGACGCAGAACAACGACAACAGGCGGGGACGTGGGGTTCGGTGACGCATCGTCGTGCCTCTCTGACCGTCTCGGTCACGTTATTGCTTCTCATTATCACCCTAAACGCCCGTAGACCTTTGACGGGGTCCGTCCAGGCGCTTGATGGATGCCAATCCGATTTGGCGACGCAGCCTGTAAGTCCAGAGGACCAGCCCGGGCCGGGCAGAGAGGCAACCGACATTCCGATGACCGAAAAACCGTCGCGCCAACTCGTCCGCACCTATTTCCCTGGCGCGCGATCCGAGAATGAAGGGCACCTGCGCCGATGAACCCCAACCAGCATTTCCAGCAGCTCCTGGCCGCCGCCGCAGCCGAGCCCGAACCGCAGCGTCTGTTGTTCGTCTTCGCCGCCGCAGAACTGCCCGACAGGGCCACGCCGGAGCAGGAGGCGCGCTTCCGCGCGGGACGGGGCGGCGCGCTCGGGCCGTTGATGTGCGTCGATAAGGCCCCGCAGGATCTCCCTGACTTCAACGCGCTTGTGTCGGAGGCAGAGCGGGCCGGGCCGCCGTGGAGCATCGTGTTCGCCGCGAGCCTGTCCGGACAGGCGGGGCGTCCGCCCGACAAGGCCCGGATAGACCTCGCACTGGAGACCATGGTCGAGGCTGTGCGGGATGGTCGGATCAGCGGCTTCGCGGCCTATGGACCCGAGGGCGACTTCCTGGAGATCGGGTGACCCGACGTCGCGACCCGGCCTTTGACGGGGTTCGTCCGGGCGCTTGATGGATGCCAATTCGTTTTGGCGACGCAGGCTGTAAGTCCAGCGGACCGGCCCGGTCCGGGCAGAGAGGCAACCGACGTTCCGATGACCGCAGACCCGCTCGTCCGCAACTATTTCCCCGGCGCGCGATCCGAAAATGAACGCCGGCTGCGCGGCGAGATCGACGCCACCCTCGACCACTGGTTTCGCTGGCGCTCCGGCCGGTTCGAGGACAGCGCCTCCAACGACGGGGGCCCCGTCGCCGGTTCCCCCGCTCGCGAGGGCGATTTGCTCGGGCGCCGCCTGCTGACGCTCTGCGACGCCTTGACGGCGGAAACCCCGACCTTCTCCCCCCGCTACATCGCCCACATGAAGGCCGATCTGTCCCTGCCCGGTCTGCTGGGATGGTTCGCGGCCATGCTCCACAATCCCAACAACAGTTCGCGCGACGCCAGCCGCGTCGGCAGCGTGATCGAGACCGAAGCCATCGCCGCCCTTGCCGGCATGCTGGGCTATGATCCCGCTCAGGCCCAGGGTCATTTCACCTCCGGCGGGACGGTGGCTAATTTCGAGGCGGTCTGGAGAGCGCGCTATCGACTGGACCACTGGCTGGCGCTGGCGCTGCATGTTTCCGAAGTCACCGGTGAGATCCTGGATCCGTTCGCGGCGGCGCATATGGGCTGGAAGCAGTTCCGCAGCCTGCAAACCGCTCACGCCGTTGCCGACGACGTCCTGAAGACCTGCAGCGCGGCGGCGTCCAATCCGGGCGACGTCTGGCGACGGATCAGCCGGGCGTCGGGATGGGACTACCGGGGGCCGGTGATGCTGGTTCCGGGAAACCGGCACTATTCTTGGAGCAAATCCGCCAACGTCTTCGGTCTGGGCGGCGAGGCGATCTGGAGCGTGGCCCTGGACAAGGGCGGTCACCTGGATCTCGCCGATTTCGAACGTCAGGTGGAACGCGCCCAAGCTGATGGAAGACCGATCCTGATGGCCGTCGCCGTGGCCGGGGCCACTGAGACCGGGGCCATTGATCCGCTCGATCGCCTCTATGACCGGCTGGATCTGTGGCGGGCGGAGCGAGGTTGGCGCATCTGGCGCCACGTCGACGCGGCCTATGGTGGCTTCCTCCGGGCCATGCTGGACGGCCCGTCGGAAGCGGCCCTGGCTCCAGAGACGGCCGCCGCACTGCGGGCCATGGGGCGCTCGGATTCGATCACCATCGACCCGCACAAGCTGGGCTATGTGCCCTACGCCTGCGGAGCCTTCCTGACGCCGGACGCCGAACATTACGCCGTGTCCGCCTTTGACGCCCCCTATCTGGACCGGCCGGAACTGGGCGATGGAAAATGGTCGTCGACGCTGGAAGGATCGCGGTCGGCGGCCGGCGCCGCGGCGACCTGGCTGACGGCGGAAACCCTCGGCTTCGGCGCGGACGGTCTCGGGGCTCTGATGGCCACTACGGTTGAGACCCGCCAGGCTTTCGAAGCCGCCGTTCGGGAAGCTGTCCCGGAAGCGCGTTTCCTGCCCGCCGACAGCAATATCGCCTGCTTCTCGCTGGCTCGCCCCGGCGAGGCGCTGAGCCTTTCCAACGCCCGCAGCCAGGCCGTCTTTGATCATTTCCAGAGGTCGCCCCATTTCGCTGTGTCCAAGACGACCCTGGGGGCCGACAACGCCGCGCTGATCGCCGATCTGCTCGGCGACCTAGGCGGCTACAATGACCGGTCCGAGGGTGATGCCGGGATGCTGGTGATCCGCTGCGTCTTCATGAATCCCTATTGGTCTGACCCCTCGGTGCGGCACGACCTGCTGCCGCGCTTCATTGAGGAGTTGCACCAGGCCCTGGCGGACCCCGACGAAGCGGAGGCGGCCTGAGATGGAGACGACCATGAGCCCTATCTTGTTCTTTGGCCGGGTCGGCGAGCGTCTGGGCTCGGAGGGTCGCCTGGATTTGCCCGCCGAGGGACTTCCGGTTCGGGAGATCCGTCGCCTGCTGGCCGAGCGCGATGAGGTCGCGGCGGACGCGCTGCTGCGGCCCGACGTCCGCGCGTCGGTTGATCTGGTCGTCGTCGATGAGGACGCCTGGGCCCGGCCGGGTCAGGAGATCGCGTTCTTTTCCCTGTTTTCGGGGGGCTGAGATGACCCTCGACGTCAGGCTCACCAGCACAACCCTGTTCGCCCCTGCGGAGCTTGAGGCGTTTCTCGCCGGCCGCACGGTCGAGGGCGCTGTGGTGACGTTCACCGGTCTTGCCCGAGGCGCTGGCAAGGACGGCTCGGTCGTCGAGACTCTCACCCTGGATTGGTATCCCGGAATGACCGAGCGTTCGATGCAGAATATCGCCGAAGCCGCCGCAGCGCGCTTCCCGGTTTCGGATCTGGTCGTGGTCCATCGATGCGGCGAGATCGTCCCCGGCGAGACCATCGTCTTTGTCGCCGCCGCCGCGGCCCACCGGCGCGAAGCCTTCGCGGCGGCGGACTATCTGATGGACAGGCTCAAGACCGAGGCCGCATTCTGGAAGCGCGAGACCGGCCCCTCCGGCGCACGCTGGATCGAACCCGTTGACGAGGACCGCGCCGCCCTGGCGCGCTGGAAGGATGAGACGCCCTGATGGCCGGAAGAATTGACGAGTCGCTGCCGTTTCACCCGCTCAACATCGCGGTGCTGACCATCTCGGACACCCGCGATGAAACGACTGACACCTCGGGCGGCACGCTGGTCGAACGTCTGACCACGGCGGGCCATGTGCTTAAGGGGAAGGCCATCGTCCACGACGAGGTGGACGCTATCCGGAACCAGCTGAGGATCTGGATCGAGGACCCGGACGTAGATGTGGTTCTGACGACGGGCGGCACGGGCTTTTCGCCCCGCGACGTGACCCCCGAAGCAGTAAAGCCGCTGTTTCGGCGCGAACTGGAGGGCTTTTCCGTGGTCTTCCACCTGGCCAGCCTGGGCACCGTCGGTGTCGCGACCCTGCAATCACGGGCGCTCGCGGGTCAGGCCGAAGACACCTTCGTCTTCTGCGTGCCAGGTTCGACCGGAGCGTGCCGGGACGCCTGGGATCTGGTGCTGGCCGAAGAACTGGACAGCCGCTTCCGGCCCTGCTCCCTGGTCGGCCAGATCCCGCGCTTCAGGGGCATCTGCCCGTGAGCGCCCTGACCCATCTGGACAGTGGCGGGCGCGTGCGCATGGTCGATGTCGGCGACAAGGCGCCGACATCGCGGCGGGCTGTGGCGGAGGGGCGGGTCATCTGCGCGCCCGCAACCCTCGCCCTGGTCCGGGACGACCATGCGCCCAAGGGCGCCGTCATCACCACCGCCGAACTGGCGGGGATTATGGGCGCCAAGCGCACGGCCGACCTGATTCCGTTGTGTCACCCCCTCGCCCTCGACAAGGTCTCGGTGAAGATCGACCTCGACGAGGCGCTGCCTGGCTTCGTCGTTACCGCCGAGGCGCGTGTCTCCGGTCCCACCGGCGTCGAGATGGAAGCCCTGACGGCCGTCTCGGTGGCCTGCCTCACCCTTTACGACATGCTCAAGGCGGCCGACCGCGGCATGGTCATCAGCCAGGTCCGGCTGTTGTCCAAATCCGGCGGCCGATCGGGCGACTGGACGGCGTCGTGATCGATTTCGATACCGCCCTCGCACTGATCCTGACCGAGGCCCGCCCCCTCCCCAGTGAGGCGGTGGAGCTGGACGCCGCCGCCGACCGGGTCCTGGCCGCCGATCTGAGGGCTCGCGGCGACGCCCCGCGCGCTGCGGTATCGGCCATGGATGGCTATGCCGTGCGCGACGCCGACCTCGCGGCATTGCCGGCCCGATTGCCGATCGCCGCCGTAGCCTTCGCGGGCCGGGCCGACGTGCCCATCCTGCCTCCTGCAAGCTGCGCCCGGGTCTTTACCGGAGGACCTGTGCCGCACGGGGCCGACAGGATCGTGGTCCAGGAAATTGTCGGCCGCGACGGCGATCTGGCCGTGTTCGATATCCCGCCCGGACCGGCGACCCACATCCGCGCGGCTGGCTCCGATTTTCGGTCCGGCGATACCCTGCTTGCGGCCGGGACCGTTCTCGGCTTTCGCGCCATGGTCGCCGCCGCCGCGGCAGATGTCGCCAATCTGTCGGTCGTGCGCCGGCCGCGCATAGTCATCCTCGGCACCGGTGATGAACTGGCGGAGCCGGGACAGGCGCTCGAGACACCCGGCAGCATTCCGGAAAGCGTCTCGTTTGGCGTCGCCGCCCTGGCGCGGCAATGCGGCGGCGAGGTGGTCGAACGTCGCCGCCTGACCGACACGCCCGAGACCCTTGAGGCTGCCGCTCGACTTGCCCTCAGCGAGGCCGATCTGGTGGTGGTCACGGGCGGCGCGTCCGTCGGCGAGAAGGACTACGCCCGCTCGATGTTCGCCCCCTTCGGGTTGGAGCTGATCTTCTCCAAAGTGGCCATCAAGCCCGGCAAGCCGGTCTGGTTCGGGCGGGCAGGCGGCGCGCTGGTCTTGGGCCTTCCCGGCAATCCGACCTCCGCGATGGTGACCGCCCGTCTCTTCCTCGCGCCCCTGATCGCGGGCCTGACGGGCCGGGATCCTGCCGCGCTGCTGAGCTGGCGGGACATGACCCTGACCGCGCCGCTGAAGGCCTGTGGAGATCGGGAGACCTTCGAGCGAGGCCGTATCGTCGATGGCGGCGTCGCAGGGCTGGCTGTCCAGGATTCCGCGACCCAGATGGCCCTCGCGACAGCCGATGTGCTGATCCGGCGTCGCGCCGGCGCTGCAGCCCTCAGCGCTGGCGACAGCGCCCTCGTTCTGGACTTCTGAACCGGCTCAGAGGAAGCGCTGGAACAGGATGTTGTTCTCCAGGTGGACATGCTCGCGCAGGTCCATGTCCAGCTTGCTGCATCCGGCATACAGGGCCCGCCAGGTAGCGCAGGCCCCTTCCGGCGCGACGAAGTCGTCGGTCAGCTCCGCCATAAAGGCGAGCAACGCCCCCAGATCCTCATGGTCCTGCATCATCCGGGCGATCGGATCACGCAGAACCTGACCCATGCCCCTGATCATGGCGGGAAACAGAACCGCCTCTTCCTTGTGCTGATGGTCTTCGAGGTCCTCGAACATGTCGGAGAGCAGGTTGGCGAGCCCGTGCGGACAGTCGGTCCTGTCCTGGTGAACCGACTCAACGCGCCGGGCCAATGCGATGACCTGGGGGAATTCGCGCCGGTGCACCTTGTGATAGCGCTCAATGATGTGGGCGATCAGATCAGCGGTCTCGGCGGGCGCATGGACCCCCGGGGTTTCCAGAGCGTGGAGCTCCGCCTCAAGGGCCGACAGATCCAGGCCGCGGCTCTCTGCTTCCTGCGCGAGCAGGGTATCGCCCTTACAGCAGAAATCGATCTTGTGGCGGCGAAAGACCGCGGTGGCTGCGGGCAGGATGACGGCGATCTCGCCGACAGATAGGTGTTCAAGCGCCATGATCGGGGTTGACCTCTCCGGTTCGCGCTCCGCATTCACGGGCACGACGAAGCGTCTTCCTAGACCGCCGGCGCCGGCAGTCGCTTGACGTCAATCAAGCCTCGCGTTGATGGCGGTCCGGGTCCGCGACACCCTCAGAAGCCTTCCCGACGCCGCACGGAATCACCGAGTCTGACCCTCCGCTTTTCGAGGAGTGCAGACATGGCGTTCGACAGTCCGCTGGCCGGTGAGATCTGGAGCAGCAAATATCGCTTCCGGCCAGTCGACGGGGAGGGAGATGCGACGGTCGAGGCCACGTGGGACCGGGTCGCCACTGCCCTCGCCGAAGCTGAACCGGCGAAGTCGCGCGGTCGCTGGCGCGCGCGGTTCCGGGAGGCCCTCGAAGGCTATCGCTTCCTGCCCGCCGGGCGAATTCTCGCCGGAGCCGGCACGGGACGCGCGGTGACCCTGTTCAACTGTTTCGTCATGGGGACCGTCCCTGACGATCTCGACGGCATCTTCCAGCATCTGCGGGAGGCTGCGGTCACCATGCAGCAGGGCGGCGGCGTGGGCATGGACTTCTCCACGGTTCGGCCCTCAGGGGCGCCGGTTCGAGGAGTCGGTGCGGAGGCCTCGGGCCCGCTCAGCTTCATGGACGTCTGGGACTCCATGTGCCGCACGATCATGTCGGCGGGGCAAAGACGCGGGGCGATGATGGGTTGCCTCCGGATCGACCATCCGGACATCGAGGCCTTCATTGACGCCAAACGGAACGCGGTCCGCTTCCGGAACTTCAACCTCTCGGTGCTGGTCCCCGACGCCTTCATGACCGCCCTGGACGCCGACGCGGACTGGCCGCTGGCGTTCGGCGGCGAGGTGAGGCGCACCGTCCGGGCGGCGGACCTGTGGAACCGCCTGATGCAGGCCACCTATGACGCCGCCGAACCGGGGGTGATCTTCATCGACCGGGTCAACACCGCCAACAACCTGGCCCATTGCGAGGTAATCTCGGCCTCCAATCCCTGCGGCGAACAGATGCTGCCGCCTTATGGGGCCTGTTTGCTGGGGTCGATCAATCTGGCCCGCCTCGTCTCTGCGCCGTTCGAAGCCGGCGCCGCCATGGGCGAGGTGGAACTGGCGGCCCTCACCCGCACAGCCGTGCGGATGCTGGACAACGTCATCGACATCTCCCGCTTCCCCCTGCCGGCCCAGGAAGCGGAAGCCCGCGCCAAGCGCCGCCTCGGCCTCGGCGTGACGGGGCTGGCCGACGCCCTGATCTTCTGCGGTGCTCGATATGGTGAGGATCGGGCCGTCGCCCTGACCGAACAGTGGCTGGGGGTGATTCGGCGCGAGGCCTATCGCGCCTCGGCGGAACTGGCGGCCGAAAAGGGCGCCTTCCCCCTATACGATCCGGCCATGCTTGACCGGCCTAACCTGGCCGGCCTCGACCCCGAGACCCGCGAACTGATCGCCCGCCACGGTCTCCGCAACGGCTGCCTGACCTCGATCGCCCCGACCGGCACGACCTCTCTGCTGGCCGGGAATGTCTCTTCGGGGATCGAGCCGGTGTTCGCGTTCGCCTACACCCGCAAGGTGTTGCAGCCCGACGGCACGAAGCACGAGGAGGCCGTCGAGGACTACGCCCTGGCGCTCTGGAAGCGGCTCAGGGGGGCCGACGCGCTGCTGGAGAGCGCGCCAGGGGAAGCCTTCGTCAGCGCCCAGACCCTGACACCCGAACATCATCTGCGGATGCAGGCGGCCGCCCAGGCCCAGATCGACAGCTCGATCTCCAAGACCATCAACTGTCCCGAGGACATCGCCTTCGACGCCTTCTCCGACGTCTATCGCCAGGGCTACCGTCTGGGCTGCAAGGGACTGACCACCTACCGGCCCAACGCCATCACCGGTTCCGTGCTGTGCGTCGAACCCGCTCCCACCCTTGCTCCGGTCCCGGCAGAACCTGTCCTGACGCCCAGGCCGGCGAGGCTCGAAGGCGCGACCTACAAGGTGCGTTGGCCGCTGGACCCGCACGCGGTCTATGTGACCATCAACGACTCCGGAGACGAGGACGGGGGCGAACGTCGTCCAATGGAGATCTTCGTCAACTCCAAGAACATGGCCCACTACGCCTGGACGGTCGCCCTGACACGGATGGTCTCGGCCGTCTTCCGGCGCGGCGGCGACGTCTCCTTTGTGGCGGAAGAACTGAAGGCGGTGTTCGATCCCGGCGGCGGCGCCTGGATGGAGGGGCGCTATACGCCGTCGCTCCCGGCGGCGATCGGCGCGGTGATCGAGCGCCACATGGGCCTCTCGGCCGGCGCCGCCGCCACGGCTGCGCCTGATCCCGCGCCCGGGCCTGCGACCGTGGCCGTCCATGCCCCTTCGGCTTGTCCGCGATGCGGCACGCCGGGCCTGGTCCGCAAGGAGGGCTGCGACAGCTGCCTGGACTGCGGCTACTCCCGATGCGGATAGCCCCGCTACGGGTCTCGTCGCCCACCCGTCGCTGGACTGAACTGATGTATCGGGCGCGGAGACCCGTCGAGACCCTGCTGACAGCGTCGCTTCGAGGGGTCGCCCGCCGTCAGCCCGAGGCGTTCGAGCGGCTCGGACCTGTCCGCCATGCCACTATCCGGATCAGCCCCGCCGACCTGCCCGTCGCCTTCGAGATGCGGCCGGACGGCGTGGCCGGTTCCATCCGGGTGGTGCGGCCGGACTCGGATGACGGCGCCGCTTCGGCTCGGATCAGCGGCCCCTTGCTGACTCTTCTGGCTCTCTTCGACGGGCGCGGCGACGCCGATGGAGCCTTTTTTCAGCGCCGCATCGATATCGACGGAGACACCGCCGCCATCCTCACTCTGCATAATGCGCTTGAAGCCTCGGAGTTGACGATGGCTGACATCCTGGGTCTGCCGCGCGGGCTCGATCCGATGCTGCAGTCGGTGTTGTCCGTCGTCGGGCGCTGGCGTCAGTCCGAGGTTCGGCCATGACCGGCGCGCTGGAGCTGGTGTGCCCTGCCGGCTCGCCCGCCATGCTGAAGGCCGCGATCGATGCCGGGGCGGACAGCGTCTACTGCGGCTTCCGCGACGAAACCAACGCGCGCAATTTTCCGGGCCTGAACTTTTCACCCGAGGAGCTGCGGGCAGCGACCGACTGGGCGCACGAACGCGGCGCCCGCGTTCTGCTGGCGCTGAACACCTTCGCCCGGGCCGACGCCACCGATCTCTGGCGAGGCTCCGCCGACGCCGCCGCAGCCGCGGGCGTGGACGCCGTGATCGCCGCCGATCTCGCTGTGCTGTCGCATATGCGCGCCAACCATCCGGACACCCGGCTTCACCTGTCGGTCCAGGCGGCGGCGGGCACCCCTGAGTCGATCGCCTTCTACGCTCGCGAGTACGGCGTGAAACGGGTGGTTCTGCCCCGCGTCCTCAGCGTCGAGGAAATCCGGAGCCTGACTCCGGAAATATCCGTCGAGACCGAGGCCTTCGTCTATGGCGGCCTGTGCGTGATGGCGGAAGGCCGCTGCGCCCTGTCGTCCTATGCCACCGGGCGGTCTCCGAACCTGTCCGGCGTATGTTCGCCGCCCGAGGCTGTAACCTTCACCGAAGATCGTGGGGAGCGCACGACGCGCCTATCGGGCTTCGCCATCGACCGGCTGCCAGCGGGCGAGGTGGGTGGCTATCCGACCCTGTGCAAGGGCCGGTTCCGCGGCGCGGCCGGGGAGCCGGCCTATCTGTTCGAGGATCCGGTCAGCCTCAACGCCATGAGCCTGCTGGCCGGCCTGGCTCGAGCGGGGGTCACGGCCGTCAAGATCGAGGGTCGACAGAGGGGTCGCGCCTATGTGGCGCGCGTCACCGCCGCCTTCCGGGCCGCCATCGACGCCATTGGACGCGGGGAATCTCCGGCTCCTTATGAGTCCCTGCTGGGCGACCTCGCCGAGGGTGCGCGCGAGACAACCGGCGCCTATCGGAAACGCTGGCGATGAGCGGGTTGATGGAACTGGCGATCGGACCGTTGCTGTTCAACTGGCCCGCTGAGCAGGTCGAGGCTTTCTATGCCCGGATCGCCGACGAGGCCCCGGTCGAAACGGTCTATCTCGGCGAGGTCGTCTGCGGAAAGCGCCAGCCGTTGCTGCAGGACGTCCTGGCGCGCGCCGCCGAGCGGCTGGAAGCCGTGGGCAAGACAGTGATCTGGTCCACTCTCGCCCTTCCCTCCACGTCCCGGGAGCGGCGGTTGGCGGCAGAGCTGGCCGCGGATTCCGATCATCTGATCGAGGCCGGGGACATGTCAGCGGTCTGGAGTCGGGCGCCGGCGTCGTTCGTCGCCGGACCGCTGTTGAACGTCTACAACGCCCCTGCGGCGGCGGAGCTTGTGCGGATGGGCTGTGTGCGTCTGTGCGCCAACGTCGAACTTCCTCTGACCTCCATCGCCGAAATCGCGCAGGCGTGCCCGGAGCTCGAACTTGAGCTGTTCGCCTTCGGCCGTTTGCCGCTCGCCCTGTCGAGCCGCTGCGCCCAGGCCCGGATGGAAGGACTGCACCGGGACGCCTGCCGCTATGTCTGTGACCACCACCCCGATGGCATGGACGTCACGACCATCGAGGGTCAGGACTTCCTGGCCGTGAATGGCCTGCAGACGCTGTCTCACGGATGTCAGCTGGTCGACGTTGAAATCCAGCGGCTCAGGGAAGTCGGCGTGTCGGTTCTTCGGCTCTCGCCTCACAGTCTGGACATGGTCGCGGTCTGCAACTTGTTCCGGGAGTTCACCACCGGGCGGATCGCGTCGCGGGAACTTGCCCACGGGATCGAGCCGCTTGGGCCGCCCGGACCTCTGGTCAGCGGCTATCTGCACGGGACGGCCGGTGCCGGCCGAGGGGCTCGCGAGGTTGCGGCATGAACCTGTCCGAACTCGAGGCCCGCCGTGCGCGGATTGACCAGATCGATTCGGTCCTTGTGCGACTTGTCGCGGCACGCCAGCGCCAGGTCGCCATCATCGCCGCACTCAAGGCGGGGCCGGGAAGCGTTCGGGATCCCGCCCGGATCGCGGCCGTCCTCGCCCGCGTCCAGTCGACGGCGCGACGTTGCGGGCTGGACGAAGCGATCGCGATTCCGGTCTGGCGAGAACTTCTGGAACGGTCAGCCGAGGCTCAGCAGATGCTCATGGCGCTCGCCAGACAGGCTGATCCATCGCCTTGACGAAGGGCAGGCCGCAGCGGCCAGTTCATCAACTGGGTCTCCGCTCCAGTCCTCTATGCAGACCGTATCCGCCGTCCGGGAGTCCCCATGAACACCGCCGCCGCCATTCGCGCCCATCGCGGTCCCGCCGTCTTCAGCGTCGGCCTGCGCCCCTTCTTCCTGTTCTCTGCGCTGTGGGCCGCTATCGCCGCTCCGCTCTGGCTCTACGCCTTTCTCAGCGGAGGGCCTGTCGGACTGAGCTGGCACGTCCACGAAATGTTGTTCGGTTACACTGCCGGAATCGTCGTTGGCTTTCTGCTGACCGCCGTTCCCAACTGGACCGGTCGTCTGCCGGTCGTCGGGACACCCCTGGCCCTGCTGTTCGGCCTGTGGCTGGCGGGTCGGGCTGCCATGCTGGCGATGGCCCTGAACGCGGATCTGGCGAGTGAAGTCTGGCCACTGATCATCGACGGCCTGTTCCTGTTCGCCATGGCCGGCGTGGTCTGGCGGGAGGTGTTGGCAGGTCAGAACTGGCGCAATGTGCCGGTCGCCGTCATGGTCACGCTCTTCGCGCTAGCCAATGCCGGATTTCACCTTGAGGCGGGGGCCGGCGGCGTCGCCAACCTGTCCACCCGGTTGGGCCTGGCGGTTGTGGCCCTGCTGATCGCTGTGATCGGCGGCCGGGTCACCCCTAGTTTCACCCGCAACTGGCAGACCAAACGCGGCGGCCCTATGCCTGCCGTCGCGGGTCGTCTGGACGTGGTGACCCTGGCCGTCACCACTGTCGGCCTGGTGGCCTGGAGCGTGGCGCCGACGCATCCGGCAGCGGGCGCTCTGTTGCTGGCGGCGGGAGGGCTGAACCTGGTTCGGCTGATCCGCTGGCGCGGAGACGCCACGGTGGCGGAACCGCTCGTCTGGATTCTGCACCTCGGCTATCTGTGGCTGGCTGCGGGCCTCTTCTTCACAGGCTTGTCGGTCGCAGCACCCGGTCTGGTTCCGCCCTCCGTCGGCGTCCACGCCCTCACCGCCGGCGCGATCGGGGTTATGACCCTTGCCATCATGACACGGGCCAGTCGAGGTCACACCGGTCGCCCCCTGGCGGCCGGGAGGATTGAGGTCCTGATCTATGTCCTCATCAATGCCGCTGCCCTGACCCGGGTGACAGGCGGCCTCTTGCCGACTCTCTATCAGCCCCTGCTGATGGTCTCGGCAGGGCTCTGGTCAGCAGCCTTCCTGGCTTTTGTGGTCGGCTATGGCCCGATGCTGCTGTCACCCCGCCCTGATCGCGCCTGATCGCGGTCAGGCGTAGCGGGCGGCGGCGGTCGCCTTGACCAGGGCGATCACCTGCTTGCCCGACGCCAGGGCGAGTTGTTCGCTCGCTTGCCGAGTGACCAGAGCCTTCAGCCTCAGCCCGCCCGCCTCCAGGCGGACGAGGACGCCGTCAGCCCTGACTTCCAGTGCGGCGACCTGCATCGACAGCCGGTTCTGAAAGCTTGCATCGACCGGATCTGTCAGAGCGAGCGCCACATCCCGCGCGTCAACGACGACCCGCAACCGATCGCCCGGCACCACATCGAGGAGCGGGGCCAGAAACGGGGCGCCCGCCAGATCGATGCGGGTGGCGTTCCTTGCCGGATCGTGCGCGGTGACCCGCCCGTCGAGAATCGACAGGGGCGCGCTGAGCCCGGCGGCGGTCTCGGCCTCCGGTCGATCGAACGCAGCATCCGGCGGCTCGGCGCCGACGGCGCGTCCGTCTCCGACCAACACCACGCGATCCGCGAGGCGGGCGACTTCCTCGACCGCGTGGCTGACATAGAGGATGGGCGGTCCAGTCCTGGCCAGTTGATCCAGATACGGCAGAATCTCGCCGCGACGGGCGCCGTCCAGCCCCGCGAGAGGCTCATCGAGGATCAGCAGACGGGGGCGGGTCAGCAGGGCCCGTCCGATCGCGACCCTGCGGGCCTCGCCGCCGGACAACGAACCAGGTCGGCGCTCCAGCAGGTTTTCGAGTCCCAACAGAGCCACCGCCTCGTCAAGGGCGGGTTCCGGATCGCCCGATCGGCGGGGGCCGTACAGCAGATTGTCGCGGACCGTCATGTGCGGAAACAGCCGCGCGTCCTGGAAGACGTATCCGATGCGGCGTTTCCAGACCGGGACCGACACCCTGGTGTCGGTGTCGAGGAGCACCTCCCCGTCCAGCACCACCCGACCCCGGACGGGCCGGATCAGGCCCGCGACCAGTTCGGCCACCGTGGTCTTGCCGGCCCCGGAGCGACCGAACAGGCAGGTGATGCGGGTGCCGCTCGAGAAGGCGATTTCCAGCGAGAAGGCGTCGCGGACGGTATGCGCTGACACCTCCAGCATCACCGCATCCCTCCGACCCGACGCGCGACGGAGCGTGCGCCCCATTCCGAAAGCACGAGGGCGCCGATCGACACGCCGACCGAGATCAGGACCAATCTCAACAGGGCCGCCTCGCCGTCGGGAGCCTGAAGCAGGCTGTATATGGCCAGCGGCAGGGTGCGCGTCTCTCCGGGGATGCTGGCGACGAAGGTGATGGTGGCGCCGAACTCGCCCAGCGCCTTGGCGAAGCCCAATACCGCCCCGGCCGCCACGCCGGGCAGCGCCAGCGGCAGGGTGATGGTCAGGAAGCGAACGACAGGCCGCGCGCCGAGGGTTTCGGCCGCCTGCTCGATTCGGGGATCGACCATGTCGAACGACAGGCGCACGGCCCGCACCAGCAGGGGGAAGCCCATGACCGCCGCGGCGAGGGCGGCGCCGGTCCAGTCGAAGGCGAAGACAATCCCCACCGGCTCGAGGAGTTTGCCCAGCGGGCCGCTACGACCAAACAGCATCAGCAAGGCGTAGCCTGTCACCACAGGAGGAAGGATCAGGGGCAGGTGCGTCAGGCCCGACAACAGGGCCTTGCCGGGGAAGCTGTAGCGCGACAGCAGATAGGCGATCGCGATCCCGGGCGGCAGGCTGAACAGCGTCGCCGTCAGGGCGACCTTCATCGACAGGCCGATGATCTGCAGCTCTTCGGGGCTCAGCGCGAACATTCGGAACCCTCAGGTCTGGGCCGGGGCCGGGGCGAAGCCGAACCGCCGGAACAGGGCCTTTCCCTCGGCGCCCGCCAGCATATCCAGAAAGGCCTGCGCGGCCGCGGGGTCGCCGGCTCCGTCCCGCCGACGAACCGGAGCCGCCGGATAGACGATCGGATCGTGACTTGAAGGGGGAAAGGTCGCCACCACCCGCACTCGCGGTTCGGCCCGTGCATCGGTCGCATAGACCAGACCCAGCGGGACCTCCCCCCGCGCGACGAGAGACAAGGCGGCGCGGACGTCATCACCGGGAGCCCGTCGGTCCTTGACCCCGGACCAGAGGTTCAGGCGGACTAGGGCCTGCTCTCCGTAGCGACCCGCCGGTATCGAGGAGTCGGCGATCGCCAGTCGGCCTCCCCCCAGGCGGTCGACGAAATCCGTCGGAGAAGACAGATCGACAGGATCGCCGGAGGCCGAGACCGGCGCGACCAGCACCAGTGCGTTGCTGGCCAGCCGGCGCTGTGCGGACGTATCGACAAGGCCGCGCTGACCCAGCCAGTCCATCCAGCGCTCGTCGGCCGAAATGAACAGATCGACCGGGGCGCCCTGGGCGATCTGGCGGGCCAGCTTGGCGCTGCCAGCGTAGGTGGCCCGAACAATCCGGCCGGTCCGCTGTTGGTGTTCCGCGGCGGCCGCATCCAAGACTTCGCGCAGGCTGGCGGCGGCGAAAAGGTCAATCAGCGGCGTGTGGGCGGGGCGACGGGGCGCACAGGCGGTCAGCGCCGTGCCTGCGAGCAGCACCAGCGCCTCTCGTCGACCAAGGCTGGTGCCCGCCGTCGTCATCAATCGAACCTCCGCCCGAGCCATTCGCCCGGCCCGCACTCCTGCCTAGCATGGCGAGCCAGGCAACCGCACAGAGGAGGCGGCAAGTACGCTTGATCTTCATCAAGGCCCGTCCCGCGGCGCGTCATAGGGTGTGCGGGGCTGGTCGACTATCAAACCTCCTGAGTTCGCTCCGAGCCGCCTCACCTGTAGCGCCCGCGCGCCATGGTCCGACGGCCGGATCCGCAAGGATCGAGGGCGGCGGGAGAAATCCCTCCGCCTCCCGTATTTGGAAAGGAGCTTCCATGGCGCTCGACGCCGCCCCCATGGCCGACGGCTTCGGCCGCCGGTTTCACTACCTTCGCCTCTCGGTGACGGAGGTCTGCAACTTCAGTTGCACCTACTGCCTGCCGAACGGCTGGAAAAAGACCGGGCCGCTGTCGTTCCTGACGGTCGACGAGATTCGCCGTCTGGTCGCCGGCTTTTCCGACCTGGGGCTCAGCAAGGTTCGCCTGACTGGCGGGGAGCCCACGGTTCGCAAGGACTTCAACGCCATCATCGAGACGGTCGCGGCCGCGCCCGGGGTGGCCAAGGTCGCGATGACCACAAACGGCTGGAACCTGGCGCGTCACGCGATCGACTGGCGGGCCTCTGGCCTCAGCCACATCAACGTCAGCATTGACTCGATCGACCCGGAAACGTTCCACCGGATCACCGGCCACGACAAGCTGAACCAGGTCCTGACGGGTCTCGACCTGGCGCTGGCCGAGGGCTTCTCCGCCGTGAAGGTCAACGCGGTCCTGCTGCGCGAGACGGCCGAGGCCGGCTTCGACGGCTGGGCGCGCTTTGTCAGGGATCGGCCGGTCGCCGTTCGTTTCATTGAGTTGATGAAGACGACCGACAATGACGACTATTTCGCCCGCCATCACGTCAAGGCCCAGGGGCTACGCGACTGGCTGGACCGGAACGGCTGGACCCCGGCGCCGCGCGCCTTCGACGCCGGGCCGGCGCTGGAATATCACCATCCCGATCATGCCGGCGCCATCGGTCTGATCGCCCCATACGCACCCGGCTTCTGCGACAGCTGCAACCGGTTGCGGGTCACCTCGAAGGGCAAGCTTCGCCTGTGCCTGTTCGGCGACGGCGGCGTCGATCTGCGCGATCTGCTACAGGATGACGAAGACCGTGAAGCGCTGTCACAGCGCATCGTCTCGTCTCTGGGAGGAAAATCCGCGGGCCACTCGCTTGCTCTGGGGCGTTCGGGCGACCTGCAGAACCTGTCCCAGCTCGGGGGCTGATCAGCCGAGAACGGCGCCGCAGGTGCGCCCCGTCTGGGTGGCCCATCTCTCGCTCTCCGCCTTGCCGACGACGCCCTTCGGCGGCGGCATGTGATTGTCGATCAGCGGGTGCGGACGCGCCAACCGCTCGAGGGCCTCCGGACGGCCGAGGTTGACCTCCGCGCCATGCACGACCACCCCGTAGCTGGACAGGTTGGCGAAGGCCCGTGACAGATTCTCCGGGGACATGCCCAGCAGCGAGGCCAGCACTCGCTTCTCATGCGGGAGGACGATCGGGTTACGCATTCCCTGACGAACCCGCTGGGTGATCAGGTAGTTGGCCAGCCGCTCAACGCCGCCGCGGAGCTTCTGGTTCTTAACGGCCCGTACCAGCCCGCGGTAACAGCCCGACAGCTCCTGGGCCACAGCAAAGCTGAAGTCAGCATCCTGTCTCATGGTTCGGCGAAGGGCCTCCCCCGACAGCATCAGAATCTCCGACCGCTCGAGCGTCCGCGCCGACATCAGGGCGTCGGCATCTAGGACGACAGCCGCCAGGATGAAGGTTGAGACCGGTCGCAACAGCGCCAGAGTGGTCTCCTTCTCCTTCCAGGACCCCTGGAGTTCGACCGCTCCGTCAAGCAGCACATACAAGAAGTCGACCGTGTCCCCCTCCATCAGCAGGGTCGTGCCCGCGGGAAACCGCTGCAGGAAGGCGCCGGCCGTCACATCGCGGAACACCTCCGGAGAGGCCCGCGAGAACAGCGGCAGGGCCCTGACACGGTCCAGATCGGCGGCGCGCATAGTCATAGGGTTTGTTCCTCGTGCGACTCGGTAGCGAGGCTCTGGGCTGATCGGCTTCGCTCCGTACGGCCGCGAACTATCAATAGAACATCGCTTGACGAGTATCAATCGGCGTAGATGATTACGGCAATCCAGAAACCGGCAGATGTCGTTTTACTACAGTTTTCTTGTATCCGATGGAAATTTAGCCAACTCTTCCAAGACGTCATTTGATAACCATCAAATAGCGCATTCAAAACGCGCGCTAGGAGTCATGGAACGAGAGCCGGCAAGCGGCGACGTTCCATGGAGCAGGTCAGGTGGTATCCGCCTCTGAAACAGCAGCGCCAGGCGCCACTTCGGCACTTTGGGTCAGCACTTTCGCCTTCACGGCCTGCTTCGCAGTGTGGACGATCTTCTCGATCATCGGGGTCCAAATAAAGTCCGACCTCGGCCTCTCCGAAGCGCAGTTTGGCTTGCTTGTCGGCACACCGATCCTGACCGGTTCGCTGGTGCGCGTGTTCCTCGGCGTCTGGACCGAACAGTTCGGCGGGCGGCGGGTCAACTTGATCGTCATGATGCTGGCTGCCGCAGCCACCTTCCTGCTGTCCTACGCCGAGACCTACCCCCAGTTCCTGATCGCGGCTCTCGGCGTCGGCATGGCGGGCGGGGCCTTCGCGGTCGGCGTCGCCTATGTCTCGAAATTCTTCCCCGCCGGCCGGCAGGGCACGGCGCTCGGCATCTTCGGCGCGGGCAATGTCGGCGCGGCGGTGACCAAATTTGCGGCCCCCTTCGTCATGCTGGCCCTGGGCTGGGAAGCCGTAGCGCAGGTCTGGGCCGGAGCCCTCCTGCTCATCGCGTTCGCGTCCTTCTTCCTGACCCGGGACGAGCCACAGCTGGTTGAGCGCCGGCGGACGGGTCAGAAGCCCGTGGCGGCATGGATGCAACTGGAGCCGCTGAAGGACCTCCGCGTCTGGCGGTTCGCGCTCTACTATTTCTTCGTCTTCGGCGGGTTCGTCGCCCTTGCCCTCTGGCTCCCGCACTATCTGACCGGCGCCTATGGAGTAGGCATTGGCGTGGCCGGGATGCTGGCCGCCGCATACTCGATCCCCGGCTCGCTGTTCCGGGTTTTCGGCGGCTGGCTCTCGGACCGGGTCGGCGCCCGCAAGGTCATGTACCTGACCTTCATCATCAGCGTCGTCTGCGCCTTCATCCTCGCCTATCCCGCAACGACCTATGTGGTCGACGGCATCGACGGGCCCATCCGCTTCCGCTTGGCGATGAGCCTGCCGGTTTTCACCGTGGTGGTCTTTGTGCTCGGCTTCGCCATGAGCCTGGGCAAGGCGGCCGTCTTCAAACACATCCCGGTCTACTACCCGGACCACGTCGGCTCGGTCGGCGGGCTGGTGGGCATGATTGGCGGACTGGGCGGCTTCATCCTGCCCATCACCTTCGGCGTCCTGAACGACCTGACCGGGGTCTGGACCAGCTGTTTCATGCTGCTGTTCCTGCTCGTCCTGGCGGCCCTGATCTGGATGCATTTCGCCGTCCGTCGGATGGAGCGCCGCCGCTCGCCAATGCTCGCGACGCTGCCCGAATTTCCCGAGCTCGCCGGCGTCGGTCCCGACAAGACCGCCTCCGCCGCCCCTGCTTCTTCGCACTAGAGAAAGACGCGCATGTCCCGTCACATCCTGCACGACTGGCGCCCGGAAGAGCCGGCGTTCTGGGCCTCCACCGGCCAGCAGATCGCGCGTCGCAATCTGTGGATCTCGATCCCGAACCTGCTGCTGGCCTTTTCCATCTGGATGCTGTGGTCGACGGCGGCGACCCGCCTCAACATGGTGGGCTTCCAGTTCTCGACGGCGGAGCTGTTCTGGCTGACCGCACTTCCTGCGCTATCCGGGGCCACGCTGCGGATCTTCTACAGCTTCATGGTCCCGATCTTCGGGGGTCGCCTCTGGACCACCCTTTCCACGCTGTCGCTGGCGATTCCCGCCGTCGGCATCGGGATGGCGGTCCAGGACACGGGGACGCCGTATGTCGTCTTCGTCATCCTGGCTCTGCTGTGTGGCCTGGGCGGCGGGGCGTTCGCCTCGTCGATGGCCAATATCGGGTTCTTCTTCCCCAAGGCCCAGAAGGGCAACGCCCTCGCGCTCAACGCAGGCTTCGGCAACCTGGGCGTCAGCGTTCTCCAGTTCACGGCGCCGCTGGTCACCGGCATCGCCCTGTTCACGCCCCTGTTCGGAGCGCCCCAGACCTATCTGGAAAATGGCGTCCAGCATCAGGTCTGGCTGCAGAACGCCGGCTTCGTCTGGGTGCCGTTCATCCTGGTCGCCGCCGCCGCCGCCTGGTTCGGAATGAACGATGTCGCCTCCGCGCGGGCCTCGTTCCGTGAGCAGGCCGTGGTGTTCAAGCGCAAGCACAACTGGTTGATGTGCTACCTCTACATCGGCACCTTCGGCTCGTTCATCGGCTTCTCGGCGGCTTTTCCGCTGCTGGGCAAGACCCTGTTTCCCGACGTCAATATCCTGCAGATCGCCTTCCTCGGGCCGCTGGTGGGCGCAGCCTCGCGGGCGATGACAGGCTGGGTTTCCGACCGCTGGGGCGGCCATAACGTCACCCAGGTCGTCTTCTATGCGCTGATCGCAGGCGTGCTGGCGGTGCTCTACAGCGTCGGCGCCTTCGGCGGCGAGCCAGTGTTCGGCCTGTTCTTCGCCAGCTTCATCTGGCTGTTCTTCTGGACCGGGGTGGGCAACGCCTCGACCTTCCAGATGATCCCGGCCCTGGTGCGCGCCGACATGCCCCGCCTGCTGCCCCTCGCAACGCCCGCCGAGCGGCTGAAGGCGGCGGAGCTGGAAGGGGCGGCCATCGTCGGCTTCTCGTCGGCCATCGGCGCCTACGGCGGCTTCTTCATTCCCCTGGCCTTCGCCAACTCGATGAAGGCCACCGGGGGGCCGGTGACCGCCCTCTACATCTTCCTGGCCTTCTACATCACCTGCGCCGTCGTGAACTGGGTGTTCTACGCCCGCCGACGCTCGATCCTGAACCCCACCCTGAACACGGCGGCCTGATCATGAGCCATACCCTTGACCGTCTCGCTTTCTTCACGCGCAAGACCGAGCTGTTCTCCGACCGTCACGGTGTGATGAACGACGAGGACCGGGGCTGGGAGGAAGCCTATCGGAACCGCTGGCGCCACGACAAGGTCGTGCGCTCGACCCACGGCGTGAACTGCACGGGCTCCTGCTCGTGGAAGATCTACGTCAAGGGCGGGATCGTCACCTGGGAGACCCAGCAAACCGACTACCCCCGCACCCGGCCCGACCTGCCCAATCACGAACCGCGCGGCTGCGCGCGTGGGGCGAGCTACAGCTGGTATCTGTATTCGGCCAACCGGGTGAAATATCCGCTGGTGCGGTCCCGCCTGCTGCGCGTGTGGCGCAAGGCGCGCGAGACCATGGAGCCGGTCGCGGCCTGGGCGTCGATCCAGAACGATCCGGCTGCTCGCAAGTCCTATACGAGCATGCGCGGCGCCGGCGGCTTTGTGCGGGGCACCTGGGACGAGATCACCGAGATCATCGCCGCGGCCAACGCCCATACGGTCAAGCGTTGGGGCCCCGACCGGGTGTTCGGTTTCTCGCCGATCCCGGCGATGTCGATGATCTCCTATGCGGCAGGCGCCCGCTACCTGCAGCTGCTGGGCGGCGTCACCGGCTCCTTCTATGATTGGTATTGCGACCTGCCACCGGCTTCGCCCCAGACCTGGGGCGAGCAGACCGACGTGGCAGAGAGCGCCGACTGGTACAATTCCAGCTTCATGCTCCTGTGGGGCTCGAACGTTCCGCAAACCCGCACGCCGGACGCCCATTTCTACACCGAGGCCCGCTACCGCGGCGCCAAGTCCGTGGTCATCTGCCCCGATTATTCGGAAGCCTCAAAGTTCTCGGACCTGTGGCTGCCCGTCAAACAAGGGACCGACGCAGCCTTGGCCATGGCCTTCGGTCACGTGATCCTCAAGGAGTATCACGTCGACAAGCAGGTCCCGTATTTCCGCGACTACCTGCGTCAGTACAGCGACCTGCCGATGCTGGTCCGCCTGGTCCCCCAGGAGGGCGGCTATGTGCCCGAACGCCTGGTGCGGGCCTCCGATTTCGTCGGCGACCTCGAACAGGCCAACAACCCCGACTGGAAGACCGTCGCCATCGACGAGGCCACCGGCGAGATCGTCGTGCCCAACGGCTCGATCGGCTTCCGCTGGGGCGAGGACGGCCGCTGGAACCTTGAGGAACGCGACGCGGCGGGTCGCGAGACCACTCTGAAGCTGGGCCTCAAGGACGCTCATGATGAAGTGGCCGGCGTCCGCTTTCCCTATTTCGCCAACACCGCCAGCAACGGCTTCGCCTCTACCGATCACCCCGATGTCCTGACCCGCAATGTGCCGGTCCGGCGGGTGATGCTGAAGGACGGGGAAGCGCTGGTGGCCTGTGTCTACGACCTGTTCCTTGCCAACTACGGCGTGGACCAGGGCTTCGGCGGCGACTGCATGCCGGAGTCCTTCGACGACCTGCAGCCCTATTCCCCGGCCTGGGCCGAAGCCATCACCTCGGTCCCGCGCGATCAGATCATCGCCACCGCCCGCGGCTTCGCCACCAATGCCGAAAAGACCAACGGCAAGTCGATGGTGATCATCGGCGCGGCGATGAACCACTGGTTCCACATGGACATGAACTACCGCGGCGTCATCAACATGCTGGTGATGTGCGGTTGCGTCGGTCAGTCCGGCGGCGGCTGGGCCCACTACGTCGGTCAGGAAAAGCTGCGGCCGCAAACCGGCTGGGCGCCGCTGGCCTTCGCTACCGACTGGATCCGTCCGCCGCGGCAGCAGAACTCGACCTCCTTCTTCTATGCTCACTCCGACCAGTGGCGTTACGAGACCGTCGGCATCGACGAACTGCTGTCGCCTACGGCTCCCGACGGCCCGTGGAAGGCGTCGATGATCGACTTCAACGTTCGGGCCGAACGTATGGGCTGGCTGCCCTCCGCCCCGGCGCTGAAGACCAACTCGCTTGATGTGGCCAAGGCCGCCGAGGCGGCCGGCGTCGACCCCAAGACCTACACCCTCGACGGACTGAAGGACCGCTCGATCCAGCTGTCCTGCATGGACCTGGACGATCCGGCCAACTGGCCGCGCAACATGTTCATCTGGCGCTCGAACCTGCTGGGCTCCTCCGGAAAGGGCCACGAGTATTTCCTCAAACACCTGCTCGGCGCCTCGCACGGCGTCCAGGGCAAGGATCTGGGCGAGACCGGTCAGGTGAAGCCTGTCGACGTCGTCTGGCATGACGAGGCGCCGGAAGGAAAACTCGACCTGCTGGTGACCCTCGACTTCCGCATGTCGACCACGGCGGTCTACTCCGACATCGTTCTGCCGACGGCGACCTGGTACGAGAAGAACGACCTCAACACCTCCGACATGCACCCCTTCATCCACCCGCTCTCGGCGGCCGTGGACCCGGCCTGGGAGTCGAAGTCGGACTGGCAGATCTTCAAGGCCATCGCGAAGAAGTTCTCTAAGGTCGCGCCCGAGGTCCTGGGCAGGGAGAAGGACGTCGTCCTCACACCGATCCAGCACGACAGCCCCGGCGAGATGGCGCAGCCGTTCGAGGTGAAGGACTGGTTCCTCGGCGAATGCGACGCGATCCCGGGCAAGACCATGCCCCAGATCACCGTGGTCGAGCGCGATTATCCCAACCTCTACAAGCAGTTCACGGCCCTCGGCCCGCTGCTCGACAAGGTCGGGAACGGCGGCAAGGGCCTGGCCTGGAAGACCGGACATGAGGTCGATCTGCTGCGCGAGCTGAACGGCGCCGTGCTCGAGCCCGGCCTGACAGAAGGCATGCCCAGCATCGATACCGACATCGACGCCTGCGAGACCATCCTGATGTTGGCGCCGGAGACGAATGGCGAGGTCGCGGTCAAGGCCTGGGAGGCGCTGGAGAAGCAAACCGGTCGCGAGCACGCCCACCTGGCCTTGCCCAAGGAGGACGAGAAGATCCGCTTCCGCGATCTGCTCGCCCAACCGCGCAAGATCATCTCATCGCCTATCTGGTCGGGCATCGAGAGCGAGAAGGTCTGCTACACTGCCGGCTACACCAATGTGCATGAGCTGATCCCCTGGCGGACGCTCACCGGCCGGCAGCAACTCTATCAGGATCACCTGTGGATGCGGGCCTTCGGCGAGGCGCTCTGCGTCTACAAGCCGCCGATCGATCTGAAGACGACGCATGTGAAGGGTCTCAAGCCCAACGGCGAAACCGAGATCGTTCTCAACTTCATCACCCCGCACCAGAAGTGGGGCATCCACTCCACCTATTCCGACAATCTGCTGATGCTGACGCTCAATCGCGGCGGGCCGGTTGTCTGGATTTCGGAGACGGACGCCCGCAAGGCCGGCATCGTCGACAACGACTGGATCGAGGTCTTCAACGCCAACGGGGCCCTGACGGCCCGAGCCGTGGTCTCCCAGCGGATCCGTGAAGGCACGACCTTCATGTACCACGCCCAGGAGAAGATCGTGAACACGCCGGGGTCGGAGATCACCGGCCGGCGCGGCGGCATCCACAACTCGGTCACCCGCACCGTGCTCAAGCCGACCCACATGATCGGCGGCTACGCACAGCTGTCCTACGGCTTCAACTACTACGGCACCGTGGGCTCCAACCGGGACGAGTTCATCGTTCTCCGCAAGATGAAGACGGTCGACTGGCTCGATGAGCCGCTCGAATCCAAGGAGTTCGGCCAATGAAGATCCGTGCACAGATCGGCATGGTGCTGAACCTCGACAAATGTATCGGGTGTCACACCTGTTCGGTGACCTGCAAGAACGTCTGGACCAGCCGTAAGGGCGTCGAATACGCCTGGTTCAACAACGTCGAGACCAAGCCGGGCATCGGCTATCCCAAGGAGTGGGAGAACCAGAAGAAGTGGAACGGCGGCTGGCGGCGCAAGGCCAACGGCAAGATCGAGCCGCGCATGGGAGCCAAATGGCGCATCCTGGCCAAGATCTTCGCCAACCCTGACCTGCCCGAGATCGACGACTATTACGAGCCCTTCGACTTCGACTACGGCCACCTGCAGACAGCGCCGGAGATGAAGCATTTCCCCACCGCCCGGCCGCGTTCGCAGATCACCGGCAAGCGGATGGAGAAAATCGAATGGGGCCCCAACTGGGAGGAAATCCTCGGCGGTGAATTCTCGAAGCGGTCCCAGGACACGAATTTCGAGGGGATCCAGAAGGAGATCTACGGCCAGTTCGAAAACACGTTCATGATGTATCTGCCGAGGCTGTGCGAGCACTGCCTCAACCCCACCTGCGTGGCCGCCTGCCCTTCCGGCGCGATCTACAAGCGCGAGGAAGACGGCATCGTCCTCATCGACCAGGACAAGTGCCGGGGCTGGCGGATGTGCGTCTCGGCCTGCCCGTACA
>JAZKHQ010000082.1:0-1578 GCA_040385285.1 Pseudomonadota bacterium
CCGGACGCCGTCGCCACCGCCTGATGGATCGGCCGCCCGCACAGGGTCATCAGCATGCCGCCGAAACTGCCGCCGCCGATGCCCATCATGGCCGACAGCCCGCCGATGACGGTTCCGGTCACGCGCCGCCACCAGCCGACGGGCAGGTCGCGCCTCAGGCTCGCCGTCTCCGGCAGCAGGCCCAGCTGCGCCGCGATCAGCGACAGGCAGACCGCATAGACGATCCCCAGCCCTTCCATGGAGGTAATCCCGGCGACCCCGGCGCCGACCAGGGCGCCGAACCCGACCCAGGGCGTCCAGCTTTTCAACACCGCCTCGTCCACGGCTCCGTGGCTGCGGTGCGCCTTCAGCGAGCGCCAGGAGGTGGCGACGATGGTCAGCAGCGAACTGCCGATGGCGACGTGCAGATTGCTCTCGCCCCCGACGCCCAGCATCTCGAAGGCCCAGAACAGCACCGGCACGATCACCGTTCCGCCCCCGACCCCGAACAGCCCCGCGATCAGCCCGGCGAAGGCGCCCGCCGCCGCCATGGCCGCCAGCAGCGCCAGCCAGTCGGCGGGACTGAGGGCCGTCACGCGGCTTCGCCCATGCGGTCCTTGCGCGCCTCGGCCTCGCGCACCGCCTCGACGGCGCGGTCCACGACCTCCAGCCCGGCGCCCGGCGCAGTGGCCTCGACCGTCAGGATGCGGCGGAAGGCGCGCGCGCCGGGACGGCCGTGCATCAGGCCCAGCATATGCCGCGCCATCGACGCCAGCCGCACGCCCTCGTCCAGCCGCGTGGCCAGGTAGGGCCGATAGCGCTCGATGGCTTGATACGGATCGACGTCGGCCGCCGCGCCGAACAGGCGGCGATCGACCTGACCCAGCAGGGCCGGCTCATGATAGGCGGCGCGGCCCAGCATGGCGCCGTCCAGCTGCACCCCGTCGGACGCATCCAGATGCGTCTCGGTCTCGTCCAGCGACGCGATGCCGCCATTGATGACGATGGTCAGGTGCGGGCGCTCGCGCTTCAGCCGACGCACCAGCGCGTAGTCGAGCGGCGGCACGTCGCGGTTCTCTTTCGGCGACAGGCCCTGCAGCCAGGCCTTGCGCGCATGGACGATGAAGGTCGTGATCCCGACAGCGGCGGACGCGTCCACCGTGGCGAACAGGCTGACCTCCGGGTCCTGATCATCGACGCCGATGCGGCACTTGACCGTAGCGGGCACATCCACCGCCTCGCGGATGGCAGCCATGCAGTCGGCCACCAGCTCCGGCTCGCGCATCAGACAGGCCCCGAACCGGCCCGACTGCACCCGGTCGGACGGGCAGCCGACGTTCAGGTTGATCTCGTCATAGCCCATCGCGGCGCCGATCCTGGCCGCCTCGGCCAGCTGCGCCGGATCCGATCCGCCCAGCTGCAAGGCCACCGGGTGCTCGACCGCGTCGAACCCCAGCAGCCGCTCGCGGTCCCCGTGCAGCACCGCCGGCGCCGTGACCATCTCGGTATAGAGCAGCGCCCGCGACGTCAGGGCGCGGTGGAACGCCCGGCAATGCCGGTCGGTCCAGTCCATCATCGGCGCGACTGAAAGGCGGTGGG
>JAZKHQ010000083.1:0-7867 GCA_040385285.1 Pseudomonadota bacterium
CTCCCACGATGGATCCCGATGCGGCGGCCGGGATGACTTCCCGAACCCTTTGGAGCTCCGCGACCGGGACCGAAGCCCTGGAAAGGCGGCGCGTATAGGGGAAAAGGGGCCAGGGGGCAAGGCGAGAGAGCCGGACGGAGAAAAACACCGTCCGAAGCGTCCGAAGCGTCCGGACAGGCCGGAGACAAAAACACCGTCCGAAGCGTCCGATGCGTCCGGATAGGCCGGATGGAAAACACAGTGCGCATCGTCCGCATCGACCGCTTGCGGGCGGAGGCGCGAGACAGGAGGGATGTAGGGGCGGGGCGGTTGCAATCAAGGGGCAGGCTGCTTGCCACCGGCGCGCGAAGCGGGCCATGACAGGGCATGACCCCGGCCCAGTTCATCGCCAAATGGAGCGACGCGACCCTGCGCGAGCGGCAGGGGTCGCAGGAACACTTCATCGACCTGTGCCGGCTGCTGGGCGAGCCGACGCCGGCCGAGGATGATCCGCATGGCGAGCGCTACTGTTTTGAGCGCGGGGCGACCAAGGCGGGCGGCGGCGACGGCTGGGCCGATGTATGGAGGCGCGGCTGTTTCGCGTGGGAATACAAGGGGCCGCACAAGGACCTCGACGCCGCCTTCCGGCAACTCGCCATCTACACCTCGGCGCTGGAGAACCCGCCGTATCTGGTGACCTCGGACATGACGCGGATCATCGTCCGCACGAATTTCACCAACACGGTGACCAAGGTCCACGAGTTCTTGCTGGAAGACCTGCGTGAGCCGCAGAAGCTGGACCTGCTGCGCCAGGTGTTCCAGGGCTCGGAGAAGCTGAAGCCGGTCATCAGTCCGCAGGAACTGACGGCCAAGGCGGTCGAGCGTTTCGCCGAGCTGGGCCAGCGGCTGCAGAACCGACGCACGCCGGACGATCAGCCGCTGCACGACCCGCGCGCCATCGCGCATTTCCTGAACCAGCTCGTCTTCTGCATGTTCGCGGAGGATGCGCGGCTGTTGCCCGACGGCCTGTTCACCAAGACGCTGAAAGGCGTCCAGACGCGGCCTGAGCGCGCGCGACAGGCCCTGTCGGACCTGTTCAAGGCGATGGCGTCGGAGGGCGAGGACGACCGCTACCTGCTGGGCGTCGGCGTCATCGAGTGGTTCAACGGCGGCCTGTTCGACGGCGCCGAGCCGTTGCTGCTGGAGCCCGCCGACCTGAAGCTGATCGCCGACACGGCGGGCGAGCATGACTGGTCCGAGATCGACCCGGCCATTTTCGGCACCATGTTCGAGGAGGCGCTGAAGGCGACGCGCAAGCGCGCGGCCCTCGGCGCCCACTACACCGACCGCGAGAAGATATTGAAGATCGTCGATCCGGTGATCGTGCGTCCGCTGACGGCTGAATGGGCGGCCGCCAGGGCGGATATCGAAGCGGCGGCGCAGGACGCCCGCGCCGCCGAGGCGCGCCGCAAGGCGGTGTTCGACGAGGCCACCGAGGCGCTGAAGGCCGGTCAGGGCAAGGCCGACGAGACGAAACGGCGCAAGGCAGTCACGGCCGCCGAAAAGGAACGGACCCTGGCCCAGAACGCCGCCCGCGACCGGCTGGAGGCCTTCCTGAAGCGGCTGGCGGCCTACCGCGTTCTCGACCCCGCGTGCGGATCGGGCAACTTCCTCTATGTGGCGCTGCATGCGCTGAAGGACCTGGAGCTGACGGCCCTGATCGAGGCCGAGCGCCTGACCGGGCTTCAGTCCCCGGCGCCGCGTGTCGGCCTGCAATGCGTGCGCGGCATCGAGATCGAACCCTATGCCGCCGAACTGGCGCGGGTGACGCTGTGGATCGGCGACCTCCAATGGAGCCTGAAGAACGGCTATCGCAACTGGCCTCGACCGATCCTGTCAAAGCTTGATCAGATCGAGAACCGGGACGCCCTGCTGAACCCGGACGGGACCGAGGCCGAGTGGCCGGAGGTCGATGCGATCGTGGGCAACCCGCCGTTCCTGGGTGCAAAGCTTATGCGCCGGAAATTGGGTTCAGAACTCACCGAGACGATTAGGCAGGTCTACAGCTCACTCCCCGGCTTCACCGATTTCGTCTGCTATTGGTTTGAGAAAGCCCGGGTAATTATCTCTGAGCGTCCTTCAGTTAGAGCGGGGTTCGTCGCGACTAACTCGATCCGGAAAAACACAAATCTCCCCGTGCTCAAGAAAATCACCGCATCGGCGCGCATCTTTGATGCTTGGAGCGAAGAGAAGTGGACCCTCGACGGCGCAGCGGTGGACGTTTCCCTCGCCTGCTTCGGGGTGACTGCCGAACCCGCACATTTGGACGGTTCGTCTGTGTCAGGGATCAATGCAGACCTCACTACCGGGCTTGACCTAACCTTGGCGGTTAGCCTTTCAGAGAACCGAGACGGTGCGTATCTCGGAATCCAGAAGAGCGGTCCATTCGATGTTTCGGGCGTCATTGCGAGGCGATGGATCGCCCTTCCGGCCAACCCCAACGGACGATTGAACTCCGAAGTGCTTCGGCCTTATTGGAACGGTGACGATCTCACCGGCCGGCCTCGCGATGGATGGTTCATTGATTTGCCGATGGGACTCACGGCCGAAAAAGCCTCACAGTTCCAAGAGCCTTATCAGCATTTGGCCGTCACGCCGGATGACGATGGCAAGCTGCTTTCAGACCTCCGGAAAGCACTAGGAGAACGAGCCGGGCCGAGGTGGTGGGAGCCACACTGGCCAAGGCCGGAAATGCGGTCGCGGATTCGAGGATTGGGCAGGTATCTCGCTACTCCTGAGACAGCGGTCTATCGCCTCTTTGTTTGGATTCCTGAGGCCATTCTTCCCGATAAGAACTTGATCGTAATTCCTCGAAACGACGACGTGTCTTTCGGGCTCCTACAAAGCCGGCATCATGAGGTGTGGTCTTTGCGGAAAGGATCCGACCTCCAAGATCGCCCGAGATACACACACACGACAGTGTTCGCGACCTTCCCCTTCCCCGAGGGGCTGACGCCCAACATCCTCGCCGCGGACTATGCCGACGACCCCCGCGCCGTCGCCATCGCCGAGGCCGCGCGCGAGCTGAACGCCCTGCGCGAGAACTGGCTGAACCCGCCCGGCTTGGTCCGGATCGAAGCCGAGGTCGTCCCCGGTTATCCGGACCGCGTCCTGCCCAAGGATGAGGAGGCGGCCAAGGTGCTGAAGACCCGCACCCTGACCAACCTGTACAACCAGCGCCCCGCATGGCTCGACATGGCGCACAAACGCCTCGATGCGGCCGTTGCGGCGGCCTACGGCTGGCCCGACTACCTGTCGGACGATGAAGTGCTAGAGCGGCTGTTCCACCTCAATCAGGAACGGGCGGCGGCGGGTCGGTGAGGCAGTCGGATGCCCAACCCGACCTCTTCGGCGGCCCCGCCCCGGCGCAGCCTGTCTATGTCGTGCCCTACGCCATCGCGGTGAACACGCTGAAGAAGACGCTGGCGATGCTGAAGGCGGCGGACGCCTGGCCGTGGGATGCGGACATGAAGGCGGCGCGGATGGAGCGGAACACGCCCAAGATGCTGGCGGTTCTGCCCGCCGATGAGGCGGAGCACTGGCGCGCGTTGATCGAGGCCGAGGCGGCGCGGCTGGACGGGGTCTGATCTAGCCTCTCCTTCTCCCCTTGGGGGAGAAGGTGGCCCGTGAGGGCCGGATGAGGGGGCTGTATAAGCACGCTCATCGTCAGAAGGTCAGACTGTGGTCTGGCAGCCCCCTCATCCGCTCGCTCGCGCGAGCACCTTCTCCCCCAAGGGGAGAAGGGAAGGTGTTGCGGTTGCGGGCTGAGGTCCTAGGCTCCCCTCCATGACCGACACCCCCACGCCCCCGCGCACCCGCATCTCCCTGATCGGCCCCGGCATCGTGGTCGCCGCCACCGGGGTGGGCGCGGGGGATCTGGTGGCCACGCTGATCGCGGGGGCGGAGTATGGGTATGCGCTGTTGTGGGCGGCGGTGCTGGGGGCCGTGGTGAAGGTGGCGCTGGCCGAGGGGGTGGGGCGGTGGACGCTGTCGACCGGGCGGACGATCTTTGACGGGTGGTCCAGCCTGGGGCCGTGGGCCAGCGTGTATTTCGCTCTGTATGTCGTGATCTGGGGCTTCGTCTACGGGGCGGCGGGGATGACGGCGTCGGGGCTGCCGCTGGCGGCGCTGTTCCCGGTGCTGGGGCTGAAGGAATGGTCGATGATCTCGGGCCTGATGGGGCTGGGGATCGTGTGGCTGGGGAACTACGGCCTGTTCGAGAAGGTGATGGCGGGGCTGGTCGGGGTGATGTTCGTCACCGTCGTGGGGCTGGCGCTTATCGTGACGCCGGACATTCCGCGGCTGCTGACGGGCCTGTGGCCGACGCTGCCGGAGGGATCGGTGTTCTACACCCTGGGCCTGATCGGCGGGGTGGGGGGCACCATCACCATGGCGGCCTATGGCTACTGGCTGAACGCCAAGGGGTGGCGGACGCCGGAGTGGATGGGGACGATGCGGTGGGACAACCGTGTGGCCTATGCCGTCACCGGGGTGTTCGTGATCGCCATGCTGATCGTCGGGGCCGAGCTGCTGCACGCGTCGGGCATGGCGCTGGCCAAGGGGGACCGGGGGCTGCTGGACCTCGACCTGATCCTGCGCGCGCGGTTCGGGCCGGTGGTGGCGGCGATGTTCCTGATCGGGTTCTGGGCGACATCGTTCACCTCGGTGCTGGGGGTGTGGCAGGGGGTCAGCCTGATGTTCGCCGACTTCTATGCGCATGTGAGGAAGCGGCCGGGCGATGAGGCGCTGAGAGGCGAGGGCAGCCCGGCGCAGCGCGGCTATATGCTGTGGCTGACGTTCCCGCCGATGCTGCTGCTGTTCATGGACCGGCCGTTCGGGCTGATCATCGCCTACGGCGTGCTGGGAAGCCTGTTCATGCCGTTCCTGGCGGGGACGCTGCTGTGGTTGCTGAACAGCGGGCGCACGCCGGTGGAGTGGCGCAACGGCTGGGTGTCGAATGTCGGCCTGGGCGGCGCGGCGCTGCTGTTCGCCGTGCTGGCGGGCAAGGAGCTGCTGGGGTTGTTCTGAGCGGCCGGACGGCATAACCCGGGCGGCACGGAATCAACGGTTCGGAGCCGATCATGACCCTGGCGCTTCTCTTCCCCGGCCAAGGCAGCCAGAGCGTGGGGATGGGTGCGGCGCTGGCCGACGCCTTCCCCAGCGCGCGCGAGGTGTTCGCCGAGGTGGACGAGGCGCTGGGCCAGCGCCTGTCGATGCTGATGCGCGAGGGGCCGGAGGATCAGTTGACCCTGACCGAGAACGCCCAGCCGGCGCTGATGGCGGTGTCGCTGGCGGTGGCGCGGGCGCTGAAGGTCGAGTTCGGGGTGGACGTGTCGCGGGCGGGTTTCGTGGCGGGGCACTCGCTGGGCGAATATTCGGCGTTGTGTGCGGCGGGCGCGATCAGCCTGGCCGACACGGCGCGGCTGCTGAAACTGCGCGGCCAGGCGATGCAGCGGGCGGTTCCGGTGGGCAAGGGGGCGATGGCCTCCCTGATCGGGCCGAAGACGGACCTGGCGCTGGCGGAAGAAGCCGCGAAGGCCGGTTCGGAAGTCGGCGTCTGCGTCGTCGCCAATGACAACAACGCCGGCAACATCGTGATTTCCGGCGACAAGGCCGCCGTGGACCGCGCCATCGAAAAGGCCAAGGAGCTGGGCGCGCGGGCCATCCCGCTGAACGTCTCGGCGCCCTTCCACTGCCCGCTGATGCAGCCGGCGGCGGACGAAATGGCGGATGCGCTGGGCGATGCGAAGATCGTGTCGCCGGTCGTGCCGCTGGTCGCCAACGTCACCGCCCGGCCGGAAACGGACCCCGAGGTCATCCGCCGCCTGCTGGTCGAACAGGTCACCGGCCGCGTCCGCTGGCGCGAGTCGATGGAGTGGATGGCGACTGAAGGCGGCGTCACCCGCTTCGCCGAGGTCGGCTCCGGAAAGGTCCTGACCGGCATGGCCAAGCGCATCGCGCCCGACGCCGAGGGCATGGCCCTGAACGCGCCGGAGGACCTGGAAGCGTTCGCGGCGTCGCTGGGGTAGTTGAATGTCAGCCTACAGAGCCGCTTTGGTCTGGATGCTGCTCTCATTGCTCCCGCACTTTGTTGCGTTCGCTTGGGCGACCCATGGCTTCATAGATGGGTCGTCATTCCAATGGGATGAAGGCCTGGCGCTCGCTGTGCTGGTGTTCCTGCTTTTCATAGATGTGCGTGTTTTCGTTTGCCCGAGATGCCGAAAGAACATTCTTGGGAGTTCAAATGGGTTCGTGCGGCGCGGCCTTGTTCGCAATTGTTATAGCTGCGGCCTTGACCTGAAATCGTGTCGCCTGAACGGGACATCTCTTTCTTGAGGATTACGACAATGTTCAATCTCACCGGCAAGACCGCCCTCGTGACCGGGGCGACCGGCGGCATCGGCGGGGCCGTGGCGCGGGCGCTGCATGCGCAGGGGGCGACGGTGGTGCTGTCAGGGACGCGCGAGGCGGTGCTGAGCGAGATCGCGGGCGCGCTGGGCGAGCGGGCCTTCGTGGCGGCGGCGAACCTGTCGGACGCCGAGTCGGTCGACGGGCTGGTGGGCCGGGCGGAAGAGGCCGCCGGCGCGCCGCTGGACATCCTGATCGCCAATGCGGGGATCACGAAAGACGGCCTGCTGATGCGGATGAAGGACGAGGACTTCCAGTCCGTCCTGACGATCAATCTGGAAAGCTATTTCCGCCTGTCGCGCGCGGCCATGAAGGGCATGATGAAGCGGCGCTCGGGCCGGATCATCGGCGTGACCTCGGTGGTCGGCGTCACCGGCAACCCGGGCCAGACCAACTATGCGGCGTCGAAGGCGGGCATGATCGGGTTTTCGAAGTCGCTGGCGCAGGAAGTCGGCTCGCGCGGGATCACCGTGAACTGCATCGCCCCGGGCTTCATCGCCAGCCCCATGACCGACGTGCTGAACGAGGCCCAGCGCGAGACGATCCTGAAGAACATCCCGGCGGGTCGTCTCGGCACGGGCGACGAGATCGCCGCCGCCGCCGTCTATCTGTCGTCCGACGAAGCCGCCTATGTCACGGGCCAGACGCTGCACGTGAATGGCGGGATGGCGATGATTTAAGCGTCCTTCTCCCCTCGGGGGAGAAGGTGGCAGGCGAAGCCTGACGGATGAGGGGGTTATTCAAGGCCGCTCATCGCCGGAAAGTCAGCCTCTGGTCAGGCATCCCCCTCATCCGGCCCTCACGGGCCACCTTCTCCCCCGGAGGGGAGAAGGGTAGTCAGGAAATCCCATGAAAATCCTGCGCATCATCGCCACCATCCTCAGCGGGCCCTTGCTTCTGATCGGGATCATCTGGGTGCTGCAGGGGCTGAACATCCTGCCGGGCAGCTTCATGACCGGCCAGATCATCTGGGCCGTGTACGGGGCGCCGATGGCGCTGGTCGGCGGAGCGCTCGTCTGGTGGGTCAATCGGCGCTAGCCTCTTTCCCGTTTCCACGGCTGTGCTAAAGCCGTCGCAACCGTCGCCGTGAGTCTTCGTTATGGACTTGCGCCGCCGTCGTCGTCGTGAGACGGCGCAAAACGACTCCAACGCCGCCTGGCGGCTATAAAAGGCAGAGACACCATGTCCGACACCCTCGAGCGCGTCCGCAAGATCGTCATCGAACACCTGGACGCCGACCCCGAGAAGGTGACCGAGAAGGCCAGCTTCATCGACGACCTGGGCGCCGACTCGCTCGACAACGTCGAACTGGTCATGGCCTTCGAAGAAGAATTCGACGTCGAGATCCCCGACGACGCCGCCGAGCACATCCAGACGGTCGGCGACGCCGTGAAGTTCATCGACGGCAAGCTGGCGGGCT
>JAZKHQ010000084.1:0-17899 GCA_040385285.1 Pseudomonadota bacterium
GCCCCCGACCACTGGTCTCCCCTCCACGACGCCGACCCCTGGGCCGCGTAGAGGCCCACCCGCCACAACGGAAAGGGCCGCCGCAGGAAACTGCGGCGGCCTTTTTCTATTCCGGAAACCGCCTCAGCGGCCGATGGGTGTCAGAACCACGTTCACGGGGTGAGGGCCGTCGAGGCGGCCTGCATCCTCGATCGGGTCACCCGGCTTGCCGTCAGCAAGGAAGTGGATCCGGTATCCGAGATCGGCGATGAGGGCCGCGTAGCCCGCCGGCTCCATGCCGGATACGTGGCGCAGGGCGGGAGCATGGATCTCGCTCAGGATCAGCGGCCGGTCGCGGGCGATGAGCTTTCTCGCGCCCTCCAGGACCTGGGGCTCAGCGCCCTCTACATCCAGCTTGATCAAACGCACGGGAGCCTCGACCGCCAGGCTGTCCAGCGCCGTCAGGGTCACGATCTCGCTCGTCATGCGAGGGAATGTCTCGCCGGCGTCGCGCGCCAGCCTGAAGCCGCCCAGGTTGGTGGAGGTCTCGCTGCCCAGGAGCCGGCTTTCCCCGTTCTCGGCCCCCAGAGCGGTGACGTGCAGACGCACCCGATCGCCGAAGCCGTTGTCGCCGATGGAGCGGTCCAACAGCCGCGCGGTTTCGGCACGCGGCTCGAAGGCGTGCACCCGGCCCGTTGGTCCGACCCGGTCCGCCGCTAGGATCGTGAACCAGCCGACATTGGCGCCGATGTCGAGAAAGATGTCGCCCGGTGCGAGGCCGGACAGGATGAAGCGTGTCTCCGACGGCTCGTAGTCATCCAGCAGGCAGCCGAGCGACACGAAGCGGTCAGCCAGATCGACCCACAGCCGCAGGCGGTCGTGGATCAGTGTGCAGATCGGCTTGGATCCGCTGAAGGTCAGGGCGTCGTCGGTATGGGCGCGTCGGTATTCCGGCGAGGCCAGCATGTTGGCGATGAGTTCGGCGACATTCAGCCGGCCCTCCCTCAGGGCTTCCAGCATGTGGCGGCGGCCCTCGGGATCGGGCTCGCGGTTCAGGATGGCGCGATAGGCGCCGTCAACGACGGCTTCAGGCGACATGTCTGGCCCCCGCTTCGGCAAGCGCAGACAAACCGTCGACTGCCAGGGCCTCGATAAAGGTGGTGCGGGCGGCCAGGTCACTGTCAGCGCACAGCATGAAGCCGATCACGCCGAGCGTCGCCTCGCCCTCCGCCGGGCCGTCGGGACGGCGCGAGACGATGCGGATGCTGACGAGACCATCCTTCGAAGCGGCGGCGGGAAGCGGCTCCGCCAGCCAACGGGTGCGCCCGGGTTCGAGCTCGCCTTCGGCCATGACCGCGCCGTCCGCTTCAACTCGCCAGGCCGCCGACCGTTGGGCCGGGGCCTGCAGGCCGAGGAACAGCCGCAAGGGACCGGCGGCGTCGGCGCGCGCCTCAAGGACGGCCTCGCCGCGAGTCCAGCAGCCCCAGTCCTCGGGCGGCAGCCAGCCTTCGCCGAGGCGGAAGATTTCGGGCGCCATGACCCCGGCGCCGACGCCGGTCTCACGCGAGCGCCGCAGCCAGTAGTAGCGGCCGCCCTCGGCCGTCGGCGTGGCGGTCGGGCCGGACGGCGTGATCCCGCTCCAGGCGGTGATGCGGTCGATGATGTCCGACGCGAGCGCGCGCCACGGGCGGGGATGGAACCGGGCCGCGATGTGCGCCTCCAGCGATCGCCGCCAGGGCAGGTCGAAGATCAGCCGCTCCAGCGCTTCGGTCAGGCCCGCCTGGTCTCCCAGCCGGAAATAGGCGGCGAAATCGCCTCCCGCCTCGGGCAAGGAGCTGCTGTCCGAGGCCAGGACGGCGCGGCCGTAGCAGAGGGATTCGGTGACCGGCAGGCCCCAGCCCTCGTACTGGCTGGGATAGAGGGTGAAGGCTGAGGCGCGGTAGAGATTGGCCAGGTCGGCATCGGCGACGCCCGACAGCATGATGACCTGCCGCCGCAGGGCGGGATCGCCGTCCAGTCGCTGAAACACGGCGTCGTTGAGCCAGCCGTGATTGCCGACGCAGACCAGCTTCGGCAGGGCCGCCGCGCCGTGGCGGGCGATCAGGTCGCTGAAGGCGCGGAAGGCGGCCAGGTGGTTCTTGCGCGACTCGATCGTCGACACGAACAGGATGAAGCCGTCCTCGGACAGGCCGTAGCGCGACAGGGTCTCGTCGAGCGGGCGGTCCGCGCCGGGTTTGCGGAAATCGGCGTCCAGCGGCACGACCTGGACCTGGTCATCCCTGATCGTGTGGCCCAGGCGCGCAGCGACGGCGGCCAGATCTCGCTTCGACGCCTCGGAATTGGTCAGGAAGCGGTCGGCGTGGGCGAAAACGCCGAGGGCCCAGCTGATGAAGTCCTGGGTCAGGGGGCGGGTGCAATGCTCGGGCGCCATGATCGGGATCATGTCGTGCACGAAAGGCAGGTAGCGGATGCCGTGCAGCCGGCGGGCCTCGCGCACCTTGAGGAAATAATTCTGCAGCCACCACGAGGTGCCGAGGTTCACAAGCCAGGCGCCGCGTGGGAAGCGCAGGCGCGGGGCCAGGTCGGTGATCAGTCCGATCTCATCCAGCACGGCGGTCCACGCCGGTTCACCCCGGTCGCCGCCCTGGAGCGCCAGGTCGACGAGCCGCAGGAACAGTTCGGCGGGCAGGCCGACCCAGCCGTCGCGGTGCTCGGAAAAGGCGCAGACGGCGACCTGCATTTCGGCCGGCGGATCGCGCAGCAGGGCGCCGATGACCTCGATCTGCACCCGCTGGATTCCGGTCGGCAGGCGCGCGTTGCGGAAATAGCCGATCAGGTCGGCGATATCGAAGACCGCGGTTGTGCGTCCGTCATCGGCGAGGGTCAGATCGGCGGTCCGCCGCCGTCGCGCCTCGCGCAGCTCGCCGAGCAGCGACAGGGCGATCTCATGATCCAGAACCACGCCCCTGCGGATCAGGGCGCGGAGTTCATTGATCGCATCGGGCCGGGACGGGTCGAGTTCAGCCGAGCGGGCGTAGGCGGCCGCGGCCTCTTCGCGCCGGCCGCTGATCTTGAGGAAATGGCCCAGCATCAGGTGGGTGTCGGCGACGTCCGGAGCCCGGTCCAATGACTGCTGATAGGCATGGCCGGACCCCGGCAGGTCGCCGCTTTCTTTCAGCGCATGACCCAACTGGACCCATAGGTCGGCACGGCTGTCGTCCCGCGCCAGGCACGCGCGATAGGCGCGCGCGGCGCCGGCCCAATCGCCCTCATCCCGACGCGCATCGCCCTCGGTCGCCCAGGCGGCGGCCGTCGCGTCTTCGCCAAACCTGAACCCGAACAGCTTCATCCCTGTCGTGGCTAAGGCCACGCCATGAGGAAATCAACGACCCTTGCCGTTGCGGCGTACGGAACGATGGGGCACAGCGGACGGAGCCGTGATCGGCAAGGGAGCTGCATGTCGCATCTGGATCGCCCCGCGACGACCGAGGATGTCGTCTGGATCTATCGCGCCCTGCTGGAGCGCGAGCCCGAGAGCGAGGCTGTGGTCGCGGGCATGGCCGGTACGCCGCTGGGTCAACTCATCCTCAGCTTCCTCGGCAGTGAGGAGCGGGCGCGGCGTCAGGTAGGGCTGTTGAACGAGCGCTATCGCAGCTCTTGGCCGGGCGGCGCGGTCGATCTGGCCGCCTCGCCGGAAACCCTCGCGAGCCTTTTCGACACCGCGCGCCGCACCTGGTCGCAGCTGGGGGAGCAGGAACCCTTCTGGTCCGTGATGACGGACCCGGCCTATCGCGCGGCGGTGCTGGACGAGGGGGCCGAAAGGCGTTTCTTCGAGACGGGGGCGGAGGATGTGGCGGCCTTCACCGACGCCTGCGCGCGCAACGGGATCGCCCTGAAACGCGATGGGCGGGTGGTCGATTTCGGCTGTGGCATCGGCCGTCTGGGGGTGCATCTGGCGCGACTGGTCGACGGTTATCTGGGGGTGGACATCAGCCCGGCGCACCTGGCGGAAGCGGCGACGCGGCTGGCCCGGGTGACGGAGCGGGCCGAGTTCCGGCTGCTGGATGATTTCCTCGGCGGAGCCGACGCCTGCGATTGCGTTTTCAGCGTGCTGGTGCTGCAGCACAATGCTCCGCCGGTGATGGCCGAGCTGCTGCGGGTGCTGATCGCGCGGCTGCGGCCCGGCGGCGTCGGCTATCTGCAGATTCCGCATGTGCTGCATGGCTACGCCTATTCAGCGGAGGCGCATCTGGCCAACCCCCTGCCGGTCGGCGAGATGGAGATGCACGCCCTGCCGCAGTGCGAGGTGTTCCGTCTGCTGGCCGAGGGCGGCGCGCGGCCGATCGAGGCGCTGGCGGACGGGCGGCCCGGACCGGCGGGGCTGTCGACGACTTATCTGTTCCAGAAAGCCTAGGCTGCCCGCAGCCAGGCATAGACGTCGGCGGCCTCGGCCACGTCCTCGAACATGCGGGCGCGGCCGCCCTCGATGACGATGGCGCGGTCGCATTGCTCGGTCACCAGATGGGTGTCGTGGGACGCCATGATGAAGGCGCGGTGGGCGCGGCGCTCGAACAGCTCCTCGCGGCATTTCTGCTGGAAGCGGGCGTCGCCCACCGCCACCAGTTCGTCGATCAGATAGCAGTCGAACTCGATCGCCAGCGACAGGCCGAAGGCCAGCCGCGCCCGCATGCCGGACGAATAGTGCTTCACCGGCTGCTTCAGCGCCTCGCCCAGTTCGGCGAAGTCGTCGACGCGGGACAGGGTCTCGGCGAAGTCCTTCTCGTACAGCCGGGCGAGGAAGCGGATGTTGTCGATACCCGACAGGCTGCCCTGGAAGCCGCCGCCGAAGCCGATGGGCCAGGAGGCGCTCATGCGCCAGGTCACCCTGCCTTCGGTCTGGGGCAGGGCGCCGCCGAGGATCTTGATCAACGTCGACTTGCCCTGGCCGTTGCGGCCCAGCACCGCGAGGCGCCCGTCGCGCGCCAGGGTGAAGCCGAGGTCGGAGAAGACCGGCTTGGGCGTCTCGCGCCAGGTCTTTCCCAGGCCTTCGACGATCAGGCCCGGATCAGCGGCCCCGGCCATCAGTCCTGCCGATGCTCGCGTACGCCGGCCCAGACCAGCCAGCCGATGCCGTAGGTCAGCAGCATGGTGAGCAGCACCGTCAGGATCGCCAGCCAGCGTCGCGGCTCCATGGCCTGATCGGGACGGCCCGGATTGACGATGCGTTCGAGATACAGTCGCTGGCGCCGCGCGTCCTGCCGCGCCTCGATCAGGGCGGCGTCGGCCTCGCCCGACTGACGGTCGGCCAGTTCGCGGGCCAGGACCAGATCCTCATAGGCGCCGACGCGGGGAGCCAGCGATCCGGCGTTGCCGGCCACCTTGCCGCGCTCGGCGGCGATCTGGCTCTCATAGGCGGCGATGCGGTTGTCGAGGCTGGGCAGCTGCGGGCTTTGCGGCGCCTCGGCGGCCAGCTGGGCGCGTTCGGCGCGCAGGCCGGCGACGGTGGCCGACAGTTGGCCGATCAGTTGGGCGCTTTCGGTCGCGGCGCGCTGGGGATCGATGAAGCGTTCGCGGTTGCGGAAGGCGGTGAGTTGGGCCTGGGCCGTCGCCAACGCCGTCTGCGCCTCGATCTGGGCCCGCTCGGCCTCGGCCACGGCGTCGTCGGCGGCGCGGCGGTTCAGGCGGTTGATGAGCCCCTCGCCCCCCTGCAGCAGGCCTTCAGCCAGGGCCTGGGCGTCCTGGGGGTGGAAGGCCTCGACACGCAGGGTGCTGATGCCGGTGGTGGAGTCGTAGCCGACCGTGACGAAGCGCTGGAAGCCCTTGTGCTGGCCCTCAAAGCTGCGGCTCTCCCACGGGCGGGGATAGCGCGAGAACAGGTCGCCGCCGCGCCCGCCCAGCATCCGCGGAACGTCATAGCGGCGGTTCAGCTCGGCCAGACCGTCGCGTGAGCGGATGTAGTCATGCACGGCGAAGGCGTCGGTCGAAGCCGGGGCGAGGCCGGCGCTCTGCAGTGTCACGCCCAGCGCCGAGGGCTGGGCCTGATTGGGCGCGCGGACGATGAAGCGGGCCTCGGACACATAGCGGGGCGAGGCGATGAGCAGGAAATAGATCGCCGCCACAAGGGTCGGCAGGACCACCACCAGCAGGAACGGCCAGGGCAGGGCGCGCAGCCGAACTGCGCGGTCCGCGCCCACGAGCTTGTCGAGGTCCGGCCCCGGGCCGAAGAAGGTCAGTCTGGAATCGGTCATGGCCGCTGGAATATCCCCGGATTCAAGGCTGCGTCACTCCGCATCGATCCGCTCCCGCGCGCCGCCGAGAAGCAGCAGTCCGGTGACGTTGAAAAGCGCCGCCCAGCCGAGGGCGTACAGCGGATCGAAGTGGGTTTCCACGAATTCGCCGAACACACCGGCCCGCACCATCTCGATCGGGTGGGGCAGGGGGATCAGCAAGAAGGCGTCGCGATAGGCCCCCGGCACCCAGGCGACCATGAAGAACACCCCCGACAGGGGTATGAGGATGTAAGTGAACAGCGGCACAATCCGCTCCATCACGTCATAGCGGATGGCCAGGGCCGCGAAGATCATCGCCAGGCCGTTGGCCATGAAGGCGAGCAGGAACCAGCCGCCGTAGAGCAGCAGAAGATTCGCGGGCCAGCTGACCTGGCCCAGCAGCATCAGAACCCCATAGACCACGGCGAAGGCCGCCGTGGTGCCCAGGAACTCGAGGATGTTGCGGGCGATGTAGAGGTGCAGCACAGCGATACCGCGGTGGTGCAGCAGGCCCACATTGGCCTGGAGCGCCGACAGGCTGAGGGTGATCTGGTGGCGCAGCAGGAGCAGGCACATGTAGCCGGTCATGATGAACGGGCCCATGCGGATGCCGTGCTCGTAATCCGGGCGCGCCACGCTCCACAGCACCAGCACGCCGAGGCAGAAGATCAGCGGCTCACCGATGACCCAGGCGAAGCCCAGTCCCTTGCGGCCGTAGCGGGTGATGAGCTCGCGCATCATCAGGGCGACGACGATGCGGGCGTTTCGGGCGACGAAGCCGGCGGTCATGGGGATCTTTCGGCTCGCCGGTGGTCGGGACCGGGACGATAGTCGGCCCGACGCGCCGTGCAAAGGCTGACGGCGGTTAACCGGAGCGCAAGGCGGCGCATGTCGTTGTCGCCACGATGAAACGGAGGCCGGGATGATCGGCGGACAGCGGGTGATCGGCGTGGTTCCGGCGCGGGCGGGCTCGCGGCGCCTGCCCGGCAAGAACGTGCGGTCGATGGCCGGCAAGCCGATGATCCGCTGGACGCTGGACGCGGCCCGGGCTTCGAAGGTGCTCGACCTGACCGTGGTGACCAGCGACGACGAGGCGGTCCTGGCCATCGCCCGCGAGGCGGGGGTCGAGGCGATTCGCCGTCCGGACGCCCTGGCTGGCCCCGATGCGTCCGTGATCGACGCGGTGAGGCATGCGCTCGAGCACGTCGGGGGAGTCTGGGACTATGTGGTGCTTTTGCAGCCCACATCTCCCCTGCGCATCGCCGCGGACATCGATGAGGCCGTGAGGCTATGTGACAGCCGGTCGGCGCCCGCCGTCATCGGCGTGTCGCCGCTGGCCAAGCCCGCATCCTTCCATGACCGGCTGGATGAGCTCGGGAGGCTGTCCGGGCCGCCGGCTCTTGACGGCGCCGTGCTTATCAACGGCGCGGTCTATGTCGGGCGGCCGGAAAGATTGTTCAGCGACGGAACCTTCCGCTGCGCCGGGGCTTTGGGCTGCGTGACGCCGTCTGAGCGGGGGTGGGATGTGGACGAGCCGGCGGACTTTCTCGCCTGCGAGGCGTATCTGACACTCGCGAACCGGGGAATTCTGTAGCCGATACAACACGGCTGCTGCAGGAAACCAGGGCAGCGTTGCTGTTTCAGCCTCGACCGGCACAAACTGTGCTGTTAGAGGAAGTATGAGGCGGCGTGTCCGCCGCATGATGTTTCAAGGGCTGCGGAGGGCTCAATAATGCGTCTCAAGAGTTTGATCCTGGCTTCTGGTGCGGCGGCTGCGCTTGCACTGGGCGCTGGCGCCGCTTCGGCGGAGCCGAACGGCTGGTACGGCGCCATCGACGCCGGCTGGCACAAAGTAAACGACATCAACGCCACCAACAGCGCGACCTCGCTGGACTGGGACGTTGAAGTGGATGACGGCTGGGCCGCCTTCGGTCGCCTGGGCTATCGCCTGGACGCCAATTGGCGTGTGGAGCTCGAGGGTGGTTACCGCTCGGGTGAAGTCGTCTCGATGACCAGCTCGGGTGCTCCGGCCGCCATCTGCCAGCCCGCCCTGCTCGGCCCCTGCGGCGAGCCGGAAGGGACGATGGAAGTCACCACCCTGATGCTGAACGGCATCTATGACTTCGGCGACCGCGATGCGGTCTTCCGTCCGTTCATCGGCCTCGGCGCCGGTATCGCGCGGGTCAACACCGACGTTCTGGGCACGCTCAGCAACAACCGCGCCGTCGGCTTCACCGTTGACGACTCGTCGGCCAAGCTGGCCTTCCAGGGCATCGCCGGCGTGGCGTGGGCGATCAGCGATCGCGCACACCTCGATCTGACCTACCGCTACCTGATGGCGGACGTCGAGTTCGACAGCCGCACCACCACCACCCCGACGGCCCTGGGCCGCTTCGACGGCGAATACAACGAGAGCCACGCGCTGACGCTGGGCCTGCGCTACGCGTTCGGGGCTGACGCTCCGCCGCCGCCGCCTCCCCCGCCGCCGCCGCCGCCGCCTCCGCCCCCGCCGCCTCCTCCGCCCCCGCCCCCGCCGCCGCCTCCGGTGGTGCGTCCGCAGGCGCAGAACTTCATCGTCTACTTCGACTGGGATCGTTCGGACCTGACGTCTGACGCCCAGGCGATCGTGACGCGGGCGGCGACCGCGGCCAAGAACGGCCGTGCCACGCGCATCACCATCGTGGGCCACGCCGACACCTCCGGTTCGGCCGCCTACAACGAGCGCCTGTCCGATCGTCGTGCGCGCACCGTGGCTGACGCCCTGGTCGCTCAAGGCGTCAACGGCGGCGTGATCCAGGTCGACGGCTTGGGCGAAACCGCCTTGGCCCGTCCGACGGCTGACGGCGTGCGTGAGCCGCTGAACCGCCGCGCGACCATCGACATCAACTTCTAAGACCTGCGCCCAGGGTCCGGCCTCACGGCCGGACCCGAAGCCGGGACGACGAAGCGTCGAACCAAATGTTGAGGCCGCCGTTCCGAAAGGGCCGGCGGCCTTTTCATGTCGGGAGAGGCGATTTTGGCGCGCCTCGCGCGATCGCCATTGTCACGACACGGGGCGGGGCTCTACCAACGTCCATCCGCGTCAGAGTTCGAGAGTTCCCCTGCGCCCGCCGCCGCAACCGCCGCACTCAGCCGCATTCCTTGACCCCATGACAGAGGCGGTGGACCCGCGCGTCAGGCGCCGCGTGCTGCTGGTCACCCTGCCGTTCGGGCGCTTCGGGCGCGACCTGGTGCGGGCTTTCCGCACCGCCGGCGCCGAGGTGCGGCACATGGTGTTCAACACCGGTGACCTGCTGAGCCGCCGCGGCCCCGGGGGCATCCGGCATCAGGATGGGGCGGAGGCCTGGCCCGCCCGGCTGGCGGACCTGGCGCCGGCCTTCACCGACATCATCATCTTCGGCGAGAGCGGTCCCTATAACGAGGCGGTTCTGGCCTTGGAAAAGGCGGGCGGGCCCCGTGTCTGGGTGCTGGAGAACGGTTACTTCCGCCCCGACTGGATCACCCTTGAGCGTGGCGGCGCAAACGCCGGCAGCCCCCTGCCGCGCGACCGGACCGGTTACGCCGCCGAATGGCCCGAGCCCGAGCCGCCCCGGCCGGTGGGGCCCGCGACCCGGAGCCTGGCGGTCAACATCAGCCTCTATTACTTCGTCGAATTGTATGGCCGCTGGCTGTTTCCGCTGCACAAGCCGGCCTTTGCGGCGCCGCCGTGGCGGCAGGCGGTCGGGCACACCTGGCGCTTTTTCCGCGGGCTCGTCAGCCGGCATCCCGACGACGGCGCCGTGATCGAGGCGGCACAGCCCTATTTCCTAGTCTGCCTGCAAAGGGACGGAGACAGCCAGCTGCTGCGTCATTCGCCCCTTCCGGACAATGCGGCTTTCCTGGAGGCCGTGATGCACAGCTTCTGCCGCCACGCGCCGCCCGATGTGGACCTGGTGGTCAAGAATCATCCTCTGGATCCGGGGCTGATCGACCTGGAGATGCTGACGGCGCAGGCAGCGCACGCCCACGGGGTGAGCGGGCGGGTGCGGTTCATCGACGGCGGCAGCCTGGCGCGGCTGTGCAAGGCGTCGCGAGGGCTGGTGGTCAATAACTCCAGCGCGGCCTTCTCCGCCCTGGGCTTCGGCACGCCGGTCAAGGCCAAGGGCCGGGCGCTGTTCAATTTCGAGGGGCTGTCGGACCAGAAGCCGCTGGACGCCTTCTGGAGTGATCCATCACCGCCGGATCCCGATCTGTTCCGCAGGTTCCGGGCCCAGGTGATGGCCCGCACCCAGATCAACGGCAGTTTCGACAGTCCGCGCATGACGCGGGCCACGGCCGAGGCAGTGGTTCGCGCGGTGACGGCGGCTGATCCTGACTGAAACCGCGCGCGGCCTCTTATCGTATAGGGGAACGGGGCTTGTTGGAGACCGCCATGACCCATCGCCGCATCCTGATCGTCCTGACCCTGCTGGCCGCCGCGGCATGCGGCGACGTCGGCGCGGCGGGCGAGCCTGCGGCTCCGCCCCAAACCGACAGCGGACGGCGCGAGACGGCGGTGTTCGCCGGCGGCTGCTTCTGGTCGGTCGAGCACAATTTCGAGGCCATGCCCGGCGTGACGGCCGCCGTATCGGGCTTCGCCGGCGGGCGCACCGCGAATCCGACCTATGAACAGGTCGTGGCCGGCGGCACGGGACATCTGGAGGCCGTGCAGGTGACCTTCGATCCGGCGCGGATCAGTTATCGGCAGCTGGTGGACCGTTTCTGGCGCACTATCGATCCGACCGACGCACGGGGTCAGTTCTGCGACCGGGGCGCATCCTACGGAACCGCAGTCTTCGCCACAGCGGCTCAACGGCCCGCGGCCGACGCCTCGCGCCGGGCCGCCGCAGCGGTCATAGGCGCGGACCGCTTCGTGACGCAGGTCCGGGATGCGGCGCGCTTCTGGCCGGCCGAGGCTTATCACCAGGATTTCGCGCGCCGTAATCCGGTCCGATATGGCGGCTACAGCCGTTTTTGCGGTCGCGGCGCCCGTCTGAGCGCCGTGTGGGGCTGATCCAGAGCCTCGTATTGTGCAATGCAGCATGGTGTGGCGCGAACGCCACCCCTGACCGCTGTCATGTCACTGTCATATGTCTGTCGTCCCAGCTTCTGATGCGGAGCCTAGAGGGAGCCAGATTTTGACGGGTAAACGCCTGCCGTCGGGGCCGGGCGCCTTTCACATCGGGGATAAGCTATGACGAACCGCAAACGCGTGTTCTGGGCGACCACCGCCCTCTTCACCGGCTTCCTGGCCGCCGGCGCCGCCTCGGCGCAGTCGACCGGGAGCACCACCTTCGAAAACGAGAGCACCGTCGACGAAGTCGTCGTCACTGGCCGTCGTGGTCCGCTGTCGATGGACGGCGCGATCGTCGCTGAGAACGCCGGCAAGTCGCGCGCCACGGTGACGGAAGAGTACATCTCGACCCAGTCGGCCGGTCAGACCATCCTGAGCTCGATCAACCTGGTCCCCGGCGTCAACTTCACCAACGTCGACGCGTTCGGCTCGGCCGGCGGCGACATCACCATCCGCGGCTTCGACTCGGCGCGCATCTCGCTGACGCAGGACGGCATCCCGCTGAACGACACCGGCAACTACGCCATCTATTCCAACCAGCAGCTGGACCCGGAACTGATCGAGCGCGCCACGGTCAACCTGGGCACCACCGACGTGGACAGCCCGACGGCCTCGGCCACCGGCGGCACCGTCAACTACAACAGCCGCCGCACCCGCGACGAGTTCGGCATCATCTTCCAGCCCTCGTTCGGTGAAGAGAACTATCAGCGCGTGTTCGCGCTGGTCGACATGGGCGCCATCGGCCCCTGGGGCACCGAGAGCTGGTTCTCGTACTCGACCACCACCTACGATCACTTCAAGGATCCGGGCGGCGTCAAGAAGACCCAGTATAACGGCCGCCTCTATCAGGCGATCGGCGACAACGGCGACTTCATCTCGCTGACCGGCCACTACAACCGCAACCGCAACGCCTTCACCAACCGCGTGAACCTGGCCCAGTACAACGCCGGCACGGCGCCGAACATCGTCACCGCCACCAGCTGCGCCACCTTCAATCCGGACGGCTCGGTCAACGATCCGGGCAACCGCGGCACCGTCGGCGGCGCCGGCGCCCAGGTCGACCGCAACTGCGGCAACTACCTGAACAGCATCAACCCTTCGAACACCGGCAACGTCCGCGGTTCGTCGCGCTTCACCCTGTCGGACAGCCTGACCCTGACTGTCGATCCGTCGTTCCAGTACGTCCTGGCCAACGGCGGCGGCCGCCAGCTGTTCTCGGAAACCGCCCTGCAACTGCGCGGCAACTCCGGCGCCGCGGGCGTCGACCTGAACGACGACGGCGACATCCTGGACTCGGTGCTGCTGTACACGCCGAACACCACCAACACGCACCGCTACGGCGTGACCAGCTCGCTGATCTGGCGCATGGACGACAAGCAATCCCTGCGCGCCGCCTACACCTATGACTTCGGTCGTCACCGTCAGACTGGCCAGGTCGGCCGCTTTGAAGACAACGGCGCCCCGGAGAACGTGTTCGGCGGCCGTGACGGTCGCCCGGTGGTCCTGCCGGACGGCACCATCCTGCGCCGTCGTGACCGTCTGTCGCATGCCGTGCTGAACCAGATCGCCCTGGAATACCGCGGCTCGTTCATCGACGACACGGTCAAGCTGAACCTGGGCGTTCGCGCGCCGTTCTTCCACCGTGAACTGAACAACTACTGCTACCAGCGCGACACCTTCAACGCCTTCTGCACCACGCAGACCGGCACCGACGCTGACCTGGACGGTCTGGTGACGTTCCCGAACTCGGGTCCGTTCAACACGTCGACCTCAGCCGAATACGGCGCGCCGCGTTCGTTCGAAAAGGACTACGACGCGGTTCTGCCGAACCTGGGCGCGACCTGGAGCTTCGCTGAAAACCAGTCGCTGTACGCCAGCTACGCCGAGGGCTTCTCGGCTCCGCGCACGGACGACCTGTACGATCAGGTCATTCCGAACCCGGAACCGGAAACCACCAAGTCCTACGACCTGGGCTATCGCTACCAGTCGGCGGGCTTGATCGCCTCGGTCGCCTTGTGGCGCACGGACTACGACAACCGCATCGTCCGCACCTTCGATGAAGCGGCCGGCCTGTTCCTGACCCGCAACGTGGGTGAGGTCATCCTGCAAGGCTTCGACGGCCAGGTCGGTTTCTCGCCGTTCGAAGACTTCTCGATCTACGGTTCGGTGACCTACACCAACAGCGAACTGCAGGAAGACCTGCCGAACGGTCTGTCGGGCGGTCTGCCGGTGTTCCTGGCCACCAAGGGCAACGAACTGGTCGAGACGCCCAAGTGGCAGTACGCCATGCGCATGGACTGGAAGGCCGGCGACTTCGACTTCGGCCTGCAAGGCAAGTGGGTCGACGACCGCTTCACCAACGACGTGAACACGGAAATCGCGCCTTCGTACGAAGTGTGGGACCTGGACGTGCGCTACACCCTGAACGCGCTGCGTGCGCCGGATTGGTGGCTGCAACTGAACGTCACCAACCTGTTCGACGAATACTACCTGGGTGACATCTCGACGAACACGACCGGCACCGGCGTGTTCCAGCTGGGCGCCCCGCGCACGGCCATGCTGACCCTGCGGACCGAGTTCTTCTAAGAACCGATCCACTCTGAAGACGGCGAGGGCGGCTCCGAAAGGGGCCGCCCTTTGCTTGTTTCCGGCCCTGGCGTTCGGCCCGCGGGCCCTCGCTGCTTGAGGGCATGCGTTGAACTTGGGGCCGCGCATGTCTATCTGGCGCGGCTGCCCTCGAAGGACCGTTTTCGCCCATGACCACGCCCATCCCCGCCGAATGGTCGCCGCACCGCGCGATGTGGGTCGGCTGGCCCAGCCACGGCGAGCTATGGGAAGACAATCTCGAACCGGCGCAGGCTGAGATCGAGGCGCTGGTCCGCGCCCTGGCCGGACCGGGCCGTGAGCAGGTGAAACTGATGGTCGGCAAGCCGGAGGCCCTGGCTGACGCCCGGGCCCGCTTTGATGGCGTGGATGGGGTCGAGATCATCGACGGCCGGTTCGGCGACATCTGGCTGAGGGACACCGGGCCGATCTTCGGGGCGGGCTCCGCGCGCGCCGCCGCCTTCCGCTTCAACGGCTGGGGCGGGAAGTACAAACTGGAGCATGACGACACGGTCGCGGCCCAGATCGGCGCGGCGTCCGGCGTGCCGCTGGACCGCAACGACTTCATCCTCGAAGGAGGCGCGCTGGATCACGACGGGGCCGGGACCATCCTGACCACGCGCCAGTGCCTGCTGAACCCCAACCGCAACGAAGGCTGGACCGAGGTGAAGGCCGAGGCCGCGCTTCAGGGGTCGCTGTACGCCCGTAAGGTGCTCTGGCTAGGGGACGGGCTCCTGAACGACCACACCGACGGGCACGTGGACAATCTGGCCCGCTTCGTCGCGCCGGGGGTGGTGGCCTGCCCGATCGGCTGGGGCCGCAATGATCCGAACGACGATGTCTATGACGCCGTGGCCCGCGACCTGTCGGCCATGACGGACGCCGAAGGCCGTCTGCTGAAGCTGTTGCGCATCCCCTCGCCGGGCTTCGTGCCGGACGAGGATGAGAAGCCCATGCCGGCCAGTCACATGAATTTTCTCATCGCCAACAGCGCCGTGATCGTGCCGACCTATGGGGACGACCGGGCGGCCAGGCTCGCGTGCGAGGCGCTGGCCACCGTGTTCCCGGACCGCGAGATCATCCCCCTGCCGTCCATCGCCATCCTGTCGGGCGGCGGATCCTTCCACTGCATCTCCCAGCAGGAGCCCGCCTGATGGCCCGCAACATCACCGTCGCCGCCCTGCAGACGTCCTACGGCGAGGGCATGGACGCGAATATCGCCAAGACCGTGGACCTTGTTCGGGCCGCGGCGTCGAAGGGCGCGCAGGTGATCCTGCCATCGGAGCTGTTCCAAGGCCCGTATTTCTGCGTTTCGCAGGAGGAGAAGTGGTTCGGCACGGCGTATCCGTGGCGAGAGCATCCGGCGGTGATCGCCATGGCGGAGGTGGCGAAGGAACTGGGGGTGGCTATCCCGGTCTCTATCTTCGAGCGCGAGGGCCCGCACTACTACAACTCACTGGTCATGCTGGACGCGGACGGATCGCCCATGGGCGTCTACCGCAAGAGCCACATCCCCGACGGGCCCGGCTATCAGGAGAAATACTATTTCCGGCCAGGGGATACGGGCTTCAAGGTCTGGGACACCCGCTTCGGCCGGGTCGGCGTCGGCATCTGCTGGGACCAGTGGTACCCGGAGACGGCGCGGGCGATGATGCTGATGGGCGCCGAGGTGCTGATGTACCCGACCGCCATCGGCACCGAGCCGCATGACGATACGCTGGACACCGCCGAGCCATGGCGCCGGGCCATGCAGGGCCACGCGGTGTCCAACGTCGTGCCGGTGGTCGGGGCCAACCGCATCGGCCATGAGCAGGTGACCGAGGCGGGCCAGACCTTCTATGGCCACTCCTTCATCGCCGACCATCGGGGCGATCTGGTCGAGAGCCTGGGCCGCGAGGAGGGGGCGCTGGTGCACAGCTTCGACCGCGACTTCCTTGATCGCCACCGGGCGGCCTGGGGCTTCTTCCGCGACCGGCGCACGGACCTGTACGGGGCGTTGACGGCCCCGCGACCCTACTGATTGAGCGCCAGACGCTCCGCGGCGCAGGCAGGGCTGGTAAGGCCTGAGGCGCGCACGGCGTCGATCTCGGCCTGGGCGTCGGCCATGTCCTCGGCGAAGGCGGGAGCGCGCATGACGGCGGCCACGACGCCATGGGCGAGGGCGGTGGCTGAGGCGGCGTCCTCGGGCGTCGACAGGCCGCAGAGGACTGCGCTTTCGGCGATGGCGCGGCCCGTGGCCGCCAGTTCCTCGGCGCGGTCGGGCGCGAGACGGGCCATGACATCGGCATAGGCGACGCCCAGCGCGGGCAGACGGCCTGACCAGCCCTGCGTCGGGGTCCAGTTGGGGCGGGTGCAGGGGGCTGTGACCGAGGGCGCGGGGCGTCGACGCCCTGCCGCATCCAGATCGCGCTGCAACCGGGCGAAGATGCGGGTCAGGGCGGGGGTCTTCGCTCCGGACAGACGGGCGCCGAGCGCGCAGTCGAACAGGCCGGCGGCGAGGGAGGGACGCAGCTCCGCATGGGTCATGGCCAGCCAGCGGCGGTCGTCGCTGACGATGGCGGGCCGGTCAAAGGGCGTGACGTCAGCTGACGCCGACAGGGTCTCGATCTCGGCGGCCGTCAGATAGGGCTGGACCAGAATCGGTGGGCGGCCGTCGGCGCAGGCGCTCAGGATCAGTGACGCGGCCAGAACGACCGCGCGGCGCATCAGCGGCCGGCGCTCCAGCTCAGCTGCACGGAGGTGGCGCCTTCGCCGTCGGGCGAGGCCACGACCTGCACATTGGCGCCGCTGCCGGCTTTGGCGGCCGACCAGGCGCGGGTTTCGCCCTGATCCATGGCCGAGACAGGGGCGAGACCGGCGGCCTGGGCGCGCTGCTTGTAGAAATCGACCACGGCGTCGGGGGTGGCGGCGGTGCGGAACTCGACCATGCCGCCGGGCCCGTCCGGACCGTCGGCGACGGTGGCGGGGGCCGTGGCCTCGGCGCCGGGATAGAGGGCGGCGTAGGCCGGCGCGCCCTTGGCTGCAGGCGTGGCGGGGGCGGCGTCAGCGGCGGGCGTGGCTTCGGCAGCGGCGACGGCGGCGGCCGGCTCGGCAGCGGCGGCCGCATCCGGTTCGGCCGGAACCTTGGGGCTACAGGCGGCAAGGGCCGCCGAAGCCATGGCGATCGCCGCGATGCTGCGCTTCATTCTGATCCGTCCTGGACGCAAATAACGAAACGCCACCGTGGCGCCTGGATGCGGCGTCAGCAAGGCAGGTTCAGCCGGTTGCGGCGTCCACGTCGTCATCTTCGCCGTCGCGCTTGCCCTCGGCGGGGTCGCCGGAGGGGCCGGTCAGATCGCCGGTGTTCTTGACCGGATCCGGATCGGCGCGGGGCGTGGAAGCCGCCGCCGCCATGGCCATGCCCTCGCTGGCGAGGGATTCATTGATCGTGTCCTGATCGGGATCGTCGCTGGACCCCGAGGCCGAGCCGCCGCGCAGGGATCCCGCGCGGGTGTCGGAGCCCGAGTCGCTGCCGTCCAGCGCCTGGATCAGGGCGTCGGGCTTGTGGCCCAGATCAGGCTTCTCGCCCATGGCCTCGGCTTCGCGTGCGTCTTCGCCTTCAGGGGGCTGGTCGGTCATGGGCGGCTCCTTCGGTCGGGAAGGAAAGCGGCGGGAGTGCGAGAGGGTTCCGCCAAACAAAAGGGCCGGGATTGCTCCCGGCCCTTCCGTTCTCTTCGATGTCCCGAGGCCTACTTCCCGAACAGCTTGTTCCAGCGGCGCTTGTCACGGTTCTTCCAGGTTCCGCGGTGATAGGCGTCGGAGCCGATCAGCGGCACGACGGTGGTGGCCTCGGCGAAGACCATCTGTTCGTGGGTGGTCTGGACCTTGCCCCACGAAGCCGCCTCTTTCAGGGTCGAGGACGAGCAGGCGCCGTCGCGGACGTCGGCGACCGTGATCTGGACCGCATAGCGGTGCA
>JAZKHQ010000085.1:0-5988 GCA_040385285.1 Pseudomonadota bacterium
CGCTGATCGCATCGTTCCCCGCACCCCCCAGCAGCACGTCGTTGTCGTCGCCGCCCGAAAGGGTGTCGTCGCCGGTATCTCCGAACAGCACGTCATTGTCCGCGCCGCCGTCCAGGGCGTCCTGACCATAGCCGCCCTCGAGCACGTCGGCGCCGGCCATGCCCGAAAGGGTGTCGTCGCCTTCCAGACCCCGGATGCGGTTGGCGCCGGCGTTGCCGACGAGGATGTCATTGGTGGTGACGCCGAAATCGCGTCCTGTCAGGTCCAGATCGGCTGACCCCACCAGAACGACCCGCTCGACATCGACATACTGGCGATAGGACAGGTCGGCGTAGATGGTGTCGAACCCGGCTCCGCCCAGAACATTGTCATATTGCTGGTGGACATAGAGGCTGTCGTCGCCGTCGCCGCCGTCCAGCAGGTTGGTGCCGCCGCCCGTGTCGAGGATGTCGTCCCCGTCGCCGCCGTAGAGGACGTCGTTTCCATCGCCGCCGATGAGCCGGTCATTGCCGCCCTCGCCATAGAGGATGTCTTGCGGCCCGCCGCCGCCCTCGAGCAGGTCGTCGCCCTCGCCGCCATAGAGGGTGTCCTGGCCGCCGCGGCCCGTCAGATGGTCGTTCCCGGCGCCGCCGCGAAGCGTCATGCCGAGGTTCTCGACCAGGATGGTCCTGGTCCCCAGGGTGATCGCCTCGATGCCGGTCAGGGTGTCGACGCCTTCCAGCGCGCCGAACGGGTTTGAGCGCGCGCGCACCGTGACGGTCACGCCGTCATACTCGAGGTCATAGCCGTCCTCGGCGTAGACGGCGGTGTCGAAGCCGTCGCCGCCTTCCAGAACATCATTGCCGAGACCGCCCCTCAGGACATTGTCCCCCGCGTCGCCGGTCAGGTGGTCGTCGAAGGCCGATCCGGTGATGTTCTCGAACCCGCTGAGAGTGTCGGTCCCGTTGGCCCCGTTTGTCTGGACGGCCACGCCCAGATTGATGGTCACGCCGGTCTGGGAGCGGGCGTAGCTGACGATGTCGACGCCCGCGCCGCCGATCAGGATGTCGTCGCCCCCGCCGCCCTCGATGACATCGTTGTTGTCGCCGCCGTTGAGAGTTTCGTTCGCGGCTCCGCCGGTCAGGAAATCGCCGCCCGTAGTGCCCCGCACCTCCTCGAAATTGGCGAAGATCTGTTCGCCATACGCCGTCTGCTGCCGCCCGGTGATGCTGAGGTCGATGTGGATCGAGGTGATCCCCATCAGGACGGAGAAGTCCAGGATGTCGTAGCCGTCGCCACCGTCCAGATCGTCAGCGCCGAGGGTGCCGAGGATGATGTCGTCGCCCGCGCCGCCGCGGATGATGTCCGACGAATTCCAGCCGCCCAGGGTGTCGTTCCCGCCGCCGCCATAAAGGTCCAGCGCCCCGACATTGACGTCGCCGACCAGATAGTCATCGCCGGAGCCGCAATAGACCACGGCGCCACCGGACCCGAACCGGATCTGCTCCACGTTACGGATCCGCATGCCCGTTTCCGTGGCGTCGCCCAGGGCGAGAAGAAACCGGCCGCTGTGACTGCGAAGGTCCAGGACGTCGAACCCGGAGCCGCCATCGACCAAGGTGTTGTCGAGCACGCCTTCCAGCTGGTCATCGATCTGGAAGACGTCGTTTCCCCCTTCACCGAACAGCTGGTCGTTCGCATTGACCAGGATCAGGTCGTTGCCTTCGCCGCCATAGACGAAGTCGATGCCCCACCCCCCGGCGAGGCCGTCGTTTCCGGCGTCCCCGTAAATGGTGTCGTTGCCGTCGCCGCCGTGGATCAGATCGTTGCCGTCATCGCCGTGGATGACGTCGTTGCCGCCGAAGCCGCCGATCTGATCATCGCCGCCCCGGCCGTTGATCACGTCGTTCTGGTCGGTGCCCGTGATCTGCTCGGCCGCATTGGTGCCCGTATAGGTCGGCATGGCGCGCTACTCCCCCACTAAGGAGGGAATAGTGACAGCAAGGCTTGGCGCGAGGCAAGGGCGGGCCGGGCCGCCGCCGCCGGTTTAACGCCCGAATTTCTGGAACTTGATCCGATGCGGGATCAAACTGTCGGCGCCGAGGCGGCGCTTCTTGTCTTCCTCGTAGGCTTCGAAGTTGCCCTCAAACCACTCGACGTGGCTGTCGCCCTCGAAGGCCAGGATGTGGGTCGCCAGGCGGTCCAGGAACCAGCGGTCGTGGGAGATGACCACGGCGCAGCCGGCGAATTCCTCCAGGGCCTCTTCCAGGTTCTGCAGGGTCTCGATGTCCAGGTCGTTGGTCGGTTCGTCGAGCAGGATCAGGTTGCCGCCGGTGGCCAGGGTCTTGGCCAGGTGGACGCGGTTGCGCTCACCGCCGGACAGCTGGCCGACCTTCTTCTGCTGGTCGCCGCCCTTGAAGTTGAAGCTGCCGACATAGGCGCGGGTGTTGATCTCGCGCTTGCCGACCATCATTACGTCGGTGCCGCCGGAAATCTCTTCCCAGATGGTCTTGTTCGGGTCGAGCGCATCGCGGCTCTGGTCGACATAGGCCAGCTTGACCGTCTCGCCGACGCGGATTGAGCCGCCGTCCGGCGTTTCCTGGCCGGTGATCATGCGGAACATGGTCGACTTGCCGGCGCCGTTGGGGCCGATGACGCCGACGATGCCGTTGGGCGGCAGCTTGAAAGTCAGGTTGTCGAACAGCAGCTTGTCGCCATACGACTTCTGCAGGCCCTCGACCTCCAGCACGACGTTGCCGAGGCGCGGGCCGGGCGGAATCTGGATCACGGCGTGGGTCTGGGCGCCGCGCATCTGGTCCTGCTCGTCCACCATCCGCTCATAGGCGGCCAGACGGGCCTTGGACTTAGCCTGCCGCGCCTTGGCGCCCGACCGCACCCATTCCAGTTCGCGGGTCAGGGCGCGCTGGCGAGCCTCGGATTCCGAGTTCTCCTGCACCACGCGCTTCTGCTTGGCTTCCAGCCAGGACGAGTAGTTGCCCTCGTGCGGGTGGCCCTTGCCGCGGTCCAACTCCAGCGTCCACTTGGTCACCAGATCCAGGAAGTAGCGGTCGTGGGTGACCAGGATGACGCAGCCCGGGAAGGCCTCGAGGTGGTGCTGCAGCCAGGCGACGCTTTCGGCGTCCAGGTGGTTGGTCGGTTCGTCGAGCAGCAGCATGTCGGGCTTCGACAGCAGCAGCCGGGCCAGGGCCACGCGGCGCTTCTCACCGCCGGACAGGTTGGTCACCGCCCAGTCGTCGGGCGGGCAGCGCAGGGCGTCCATCGCCATCTCGATGCGGCTGTCGATGTCCCAGACGTCGCCGGCGTCGATCTTTTCCTGGAGGGCGGTCATCTCCTCCATCAGTTCGTCGGTATATTCCTCGGCCATCTCCATCGCGATGGCGTTGAAGCGGTTGACCCACTGCTTCTCGACGCACCAGGCCTCGACGTTCTCGCGCACGTTCAGGCTGTCATCCAGGTGCGGCTCCTGTTCCAGGTAACCGCGCTTGACCCCGTCGGCGGCCTTGGCCTCGCCCGAGAACTCGGTGTCCAGCCCGGCCATGATCTTCAGCAGGGTCGACTTGCCCGAGCCGTTGACGCCGACGACGCCGATCTTGGCGTCGTTGTAGAAGCTCAGCCAGATGTTCTCGAAGATCTTCTTGCCGCCGGGAAAGGCCTTGGTCAGGCCCTGCATCTGGAAAATGTATTGCTGCGCCATGAGGTGCGGTGCGCCCTTGGATCGGATCGGTTGGGGGAGGTTGGCGCGGGATGTAGCCGCCGCCGTCGATTTCGGCAAACATAGTCGGCGAAAGAGGCGCGAGAACGGCGATGACCCTTGAATTCTGGGCCAAGGCGGAGGCGAAGAATAGGCGCTTCCGCAGGTGTGCCTTTCTGACCTTCCTGCTGTGGTTTCCACCCGTGGCGGCAGGGATTGGCGCCCTGATGGCTCTGAATGCACTTCTTTTGCCCCGGCATGCCGACACGGACATGCTCCTGCTCGTCGGGGGTTGCGTATTCATTGGCTTCGGGCTGATCGCCGCTGTCATTCACTACGTCCGGCGTTTGATGATCCGACTTGGCAAGGATCAGCTCTAGGAGATGCTACTGGACTGCAAACGTAGGCGACTGGAATTCCTTACCGTAAGGAAGTAAGGTGGCTCATGACTGTCCACTTCGCCAAGATCACTTCCAAGGCTCAAACGACGGTGCCAGCCGAGGTCCGGAAGGCTCTCAAGGTCGGTCCCGGTGACACTCTCGCGTATCGCGTCACCCCGGAAGGTGTCGTCGTCACGCGCGCGGAGCCGATGGATTTCGCCTATCTGCGCGGCCTCGAAACAACGCTTTCGGAATGGGGAACGGCCGAGGACGCGGCGGCCTTCGATGATCTGTGATCCCGGAGACGTCGTCGTCGTCCCGTTCCCGTTCAGTGATCTGCCCGTCGCCAAGCCTCGCCCGGCGCTCGTCATTTCGCCTACGGCTCTGAACGAGACCGGCGGCACGACCCTGCTCGCCATGATCACCACGGCTGCCGGCGGCTTGCGCTCTGACGACACCGCGCTGAATGATCTTCAGGCAGCCGGGTTGAAGATGGCGTGCGTACTGCGTTTGAAGCTGTTCACCCTCGACAACCGCCTGATCGCGAAACGCGTCGGCCGGTTGTCCGACAATGACCGGAAGGCCGCCCGGCGCGCGGTCGGCGCGCTGATCGCTCTCTGACGCTCAGGCGTAGTTGAAGCTCACCGAAATCCGTTCCGCCTTTGCCGCGTTGGGCGGCACCTCGTGGCGCAGCCAGCTTTCCCACATCAGCACCGTGCCGGGGCGCGGGGTGAGGTAGACGAAAGGCTTCTCGGCCTCGGATGCATCCGCATGCACCGCCGGGCGGGCCATCATCATGGGCAGGCGCGGGTCCTCAAGCTTCAGGGCCGAGGCGCCGTCGGGGACCTCGACATAGACCGTGCCGCTCAGGAAGGCGTGGGGGTGGATATGGCCCGAATGCCCACCGCCGGGCTTCAGGATGTTGACCCACAGGTTGTCGAGCCGTGGCTTCCTCGCCAGGTCGAAGTTCAGCGCCTTGGCATAGGCCAGCGCGTGCCGGTCCAGATGCCGCTTCAGCTCCGCGAACTCGGGCATCCGGTTCGGCAGGTCGTTCAGCGAGCCGTAGGAGGTGTAGCCGCGATACCCGTGCTCGCGGCACCAGACGCGTCCCGCCTGATCCTCGGCGGCCAGCATGCGGCAGGCGTCCGCCAGTTCCGCGTTGAACGCCTCGAACCCCGCGCCTGTGGCGAGGCTGGCTTCATAGACCTGGGTGACGAAAAGGGGGCGCAGGGACATGGCCAAGGCTTAGCCGAAGCCGCGTCGGATCAGAAGCGCGGCTTCGCTTGAGGAACTTCGGCCGAATCGCCACCTTCTATCCATCATGTCCGACCGTTCGACAGGTCAGGCCCCGTCCCGCGTCGTCGCGGTGCTGGGTCCCACAAACACCGGCAAGACCCATCTGGCGGTCGAACGGATGCTGGGCCACGCCTCGGGCATGATCGGTCTGCCGCTGCGGCTGCTGGCGCGCGAGATCTATGACCGGATCGTCAAGCGGCGGGGCGCGGCGGCGGTGGCGCTGGTCACCGGCGAGGAGAAGATCATCCCCGCCCGGCCGCATTTCTGGGTCTGCACCGTCGAGGCCATGCCGCTGGAGCGGACGGTCGAATTCCTCGCCATCGATGAGATCCAGCTGGTCGCCGATCCGGAGCGCGGCCACGTTTTCACGCAACGGCTGCTGCACGCGAGGGGCAGGCTGGAGACCATGTTCCTCGGCGCCGGGACCGTAGCGCCTCTGGTCCGCTCGTTGATCCCCGACGTGGAGATCGTGACCCGGCCGCGCCTGTCGCAGCTGACCTATGCGGGGTCCAAGAAGCTGACGCGCCTGCCCCGGCGGAGCGCCATCGTCGCCTTCAGCACCGACCAGGTCTACGCCATCGCCGAGCTGATCCGGCGCCAGCGCGGCGGGGCGGCGGTGGT